>CAZFEN010000049.1:0-1735 GCA_964517765.1 uncultured Actinomycetota bacterium | reverse complement strand
CAGTTTTTATAATAACTATCTAAAAGATTTTTTCCAAAAGATACTAAATATCTTCAACTTCTAATCATAATTCAATGTAAAGATTGAGAAATAAACCATGAAGATATTTCTTTTATTCACAGAAATAAATCAAAAATTTGGCCCTTTGTATTATCAGCACGGGTTGGCCTATCTTTCAGCAGTACTTAAAAAGAATGGGTTCAAATCCGTCTCTCTGATTCATTTTACACGAGAACCCGACACTGCAAAATGGGAAGAGTACCTTAAGGAACAGAAGCCGGATGTAATAGGTATCTATTCGACAACAGAACAATTTCATTTTGTTGAAAAACTTGTCAGGAAAATCCCCGAAGGAATATTTACTATCTGTGGAGGACCTCACTCTACCTGTTATCCGATTTGTATCGAAGATGTCCCTCGTCTGGATGCAATCTGCATAGGAGAAGGAGAATACCCGTTTTTGGAACTTGTAACCGCATTGACTCAAGGAAAAGACCCTAAAAAAATAAAAAATCTGTGGATCAGAAAAGATGGAGTCATCATAAAGAATGAAACAAGACCGTTTATTGCCGATTTAGATGAACTTCCATTCGAAGACAGGGAACTTTTTAATCTTCAGAGTGCCATAGACAGATATGGTCTCGGTCAGATACGTATAATTACCGGCAGAGGTTGCCCATATCAGTGTACATACTGCGCAAACAAACGTATTGGTGAGATGCAGTCCGGAAATTATGTCCGTTTCCGTTCTGCCGGGCACATAATGGATGAGTTGAATTACCTTAATAAAAAATATAAGTTCAAAGAATTTTTTTTTGACGATGATATTTTTATGCCCGATAAGACAGTTCGCACGGAGTTTTGTAGAAGATATCCCACTGAAATCGGTAAACCTTTTATTTTCAGCAGCCGGGTTGAAATGTGCAGCAAAGAAATGCTAAGAGATCTTAAATCTGCTGGTGGACGAAGGATCGATTTTGGTATAGAATCCGGCAGTGAGGACTTGAGACGAAATATCCTGAAAAGGAACATGACAAATAATCAAATCATGGAAACTACAGAAATGGCCAGAAAATTAGGATTTCAGGTAAAGACATTGAATATGGTCGGGCTTCCCGAAGAAACATACAGGAAACATCTTGAGACTGTCAAATTAAACCTGGAAATAAAACCTGATGTGGTCAGCATTTTCGTTTTTTATCCTTATCCCGGAACAGAGCTATATTATTACTGCATAGAAAAAGGATACTTCGATCCAAATAAGACCCTACCCAGGGGATATATCTCGCGAAGGGTTCCGCTGCTTGACCTTCCTGATTTTTCCAGGAAACTAATTACAATGTGTTTCAATAGATTTGGATTCCGTGTTTTCAGGAAAGTCTCTATCACTAAAGCTGCAGGATATTTAGTCATATATTTCAAATACGGTGAGTTTTTTATGAGAATTACTGTGTGGATCAGGAGACTGCTTGTCAGGCTGCTTCCGGGATTTTAAGTACTTCTTCTTTTAAATTTACCTTCAAAATAGGGTCTTATAATATATGTGATCCCGCCTATAACCCCCATTATGATCAACATAAACAGTATAATAAGGGAACATAATGCTGCTTTCTCATTGTTTACTCCCATGGCAACCATAATAATAACAAGGGAGTTTTCCCTCAGACCGATACCTCCGATAGAAATAGGAAGCATTGCTATGACTGCCACTACAGGCACAATAAAAATAAATGCG
>CAZFEN010000048.1:0-1945 GCA_964517765.1 uncultured Actinomycetota bacterium | reverse complement strand
CAAAAGCATCGGGATGCTCGGAAAGATATTTTCTGACTGCACCAGTCATAGCCAGTCTGCCGTCAGTATCTACATTTATTTTTCTGATTCCTCTCTTTATTCCTTCCTTGATGCTTTCCATCGGTACACCCATCGTCTTTTCCATTTTTCCTCCGTACTTATTTATTACTTCGATAAGTTCGACGGGTACCGAAGATGAACCGTGCATGACCAGGGGAAATCCCGGAATCCTTTTTACCACTTCATTTATTATATCCATGGCCAGGGTTGGCTTCGCCTTGAATTTATACGCACCGTGGCTGGTCCCGATAGCAAGGGCAAGGGCATCCACGCCGGTAAGCTTTACAAATTTTGCTGCCTCATCCGGATCGGTAAGCTTTACTGTTCCGGAACCGACACCGTCTTCTATCCCTCCAAGTGTTCCCAGCTCACCCTCTACTGACACACCTAATTTATGAGCGTAATCTACGACCTCTTTTGTCACCTTGACGTTCTCTTCGAAACTGGTGGGAGTTTTGGAATCTTCTTTTAAAGATCCGTCGATCATGACAGATGTAAAGCCCAGGGCTATGGCTTCTTTGCAGATCTCCAGGCTGTTACCATGATCAAGATGTAAAACTATTGGTATACCGGGATTATCTTCAACTGCAGCAGCAGCCAGGTATTTAATATAAGCCATGTTAGTGTATTTCAATGCTCCCCGGCTTGCCTGAAGGATCACGGGTGATCGGGTCTCACTTGCTGCCCTCATTATTCCCTGAATCTGTTCCATATTGTTGACATTATACGCTCCTACTCCATAATCGCCTTTCATAGCTTCGTCCAGAACCTGTTTCATTGGTACTAATGGCATTTATCCTCCTTAAAAAATATAAATTTGTATTTAAAAATTTTTATAATTATATCATTATATGAATGAATTTCTATAAGATTATTAACCTGTTCTGCAATCCTGCATTTATATATTCTTCATCTCATTGGAAAGCACTATTGCGTCCGCCACTTCTCTCATCGTTCTCCTGTTGTCCATGGAAAATTTCTGTATTTTCCTGAAAGCTTCTTCTTCATTAAGGTTTTGCTCTTTCATCAGTATCCCTTTTGCCCGCTCAACTGCTTTTCTGGTTTCCAGTTCTTCTCTTATCACTCTGGTTTCTACCACCAGCCTGTAGTTTTCTATTACTATGGCCGCCTGATCCGCTACCGTCTTTAAGATATTTACTTCATAATCACTGAAATGATGGGATTCCGATGTATAAATAGTAAGGACCCCTATGATCTTCCCCCTGACATGAAGGGGCACGCAGAGAAGAGACACCAGACTTTCACTGCGGGCTATATCCTGATACTTATAATTTTTATCTTTTGCAATATCAAATACAGATATGGGCTTACCCTCCAGAGCTACTTTTCCTGCAATTCCCTCACCGAGTTTAAGAGGATTTTTATTGATATATTCTTTACTTATACTCTGGGTGGCCTTTATGGAAAGTTCCTTCTTTTTTGGATCAAGGAGCATGAGTGAACATATTTTGGATCCCATGACCTCTGCGGTAACGGTGACTATAAGTTTTAAAATATCCTCAAGGTAGAGATCCGAAGTCACTGCTTCGCTTATTTTAGAAAGCGCCTCTATAATATCTCTTGCATTCTCTATTTTATTATTTTTAGCATTCATCTTTATTTAATTTTAAAGCGTCTTTTTTATATTATTAGGTAACATACAGATTTTTATTATAGTATATAAGGCTTTAAAATAGAATAAACACTCAGAGATAAACGTTCTTTCACGCTTGATTGTCAAAATGTTGACTTTACAGGTATTTACAAAATATCTTGATACGGATAAAATTCTAAACTGCTGCGTAATTTGGCGCATTCGTCTAGTGGCCCAGGACATGGCCCTCTCACGGCTAAAACAGGGGTTCGACTCCCCTATGCGCTACCA
>CAZFEN010000047.1:0-2499 GCA_964517765.1 uncultured Actinomycetota bacterium | reverse complement strand
ATTCTGATGATTACCTTAAGCTTATTAACAGGTTATCCGATATGAATGCAAGGATTGAGATCCTGGGCGCATCAAAAATAAACGAACAAATTGAGAAAACATTACAGGGACTGGGGTTCATGCCGACAGATTTACCCGGGCAAACAAAAGAGTTCAGCGGTGGATGGAGAATGAGGATTGAACTGGCAAAGATCCTTCTTCAGCGCCCTAATTTATTGCTGCTTGACGAGCCTACAAACCATCTTGATATTGAATCGATCCAATGGTTGGAGCAGTTCCTATCAGATTATCATGGAGCGGTAGTCATAATCAGTCATGACAGAGCTCTTCTGGATAATGTTACGAACCGCACTATTGAAATATCACTGGGCAGAATTTATGACTATAAAGTTCCTTATTCAGAATATGTTGTATTAAGGGAGGAACTGAGACTTCAGCAGCTGGCTGCGTATAAAAATCAGCAAAAATTAATTGACAGCACCAATAAATTTATAGAACGTTTCAGGTATAAAGCCACTAAAGCCGTTCAGGTGCAGTCACGCATAAAGCATCTTGAAAAAATTCAGCGTATTGAGGTGGATCAGGAAGACAGGACAGCTATCCGTATCAGGTTTCCTGCTGCTCCACGTTCAGGCGATATAGTCATAGAGGCCGAAAACCTGTCAAAAAATTTTGGAGAAAAAAGAGTACTTGAAAATATAAGCCTTGTCGTAAAGCGTGGGGAAAGGATTGCATTTGTCGGTAAAAATGGAGAAGGAAAAACTACATTATCGCGAATTCTTGTAGGGGATCTGGATTTTACGGGCGATCTTAAGGAAGGTCATAATGTCAAAATAGGCTATTTTGCTCAGAATCAGGATGAACTGCTGGATGGAGAAATAACCGTTTTTGATACGGTTGACAGGGTTGCCGCTGCTGAAGCCTGGACAAAAATAAGGGCGCTTCTGGGGGCTTTCTTATTCGGAAGTGATGATATCGATAAAAAAGTGAAAGTTTTATCGGGTGGAGAAAGGTCAAGGCTTGCGCTGGCCAAACTTCTTCTTGAACCATTTAATCTCCTTGTTCTTGATGAGCCTACAAATCATCTTGATATGCGCTCCAAAGATATTCTAAAGACAGCCTTAAAAAGTTATACAGGTACTATGATACTGGTATCACATGACAGGGAGTTCCTGGATGGTTTAGTCGATAATGTCTATGAATTTAAGGATCATAAAATAGAAAAATATATCGGGAGTATCAATGATTTTCTTGAAAAGAAAAAAATCGTCTCCCTTCGCCAGCTTGAAATTAAACAAAAAGAAATCGTCACTAAAACTAAACGACAGCTTGCAGTCGCTGGAAAAGATATTTATCTTGAAAAGAAAGAATTTTACAAATACTTTCGTAAAATAGCCAAAAGAATTATCAGCTGTGAAAGTGCAATTGACCGGCTTGAAAATGAACTGGAAGAATTAACGGGCCAGTTTGAATCCCTGGTAGTTCCGCATGAAGGTTCCGAAGACAGCTCATTATTTTTAAGATATGCAAATCAAAAAAAAGAACTTGATGCTAAAATGAATGAATGGGAGCAGTTACACACAGAACTTACAGAGCTCAAGAAGAACCGGCATTATGAGGATTTATAGGCTATTTAATGGACCTATAATTGATAAAAGGTTAGGCCAAGGTAAATCTATCAGGATTTATGTGTTGAAACCAGAGCAATAGGACAATCAAGGGCAGGAATCTCTTAGTATCAGTTTTGGTTCAATAATAACTCTTCTTTCTGGTAATACTTTTTTTTCGATAAGATGAATCAACATATCAAGTGCCATAGTTCCCATCTTGTACTTAGGTTGGGCTATTGTGGTAATAGAAGGTGAAAAAGATGCAGAAAATTTAATGTCATCAAATCCAATGATTTTGAGGTTATCCGGAATACTAATATTTTTTACTCGAGCAGCTTTTATAGCTTCTATTGCTAAAGCATCACTTACTGTTATTATTCCTTCTGGTTTTTCTTTCATATTTAACAAACCGGTTGTATTTTTAAAACCATTTTTTATTTCATGTTTATCCAGAATTATATATTCTTTTTCAATGGTCAGATTAAATTCCCGGAAAGCTTTTTTATAACCTTTAAGTTTATCCGTAGTTGGTATGGAATTTTCCGGTCCACCTAAAAATGCTATTTTCCTTAAACCTTTTTTTATCATATGTTTTGTTGCAATGTATCCAGCTTTTAACTCATTTATTCGAACAAAAGGAATATCAGTATTTTCAATTGATCCATTTATAAGAACTGTTGGAATATTCCTTTTTATCAGGTAGAGATAGTGTGCATAATCACCGTTTTTATTACACATTTCAGTAGAAATAAAAATAATCCCATCTACTCTTTTTTCTATTAGTTGATTTACTTGCTTGATTTCCTTTTCAATTGATTCATCAGTATTACTAAGAAAAACTGTGTAATCATTTAAAAAGGCTTTATCGCTTATACCTTTAGCCATTTCA
>CAZFEN010000046.1:0-2842 GCA_964517765.1 uncultured Actinomycetota bacterium | reverse complement strand
CTGGGAAATAAATTCCTGTCCCATATTCGCGAGGTGGATGCCATAGTACATGTTGTAAGGTGCTTCAGAGATGAGAATGTGTCACATACTTATCCTGATATAGATCCAGTAAGAGATGTCGAGATAGTAAATCTTGAGTTGATCCTCGCAGATATCGAAAGCATCGAAAAAAGGCTTGAAAAGACGCAAAGGATGGTAAAAAGCGGTGATAAAAAATACATAATAGAAAATGAATTGCTGGCAAGGGTAAAAGAGGAACTGGAAAAGGGAGTTCCCCTTAGAAATATGGAATTGAGTGAAGTAGAAAAGATAATCACAGACGAGCTTTTTTTGCTCTCCGGAAAGCCGGTCATATATGCGGCGAATGTAGATGAAGCAGAGCTGGGAAAGAAAATGGAAGATGTTGCCGTCGTAAAAGAACTTCTGCAGTATGTCTCAAAAGAAAAATTGGAGGTAATAATGGTAAGTGCCAGAATCGAGGAAGAAATAATACGGCTTGATCCCGGCGAAAGAGAATTATTCATGAAAGAACTTGGTATTCCTCTATCCGGTATGGATAGATTGATAAAAGTCTGCTACAGGCTGCTTGGACTTATAAGTTTTTTGACTATAAAACTTCCGGAGGTAAGGGCATGGACCGTAAGAGAAGGTACAAGGGCACCTGATGCGGCAGGAAAAATTCATACCGATTTTCAAAAAGGTTTTATCTGCGCGGAGGTTATTGATTACGATACTCTTATGAGTACTGGTTCATACACGACCGCAAAAGAAAAAGGTCTCGTCCGACGGGAAGGAAAAGATTATATAATGAAAGACGGAGATGTTGCCCTGTTTAAATTCAGTGTATAAATTGAGTTTTCCTATATTCATTTGTATAATGTGATTTAATCTTGTAAGCAAATAAAAATCTATATTTTTATTAATCGGAAAGGACACCTTGGAGAAAAGAGGCAAAAGAGAAACAATCATAACTTTAATAATAATGGTTATAATTGCTGTTGTAATTGTAAGCTGGCTTTCCGGTTTATGGAGCTGCGAGACCGGCAGAAAAGAACTGACTGATGAAGAAAGACTTACTATTTCAGATTATGTGAACTCTGTTTCGGTCCTGGTCCAGCAATCCAATAGAGTCTCTATTAAGTTTTTTAATACGATGGACAGAGCCAGAGAATTATCCCGTGAAGATCTGGACAGTGAACTTTTTGATATAATAGAAGAAAGCAGAGTAATTCTGGAAAACAGTAAAGGGTTGAATCCCCCTGAATTTTTTGAAGTGGTGCAGGGGTATCTGGAACTGGTTTTTGAAACCAGAAATAAAGCCTATGAAGATTTCAGGCCTGCTTTATTCAACGCAATAGATGATCTGGATGTAGATATATCCACTGCTCAAATAACAAATACTTTTTTGTACATGTTTATGAGCGATGAAATATATACATATTTTCAGGATAGGCTAAAAGAGTCGGGAGAGAAGATGGGGATAAACAACCTTACCATAATCGATTCGGTGATTCTTAAAGATAAGAATCTAACTAATGCCGAGAATGTTATGGGATTTATTTCAGAAATCATAGCCGGTCCCGAACGTCAGGAGAGGAGAGGCGTGGCTGTTATCGAAGACAGTATAGAATTTAATCCTCAGAAAATAAATCAGCAGGGCGACTACATGATTTTAGCCAGTGGTTCCACAATTACTATAGCAATAACAATTCAGAATCAGGGGAATGTCATAGAAAATGATGTAAGAGTGATCATGGAATACAGGACTGAGGATAATGTTACTGAAGAAAAAGAGTCCATTATCGAATCAATAAATTCTTATGAGAAAAAAGTGGTAGTCATAGAAGGATTTGTTGCTCATCCCGGAAGAAGATGTGAAGTGGAAATAACAGCAGTGCCAGTACCTGGTGAAGCAGTACCTACAAACAATACTGCTACCTACAGGTTTATGATGGAAAATTAGTCAAGGATGCCTGATGTTTTTTTCTAATAATTTTATAATAAATTTAGATAAAGGTTTTCCATATTGCATTTATCGGCTATAATGTTATACCTAATTTAAATTTTGAGATTAGAATTGTTTTTTTATGGAGGATAAAAAGCTAAAATCTTTTACTTTACTTATTTTATCGGATGCCAGGTCAAAAATAAGGAAAGTAAGGATTACGCATAACCTGCTAAGATTATTATTTGTTGTATTTATAATAATAATAGCTTCTGCTGTAATATTGGTTTCAGATCTGTTTCTTACCCGCCAGAGATTGGATGAAAAAATAGCCGAGTTGGAAAGAGTTGAATATAAAGCAAATTACAAGGAAGTGGAACTGGCCAACCTTGAAACAAAAACCAAAAAAATAGAAACAAAAACAAAAATCCTGGAAAGTTATTTAAAAGAAGTAGAAAACCTTGACCGCATGGTTAGAGATATTACCGGAAAAGGAGGATACGCTGAAGAAGTAGTGGTTTATACGGCAGATTTGAGTTCCGATATCGAACTCGATACCGACCCTAATGAAATTTATTACTATATCAGCGACCAGGTAGATGAACTGGATGATATAGATGCCTTACTGGATGATCTTCTTACCAAAGCGCCTGAAATGTCGGAGATATTATCGCGCGACAAGCAAAATATGGAGGACCATATATACTTGATGGACCACACACCTAATTTCTGGCCCACTTATGGAGATATTACATCCCTCTTTGGAGAAAGAAGATGGGGCCATATACATAAAGGATTGGATATTGCCAATAATATCGGCACCAATATCTATGCGTCTGCCAGCGGTGTGGTGATTTATACCGGATGGCATGGAAGCTACGGCAAAAAAATCATAAT
>CAZFEN010000045.1:0-3007 GCA_964517765.1 uncultured Actinomycetota bacterium | reverse complement strand
AAGTTCCCCATCCAATACCAAAATAATCTCCATCTTTTATTATTCTATTAAACATTTCTGCCAATTCATCGGCCATATCTCTTAAAATCTCTTCCCTTGTATCATAAGTTGGTACAACAACACATTCTTTTAATTTATATCTTTTTTCTATTTCATATTCTAAATCCGTATAATCTTCTTGTGGTGAATTAATCTTAATTTCAACTATTCCTTCTTCTCGTGCTTTATCCAGGTATCTGGAAACCTTTGTTCTGGATATATTCAGATTATCAGCAATTTCCTGCTGCGTAAGATTCCCAACATAGTATAGTCTTGCTATTTTAGATATAAATTTTTTATTTTCAACCCATTTCATATTTTTCTCCAATATGAACAATTGTTTAATCACTGAACAACTGTTTAAATTATACAAAAATAAATCAAATAGTCAAATAAACAAAATTCTTTATTTCACATTAAAACTACCAAGATAATTTAAAAATTTACGAATCGCCGGGTATATTTCCTTATATATTTCATTAAAAAATTTATTATAGAGTGACGATCTTGCATCATCAGGTACGAATGAATTTCTTATTCTACACATTTTTCTTACAGCAGAATCAATATTCTCATATATTTTCAAACCATAAGCAGCCATAATGGCGGCACCTAATGCTGTATTCTCTGTAGTACCAGGTATATTGACTTTTTTGCCTACTATATCAGCAATGATTTGAGACCATTCGCTTGATGCAGCTCCACCACCACCGATATTTATTAAAGAAATTTTTACATCGTTATTTTTTTCATAGGTATCAATAATAAGTTTTATTTCGAAAGCGATCCCTTCTAAAATAGATCTATAGAAATGTAACTTCGTATGTATATCCGACCATCCTAAAGTTGCACCCCTTGTATTCGGATCATTGTATGGCGTCATGCAACCTCTAAAGTAAGGGATAGTTACCAACCCATCACTACAGGGAGGTATAGCAGTTATTGCTCGATCAAGCTTTTCTTCAGCAGATTCATTTCGTTTCTCCAGATCTGTATTATCAATATTTCTTATAAACCAGGATACAGTATTTGCCGCCGACATAATAACCGACTCATGAATATATAGCCCCTCGATACAAGATACCAAAGTCCTGCTACCGCTCTTTGAATCAATCTTAGTTCCATGAATATCGCAAGTTCCACTTGTTCCTATACTTATAGCCATTTCTGATTCTTTTATTACACCGATACCTACAGCGAATACCTGCCCATCTCCACCTGCTAGAAAAACAGGAATCCCTTCATAAAGGCCTGTTAATTGCGAGGCTTCTTTTGTGACATAACCCGCTTTAAAACCAGCTGGTTGCACATCAAAAAGCTGATTTGAATTTAAGCCGCTAATGGATACCAGCTCATCAGACCACTTGCCTGCTTTGATGTCATACAACCCTGTTGTATCTGCACCTGCAGCTGAATCAATAATCCTACCGGTAAGTTTGCAGTTTATATAAGCCCCAACAGTAAGAACTCTGGCTATCTTTTTAAAGATATCGGGTTCATTATTCTTTATCCACTTAATCTTCATTATGGATGGAATTAAATTTAGAAATTTTCCTGTGCTGCTGTAGAATTGATTATCTGATATGATTTTCCTTACCTCTTTTGCTTCAACAGTCGCACGTTGATCCATCCAGAGAATAGCAGGCCTGAGAGGTTTAAAATTTGAATCAACAGGCACGAATGTTTCGCGCTGGTAAGCCAATGCTAAACCAGCAATTTGCTCTGGATCTACCTGACCTGTCACTGACTTTAAAACCGAACAAAGAGAATGCCACCAATCCTCTGCGTTTTGTTCTGCCCAGTCAGGCCTTGCTCGTCTTAGAGGAATATCTTCTTTTGCTGAGGTAATAGCTTTCCCTTCAAAATCAAATACCACAACTTTCGTTGATTGCGTTCCAAAGTCAATTCCCAATATATATTTCTGTTCCATTTTTCATACCACGTACCTTCTTGACCATCAACTTAACCCAAAAAAGTTCTTCCTCCATCAACCAATATGGTCTCTCCGGTAATAAAACCTGACATTTGACTCAGTAAAAAAAGGACAACACTGGCAATGTCTTCTTGTTCTCCCAGTCTCTTTAAAGGAGTATGTTCTTCCATTTTAGAGATCTCTTCTTTATTGAATACACTTTCTAACATCTCACTCCGGATATTTCTCGGGGCTACAGCATTAACCCGTATGTTATAAGCAGATAGCTCACGTGCCAGAGCACGGGTTAAGCTGACTATCCCTCCTTTTGCAGCAGCATAGGCACAACATCCTCCGGTTCCTGTTATTGTAGAGCCAGATGAAAACATTACGATACTTGAGGATTTTTTTTGTTTCAAATACTCAAGCGCTGATTTTGTACAGATAAAGGATCCTGTCAAGTTTACATCCACTATTTTACTCCACTTTTCAATTTTTAAACTTTCAAAAGGTATTTGGTCTGATATGCCAGCATTATTTACTAGAAAATCAATTCCGCTGAATTCTTCTGCTATTTTTCTCATACATCTTTCCATCTGGCCACTATCAGTTACATCCCCCTTAACATAAATTGCCATTCCTCCTGCTTTCTTAATTTCTTCCGCCACAGATTCCCCATTAGGCGTAATATCAATAATACCTACTTTTACTCCAAGCGAAGATAAAAGAAGAGCAGTGGATTTACCAATTCCCCTTCCTGCGCCGGTAATTACTGCCGATTTGCCGTATACTTTCAGGATTGATTCTTCCTTCTGATTTAAACTATCAAAATTCTTTTTATTTTCAGACATGAAATTATTAATTCCTTCCTTACTTTTTCTATATTAATAATGAATTTATAATACACTCACTTTATAATACACTCACTTTTTTATTATGATTAAATTCCTCTTCTCTTCTGCAGGTGGTCGAACACTACCGCCAGCACAATCAAAATACCAATAATAATTTCAAGGACAAAAGGATTAATACCCATAATATTTCCACCATTAGAAA
>CAZFEN010000044.1:0-3994 GCA_964517765.1 uncultured Actinomycetota bacterium | reverse complement strand
TCGATGAAGATTTCAAAAATAAACTTATCCATACGATAAGAGGCGGAGGGTACGTGTTAAGGGATGAAAGCAAGAAGACTAACAATAAAATCTAAAATCACGTTATGGTATGCTTCATTTCTTTTGATACTGCTGGTTATTTTCAGCATAATCTTATATTTCACCATATCGGGGCTACTATATAAAAGTAATGAGGATCTGCTTAAGGCAGATGCAGATCAGGTTACCTCGATCCTGCGGTTCGAAGGTAATGTCATCCGATTTGATGAACCTTATCAAATCATATCAACAAATACTTATTTCGTAGTATTCGATATGAGCGGTAATGCAAATCTTGAAAGTGAGATCTTACCGGAGCTTGTAAATCTGCCGATAGAAAGCGATGAGATCAGATATATAACAATAGATAACGTCAGATGGGCTGCTTATGATAAGCCACTGGAATTTAATGGTGATACCATAGGCTGGATAAGAGTCAGCCGATCGATGGAAAGCCTTCTAGGCACCTTGAATAATTTAAAGTTAATTATTTTCATCTCGATTCCGCTTTATATTTTATTTGCATCGCTGGGGGGTTTATTTCTTGCTGACAGGGCACTACGACCAATCGATGATATAACAAAGACAGCCGGTAAAATAAGCAAGGGTGACCTGAAACAAAGACTAAAAACACCCAGGACAGAAGATGAGGTTGGAAGGCTCACTGTAACTTTTAACGAAATGCTGGATAAGCTGGAGGCTTTTATCAAAAAAGAAAGACGATTCACTTCCGATGCATCTCATGAGCTGAGGACCCCGCTCGCGATAATTTCCGCCCAGGCAGAGCAAACATTATCAAGTTCAAAAGGAACGAAGGAATACAAAGATGCGCTTAAGAAGATACTCAAGGAAAGCAAAAAGATGAGTTATGTGATTTCCCAGCTTCTTATGCTTTATAGAAGCGAGGAAGGAAAATATAAACTGGATTTTGAAGTCCTGGATTTAAATGTGATAATGGAAGAAATAATAAAAGAATATGATAACATCGCACTGGAAAAAGAAATAGCAATAGATTTCAATGCAAAAGAGAAGATAAAAATAAAGGGCGACCAAACACTTATAACGAGACTCATAATAAACCTTGTCGATAATGCCATAAATTACAGCAAGAAAAGTGGCAGAGTAGCGGTTTCTCTAATGAAGGAAAATAATTTTGCAGTAATAAAAGTCGAGGATAACGGTGCCGGTATTGCCGAAGAGGATATGCCATTTATATTCGATAGATTTTATCAGGCTGATAAAGCAAGAAACGGTCAGGGCTCCGGTCTGGGACTCTCTATCGTCAAATGGATCGTAGAGGCTCATAAGGGTGAAATAAAGGTTGAAAGTAAACTCAATCAGGGAAGCAAGTTCATCGTAAAGCTACCGCTAAATCTATAAATATATTTTAATTCATTCTAACTCCAATATAAAACCACTTAACTGCCTCTTATAAAAATAAAAAAACTAGACTCAATATTAAAAAAGCTTAATATTCCTTTAATTTCAATTTAATCTCCAAATTTATAATTAATCTTTGAAGTTTGAATTATCAGAAGAAGTTTTGTCAGGGAATATTTTTAATTTAAGTAAGTATTTCCAATGAAAATTTAAATTTCAAAGAACAAATTATGAGAGGAGTAAAAATGAAGAAAATAAGTTTAAGAGTATTAGTTTTAGCCGTCCTGGTATCACTGCTGATTACTTTTTCGTTTATGGGATGTTCGCTGCTCAGTTCTCCTAAAGCGCAGTCAAAAACGGATGAGCAATCAGAAACTACCGGATCGAATCAGGAGTCGAATCAGTTATCTGAATCACAGGGGTCGGCAGAAATTAACGCAGACATCCTATCAGCATTTGACAATGCTGTAAGTGGTGTCGCCGACATGGTAAAACCTTCGGTTGTCAACATAAAGGTCACAGTTGACCAGAGAGATATTTTTGGAAACGTACAGGAAGGTAGCGGTGTAGGTTCTGGTGTGATATATAGTTCCGATGGATATATCATCACAAATAATCATGTTGCCGGCAATGCAAAGGAACTCGTAGTGACATTAAATGACGGCACGGAGTATCCCGCCAGATTGATCGGTACAGATAAGAATACCGATATCGCGGTCATTAAAATAGACGCCACCGGTCTTATCCCTGCCGAATTTACACCTACGGATAATATAAAAGTAGGAGAAATGGCAATTGCCGTAGGCAGCCCATTCGGGCTCCAGCAGTCGGTTACAGTCGGAGTTGTCAGCGCTATTGGTAGAGATGTAGCCATTTCTTATGATAGTCTTCCAATGGTAGATTTGATCCAGACGGATGCTGCGATTAATCCCGGAAATAGCGGCGGAGCACTTGTAAATTCCGACGGCCAGGTTATGGGGATAAATTCCATGATATATTCGACTTCGGGTTCAAACGCAGGTATAGGTTTTGCAATACCCGGTGATATTGCTTTAAATATTGCAAAACAGCTTATCGAAAATGGTGTGGCAAAAACACCTTTTATAGGAATTGAAATGGGAGAAAATACTACAGATATAAAGGGCGTTTATATAGAGAGTGTCACAGCCGGTTATCCTGCTGAGAAAGCAGGCATTAAAGCCGGAGATATCATAACTACTTTTGACGGAACAGCAGTAGAGACACCCCTTGATCTGTTTTCCCAGATTATAGCCCGTAACGTTGGTGAACAGGTAACAGTTTCAGTAAATAGAAATGGGCAGTCCCTACAACTGACCCTGACTATCGGAGAAAAACCACAACAGACAAGCTAGCAAAAAATCACGAAAGTAATGGCAAAAGTAATTATCCCTTATTAATACATAAGGGATAATTACTTTATATTTTAACCTTGTATCGTTTACTTAATTGAATATAAAATTTCTACTTCTATATTAAACTTTTCTATACTTAAATGGGAATTTGTTCGATTATATTTAATAGAAGGGTAATTAATTTTAAAAAATCTTGTATATTTATAAAATGTTAGTTATACTGTATAATGTTAGGTCTACCTAATAAATATAAACTATATAGAGGTTTAAATTATGAAAATATTAATCTATGGAGCAGGGGTAATTGGCAGTATATTTGCATACAAGCTTAAAAGTGGAGGAAATGATGTTACAGTTCTGGCAAGAGGTAAGCGACTGGAACAATTAAGAAAATACGGGATTATTATTGAGGATAGGATTATAAAAAAGCAGTTCCAAACTGATATTAAAGTTATTGATAAATTAGGACCGGAGGATTATTATGATGTGGTTTTAATTGTAATGCAGTATCAACAGGTAAGTGAAATACTGCCGGTTTTGCAAAAAAATAAAAAGGTCCCTATTTTTATTTTTGTGGGTAATAATGTTAACGGTACGGAGGAATATTTAAAATTTATTGACAGGCAGCGGATTTTATTGGGGTTTGGAGGACCCGGGGGATACCGTGAGGATAATCGTGTTATTACTGCCTATATGGACTATTGTGTCTTGTATCTGGGGGAACTTGATGGATCAATAAGTGGTCGTATTAAATCCATCAGAAACGTTTTCCATAATTCAGGGATAAGAGTTATAACTCCAGGGAATATATATGCCTGGCTAAAAACCCATGCTGCGTTTATAAGCCCACTGGCAATGGCAGCATATGCAGCAAAAAATAAAGGCAGCCGATTGGGAGATGAAGATGAGCTATTGATCCTGTCGATTAAAGCATTTAAGGAGAATCTGGAAGCGTTAGATAAAATAGGTATCCCGATATTGCCGAAGAAATTTAAAATAATGAAAATGATGCCTGCATTTTTTTTAAAGAAAAAATTAAAGAATTTGATGAATTCAGAGGCAGGAGAGATTTTATTATCTGGTCATGGAGGTCATGCAAAGGATGAGATGGCCAGGATTTCAAAGGACTTTGGAAAGCTTGTGCAAGATGCCCATACTGATATGAGTATTAATAAGTATCTCTTTAAAAAGGGATTTGAATA
>CAZFEN010000043.1:0-4085 GCA_964517765.1 uncultured Actinomycetota bacterium | reverse complement strand
TGGTTATATTGGATTCAACAAAGGGTACTTTCGTAACAGACAAAAATGGAAATATAATCGGGCAGGAACGCAAAAAGAATGGTTAGAATATTATATTAATATATTTAAAGGAGAAGGTAATGAGTTTTGATCACGTAGCCTTTCAGGTTTCCGATATGGATTCTTCTATCAGTTTTTATACCGAAAAACTCGGATTTAAACTCAAATCCAGAGCCACGAGTGAAGAAGAGGAGGAAGAATATGCATTCCTGGAGCATGAAGATGCCCGACTTGAATTAATCCGGGATCTAAGAAGAGATTTTAAAAAACCTGAAATAAAAGAGCCATATTGTCCTCATTTTTGTCTGGAAGTTGAAGATATAGGATTTTCTGTTGACTTACTAAGGAAGAATGGTGTCCCTATAGTACATGGGCCAATAGAAATAAAGGGTAATGTGACATGGGTATATTTCTGCGATCCGGATAATAATATTCTTGAATATATTCAGCGGTATAAAAAGATGTAGGTATAAAGGTTAAAATGAAAATTAAATTGGAAAATATTTTGATTATCATATCTTCTGTTTTTCTTATACTAAGTCCACTTTTAAAACCTGTAGTTATTATGATTATAGGCGGGATATTTTTGGTTATTGGTTTTGTATTGATAATGTTCAAAGTTTTTAAAAAGAAGGAAAAATAAAATATAAAGAAAAAAGTCAATGACAGTTTTGGATTTGATATAAATGAATGCAAGTTTTACCAATAAAGTGGAACAATTTATAAGAGAGATGCCCAAGGTGGAACTACACCTTCATTTGGAGGGGGCTATCCCTTTAGAAACGTTGCTTAATTTTATAAAAAGAGAGGGAAAAGAACCTTCTATTAAGACAATTGAAGATTTAAGAAAAAAACTTACATATTCTAGTTTTGAACACTTTATTGAAGCATGGATCTGGAAAAGTACTTTTATTAAGTATGAGAGAGATTTTAAAGAGCTAGTTTACCAGGTTTTACGAACTCTTAGTCAACAAAACGTTAAATATGCGGAGATTACTTACAGTCCCGGAGATTATTGGAGAATCGGACTCTCTGCCAGGAAAATTACTGAATATCTTATTGAAGGTAAGGAAAAAGCATATCACGATTTTAATATTCGCAGCGAGTTGATTGTAGATCTTATAAGAGATCATGGACCAGAAATAGGTATGCATCGCCTTGATGAGCTTACTCCATATCAGGGTAAGGGATTAATAGGGATTACTATAGGTGGAAGTGAACAGAGTTTCCCGCCTGATCCTTATACCCATGTTTATAAAGAAGCAAAAGATAGGGGATTTAGACTAACAGCTCATGCCGGTGAAGCAGCGGGTGCCGGGTCTATTTGGGCTACTATCAATAAATTAGGTGTTGAACGAATTGGACACGGAA
The DNA here is from genome assembly GCA_964517765.1 of uncultured Actinomycetota bacterium. GTDB lineage: Bacteria > Actinomycetota > Humimicrobiia > Humimicrobiales > Humimicrobiaceae > Hydromicrobium. The sequence goes on along the minus strand of CAZFEN010000043.1, from coordinate 2,675 downwards.
TAAGAGCAAATGAAGATGCAGAACTTGTATCTTTTTTAAAAAAGAAAAAAATTCCGTTGGAAATGTGTGTAATAAGCAATATAAAAACTGGAGTTTGTAAATGTATTGAGGATCACCCGATAAAACAATATTTCAATCAAGGTTTAATAGTAACTGTGAATTCAGATGATCCTACTATGTTTAATACAACTATTACCATGGAATTCTTAGAATTAGTTAAAAAACTTAATTTTACATTAGGCGATATAAAAAAGCTTACTTTAAATGGAATAGATTCTTCCTTTATGTTAGATAACGAGAAAGAATCAATGAAATCTCAATTTGAAGAAGAATGGCAGAAATTATTAAGTAAATACCCTTGAGATAGATTATGTAACTATTTATCATGCAGGTGATATAGAAACTCGAAAGTTTAATAAGAGTTAGAAACTGAACTATAGAAGAATCAAAAGAAATCATTTATGAGCATACCCCGGTTGAAAAAATGCTTCACCGACTAAATATCTGGTTTCTGCCTTTCAGATGGGGAATCAATCCATACCGTGGATGCGAGCATAATTGTTTGTATTGCAATGCAAGATATACTCATGAATATCTCGACCTTCCAACTGGTGAGTTTGCCTATAAAATTATGGTTAAAGACAATGCAGCAGAAATACTTGATAAAGAATTCTCGAAAGAAAAATGGAACAAGAAATGGACCGTCAATATGGCAACTGTCACCGATCCATATCAACCTGCAGAAAATGAATTCAAAATTACACGTGAGATTTTAAAGATATTTCTTAAACATCATAATGCACTTATGGTTACAACAAAATCTGATTTGATTTTAAGGGATATAGATATATTAAAGGAAATTGCCCGGACAGGATTTCTTAATGTCGTTATAACAATACCACTACTGGATGAAGATTTGAGAAAGAAGATAGAGCCGAAGGCTCCAACCATACGCAGACGCCTTGATGTCGTAAAGCAGATTCACGATGCGGGAATAACAATTGGTGTGACTTCCATACCTTTACTTCCGTATATTTCAGATGGCGAAAATCATATGGAAAATCTTACCAAAGAATTAGCTGAAAATGGTGCAGATTACATGATTGTTGATATGCTTAATTTCAGGGAAGAAACGAGAGACAGAATCATGCCCTTTATCAAGGAGCATTATCCGGAGTTAATCCCGGATTATGAAAAACTTTATAAAACGGACTATTGTGATAAAGAATATGCGAAAAAGATAAGGAAATATTCGGATGGTCTCATTAAAAAATATAAATTGGATAATTATGATAAAATGTTTTCTTATAGAAAGGAAAAGGGAACTGATGAAAGAAAGCAATGATTATGTTGCTTATTGTGGTTTGAATTGTTTATTTCAAATTGTCAGGTACGGTGTATATGAGGATATAATTATATTTTCTGCTGGCGTTTACAGTCTTGTCTTGCTGATAAAAAATTGGAAAATTAAAAATCACCCTGCTAATTCCAGTTGAGTTTATCTGGCGCCGGGCTCTACATAATAGCGGATTGCTGCTTTACCATACTACACCGGAGTTGCAATCTTTATGGTTGTCCGAGTTGGATAACTGTAAAATGTCAGACACAATAATACTATTTTAATTGAAAGGAATAGAATGGATATTTTTCAAATAATATTATTATTAAATCTTTGTATTTCAGTGGGTTATTTCATAATAAGTATGATAGCTTTAAAAATGTCGGGGATTAATCCCATAGGGAAAAAGGAGAAAACAAAAAATATTTTTGGGGTACTCGCTATAATAATATCAACATCAATATTATTTGTTTTGTGGATAATGTATATAATTAATCCAGATATATCATTACTATTCTTATCAATTAAACCATTGACAAGATTGGCTTATATTAAATGGATATCAGTATCGTTAATAACAATTGCAACAATAATTGAAATAATATCAAGTTTGACATTAGGAAAATCGGGAAGGATACATTCCCCCACAGAAAAAACAAAACTTGTTAAAATAGGTATATATAGCATTATTAGAAATCCAATAGTATTAGGGTTATTTTTATATGGCTTGGGCATTTTATTATTAAACCCAAACCTATTAAGTTTATTGGTGATAATTTTTATGGCCTATGGATATAATTATAAGGTTGATACGGAGGCAAAAAAATTGAAGGAAATGTTTGGTGGTGAATGGGATGAATATTGTAAAAATGTTGGGAAATATTTACCCGGGCTATTTAATAAATAAAAACAGCAATACTATATACAGCGAGCAGCCAAGTCTACCTGGACTATGACCTTCCCGTTTTAAATCTACAAGCCCGACCGGATTAACTTGATTTATAAGCCGGTTTCGTAAGCGATGGAAGCATTTTTACTTTATAGTTCTGTATGTTTTAATTAAATATAAAAAAAATGATTATAGAAATCGAAAAGTTAAATAAAAAAATAGAGGAATGCAATAAGTGCAGATTATCTGAAACCAGAATAAATGCTCTTTGCGGGGAAGGGAATATAAATGCTAAGCTAATGTTAATTGCACAGGCACCCGGAGAAAAAGAAGATAGAGAGGGGAAAATGTTTATCGGACCGTCAGGGATCGTACTCGATGAATTATTTATAGAAGCCAATGTTGATAGAAAAGAGATTTATATGACAAATCTGGTTAAGTGTATGC
>CAZFEN010000042.1:3534-4968 GCA_964517765.1 uncultured Actinomycetota bacterium | reverse complement strand
AAATCTTTTTATTTATCTGCATTTAATGTAAAATCGTAAGCAATTCTTACTGGTATTAGAAAGGTTTATTATGCTGCTGGCAATAGATATAGGAAATACGCAAACTGTTATAGGACTTTTTAAGGAAGATAAAATCCTTACTTCATGGAGGATGGTTACACCGAAATATGAAACATCTGACGAGATTGCTGCTGCGGTTTTCAATTTTTTAAGGAATTCCAAATTTGACCCCGGGGATATAGAAAATGTTGCAATTTCCTGTGTTGTTCCAGGCATACTTGATGAAATCATTAAAATGAGCTACAGATATTTTAATCAGTCTCCGTTTATAGTAACAGGCAATGCAAGATCCGACCTTATTATTAAATACGATTATCCTGCGGAAATAGGAGCGGACAGGATCGCTAATTCCATAGCGGCAAAAGAATTATATGGTTATCCGGCAATCGTAGTGGATTTTGGGACAGCTACCACTTTTGATATATTAACACCCGGAGGAGAATATGCAGGTGGAGTAATTGCTCCCGGTATAGAAATTTCATCCGAAGCACTTTTTAGCAATGCTGCCAGATTATCCAAGGTCGATTTGAACTGGCCGGAATCGGTGGTGGGGAAAAATACAAACGATGGAGTCCGTGCCGGTATATTATACGGATTTCTGGGACAGGCTGATTTTATTATCGAAAAGATAATAGAAGAACTTAATAAAAATTATAAAGATTTTAAACCTGAGGTAATCGCCACCGGCGGTCTGGCATTTCTTATGGAAGGTAAAAGTAAGTGGATCAAGACTTTTGATCCCGATTTAACACTGAAAGGTTTAAGGATACTTTTTGATAAAAATAAATAACGATTTTATTGCAGCATGGCCACTTCAGCAAAAAGAATGTAGCGCTTTAATAATTTGAAATCATTTAAATTATCCGATCTAATAGATGAACTCGAAAATTTAGTTTTAAAATATTTTATAGATTATGTACCCTCCGGTCTTGCAGAAAAACTACCGGTATCCGATACGAATAAACATAAGTTTGATTTTAATATCCCGGATCACTCATTTAAAATCGGAAATGTAAAGATAAAAAATCCTCTCATTTCCGCTCCGCTTGCCGGAATAAGCGATAATACTTTCAGGATTTTTGCAGGATTTTTTGGATCTGCCCTTAACTGTACCGAAATGATAAGCAGCTATGGTATTGTTTACGGACATAAAAAGAGTTTAAACCTGTCGGATATCACTGCTTATGAAAGACCCTGCGCTATACAGATATTTGGTCCGGATCCGGAAATAATTACTGAAGCTGCACTGCGAATCGAGGGCAGAGCGGACATTATAGATATCAACATGGGATGTCCGGTTCATAAAGTACTCAAGGCTAAAAGCGGAGGATATCTCATTCAGGATGAAGAAAAAGTCGAAAAAATAATAAGCAG
>CAZFEN010000042.1:0-3434 GCA_964517765.1 uncultured Actinomycetota bacterium | reverse complement strand
ATCCCGGCCTTGAATGGAAAAAGGAATTATCGAAGTTATATTTGAAATTCATGATCTATTTCAAGGGTGAAGATAGAGGAATCAGGGAATTCAGAAAACGTCTATCGTGGATCTTCAAAGGCGAAAAAGAAATATCAAAAAAAAGAGATGGATTTTTTAAAATCGATTGCTTTAAAAACGCTGTAAAACTAATAGATAACATCTAAAAGTAGCTTAATCGTTCCTTTATTCTGCTTTTTTGTCTAATAATAATCTATTGTTTAATAATAAAGATATTGCTCACGGCTTAGGCGGAATTTTTGCATCGCTTGCTACCTGAACACCTATTGCGATCTCGCTTATAATTCCTTTTTTAATATATATAGGTCTTACAATTTTTCTTATGGCCGGAAGTTTGATTGAAAAAATGATGGTACCCAGTATGCATATCCCTCCGCTTATCAATAACGTATTTGGAGCACCGATCCAATTGGCAAGAGCACCTTCCAATAAAGTACCAAACGGTGCCATTCCCATAAAAGCCATTGTGAAAAAACTCATAACACGCCCACGTTTATCATCTTCGGTTATCGTCTGCAAAATAGTATTGGACGCGGCTATATATATTAGCATACCAAACCCGCCTATCAGCATCATAAAAAGTGAAAACCATAAAATCCGGGATGTCGAAAACAATATCAAACTTATTCCGAATATACCGGCGGCTGCAGCAAGAATTCGTCCCAGACCACGAACGGTTTTTCTTGAAGCAAGATAAATTCCTCCCAGTAACGCGCCTATACCCCCTGCAGACATCAGGAAACCGAGAAGATTGGGACCGCCATGCAAGAGGTCCCTCGCAAAAACAGGCATAAGTATGGTATAAGGCATACCGATAAAACTTAAGAGTCCCAGGAAAAGTAAAATCGATCTTATCGGAATAAAACCGAAGGAATATCTGAAACCTTCTTTTATGTCATGAAAGATATTATTTGAATGCCTGTGCTCCGGTTTTTTCTTCAATCTCATAGCAAGGAGAGAGAAGATAACAGACATAAAAGTTACACCATTTATCAGAAAACAAAAACCTTCACCAACAGCAGCTACAAGTATTCCTGCAATTGCCGGGCCGATTAATCTTGCACTGTTTACCATTGAAGAATTCAACGCGATTGCATTTGCGAGGTCACTTCTTTTTTCGACAATCTCGACTACGAAAGCATGTCTTGCTGGCATATCAAATGCATTGATGAGTCCCAGACCCAGGCTGAGAAGGATAATTTGCCAGATGGTTATTCTTCCTGTCAGTGTCAGAAAAGCCAGAATGAATGCCTGAATCATGGATAAAGACTGCGTCGCCACCAGTATCCGGTGCCGGTTCCACCTGTCTACAAACACCCCCGAAAAGGGCGCAATGAAAAACGATGGTACCTGGCTGAAAAAGCCAACCAGTCCGAGCAGCAATGCGGAATCTGTAAGATCATACACGAGCCAGCTCAGGGCTATTACCTGCATCCACGTTCCAATAAGTGATACGCTCTGACCGATAAAAAATAATCTATAGTTTCTGGATTTTAAAGATTGAGAGATTACCTTAAAATTATTTTTAAAACCTGAGATAAATTTTCTGACATCCATATTACAAATAAATTAAAATTAACGTCAATAGCATTGAGCTTAAAGATATTCTTAGATTTATACTACTTTGTGAAGTTTTTTAAAAGAGGATTTCGCTAATAATTTTATCACCTTTATTTTCTTTTAAATCCTATCCGGAGTTGATAGAATATATATACTTCGCAGAGGAAGTTTCATCGGGATGTAGCGCAGCCTGGTTTAGCGCGCAGCGTTCGGGACGCTGAGGCCGGGGGTTCAAATCCCCCCATCCCGACCAGATTTAGGACAACAAAACACAAAGAATTTTATAAATCCCACTATCCCGGTAATGCGAAATATTAACAGGTTTAAGAATACAAGAGTAACAGGACAACTGAGCGGGTAAATGAAGGGAGTGTAGAGATTGGATAGTACAGATGCAGGAAAAGAGATGATGCGGTACTATGATGAAAGAGCAAAAGAATACGATTTAATTTATAGTGGTAAAGGGCCAGCGAGCTTAAAGGAGGATTCATATTTAAAAGATGTTAAAAAAATTTCTTCCATTGTTAAAGAATATGGGACCGGCCGGATTATTGATATAGCCTGTGGCACAGGTTTTTGGTTTCCTAAATATGTAAAGAATTGTGCGGATTTTACTTTTGTTGATCAATCAAAAAAAATGCTTGAAGAATGTAAAAAACGGGTTATATCTTTGGGCTATAGAGATAGAGCAAAGTTTATCAAAATGAATGTACTGGATATTAAGCTCGATACTAAATTTGACAGCGCAATTATAGGTTTTCTGCTAAGCCATTTCACAGAAGAACAAGAAAGACAATTTTTCTCTTTGTTAAAAGACATCCTGCTGGATAATGGAACGTTTTTAGTTTTGGATAGCACATGGACAGATGAACGTAAAAAAGTAAAATCGAAAGAAGATGTACAGGAACGTAAATTAACTGACGGAAGAAAATTTAAAATATTTAAAAAATATTTTGATGAAAACGATCTTTATAAGATGGCCGGAAAAAACGGATATATAATTCTTGATATATATTTCGGAGAAGTGCTCCTGGCATTTAAAGCCTGTTTTGGAGATAAGTGAATGTCTACCAGCCAACTATCCTTATGATTTATTAAACAATGTGGAGTTTTTAATAATATTTTATTAATTATTAATTTGAAATGGAGTAAAAATGAAAGGTATACTGAGCTGGCTTAGTGTTGCATTTATTAAGTATGTTTCTGTCAACGGCAGGGTTATTATTTTTGATCCCTGGACCAGGACAGAAGGAAATAATTTATGCCCTTTCTTCTCTGAAGATTTTGAGTCTGCGGATCTTATATTAATAAGCCATGATCATCATGATCATATAGGTTCTGCTTCAAGCCTTTCTAAAAAAACTGGTGCAATTATTGGTGGTCCGGATGAATCTATGAAACGTCTTATAAAGGAAGAGGGAATCTCTCCTTCTCAAATCGTTAATGGCGGCAGCGGATATATCACCGGTGGGGGTGCTGATTTAGGGTGGATAAAAATTATTGCGACTCCTGCCATACATACTTCTAGAACCTCTATTGCTATGGGTACAATTATTCAGATAGAAGATACAACTATTTATCATGCAGGTGATACCTCTATTACCGCGGAAATGGAAATTTTCGCCAGACTTTATCCAATAGATGTTGCTATCTTGCCTATTTTTGGTATTGCAACAATGGATTACATTCAAGCGGCTGAAGCATGCAGACTGATTAAACCAAAAGTTGCTGTGCCAATTCATTTCGATTTTTGTAAAAATCCCGGTGAAACATTAGCAAATTTTTTAAAACGATGTAAAGCCATAAATCCAGAG
>CAZFEN010000041.1:0-6177 GCA_964517765.1 uncultured Actinomycetota bacterium | reverse complement strand
TAATGGTAGAACCTTTTTCTGCCTGAACCAGTTTCCCATTAATAGTTAGATCCATAGTATTTATCTCTTTTTCCCTTAAGATAAGAATGCATCGGCACTATTTCTCTTTGCTCCTTAAAGAATTTAATTTTAACAGTTTATTCTGAAGCTTTGAAATCTTTCTTTTAAGCTCAGCTGGATTTATCTTATCATAATTATTTTTTAGTTTCTTCTTTTTATCTTTCAAAATATCATTAGAGACAAGATGATAAAAGTCAAGGGTTCAAAATCATCAATTAGAATTAAAGTTTTAACTCATAAATGATATTATTTAAAGTATTAAATATGGGAAATTTGAAATTATATTTCTCATATAAAAAAGTTATCACTTTTAAAATAAGGTAAAAATTGCATAAACATTTTATAAAAAAGCGTTGAAAACTTAAGGAATTTATAACAGCATAATGTATTTAAAAAAGTTAGAACTTAAAAATTATAGGAATTACAGTCAGGTCAATTTGAATTTTAATAAAAATACTATTCTTATACTGGGAAACAATGGTAATGGTAAAACCAACTTACTGGAATCCATATATTATCTATCCACGGGCAGATCTCACAGAACATACAGTCAGGATGAAATCATTAACTGGGGGAGTGATTACTCGAAAGTAAAGGCTTTGATCGGTTCCGAAAAAGAAGATGAACCGGACCGTTTTATAGAAATAGAACTGCAAAAGGGTAATAATATAAAAATAAAGGTAGATAAAATAATTCGGAGAAAAAAATCCGATTTTATATCGATACTCCCCTCCGTCATATTCTCTCCCGATGATTTGAAGATAATCAAATCAGGCCCCATGGACAGGAGAAATTTCCTGGACAGCATACTTGAAAAAATCGATCCGTTATATTACCGGCAGCGTTTGCAATATCAGAAAATACTTGCCCAGAGAAGCAGCTTGATAAAGAGTCTCAATAAGAGAATCGATGCAGGCGGTAATACTACACTGGATGTTTGGGACGATAATCTTGTAAAATACGGTGCCGATATAATTAAAAAGAGATATGATTTATTGACTGAATTTGCGGCTGATTTTAAAAACTGCATAAGCAGTTTTTTTAAAGGGATCAAAGTTGATATTAATTACATTTTTAGTTGGGACAGAGGGTATGGTTCAGATGATCTTACGGATTATGAAGATAAAAAAAATCAGATAATGGAAAATTTCAAGCACGATGATATCAAGACAAAATTTCACAGAAAATTAAAAGAAAACTTTGAAAAGGACCTGCTGTACAAAACCACTACAATAGGGCCGCACAGGGATGATTTTATGGTTTTGCTCGATGGCAGGAATATCAGGTTTTTTGGTTCACAGGGACAGCAGCGTATAGCTTCGATAAGTCTGAGACTCTGTGAACTGGATATTCTCAGAAAGAAAATAAAAAAGGATCCGGTCCTTCTTCTGGATGATGTATTTTCGGAGCTTGATATAGATAGAAAAAAAATGCTGGTAAAAGCGGTAAGTGATAAGTTTCAGACTTTTGTGACCACCACTAATATAAGTTATCTTGATAAGCTGGATCTGGAATTTGGGAGCAAGTTTTTAATTAAAGATAATAGAATCGCAGTTTCGGATTTGTAATCTGCAGCATATAATATGACTATGAAAGAAATTGATAATATTGGAAGCATAATCGATGATGTGGTAAAAAAAATGGATATGAAAAGAAAATTGAATATATCCAATATTTTTAATCGCTGGGAAGAAATCGTGGGTACGGAAATATGTAAAAAGACAAAGCCTGAAAGGATAATAAGAGGGATATTGTATATATCGGTTAGCACTTCCACCTGGGCAAATGAACTGAGCCTGATGTCAGGACAGTTGATTAAAAAAATAAATTCGTTTATCGGTGAAGAAGCTATAAAAAACATAAGATTTAAGCAAAATCTTTAAAATTTTTCTCCTCTTTCTTAAGCAAATTTTCACTTAAATATGGTATAATATTTGGTGTCGATAGTTCATAAAAAATATCATATTTTTTGAAGAAAATTATATATCTAAACCTGAAAAGGGTAATGGGTATCGGTGCAGTTTTAATGTTTACTTATTGCCCTTTATCTATATTTAAAAAAAGAAATTATTAAATTTTTGAGGAGTTATTTTTGAAAAAATCAAGTTACGATGCTAAAGATATTACAGTTCTGGAAGGCCTTGCAGCGGTCAGAAAAAGACCAAGCATGTATATTGGTTCAACCGGTTCCAGAGGTCTTCACCATCTTATTTACGAGGTTGTGGATAATAGCATAGATGAGGCAATGGGCGGATTTTGCGACAACATACTGGTTGTATTAAATAACGATAATTCGGTTACCGTTGTTGATAATGGCAGGGGAATACCGGTAAAGAAAGTCGAAAAGTTCAATAAGCCTGCAGTAGAAATAGTTCTTACAAAGTTACATGCGGGCGGCAAGTTTGGCGGGGAAGGATACAAGGTATCCGGCGGGCTGCACGGTGTCGGAGTTTCCGTAGTAAATGCTCTGTCGGAAAAACTGACCGTGGAAGTAAGAAGAGATGGCCACATCTACAGGCAGGATTTTGTAAGAGGAGAACCGGTAACCAGTCTTATGAAAGGTGAAAAAACCGATACTCATGGAACGGCTGTCACTTTCTACCCCGATAAAGAAATATTTGAAGAAATTGATTATAAATTCGAGATACTTGCAAGCAGAATGAAAGAAATGGCTTTCTTGAATAAAGGATTAAAAATTACTCTGGTAGATTCAAGAGAAAAACCGGAAAAGAAAGAAGTATATCAGTATGAAGGCGGGATAGAGGATTTTGTAAAATATTTGTGCGAGAAAAAAGATGTTTTACATAAGAAGGTAATATATTTCAAGAATGTGGTTAATGACCAGGAAGTAGAAGTTGCAATGCAATATACCGATGGTTATTCGGAAAGCATCTTTTCATTTGCCAACAATATAAATACTACGGAAGGCGGAACGCACCTGAGCGGTTTTAAGGGTGCCATTACAAGAACCATAAATGATTATGCCCGCAGCACTAATATGTTGAAGGAAAAAGATGAAAATCTTTCAGGTGAAGACATCAGGGAAGGGCTTACCGCAATTATCAGCGTCAAATTAAAAGAACCTCAATTCGAGGGACAGACCAAGACCAAACTGGGTAACAGCGAGATGAAAGGTTTTGTAGAATCTACTGTAAATACAAAACTTGCCGAATACCTGGGAGAAAATCCATCCATAGGGAGGATAATAGTAAGTAAATGCATGGAAGCCTCAAGAGCAAGAGATGCTGCGAAAAAAGCAAGGGACCTTACCAGGAAGAAATCACTACTGGAAAGCAGTTCTCTTCCCGGAAAACTTGCCGATTGTTCCATAAATGACCCCAAATACAGTGAGTTGTTTTTGGTTGAAGGGGATTCCGCGGGAGGAAGTGCAAAACAGGCAAGGGACAGAAGATTTCAGGCAATACTTCCCCTTAAAGGTAAAATATTAAATGTCGAAAAAGCAAGACTGCACAAGATATTAAGCAGTGTAGAAATACAGGCTATGATAACCGCTATGGGATCAGGAATCGGGGAAGAATTCGATATAGAAAGTGCGAGATATCATAAGGTAATAATTATGACCGATGCCGATGTAGACGGGGCTCATATAAGGACGCTGATTTTGACCTTCCTTTACAGGCATATGAAGGGAATGATCAAGGCCGGATATGTGTATATAGCTCAGCCTCCGCTGTATCAGGTCAAAAATGACAAAGAAGTTTCTTATGCTTATAGCGACAGGGAACTGGAAAATATAAAAAAGAAGTTTGAGGATAAAAAAATAACCGTCCAGCAGTATAAAGGTCTGGGAGAAATGGATCCGGAGCAGCTCTGGGAAACAACAATGAATCCCGAGGCAAGGACACTTCTCAAAGTCGAAATTGAAGATGCATTGATAGCGGATGATGTTTTCTCTACTCTGATGGGACCCAAAGTGGAACCAAGGAGAGAATTCATTGAAAAGAATGCTAAAGGCGTATCGTTTATAGATATATAGTCAGGAGTATAAATGGTTTTTGAATTAAGAGGTAAGATAAAGAATGTTGAGATCGAATCCGAAATGCAGGATTCGTACTTAAGTTATGCAATGAGTGTAATTATAGGAAGGGCGCTGCCGGATGCAAGAGACGGTCTCAAACCGGTCCACCGGAGAATTTTATATGCCATGAATGATATGGGTATGAGATCCAATACAGCTTACAAGAAATGTGCGCGAATCGTAGGAGAAGTACTCGGTAAGTACCATCCTCATGGCGATACTGCGGTCTATGACACCATGGTGCGAATGGCCCAGGATTTTTCGCAGCGCTATGTCTTGATAGACGGACACGGAAATTTCGGTTCAGTTGATGGCGACAGAGCCGCAGCCATGAGATATACCGAGGCCAGACTTTCTCCGATATCCGAAGAACTGCTTATGGATATTGATAAGGATACCATAGAGTTTGTGGATAATTTTGACAGTTCCTTAAAGGAACCATCTTTACTGCCGGCAAAATTTCCTAATCTTCTGGTCAATGGTTCCTCGGGAATTGCAGTGGGTATGGCAACAAATATTCCGCCCCATAATCTGGGAGAGATAATCGACGGCGTGATTTATTATATAGATAATCCCAAATCCACGGCAACAGATCTCATGAGAAAGATAAAAGGTCCGGATTTTCCCACCGGCGGGATCATAATGGGAATGGGAGGAATAAGGGAAGCATACGAGACCGGTAGGGGGCGCTTAGTGGTAAGAGGAAGAGTACACCAGGAGCAGCCCAAAAAAGGCAGGACCCAGATCATAATAAGCGAGCTTCCATATCAGGTAAATAAATCAAAATTTGTCGGAAATATTGCCGAGCTTGTTAAAACCAAAAGGCTGGAAGGAATAAGTGACCTGCGGGATGAATCGGATAAAAGCGGAATGAGGGTAGTGGTAGAGATTAAAAAGGATGCAATCCCCAGCGTGATAATAAATTCCTTATATAAAAATACCCAGCTTGAGGATACTTTTGGAATTATTATGCTTGCTCTGGTAGACGGTGTACCCAGAACCATGAATTTAACCAGTCTGATAGAGGAGTATGTGAAACACAGGTTTACAGTGGTGGTGAGGAGAACAAAATATGAATTAAGGAAAGCTGAAGAGCGTGAACATATACTCAAGGGGCTTCTGATAGCCCTGGATAATCTGGATGAAGTAATAAAAACTATAAGATCCTCTAAGGATGTTCCCACCGCACGAAAAAGGCTTGTAAAAAATTTCAAACTTACCGTAATACAGGCCCAGGCTATACTGGATTTGAGACTGCACAGGCTGACCGGACTGGAAAGAGATAAAATAAAATCAGAGCACATGAAGCTGGTTGAAAGAATAAAGCAGCTAAAGAAGCTTCTGGCAAGCGATGAGTTGATATACGGAGTGATTAAAAATGAACTGGAAGAAATCAAGAAAAAATATAATGATGAAAGAAGATCGGATATCACCACTGATGTTTCCGATATCGAGATCGAGGATCTGATACCGGAGGAGGAGAATGTAATATCCATATCCCATTCAGGTTATATAAAAAGGGTTCCGGCAACTACTTATAGAAAACAGGGAAGAGGCGGGAAAGGAGTGACCGGGACCAATTTAAAGGAGAATGATTTTGTCAAGCACCTGTTTATAGCATCGACCCACCACTATATAATGTTCTTCTCAAATCTTGGAAAGGTATACAGGGTGAAGGTCCATCAAATTCCTGCCGGAAGCAGGATGTCTAAAGGTAAGGCAATCGTAAACTTGCTTCCTTTTGTCCCCGGCGAAATGGTTGCGGCAGTAATAGCGGTTAAAGATTATGGAGATGATAAGTATCTGATAATGGCCACAAAGAAAGGAATAATCAAAAAAACTCCGATCGAGGCGTATGACACTTCCAGAAAGGATGGGATAATTGCCATCACCATCAAGAAGGGAGACGAGCTCATCGGTGTAGAAAAATCCAGCGGCAATAATGAGATTATTATGGTTTCAAGAGACGGAAAGGCCATAAGATTCAGCGAAAAAGACTGCAGACCGATGGGAAGGTCTTCGCAGGGAGTAAAGGGAATGAGACTATCAAAAGAGGATGAGGTTCTTTCGATGATGGT
>CAZFEN010000040.1:0-6227 GCA_964517765.1 uncultured Actinomycetota bacterium | reverse complement strand
TATTCAAAAATAAAAAACAAAATACACGGGATAAGTGTCCTTGGACCGATATCCAAGATGGAAAGTGTGATCAAAGATCAATCCGTTGATGAGGTAATAATAGCTATGCCTTCCGCTTCCGGTAAGGTGAGAAAAGAAGTTGCTGTCAGAGCCAGAGAATACGGCGTAAACTGTAAGACTTTACCAAGTTTATATGAAGTCATCGACGGAAAAGTCTATCTCTACCAGGTAAGGGACATAGAGATCGAAGATATTCTGGGAAGAGAGCCAATAAATATAAAAATCCCGGAAGTAGTATCCGAGATAAAGGACAAAACCATCATGGTTACCGGGGCAGGAGGATCGATAGGATCCGAAATATGCAGACAGATCATAAGGTTCAAACCTGAAAAGATAATACTGGTGGATCATTCGGAAAATAATTTATTTTTGATACTGGAGGAACTTGATAATAAGTTCGCCTTTGTTTCTACGGTTCCCATAGTCATTGATATAAGAAACAAACAGGCTCTGAGGGGCGTTTTTAAGAAATATAAACCCGATATATTATTTCATGCAGCTGCATATAAGCATGTGCCGTTGATGCAGTTGAATCCAAAGGCCGCCATTCAAAATAATTATCTCGGGACAAAAATACTTGCAAAACTTTCCATAGAGTTTGGCGTGAAGAGATTTGTATTGCTCTCCACGGATAAGGCCGTAAAACCACAGAATGTGATGGGAATCTCAAAATTGCTTTCCGAACAATATTTGCAGATTTTAACCGATGTAAAGAGTACAAGATTTATGATTGTAAGATTTGGCAATGTCCTCGGAAGTATGGGGAGCGTGGTTCCTCTATTTAAAGAACAAATACAATCCGGCGGTCCTGTTAGAGTGACGCATCCCAATATGAAGAGATATTTTATGACAATACCCGAAGCATCGCAGCTGGTTATCCAGGCCTGTATAATGGGAAAGGGTGGAGAAATATATGTACTTGATATGGGGGAACCTATAAACATACTGGATCTGGCTAAAAATATGATAAGGATTTATGGAATGGAACCGGGTAAAGATATCGAAATAAAATATACCGGTCCAAGGGATGGCGAAAAAATGGATGAAGAACTTACCGGTGAAAATGAGGAACTTATTTCAACGGAATTCAAACAAATATTTGAAGCAAAATATAACAGCTGTATCAATAATTTAAAAAAGGATGAAATAACAAATATACTTTTCAATATAGAAAAAGAGATACAGTTCGATGATTACAGGGGATTATTCAAGGATTTAAAAAAGATAGTCCCCCATTTCGATGAAAATAAAATGTGGTCCAGATTATATGAATAGCAACAAAGTGGGCAATTGCGGCTTATGTTCTATAAAATCACAAAGAGAATTTTTGATATAATACTGTCAATAATTTTTATGATATTCTTCATTCCTTTCTGGGTAATAATTCCTTTAATCATTAAAATCGATTCTCCCGGAAGAGTCATATACAGACAGAAGAGAGCCGGTCTTGACAGCAGATATTTTACTATTTATAAATTCAGAACAATGAAGGAAGGTACTCCTGATATCCCTACGGATAGATTGAAAAACCAGGAAAGTCTAAATACCAGAATCGGGGCAATACTCAGGAGATTAAGCATAGATGAAATCCCCCAGTTAATAAATATATTAAAGGGTGATATGAGTTTTGTGGGGCCAAGACCCGCGCTTCACAATCAAAAGCTTTTGATAAGGCTGCGTAAGGAAAAAGGAATTGACAGGGTCAGGCCGGGAGTAAGCGGACTCGCACAGATCAGCGGGAGAGATGAACTCTCGATTCCGGATAAGGTCATGTATGACCAGCTTTATATCAAAGATGCTTCGATATGGCTTGATATAAAAATATTCCTGATTACGGTGAAAGCTGCAATTACCGGTAAAGGCGGAAACTGATATCTTTTTTTAAGCAAACCTGAAGTCTGGTTTATGGTAACCATCCGCTTCGGCTATTAATTTTTACCCTCAAGTTCCTTTATCAATCTTTCTATGCCGTCTTCGAAGCTTAACGGAGAGAGGTGGAAGTCATCTGCTGCTTTTTGGTATAAATACGTTTTATCGATTCCCATTCTTTCTATTTGTCCGGGAGTGAGAGAAGGATTTCCGGAAATTTTCGCATATATGGATATTAGAAGTCTGCTGAATTTTAATGGAAACTTTATGATCCTAAAATGCTTTTTTAGTTTGTTTCTGACAATATCCAGCATATCTCTATATTTTAAGGAATCTCTACCGGCAATATTATAGATTTTACCGTAAGTCTTTTTATTATCAATAACCCGGGTAATGGAATCCGCCACATCTTCTATAAATATCGGCTGGATAAGATTATTTCCGTTTCCGAAAATTACAAAAAATCCTCTCTTTTTTATAAACATGATCATTTTTGAAAAATTATTATCATCCTTTGATCCGTAAATCATGGTAGGCCTCAGGATAGTATAATCAAGTTCCGAACTCTTTATCAGTTTTTCTGAATTTATTTTCTGGTTTTTTACTCTGCTGTCCTGTGGAATCAACACGGTTGTGGAGCTAATAAAAACAGCTCTTTTGATTCCGGAACGACTGGCGGCCTCTAAAAAATTTTCGAGAAGATCAGTATGTTCCAGATCGACCATATAAATCACACTATCTGCTTTTTTTAAAGCAGAAATTATGGAATCGGAACTCCGGAGTGTTCCGCAGCTGAATAAAATCTCTTTCCCTGCCGATTTTGCCGTGTCCAGAAGATCGGTTCTATCACTGTCAGTTCTTATCAGACAGCTCATCTCGTAACCAGTTTCCAGTAATTTCTTCAGTACCGGTGGTCCCAGAAAACCTGTTGCACCGATTAGTAAAATCATTTTCAAATTTTGTCTTTCACTTAAATATAAAAATTTTAGAAAATCTTATAAATTTCATTTTATTATCATGATCGGGATAACCGTGCACAAACAGAAGTACTTTTATATCAGTATATCAAAACGGTCAAATCCCCTTGGTGTAATTATCTCAAAATGTTTCCTATCCAGTGTGAGAATCTTGTTTGTCTTAAGGCGCTCCGCTATAGCAACTATCGAAGCATCTACATATCCAATATTAAGGGTATCATACTTTTTTAGTATTTCTATGATCCTTACGATGTCCATATCTTTAAGAAGTTCAAGTTGAAAACTGGTTTTTATAATTTCTTCGAGGAAAATGAGTTCGATTTTATTTCCAAATCTACTATTTAACATATAACAAATCTCGCCAATAGCAGTAGAAGGGAGGATATACAAATTATCTTTTTTAGTAAATATTGTTTTTAAGTTTTCATGTTTTTTATATTTTTTGTCCATTAAACCAATGACAGCACTGGTATCCAAAATAATTTGCATCTCAATCCTTCCCATAGCTATTCTTTAAATACTCTTCGTCATTTTCAGCAAAATGAGGATCGCCGCTGTTTACAATTCCTATTATATTGAAATTTTTCTTTGGTGTTTTTTTGGTCACATATTCAGTCACGGCTTCTCTGATTACAAAAGAAGTAGATTTATTAGTAGTTTTAGCCAGAGTCTTTAATTTTAACATAACATCTTTTTCTAAAAGTATGGATGTTCTCTCCTTATCCATTTAAAGGTACCTCATTTCTTATTATAAAATTAGTCATATTAATAATATTAATAATAATATTAATATGTTGGAATCATTATGTCAATAATTTACCTGACTATATTTTATATAAGGATTAAATTATAGAAAAATTATGATATTATCTTATAGTTTTAAATTAAAGAGCTATAGAGAAGGAAAACCGGAGAGGAAGCCTATACATGTTCTGGATTATTTATATAAGTTTACCGATTGCAGCTATACTTATTTTATTATATCTATATGCATTCAGATATGAACCGACCCATTTCGGTCTATCGAATGTGAATATATTTATAAAGGGAAAATCATCGCCTGCAGCAAGTGAAGATAAATCCGGGAAACTTTTGCTTACCATTTTACATTTATCCGATTTTCATCTCAGAAAGAATTTCAAAGGAAAAAAATTATTTAAATTCGTTCAGAGTCTTGCCGGAATGAATGTGGATCTTATCTTTATTACCGGGGACCTGATAGGAAGCAGCAATAGCACAGAATACATGATTGAAATGCTCACGCCCCTTAAGGCAAAATTGGGAAAGTATACCATTTTTGGGGTTCATGATCATTATGACAAAGCCTTAACAGAGTTTGTGAGAAATATGTTTAAGAGGAAAAAGAGCTACAGGAAAGAAAATGACATTGCCGGCATGGTAAAACGGCTAAAGAGTATTGGCATTGAAGCTTTAATAAATGAAAGCAGAAAGATTGAATTCAACACTGATGGCATAAACAGTATCGAGATTATTGGTCTTGATGACCCGATAGTGAAGAAAATCGATATTGCCAGAGCTTTCAGTAATATAGACCCGGCAAATAAGATGGAACCGGTAGAAAAATCTGATTACAGGAAGGTATTTGCATTAAGTGAAACGAAGATCCATGAAATAAATAACAACGGTAAACTACGTATAGTGATCATGCATACTCCGGATACCGATTCTATAATCAATCTTGCACGTAAAAAAACCGATATTATTTTCAGTGGACATACCCACGGCGGACAGGTAAGATTGCCTCTGGTAGGGGCAATAATTTCAGGGTGTAAGATAAAAACAAAATTTGCTTCGGGACTTTTTTATTTGAGGACCCTGATTCTTTATGTGACCAGAGGCCTGGGGGAGGGAAAATATTCACAATTCAGGTTCTATTGCCCGCCGGAAGCAAGTCTCATTAGAATTTATAAGATGGATTAAATAATATAAGAACTTCTACATCGGAAGGAGTTCCGGTTGATATGAGGTCCCCTGCTTCAATGGAAGATCCCGTATTGTTTAAAAACTAATCGTAGTTATATATAATATCTTTAATAATATCGCAAGTGAATTTTTTTATGATAATTTTACAAAGTTTTGTTTGATTCCATGAATTCTGAAAATAAGCAGGTAAAAAAAAGAAAAAAAGGTCTTAACCCGATTGTAAAATTTACCCTGATCATGATCCTTCTTATAACAGCGGGATTCTTCATATTTTACAGCATAGATAATCCTGATTTTATAAAAAGTAAATTCTCTTCTCCTTCCGATGAAAACCAGATTGAAGAAGGGGAAACGGTTTTACCGGATACTGAAGCGAATAATACATTTGATACAGCAGAGGAATCCGTTCAGGCCGATGATTCCGCTGAAAGCGGAGAAGAGAATATTGCAGAGACCCAAACCAATTCAGGTGAAGTTTCGGATGATAACAATGAAACCGGTGCCGGCCTATCTTTATGGCAGAGGATCAAAAACTTCTTTTTAGGACTTACAGGCAGCGATAAAGAAGAAGCGTATGACGATACCCTGAAAATCAATTTTTATTTTTCCGGACTCGGTGAAGAGAAGAAATTGGTTTCCGAGAAGAGAACCATAAATGCGGGAAGTCCCGATAACGCCGTAAGGAATGCTGTCCAGGAACTGCTAAAGGGACCTTCCAAATCATATCACTTTCCGGTGATTCCTGCGGGCACAAAACTGCTTGATGCCGAAACCTATGAGAATACAGCTAAAATAGATCTTTCCCAGGAATTCCTGGAAAATAGTCTGGATACAAGGATCCTGGATGAATATATAATTTATTCCATAGTAAACACCCTTACGGAAATTCCCGAAATAGAAGGTGTCATTTTCTATATTGAAGGTATAAGGATCAAAGTTTATGGGAATATAGATCTTTCTATCCCGGCTATTAGAAATACGGAGTATATAAAAGTAGAGCAGACAGATGAGGAGCAATTGGATGAGGACCAGTTAGATGAAAATCAGTCAGAGGAGGAACAGTCAGAGGAAGAACAGTTATAATATGAAAACTGTTTAAATATAATACCGGTCTTCCGGTCAATTTTAAATAACCGGATAAAAAATATATAATACAGGAAATAAACTTTATAAGGATATCGATTTGAAAGAATAAAATCATATTTATGGAGAGCAAGCATAAAATAAATAAGCGGAAAATTCTAAATATAGTACCGACTCCCTTTTTTGCTGATAGAGGCTGTCATATGAGGATACTCGGGGAGATGAAAGCACTGTCAAACTATGGTTACCGCAATATCATAGTGACCTATCATAATGGCCGGGATCTTGAGGGAC
>CAZFEN010000039.1:0-6452 GCA_964517765.1 uncultured Actinomycetota bacterium | reverse complement strand
AGAAATAGGAAGCATTGCTATGACTGCCACTACAGGCACAATAAAAATAAATGCGGTCAGGGACAGATTGATTCCCAGAGCCATAGCTGCCAGCCACCAGTTAAGTATAACTGAAAATTGAAGTAGAAAACTGAAAACTAATACTTCTACAAGAACCACTTTATATTTTTTAAAACTTGCCAGAGTATTACTGACATTTGCTAATTTGTCCGAAATTTTACGTAAAAATCTGAACTTACTGGTTATTTTACGCAATCTAAACAAAGAAGGATTGATAATCAAAAAACCCAGAATCAAACTTATAACAAAAAATATTACAATAGGAATGATTACTGACCGGTGACCTATTGCTGTAAAACCCAAAAACAGGGCGACAATGGCATAGGTCGCCGCACTTACCACTCCGGAGAATCTTTCTACCAGAATCACAGAGGCCGAAGAACCCAGTGAAATATTACCTTTTTTTGAAGCATCATAAGCCCGAAACACATCTCCTCCTATACTGGTAGGAAGGAAATTATTAAAAAAAGAACCTATGAGAACAGTAACACTCAATGTGGTATTACTTAATCTCACTCCCTGTGTATTTAAAAGGGTCTTCCACCTTACGGCGGTAATATAGGTCCCGAGAGCATGAGTAGATAATGAGAGCAAAAGTAAAAACTTATTTGATGATTTTAAAATTTCGATTACATCTGAAAAAGACTCTATTCGTGTACTTACCAGGTAAACGATAAGGGAGATACTTATTGTGATTCTCAAAATAAGCAGTATTGTTTTTTTATTTTTTCGATAAAAAGAAATAATCCACTTTTTCATTTTCTAGAAATAGAACTATCAGTTATTTTCTTGATTTTGCTACCCTTGCAGGAACGCCGGCGGCTATTGAATAAGACGGGATATCCTTAGAGACTACGGCTCCTGCTCCGATAATGGTATCTCTTCCTATAGTGACATTGTCAAAAACCATAGCTCCTGCACCTATCCAGCAATTTTTTTCTATCGTTATACCGAAAGAAGGCTTTTCCTGTTCGGATATGGGAATATCCACTCTGGAATAATCATGTCCCCCGCCTATAATATAAGCGTATGCGGAGATCAATGTATTTTCACCAATGACCACGTCGCTTGCCGAGACTATTTCGCAATTAAATCCCACTACTACATTTTTTTCAAGGATTATATTGCCATTTTTACAGCTCAATATACTGTTTCTGCCAATAAAATTATTTTTACTTATATAAATACCGTTATTGTCCAGACCCTTGGCATCCAGGACGCAATAATCATCTATTACAACGTCATCCTCGATAGTTATTTTATGAGGATGCCTTATCGTTATCGATTTTCCGAAACTGACACCTTTTCCTACTTTCTTAAAAAGATGGGGGTAAAACAGGCTTCTGAAAAAAATACCCGCAGCTCCGCGCATATCCTGAAACAGCATTATAATAAGTTCATATTTCAATAAACTAAAAAAACCCCTTTTCCCTACAAAAAGATTTACATATTTCGCAATCTTCGATCTTTTTTTAGAAAATAGCTCCTTTTGTATTTTATCCTCGTATTTTTCTATTTGAATCGACCTCCTCTCGAATATTGATAGGGTAAATCAAAAAAGAATTAATATCAACCGTCTATTAACTTCTTAAGTGATCTTTTATAAAAATCCCAAGATATTCCAGCGGAACCTTTAAAAATGTCTTCCTCGTGATCCTATCGCAATCGTTGCATGGAATCACATTCCCAACCTCACCCGATATAAATGTATCCCTCATTGCCTTTATGATTTTACCATTAAAAATATCATTTACTCCCTCATTATTTAAACTTCCCAGACAAATCCTGCCTTCAAAGTCCTGCGGGCATAAAAACACTCTTCCATCATAAAAAACAGTCAATGAATACCAGGGAAAAGTACACAGTGATTTTTTACTATGTATCTTTCTTTTTTTATCCGGGCCATTTAACTCAAGCAGGCCGCCCCAATTATGTGGTGTTCTTGTAATTACTTTATTCAAAGGAAGATTTTTAAAATTTTTTAGAAAAATCTTTCTTTGTCTTCTTGTTTCACTTCCTGAGAGTTTTTCCGTTTGCTCGATGACCTGAATAATAGTATATGGTTTCTTCGACCTGAGCTCACTTTTTATTTTAAGAAAATCAACTATCCTGCCGAGACTTTCACTAAATTTTGCACCGGATCTGTTCTTTTCATATTCTTCCTTTGTATAACCATCAAACGAGAAAGAGATCAGGTCCAACCCTGCTAATATTAGTTTTCTGCTTAAATCTTTATCCAGAAGTGTCGCATTTGTATGTATTCTTGTCTTGATCCCACTTCCCGCAGCGTATGAAACCATCGACACTATATCCCTGTTAAGCAGGGGCTCTCCCCTGTGAAATAGATTTATATCATATACTTTTCCGGAAATCTCATCGATTATTTTTTTAAACAGATTAAAATCCATATCTCCTTTCATGTCCGGGGGAAGGTCCTTATTCACACAAAAACGGCACTTCAAATTACACCTGCTTGATGATTCGATCCAGATCCTTGAGGGATAATAATTACAGCTGGTTAATTTTAAGCAGTAACTCAGATAAATCCTGGCAAGACCAAAAAAACTGCTTATTTTTTTCATTATATGCTTATAATTTGCTATGAAATTATATCTTTGATCACATAGGTCTCTCTATTTTGGACCTTATGATATACACGAATCAGCACTTCTGCCAGTAGTCCTATGGTGATAAGCTGCACACCGATAAAGATCATAAATATGGAAAGGATAAAAAGAGGTCTATCCGACAGTGATTGATGAAAGAAGATTCTCATAATGACAAGATAGATAGTTATGATAAATCCGATCATGCCTGAAAATAAACCAAGCAGACCGAACACCTGTATAGGGCTTTGAGAATAGCTTAAAAGAAATTTTACAGTGATTATATCAAGTATTACCTTTATAGTTCTGGAAATACCATACTTGGACCTTCCATACTTCCTGCTGTGGTGAGTAACAGGGACCTCTGCCACTTTTACTCCCATCCAGCTTGCTATGGCAGGAATATAGCGGTGCATTTCACCGTATAAGTTGATATTTTTTATAACTTCTTTTCTGTAGGCTTTTAAGGTGCACCCATAATCATGAAGACGTACTCCTGTCAGCCTGGATATTAACTTATTTGCGACAATCGAAGGGAATCTTCTTGTAACAGCTTTATCCTTCCTGTTTTTCCGCCACCCGCTTACAATATCGTAACCTTCATTCAATTTATCAAGCAGAAGAGGGATATCTTTGGGGTCATTTTGAAGGTCCGCATCCAGAGTAACGACTATCTCACCTTCAGCGTAGTTGAAACCCGCACTGATTGCCGATGTCTGTCCGAAATTCTTCCGGAATCTTATTATTTTATACAGTTTATTTTTATTGTGGACCTTTAAAAGTTCATTGAATGTTCCGTCTATGCTCCCGTCATCAATGAGTAATACCTCATACTTCAAATCCATTTCAGAAAGAGCCTGGTTCAGACTATCGCAAAGCTTTGCGATACTTTCTCTTTCATTATAAATAGGAATTACAACGGATATATCTACTCGTGATTTACCATTCTTTGAAATCTTATTCATTAAACAAACCTTCTTCTTTCTTTTCTTTATACCATTTTACGAACTTTTTTAAGCCTTCTTTTATATTTGTTTCCGGAAAATATTTTAACATTTTTTCCGCTTTTCCAATATCGGCACAGGTTGCAAAGACATCACCGGGCTGACTTCCCTTAAATCTCAAAAGCGCCTTCTTTTCTGTCGCATCTTCGATCATTTTTACGAGATCTATCAATTTTACGGTTTTCGAATTTCCAAGGTTGATGATCTCGAAACCTTTTAATCTGTCCAGACTATTTACAATACCGGAAATCACATCATCTATATAAGTATAATCCCTCGAAGAAGAACCATCACCATATATTTCTATTTCCTTTCCACCCAGTATAAGCCGGCTAAATTTATGTATTGCCATTTCCGGCCTCTGACGCGGACCGTAAACCGTAAAGAATCTAAAACAATAAATCGATATTTTATACAGGTCATAATATGTATGGCAAATAAGTTCACCGGCTTTCTTGGTTGCTGCATAGGGAGATATCGGATGATCTACATTATCTTCCTCAGAAAATGGTAATTTTTTGTTCCCGCCATAAACAGACGATGAGGAGGCAAAGACTAATTTTGGAATATTGTACTTTTTACAGCATTCCAGAATATTCATCGTTCCAAGGATATTCACTCTTTCATAGAGAAGAGGATTTTGTATGGATGGCCTTACACCTGCTCTTGCAGCGAGATGGATCACCATATCTATGCTGGTTTCTGAAAAGATTTTTTCAATCCGGGGAAAATCGGTTATATCCGAACGGTAAAGTTTGAAATATTTACTGGCGGTAATTTCCGAAATATTATCTTCCTTTACCAGAGGATTATAAAAATTATCAAAATTATCGATGCATATTACATTTGATCCAAGGTCTATCAACCTTTTACATAAATGAGAACCGATGAATCCTGCTCCACCTGTGACTAATATGTTCATTTTTAAAATTAAACTATTCCAATAATATTAAAATTACCAGTCAGATTAAAAATTTTAACTAATTATACACAAAATATATTATTTTATTAATTATAAAAATATAAATAATACATTCTTGTAAAAATAGATAAAAATATGAGAAATTCAGATACATATATCTTATTACTAAAAAGACATCATGTATGACAGTATCGGTATTTTAATATAAATAATATATAGCTTGTATATATATTATAATAAATGGCAATAAAGTAATTGAAATCGAAAGTAGAAGCAGTATAATTTGTGAGTCAATAATTTTATAAATATTTATATATATTACTACTAATACCCTCTCTCATTTAATAGCAGGGGCAAAAGGAAATTTGTATGAAAATTGGCATTATGCTAAGACATATGAATGAATTAGGGGGAATAGTAGTTTACACTAAAAATATTATAGATAACCTGCTTGAGATCGATAATAAAAACGAATATGTCCTTTTATATAATAATCCTTCTTTACTGGGTACTTATTCCAAATATAAAAACATCAAAGAAGTAGTTATAAGCTTTCGAAATAAGCTGCTCTGGGATCAAATCGGTGTCCCCGGAGTGGTGAAATCCGAGAAGATCGATATAATCTTTAATCCGAAACTATCCATTCCATTGTTTACTCCTGCCAAAAAGATATTTACTTTACCCGGATTGGAACAATTTGTCCTGCCCAATGTATTTAGCTGGCGTGACCGGTTGTATTCCCATATAATGGAACCTCTCTATTTCAAGCGGGCAAATGCTATTATCGTCATGACAGAAAAAGCCAGAACCGATCTGAAGAAATATCTCAATGTAAGCGATAGTAAAATCAACGTCATATATGCATCACATCATAAGAGATTTGAAGCAGTAAAAAATAAAAAGGACCTTCAGACAATAAAGCAAAAATATAATCTCCCGGAGAGTTATATATTTTTTATTGGCGGAATAACCCCATTAAAAAATTTTTCAAATATTATTAAGGCTTTTAAAATAATAAAGAACAAAATTCCAATCAAGCTAGTTATGGTCGGATTTAAAAGATGGAAATATGCCAGTGGTCTGGGGTTAGTAAAAAAACTTAAGTTACAGGATGATGTCATAAATCTGGGATTTGTTCCTGATGACGATCTTCCATATCTTTACAGTTCGGCTCGATGTCTATTATTTCCTTCTTTATATGAAGGTTTTGGTATACCAATACTGGAAGCCAATGCATCCGAATGTCCTGTTATTTGTTCAAAAACAGGATGCACACCTGAGGTTTCCGGCAAAGCGGCATTACTGGTAAACCCGAATGACCATAAAGAAATAGCAAAGGCGATATATGATATTTTGAATAAT
Organism: uncultured Actinomycetota bacterium; assembly: GCA_964517765.1. Classification (GTDB taxonomy): domain Bacteria; phylum Actinomycetota; class Humimicrobiia; order Humimicrobiales; family Humimicrobiaceae; genus Hydromicrobium. The sequence continues at coordinate 498 of CAZFEN010000039.1, read as the reverse complement.
ATAGATTTAAGAGAAAAACTTATAGCATCCGGACTCGACAATATAAAAAGATATAGCTGGTCCAAAAATGCCAGACAAACTCTGGAATTATTTGAAAAAATATATCAGTCTTAATCCCCTTAGAATTATGAAACGTAGATTCGATATTCTTGTAAGCAACTTACTTGAATTTATAAAACGAAGGCGACGCAAGTTTAATCTTATTATCCAAATAGTAATAAGCATAACGCTTATAATTCTACTGCTGCGTCTGATTAATATTCCGGATATGCTCTCCCTTCTAAAAAGTGTGAATATTTACTATTTTATTCTTCTTTTAGCACTCGTCACTGTGGACAGGATCTTCATGGCTTATAAGTGGCATCTGCTGCTAAAGGTAAAGGATAAAAGCATTTCTCTCTTCAGTGCCATAAAGACTTATTATATAGGGACACTTGCAGGTTTTTTTCTGCCTACTACAGTTGGCGGAGACATGGTCAGGGTTTTAAAACTTCGCAG
>CAZFEN010000038.1:0-6920 GCA_964517765.1 uncultured Actinomycetota bacterium | reverse complement strand
GCAGCTCATTCGTAATGAGCAGGTTACCGGTTCAAGTCCGGTCGTCGGCTCCAGTGAAAGAAAAAATAATGGTAATAAATGAATTAAAACAAAAAATCAAGGATTATGCCGGCAGGGTTGCGGGGATCGAATCAAATTTAAATAACCTGACCATTGAAGAACCGAAGAACGAAAAGTTCGGCGATCTCTCGACCAATGCCGCAATGGTGCTTTCACCGATTCTGAAGAAAAATCCTTTTGAAATTGCATCGAAGATTGAAAAAGAATTGATTTCCGGGTGGGATCAAATCCAAGATGTAAATATAGTAAAACCTGGATTTATTAATTTTAATTTGAAAGACGAATTTATAAAAGAAAACCTGAAAAACATAATAGAATATAAGGAAAAATTTGGGTCTAACCGGAGCGGGGAAGGAGTAAGGGTACAGCTTGAATATGTAAGTTCCAATCCTACCGGCAGTCTTCATGTAGGGCACGGCAGGTGGGGAGCGCTGGGAGACAGCCTGGCAAATATTTATGCCGCAAACGGATATGAGGTGTTCAGAGAATATTATGTCAATGATTACGGCACACAGGCGGATAAATTCAGTGATTGCGCAAAGTGTATATACCTGAGACATTTTGACAGGATTACCAGCTATCCGGAAGATGGATATCCGGAGGAATCGGTATCCCTGGCTGTAGACAGACTTATTAGTGAGCATAACGACCGGTTTATAGTTGAAAAAAACGGGATAAAAGAAGTAGAAACCGGACCTTTTAAGAAAGAAATAATCAGGATGATGGTATCGTATATATGCGAGACTCTGGAATTAATGGGTGTCCGGTATGACCAGTGGTTTTATGAAAGCTGGCTGTATGAAAATTCAAATCTGGAGAAATTGATCTCTGATTTAAAAAACAAGGGTATAGTTTACGAGGAAGATGGTGCCTTATGGTTCAGAGTTTCCCGATATGCGGAAGATAAGGACAGAGTGGTAATAAGAAAGGATGGGAACCCTACCTACTTTGCTTCCGATATATTATATCTGATGGATAAAATAAAGAGAGGATATGACAAACTGATATATGTCCTTGGGGCCGATCACCATGGTTATGTAGATAGACTTAAGTCTATAGGAAAAGCAATGGGACTGGCAGAAGATAGACTGGCAATAATAATAGGACAACTGGTAAAGATAGTGGAAAGCGGGAAGATTTTAAAAATGTCCAGAAGAAAAGGGAAGATCTATACTTTAAGAGATCTGATAGAGGAAGTAGGAAAAGATGCGGTCAGGTATTTTTTCAGTATGAATTCCTTCGATACTCCAATGGACTTTGATGTAAGTCTCGCAAAACAGAAATCGAATCAAAATCCTGTTTACTATGTACAATATGCGCATGCCAGGATTGAAAGTATTTTAGAGAAGATAAAAGAAAGTGGTCCGGTTAATATTGAAACAGGAAGCTACAGCCTTGATGGAATAGATACATCAAAAATAGAATTTAAGAGTAAGAGCGAAAGACAGCTGGCAAAAATAATGATTTTATATCCGGATATGATCTATAGCAGCTGCAGGAACAATGCTCCGCATCTTATAACAGGGTATCTTTACAGATTGGCGACCGGATTTCATTATTTCTATAATAATTTCAGAGTGGTAAACGATGACGGGGACAGAGCGACAGTCGATCATGACAGGTTTGTTTTGATCCTGCTGGTAAGGCAGGTACTCCGGAATGCATTGAAACTTCTTGGTGTAAGTGCCCCTCAAAAAATGTAGCGCGATAGAAATATCTTGATTAATATTTGATTAAATAATTTAATTAATTTTATAATTAATAAACCGAAAATTTTAAACTTGAGAAAGGATAAAATGATACTTCCAATCACCGCACAAATCAACCGGGAAGGGCATCTGATCATAGGCGGCAATGACCTCGTGAAATTAAAAGAAGAATATGGAACACCGCTATACATTATTGATATTGCCACCATAAAAGATCAGTGCAGGAACTATAAGAAGAATTTTACTTTTGCCGATCTTGAAGTGGATATAATTTATGCAGCCAAAGCATTTATATGCACCGCGATGTGCCAGCTTATGGAAAAGGAAGGCCTGGGAATCGATGTGGCTACAGGAGGAGAACTTTTTATTGCTTTAAACAGCGGCTTTCCAGCTGAAGAGATATATTTTCACGGCAATAACAAGTCATTCGAAGAAATCCGATATGGATTGGAAAGTAAAGTCGGGCATTTCATGGTAGACAATTTCACAGAACTTCAAGCACTGGGAGAATTATGCGAAAAAAATAAAATAAGGCAAAAGATCATGTTAAGGATCAATCCCGGGATCAAAGCCGGTACCCATGAATATATTCAAACCGGTAAGATTGATTCCAAATTCGGATTTGGTCTGCATAACAATGCTGCATTTGAAGCGATAAAAAAGATCAGCGAGTATAAAAATCTGGAATTTACCGGGATCCATGCACATATGGGTTCTCAGATATTCAATCTGTCATGCTACAGCGAGCTCGTTGAAGTTATGATGAAATTTATAAGAATGATAAGAGATAAACTTGATATAAGCATAAAACGGATAAACATCGGCGGCGGATTGGGGATACAATATATTTCCGAAGAAAAGCCCCCGGGCATAGAGGATCTGTCAAAATTAGTTTATGACGCAGTAAAGAAATTTCAAAAAAAGTACGATGTCAGAATTGAAAAATTGTATCTGGAACCCGGGAGATCCATTATTGGAAATGCCGGTGTGACGTTATATGAAATCGGAGGGATCAAAGAAATTAATGAGTCAAAAAAATATATTTTAATAGATGGCGGCATGTCCGATAATATAAGGCCCATGCTTTATCAGGCTAAATATAGCGCATATGTTGCAAATAAGATGGAAGATGGCATAAATACATCGGCCGGCAGTAAAATGAATTATTCAATAGTCGGAAAACATTGTGAAAGTGGGGATGTGATAATAAACGACATAAAGTTACCACAGGTTTCCAGTGGTGATTTTATTGTCGTAGCAACTACCGGGGCTTACTGCTATGCTCTGTCGAGTAATTATAATAGCCAGCCCAGAAGTGCAATAGCAGCCGTGGAAAACGGTGACAGCTGGATCTGGATAAAAAGACAAACTTATAAGGATTTGGTGATGAAAGATGTCGGATTATATAAAAAATAAAAATAAAAATATAGAAAATATAAATATCGGAATGATAGGCTTCGGCTATATTGCCAGCGGTGTTTATTCCCTTATCAGAGAGCAGAGGGATTATCTTGCAAAGAAGATAAAAAAGAATATAAATATCGCAAGGATCGCCGAAAAGGATTTAAAGAAAATCGATTCCTCCTCTCTGGCAGGACTTAAAGATATAAAAATAAGCAGTGACGCTAATGATGTTCTGCGAGACGAGAGTATCGATATTGTGGTTGAGCTTATCGGCGGAATAGATCCTGCTTATGATTATGTTTACAAAGCTCTGAGTTCCGGAAAATATGTGGTTACCGCAAATAAGGATCTTCTTGCCAATAAAGGAGGAGATCTATTTGCAGCAGCGGAAAAAAACAATGTAGATCTGTTGTTTGAAGGAAGTGTTGGCGGCGGTATACCCATAATAGAACCGCTTAAATCATCTCTGGCTTCGAATAATATAAACGAAGTCATAGGGATAGTAAATGGAACCACAAATTATATCCTTACCCGGATGGAGAAAGATAACCTGTCATTTGATGATGCTCTTAAGAAAGCGCAGGAACTGGGATATGCTGAAAAATCAAATCCATCGTCGGACATAGAAGGTTATGATTCAGCATGTAAGCTGGCAATTTTAAGTTCAATAGCCTTTAATTCAAGAGTCACACTAAAAGATGTATATAAAGAGGGAATAACCGGCGTATCATCCGATGATATAAGAAATGCGCTGGATATGGGTTATAGAATAAAGCTTCTTGCAATCGGACTCGAAGAAAACGGTGAAATAAGCGTAAGGGTCCACCCTGCACTGATTCCGGCAGATCATATACTTGCTTCAATAGAAGACACATTCAATGCAGTTTATGTCTACGGCAATTATATCGGTGAGATGATGAGTTATGGAAGAGGCGCCGGGGACAGGCCCACTGCAAGTTCCGTAGTAGGCGACATTATAAAAATCGCCCGTAACTTTGACCGGAACAAAAAAGGGATAATCTATGGCTGCAGCTGTTTTGAAAATAAAAAGTTCAAATCAATCGATGATACAATAAGCAAATTTTACATTCTTCTGGATGTAGTTGATAAACCTGGAGTTTTGGCCAGGATTGCAGAAGTATTCGGTAAGAATCTGGTCAGTATCGAATCAATGGTTCAAAAACAGAGGGACACTGAGAAAAGTGCAAGGCTTATATTTATTACACATGAGGTGGTCAATAAAAATTTGTCCAAATCGATAAAAGATATTTCTGAACTTGATGTCGTGAACAAAGTCCTGAGCGTGATCAGGGTGGAAGATTTAAGTTAATCATCCAGGCTGTATTTCTTGCAAAAACATTCCTGGTGGATCCATAAGTCAAATAGGTTAAATAATAAACAGAAAAATATGTCTGAGTTATATTACAGAAGTACCAGAGGGACCAGTGGTCCCATAAGTTCTTCGAGGGCAATAGTAAAGGGTATAGCTTCCGATGGGGGGCTCTACGTCCCCGATACAATTCCCCGGATCGATTTGTCCTGGGATAGCCTTCTAAAGATGGATTATAAGGACCTTGCTTTTTATATAATAAGTAAGTACTTTACCGATTTTACGGAAGAAGAACTCAAATATTGCATTGGAAAAGCTTACGACAGTAAATTCGATGATCACGGAATTGCGCCGCTTATTGAGAAAGGCGGAGCTTTTTTTCTTGAGCTTTTTCACGGACCTACTCTTGCCTTCAAGGATATAGCCCTTGCTGTGCTCCCGCACCTGTTAAAGATAGCCGCAGCGAAGAATGATATCGATAAAGAGATAGTAATACTTACCGCTACTTCAGGAGATACCGGTAAAGCCGCACTGGAAGGTTTTGCCGATGTCGACGGAACAAAGATAATAGTTTTCTTTCCTAAAGATGGAGTGAGTAAGATCCAGGAAAGGCATATGAACACCCAGAGGGGGAACAATACCTGCGTCGTGACGATTGAGGGGAATTTTGATGATGCCCAGAGGGGAGTAAAAGAGATCTTTTCCGATGCAGCATTCAACAGGATTTTAAATAATAATGGATATATATTTTCCTCGGCAAATTCTATCAATATCGGAAGGCTTATACCCCAGGTAGTCTATTATGTGAATGCTTACCTGACTCTTATAAGGACAGGCAAAATAGAGAAAGAAGAAATCATTAATGTCGTGGTCCCGACAGGAAATTTTGGAAATATTCTGGCAGCGTACTACTCGAAGAAAATGGGACTTCCGGTAGGCAGGCTCGTATGTGCCTCCAATGAAAATAACGTGCTTTATGATTTTATAAACAGCGGGATATATGACAGGAGAAGGAAACTGATCGTCACCAGTTCTCCTTCGATGGATATTCTGGTTTCCAGCAATCTGGAACGCTTGTTGTATGACATCTCCGGAAGCAACCCGGATATATTAAATGATCTTATAAACAATCTAGATAAACAGGGAAAGTTTGAAATAACTGCCGATATGAAGGATAAGATGGCGGATTTTTATGGGGGCTTTGCCACTGATAAGGAAACATTTGAGACAATAAAGAATTTATTTCTAAATTCTAACTATCTGATAGATCCCCATACTGCAGTGGGATACAATGTTTACCGGAAATACACGGAAAAGAGCGGTGATAAGGCAAAAACGGTTATCGTTTCCACAGCGAGTCCTTTTAAATTCCCGGGCAGCGTGGCAAGGGCGATAGATGCGAAATATGCCGGTATGGATGAATTTTCATTGATCAAAGTAATTTCAGAGATTTCCGGTTTAAGAATTCCTCCGGCTTTAAAAGGTCTGGAAAGGAGAGAGATCCTTCACAAAACTGTTTGCAGAACGGATCAAATGAGAGATGTCATATCCGATATTCTTGGAATTTAAAACTATATGAAATATATAATAATACTTATAGATGGAATGGCAGATTACAGAATAGCAGAACTGGGAAACAGGACCCCTCTGCAATATGCGAAGACTCCTGCCATGGATAATATTGCCGGAAATAGTGAAATGGGTACGGTAAGGACAATTCCGGAAGGAATGGCACCGGGAAGCGATGTCGCAAACCTGACCGTACTGGGATATGACCCCGAAAAATATCATACAGGACGTTCGCCTCTCGAAGCGGCAAGTATGGGTATAGATCTTTCGGAAAGCGATCTGGTATTCCGGTGCAATCTTGTCACATTATCCGGAGAAGATATTTACACTGATAGGACCATGCTGGATTATAGTGCCGGAGAAATTTCTACTGACGAGTCACGGGTGCTTATCGAATATATTGGCAGCAGGATCGGGACCGAAAAAATAAAATTTTATCCGGGAGTAAGCTACAGGCATATTATTGTATGGGAAGACGGTACGGGCGGAAATATTCTTACTCCCCCTCATGACATACTGGGTAAAAAAATTTCCGGGTTCCTGCCCGCAGGTCCGGACAGCGGCGTTCTTCTGGATATGATGACGAGGAGCAGCAACCTGCTGAATGAACATACCCTGAACAAGAAGCGGATAAAAAAAGGCTCCAATCCCGCAAACTCGATATGGATATGGGGAGAAGGCAGGAAGATCGCGCTGGATAGTTTTTATGAAAAATATAAATTAAGGGGTTCGATGATATCTGCTGTCGACCTGTTAAAAGGTATTGGTATTTTAGCCGGACTCAAACCGGTTGAAGTAAAGGGTGCCACCGGAACCATGCAAACGAATTTCAGGGGGAAAGCCGATGC
>CAZFEN010000037.1:0-7473 GCA_964517765.1 uncultured Actinomycetota bacterium | reverse complement strand
ATTTGACTATTATTTACATAATTGTATAATATATATATAAATATTATATAGATTAATTGCTAAATATTAGTATCATAAAAGAGAATATGAAAATAGCAAATTTTAAAAAATCTTTAATAATATTGTTATCAATAATCTTCATTTTGGGCTTAACATCTCTAACTACAGCCTGCGAACCGGACCTATCTTTCGGGGATTTAACAATTTGCGAGAATATAAATGAGGAAACATTCGAGCCTGTAGATCAAAAAAATGAATTTGATATCAATATAGGAAAAATATATGCAATCATTAATTACTCTGGTGCAAGAGGCGAAGACAATTATCGTTTTAACTGGGTAAATCTGGACACAGGGGAAAACATTTTAGATAAGACTTTGAAATATTCAGAAGGTAAGAGTAATTATTTTGAAGGATATGCCATGTCTTATATCGCAACTACCGAGGAAGTTAAAGTAATACCGCTTGGAAATTATAAAGTTGATTTTTATCATAATGGTGAATTAAAAAGTACGGCAAATTTTATGATCGAAGAACCCGGAATAGAAATAATGGAAGTATCACTGGCAAATGAAGTTGATGAAAATTCTACTCCCGTAAGCAAGACTGAACAATTCATTTCAACTGAGATCATATACGCATGTGTAAATATCAATTATTATATTTCCGGAAACAGCCTTACTGCAAAGTGGTATGATAATAATGGAGAATTGTTAGTGGAAACTGTAAATAATCTTGATATAGATTTGTATGAACCTGCATGGATGGCATTTACTCTTAAAGGAGAGGGCAGAGATATACCTGTCGGCGCATACAATGTGGAAATTTATTTAAACAATGATTTATATGGCACTTATGATTTTGAAGTTGTCGAAGAACGCCAGGCAGTAGCCGGAGATGATAATTTTACTCAGGGAAATATGTATTCTAACGATAAATACGAGGTGTCATTTTCCATGCCTGATGATTGGACATATACAGAATCAGAGAGTACCGAAGGCCTTGAAGTAAATCTGGTTGCACCATCAATTGACTTACCAGTAGGTTTTCTTTTTATGGCAAGTGCTTTAGATGATTATCCCCCGAGTGATCAGTACAGGGACTTTGCCGGTGAGATGAGTTCTGATATTGCATCTGATAATAATTGGGAGGTTGTTGATGTGCAGGAAAATGAATTTATAAATAGGAATGATATAACGTTTCATGATTTTATATACAGATATATAGACCAGGATAATAATGATTGGGCCACAGCAATAGCTTTCTTTGAAGGTAGTGACAGGCTTTATGTGTTATTTACTACAGTAAGAAGTGATTATTTTGAGATGGGAGAATCTATATATACCGGTATTACGGGAACGATGGATCTTGAATAGCCATAGAATACTTTAAATCTATTTCTTTCGGAATACAATAACCTGGAAAGTCTTTTAAATTCTCTTGAAACTGCAACACAACTGGATTATAGTTCTTTTGAAGAGTTATGGTTAGAAGCAATTCAAAATCCCGTTTAATGCTTTATTAATGTAGAGGGAAATATATTTATCAAAATCTTACGGATGCTTAAAGCGATTCTTAAATATTTTCCAGTTTTATTGCGGTTGTTAATCGTTATACACTTTTATATAATTAAATTTCATATAATCAGGGATTAAAGAAGAAGAGGAAAATGAGACATAAGGCAATAATATTTGATCTATACGGCACATTGATTGATAATTTCTCAATTAAAGAATACAGCAACATGCTTTCGGATATGTCCCGTATTCTAGGAATCGAACCAGGGGAATTCATAAAAGAATGGTTAGATTCATTTGAGATTAGAATGCTGGGAAGGTTAAAAGGACCAGAGGAAAATATAGAGTATATATGTAATAAAAAAGGGAAAAAGCCAGATAGAAAGCAAATCAAAGAAGCAGTAAAGATCAGGTTTCATTTTAATGGAGATACAATAAAACCACGAAAAAATTATATAAGAACCTTAAACAGGTTAATTGAACTCGGTTATAAACTTGGTTTAATATCTGATTGTTCCTACGAAACGGTAAGGTCATGGAGAAAATCAAAGTTATGTAAAATATTAAGTTGTGCCATTTTTTCTTCTGAAATTGGAATTAAAAAACCGGACATTAGAATATATCAAATTGCCTGCGAGAGATTAAATGTAAAACCTGAACAGTGTATTTATGTTGGTGATGGTTGTAGCAATGAATTAACCGGTGCTGCAAATGCAGGAATGACACCAATAAAGATACAAGTCCCGTATGAAATAAAAGATGATACATATAAAATTGGCGAGGATAAACTGGAATGCAGGACCATAAAAAATATCAATGAACTTTTAAATTTAGAAAGTATCTTGGGGTAATATAATTCAAATTATTATCTTGATCCAGGATATGACCTGATCAGATTGTCTATAAATTCATCATCTTTGGGATTTATTTTTCTTCTGGCCTCATCCTCATCAAACCAATCAAGTACTTTTCTAATCCCTTCCGTAAATGGAATGGTTGCCTTAAATTCAGGAACGAAGGTTTTGATTTTAGTATTGTCAAAAATCACACTGTAAGCTTTGTCTCCCCATAAACCGGCCCCTGTCTTTTCATCGTATTTCATTATAAAATCCGAGGGTATATGGATAATATTTGCTTTCATACCTACTGCACCGGCAATGATCTCATAAATTTGATTCCAGGTCAGCAGTTCATCGGATGTGATATGGAATGCATGGCCGATAGCATGAATATTTCCCAATAGTCCTACAAATCCTTTTGCAAAATCTTCGGAATGGGTAAGTACCCATAAGGAAGTTCCATCTCCATGAACAATTATTTTCTTTCCTTTTTTGATCCGGTTTATCAGCCAGTAACCTCTCCAATCGCCAACGGCAACGGGAAACACAATGCGATAAGTATGTGAAGGGCGCACGATAGTTACAGGGAAATCGCAATCGCGATATTTTTGCATAAGATAATCTTCACATGCTATTTTATTCTGGCTGTATTCCCATATTGGATTTGAAAGAGGTGTTGATTCGGTTATTCTGGGTTCACTTAATGGTTTCTGATAGGCGGATGCGGAACTGATAAAAATAAATTGCTTTGTTCTTCCCTTGAATATTTCATAATCTCTTTTAACGTCTTCCGGGATAAATGCTATCCAGTCAACGACTACGTCGAAATCCTGATCCCCGAGGGCTTTAAGCATTTCTTCTTTATTATGAATATCTGCCTGTAAAGGAGTAACGCCCGGGATTTTATCCCCGGAAATTCCTCTATTCAAATGGTAAAGGTCTATACCTTTTTTCAATGCCAGAATACTGCAGGATGTGCTGATATTACCTGTTCCACCAATAAATAATACTTTCATCTTTTTCATTTTTATACTATCTCTTACAGAAGATATTATGATTTTAAACTTCAAAATATATTATGGATTTGTAAAAGTCAAGCTTGTAAAATCTCCCGTTTTAAATTTTATGGGCAAAGATAGCTGTGAATGCAGCTTTATGATAGAATAGTCTGCATGAAAAAAGCGGTTATAAAATCAATTCTTATCCTCAAATGTAATATATATGAATAATTAGGAGTAACAATGGAAGAAGTAAAGAAATGTCAAGAATGCGGAAAGGTTCTGAAGGATAAAACTGATGAACCTTATTGCAAACAATGTGATGAAAAATTGGATAAGCAGTTTGATAATATCGAGGATAATATATTTATTTTCAAGGAACTTCTCGATAGTGAAATAAAGGTATTGGAAAAATTTGACGACGAAGACATAAAGGATCTTTTTAAAAGAGCGTATATTAAATTATCCGGTGAAGCAGGGGGATTGAAGAAAGAAAGCATAATCGTCTTAAGTAAATTAAAGAATTCTTTTGAATTAAAAGAATCGGAAATGGGACTTGAAAAGCTCCCTGATATAAAAGATCTAAAAAAGAACCTGCCCATAGACGAGTGCCCTCAGTGCAGCAAGAAAATAAAAGAGGATTTTAATTTATGCCCATACTGCGGCTGTATCTTAAAAGATGATTTTGTTCCCAGATCCTGATTTTATTGTTTTATCTCTCTGCAGGTATTTATATTCCCTATAATAAAAAGAAATTATATCTATAAAGACGGTATGGTCTTTAATACGGTTTGTTAAAATCAAACTTTCTCTCATAATAGTATTATATAAATTAATTAAATATTAATTTGATAAAGGATACTAAAAAGTAGTTGTAATTATAAATATATAATTATAATATAGATAATAATTTAATATTTTTTTAATCCATGTTTGTTATAATTGCCGGGTATAATTTTTCTTCTATTATACTTTTATTACAAGTATGAAATTGTAGAGTATGGAATCACAGAGAAAACAAATATTAAGCGGAAATTTAAGGATGCTTCTCTTTAAATTTTCTCTCCCCGGTATTATTGGAATGGTGGTCAGTGCACTCTATAATTTTGTCGATACCATCTTTGTCGGCCAGGGTGTTGGTTCCCTTGCTATTGCCGCACTTACTATAGTTTTTCCGATCCAGATTATCATGCTGGCGATAGGTTTGATGATAGGAGTTGGCGCATCATCGATCATATCCAGATCTCTTGGGAGAAATGATCATGAACTTGCGGCAAAAGCGGGTGGAAATGCATTTCTTCTCAATATCCTTATAAATTCAGTGTTAATGATACCTGCCTTTATCTTTTCGGATAAAATACTTATCTTTTTTGGCGCTTCAAAAGATGTATTACCCTATGCCCGGGATTATATATCAATTATTTTATTTGGATTTATATTTTTCTCGTTTTCTCTTGCTGCAAATCACATAATCAGAGCCGAGGGCAAACCCAGAGCCGCAGTCTATCCGATGATTGTAGGCGCAGTGCTTAATATAATCCTTGATCCCATATTTATTTTTGTATTTAAGATGGGAGTGAAAGGAGTGGCACTGGCCACTATTATCAGTCAGCTTACAAGCTGTGTTTATATTATTATTTACGCTTTTTACGGAAAAAGCATATTTCGCCCCGGAGTTTCTATGCTTACACCAAATTTACGCATGATGAAGGATATTCTTTTTATCGGATTTCCTTCCTTTTTAATGGCTATAATTGACAGTGTAATATTCTTGATCTACAATCGTGCAATTCTTTATTATGGAAGCGATCTCTATGTAGCCATAGCAGGGATTGTCATAAGAATAATCGACCTGACAGTTATGCCTATCCTTGGTATCAGTTACGGCTTTTCCACAATCGCAAGTTTCAATTATGGAGCCAAATTATATTCACGGGTAAGGAGAGTTTTTGGTGAGGCTATATTATGGACAACAGTAATTGCTGCTATAGGATTTACAGCTACAATGTTTTTTCCGCGCCAACTACTCGGTATTTTTAGTAATGATCCGGAACTTATAAATATGGGAGTTTTACCTATGAGAATTATTGTTGTATTTCTGCCCATACTGGGTTTTTTAATTGTGGGAGGGGTTGTATTCCAATCTATCGGCAAGCCGTTACCGGCTTTTATAATAGAATTTTCCAGACAGGTCATATTCTTGATTCCGGCTATTTTTACTCTTCCTCTTTTCTTTGGATTGAATGGGGTTATGCTCTCCTGGCCGGTTTCTGATTTTCTCTCCTTTCTGGTAACCGGAGCATTCGTTTTCCATGAATTCAGGATACTTAATAAAAGTATGAAAGCCTGATAAAAAAGAAGCATAATTCGGAACACTTAATCCACGCAATAATATTTAAAATTATAATAATTGACATTAAATACTCTTGACAATTTTCCCGCCTTAAATATAATTAGGGATTTGTGTGCCATATTTTAGGATCAGCATTAAGGTCAGCAGCATAATTATTTTTAAACTTCTGCCCGAACTTATTTAAATAAATTTTTTCAGTAAAAAATTTTGGGAAGATTGGTAAAACAATGGAAAAACAAAAGAAGCAAATTCTAAATGAAAAATTAAGGCCGTTACTGTTCAAGTTTTCTATTCCATCTATAACAGGAATGGTAATAATAGCACTATATAATTTTGTCGACACTCTTTTTGTCGGCCGTGCTGTCGGTCCTGATGCGATTGCAGGTCTTACCATAGTCCTGCCCGTGCTTATTTTCATAATTGCTATTGGGCTTCTCACCGGTGTAGGTGCTGCTTCTGTGGTATCCCGTTCACTGGGTAAAGGCGATAAGGAAAAAGCAATAATTGCCGGTGGGAATAGCTTCGTGTTGAATACAATTTTCAATATTATAGCAATTGTTCCTATTTATATTTTTTCTGAAGAAATACTCCGGTTTTTAGGTGCCTCAAGTGAAGTTTTGCCATATGCCAGAGATTATCTGGAAGTTATGCTTTTTGGATTTTTATTTTTATCTTTCTCCATAAATGGCTCAAATCTCATCAGGGCAGAAGGAAAACCCAGAGCATCTATGTATGAAATGATTTTAGGAGCTGTTTCAAATATCATTCTTGATTATTTTTTCGTAATGGTTTTCGGATGGGGGGTCAAGGGCGCGGCTATCGCCACAGTCATAAGTCATATAATCAGTACAATTTATTTTGTGGTCTTTTTTATGTCCAGCAAGAGCATATTCAAGATCAAGTTAAACATGTTCAGAATAAGAAAATCCATTTCCCGCGAAATCTTGAGCCTTGGAGTTTCTTCATTTTTGATGCAAATGGTCGGAAGTGTGGCATTTTTATTGTTTATAAGAATAGTGCGTCAGTATGGTGGAGATGTATATATAGCAATAACCGGAATAGGTATCAGGATTATCGATCTGGTATTTATGCCTATTCTGGGGATAAGTCAGGGTTTTGCTCCTATCGTAGGTTTTAACTATGGAGCAAAATTTTATTCAAGAGTTAAAAAAGTTTTAGGGGAAGCATTTATCTGGACCACGATTATAGCTGCTATTGGATTTGTTGTAATGGTAATCTTTCCTGAATCACTTATGCGTATTTTTACCAGCGATATAAATGTAATCGAAAAAGGAACAGGTCCTTTAAGAGTGATTGCAATCCTGGCACCCTTATGGAGTTTTCCCATACTGGGAAGCACCTTTTTCCAGGCTATCGGGAAAGCCAGACAAGCTCTTTTTATAACGCTGTCCAGGGACCTATTTTTCTTTATTCCGGCGATTCTTATACTGCCTCTTTTCTTTAATCTTACGGGAGTTTGGGTTTCCTGGCCGTTTACGGATTTCTGCTGTTTTCTGGTAACCGCAATACTTCTGATAATGGAAATAAAGGTGATAAATAGAAATATAGAAAAAGAAAAAATGAGGTTGGCCTGATCCACTGATTAGTTCCATCATTTATTTAAAATAAAAATGCCGCTTTTTTAGGGCGGCATTTTTAGTTAAAGAATATAATATTTCCATATATGTAATATGTTATAATATTTGATTGGTGGAGAGATGGCTGAGCGGTTTAAGGCGCACGCTTGGAAAGCGTGTAAGCGGCGT
>CAZFEN010000036.1:2687-7512 GCA_964517765.1 uncultured Actinomycetota bacterium | reverse complement strand
ATTTAACATTTCGGAAAGCCTTTTTAAATTAGGTTTAACAGAATTTTTTAAAAACCATAGAAAGTCAAAATAGTCTCTTCCTCTGACCACCTCGATGTTATCGGCACCTTTGAATCTTTTTCTTATCAGTATTGCATGTATTTTACCGGACATAAGAGAAGGTAAATCGTAATGCTTTGCAACAAAATTGAATCCATAGATAGATTTTGAAGTAGTCTGCAGGTCAAAATATTTTGATGGATTTTTAGAAAGGTCAAGTTTTACATAAAGCAGATTACTTTCGCTTTCTTTTGCCAGGCCCAGTCTATGCAGAACAGGAAATTTTAGTACGATCTGATTTCCGCGCTGCTTCACGGCTAGTTTTATTTCATTAAATTTATATCTTTTTTTAAAATATTCTTCAAGGTCATCAACCAGTACCCGTGAGTCGAAACTTTCCTGAAAATCAAGGTCCAGATCTTCTGATAACCTTGGTAGATTGTAAAAATGCCTGAGGCAGGTACCGCCGGTAAAAATGAGATTCTTATTATATTTTGAATTCGTGTATATATAATAGAGAACATAGACTTGAAGGTATTCTTTTAATGAGTTAAGAATATAGCTACTCAGGGAGCCTTTAGCTTTTTCTTCAATTATTATTTTTTCCAGTTCCCTGTAAATCATTTTAGGTTTGCTTATAATTTTTTAATTATTGCGGTTAACTGATAAAATTTTTGTATACCCGTAAGTTCACAATATGATTTGAATTCATTAAACTCTTTTGATTTAAAATTTTCAAGATTTAATCTAAATAATTCAAGTAAAGTTAAATCCAATTTTTTTATTCTTAATAGTTTTAAGTACAACCAGTCAAATAGTGCCTTGGCTTTTGTTGCTTCTTTTACAGTAAAACCATTACTTTCCAGAATATTATATCCTGTAAAGAGCTCATCCTTCAGATTCCTGTAGATAAAAATACCCAGTTTATTTCTGTAAATCCTGCTTGATTTTATTGTTACGGATGTCATAGAGTAAATAGATTCTGTCAGTATGCCATATTTTTGTAAGATATATTCGAGACTTAAATATGAGGGTTCCCTTAGTTTATTTGATATAAATTCAAGATATAAACTCTTATTCTGAAGCTTTTCAAAATAATTTGAAGTAACATAAAGTCCTTTTTTTAGTTGAATCAAAGTACCATTTTTTATCCATCTGTTGATATCTGCAAAAAGAGTATTTGTTTTAACATCAACATACTGCGATATAGTATCTTTATTGAAATAACTAAGATTTTCTAATTTTTTTAACTTTTTTACTTGATTCATAATTGATACATATTATATACTAATTGTAAAATAAGTCAATTAATTGATTCAGAAAGAATTATTTAAAATAGTATTATTATGATAAATATAAAGAATATAACTTTTATAGAAAATAATATTAAATTAAAAATAAAGAAATAGTTTTACCTAAAAAATTACACTACGAATATAAGGCATAATGATATAAAATTATTTGCATAAATATTTTTTTACCCGGGATGCTGGTTCATGAAAAAAGAAGAATATAAAAATAACAAGGGGAGTAACAAAAAAGTAAACGATAAAGAAACCACCGATAGAAATGCTGCTGATAAAAGATCTGATACTTCCCCCGAAACACTTGAAAACTTCCTTAATATAGATGTGGGAAAAGTAGAAGATCCAAAAGTTATCATAAATTCCATAAGAGATGAGCTGGCAAGGCACAATTATTACTATTATATTAAAGACAATCCCATTATAAGTGATGCGCAGTATGACAGACTTATGCGAAACCTTGAGGCACTTGAGAAAAAATACCCCGCGCTCGTAACTCCTGACTCTCCCACTCAGAGAATAGGAGCGCCTCTGGAAGGCGGTTTCGGTACTGTGGAACATGGAGAAAGGATGCTAAGCCTTCAGGACGCATTCAGTTATGAGGAACTAAAGGATTTTCTTACCAGGGTATATAAAGATCTTGGTAGGGGCGAGGATGAAGTGGAGTTTGTATGTGAACTCAAGATAGATGGTTCGGCAGTTTCGCTTGTCTATGAAAACGGATTATTTGTAAGGGGCGCGACAAGGGGGGATGGTATATCCGGCGAGGATATAACCTCCAACCTGAGGACCATAAGAGCTATCCCACTCAAGCTTTTCCAAAAACCGGGCCTTAAGATCCCTCCGAGACTGGAAGTAAGAGGCGAGGTATATCTTGCGAAGAATGAATTTAAAAGGATAAATACCGAAAGGGAAGAGGAAGGGCTTCCGACTTTTGCAAATCCCCGAAATGCTGCGGCGGGGTCGCTAAGGCAAATAGATCCGGGGAATACCGCAAGAAGAAGACTTAATGTATTTATTTACGGAGTGGTTATTCCTTCCGGGCTTAGTATTTCCAGCCATCACGAAATGCTTGAATATCTATCGGAAATCGGGCTAAAGATAAATCCGAATATAAAAAAGGCTGCAGGATTCGAAGAGATCAAAAGGTATCTGGAGAGCTGGGAAGAGAAGCGGAAAACCCTGTCCTACGAAACGGATGGAGTGGTCGTAAAAGTTGATAAATTCTCCTATCAGCAGAAACTGGGCCAGACCTCAAGGAATCCCCGGTGGGCCATTGCCTATAAATTTCCTCCGGAGGAGGAGGTTACCCGTATCCTCGATATAAAAGTAAATGTCGGAAGAACCGGGACACTTACACCGGTAGCCGTCCTCGATCCTGTAAAAGTGGCGGGTTCCACTATTTCACACGCCACCCTGCATAATGAAGACGAAGTAAAGAGAAAAGATGTAATGGTAGGCGACTGGGTGGTGATACATAAAGCAGGAGATGTCATACCTGAAATCGTAAAGGTCATAAAAGAAAGAAGAGACGGAAGTCAGAAAAAATTCAGCATGCCTGACCGGTGTCCGGTATGCGGGTCGGATGTGGTAAAAACGGAAGGCGAGGTGGCACTCCGGTGTACCTCGATGGCCTGTCCTGCCCAGCAGTATGAAAGGATGGTTCACTTTGCCTCAAAAGGGGCCATGGATATAGATGGACTGGGACCTGCCGTTATTGAGAAACTTTTAGATAAAAAACTAATCAGGGATGCGGCGGATATTTATTACTTGAAATATGATGACATTTTATCCCTTGAAAACTTCAAAGAAAAATCTACCGATAATCTTCTTAAAGCCATAGAAAAAAGCAAGCAAAGACCTCTTTCGAGGTTGCTTTTTGCAATGGGAGTAAGGCATGTCGGTTCCCATACGTCGGATATACTTACAAAGATATTTCCTGACCTTGACAGCTTGATGAGTGTGGGATATGAGCGGATCGAAGAAATAAAAGAGATAGGGCCAAAAATAGCGGAAAGTGTGGTTAATTTTTTCAGGCAGGGGCAGAACCTTGAAGTTATCGAGAAATTAAGAAAAGCAGGGCTCAATTTCGGCTCCGCGCAAAAAAAGGTTTCGGAAAAGGAAGCTTTTGCCGGAAAGACCTTTGTCCTTACCGGCAAACTCGATGATTTCTCAAGAGAGCAGGCAAGTGAGATTATCGAAAACTTCGGTGGCAGAGTGACTTCGAGTGTCAGCAAAAGTACCGGTATGGTTCTTGCGGGTAAAGACCCGGGAAGCAAACTGGACGATGCCGTGAAGTTAAATATAAGGGTGATATCCGAAGAAGATTTTAAAAAAATGATAAAAGATTAAATTATTAAATAAGACTGAATTGATAAATATAACCGATGATAAATAAGGCAATTATGAATATAGATGATAATAAATAAGGTGAGGAAGAATATGGGTGATGATAGGGACGTACTCCGGACAAAAGGATATGTCATGGATATAAAGTGGAACGCTTTTGATGCCCTGATCTCTATCGCATTTTTGGCGGCTGTTCTTGTCGGTATTTATTTCGGTTCGGCGAAATTATTTGTTCTTCTGCAAAACGAGCAATTTTTTAATTCTTCCAACATAACTAATATAAGCTTCACCGTCCTTTACGGGATTCAGGTAATACTTATGATGGGAGCAGTCTGGTTTTTTGCTATATTCCGGAGAAAAGCGCACCTGAGAGATCTGGGTCTGAGATATTATAGTATTGCCAGGACTATCTGGTACTGCTTTCTTTCACTGCTGGCCATTTTTCTTGTAAGCTTTCTCTATGTATTTCTAATGAATTCGATATTCGGGATGGAAGCACCTTCCAGTAAGATCGAAATACTGGTTGAAAACAGAAGCATATCAAGTAATATCCTGCTGGTAGTGGTGGCATTAATTGCCCCATTTAGTGAAGAGATTTTTTTCAGAGGATTCGTATATTCAGCATTTAAGAAAAGCTGGGGAGTCAATGCGGGGCTTTTCCTTTCATCTTTTTTATTTGCACTGGTCCATCTGGAAATTTACAGCTTTATACCTCTAATGATTATCGGATGGATCCTTGCTTATCTGTTTGAAAAGACAAAATCATTGATGCCGGCGATTTTCCTGCATGGTGTTTACAACCTGATATTGATCTTGATACTGCTGGGGCGGCTCGAGATCATAAAATTATATTAAAATGTGATAATTATTTATTAATTAGTTATATTGTTACCTAAAATATTATTAGAGTAAAATATCTGCTAAAATGTTATTTAGATTTGGTTTGCGGCAGATGTTTTAAGCAAAAATAAATAAATAAAAAAAGGCGGCTAAATGGAAAGAATTTCTAAAGATGACGTAAAACACGTGGCTAAACTTGCCGAATTGGAATTCGACGAGAAGGACATAGATAAAATCACTTCTCAATTGGACAGGATACTTGACCATGTGGCAAATATAAGCAAGGTGGACAC
>CAZFEN010000036.1:0-2587 GCA_964517765.1 uncultured Actinomycetota bacterium | reverse complement strand
GCTTATAGGTTCCAACGGTATCGAGATTGCTGATTTTACAGGAATACCGGTAGCCATAAAAGACAATATGTGCACCAAAAATATAACCACCACCTGCGCTTCACGGATTCTCGAAAACTATATCCCAATTTATAATGCAACGGTGATTGGCAGGCTCGAAAGCCGTAATTATATACTGGTGGGAAAAGCTAACATGGACGAGTTCGCCATGGGTTCATCCAATGAAAACTCTTATTTTGGGCCGGTAAGGAATCCCTGGGATACCAGAAGGGTGCCCGGGGGATCAAGCGGAGGGCCCACGGCAAGCGTGGCGGCCGGGGAAGCCATATGTTCGCTGGGATCAGATACCGGCGGTTCAATCAGGCAGCCAGCGTCTCTCTGCGGAGTAGTGGGATTCAAACCCACATACGGGAGGGTATCAAGATACGGGTTGGTGGCATTTGCATCTTCTCTTGACCAGATAGGGCCCCTTGCAAGAGATGTAGAGGACTGTGCGGCCATGCTCAATGTGATCTGCGGGCATGACGGGAATGATTCAACATCCATAGATGCCGCGGTCCCGGATTTTAAAAGTTTTCTGGGAGAAGATATAAAGGGTATGAAATTAGGGGTCATAAAAGAATTGATGTCAGAAGGAGTTGACCCGGAAGTAAAAAAAGCAGTTCAGAGGACCATTAAGATGGCCGAAGATATGGGGGGTAAAGTCGAAGAAGTCTCGATTCCCAGCCTTGAATATGCGCTTGATGTTTATTACATTATCGCACCTTCCGAAGCAAGCTCGAACCTATCAAGATTTGACGGAGTAAGGTACGGGTACAGGAATGCACAGGCAAGGACCTTAAGGGAAATGTACCAGAGGACCAGAGCGGAAGGATTTGGCGAAGAGGTAAAAAGAAGGATAATGATAGGGACCTATTGCCTGTCAGCCGGTTACTATGATGCATATTACGAGAAGGCGCAGAGGGTAAGAACGCTAATCATAAATGATTTTAAGAAAGCTTTTGGGAAGTTTGACGTCCTGATCTCTCCGACATCACCCACGACGGCTTTCAAGATCGGAGAAAGGATAGAAGATCCTCTTACAATGTATATGTCTGATATATGTACCATTCCCGTAAACCTTGCGGGGCTGCCGGCAATATCGATTCCGGCAGGTTTGTCGGAGGAAAGATTGCCCATCGGACTGCATATTATCGGGAACATATTGAGGGAAGATAATGTTCTTAAGGCAGCGAGTTGTCTTGAAAAGACGATAGGCTTTAAAGATAAGCCTGAGATATGAGAGCTGAGAGATGAGAGATTTGCGAGAATGTTTTTTAAATAATACTTACAACTATTTTAATTATATTTTATACATAGATTTTACAAAGATAAATTATGGACACTAAAGACAAAAACAACAAATCGGAAATAAATAAAAGCAACGAATCAGAAGAAAATAAATTGGACCTGATAAAAAGCAACCCGGCAGAAAACAAGTATGAGCCAGTCATAGGGTTGGAGGCGCATGTCGAACTCTGTACTAAAACAAAGATGTTCTGCGGCTGTATGCTTTCCTTTGGTGAGGATAAAAACATATATACCTGTCCGGTATGCCTGGGGCATCCGGGATCTCTGCCGGTCACTAACAGGAAGGCAGTCCAGTATGCCACAAAAATCGCACTCGCATTGAACTGCAAGATAAAGGACTATACGATCTTTCACCGTAAAAATTATTTTTACCCTGATATGCCCAAGAATTACCAGATCTCGCAATACGACCTTCCTCTGGGAGTAAAAGGTCACCTGGATGTGGATATGGGAGATTACACGAGAAGAGTGGGCATAACGAGGGTCCACATGGAAGAAGATACCGGAAAGCTCCTGCATACGGGAACGACCGGCAGAATAAGCGAATCAGAGGCCAGCATTGTTGATTTTAACCGGGCCGGAACCCCTCTTATAGAAATAGTAACCGAACCGGATATAAGGTCCCCCGAGGAAGCAAGGGAGTATATGATAGCTTTAAGGAATCTGATCCTGTTTCTGGATGTAAGTAACTGCAGCATGGAAGAAGGAAGCCTCCGATGTGACGCCAATGTTTCCATAAGGAAAAAGGGCAGCGAAAAGATCGGCACAAAAGCAGAGATTAAAAATTTAAACTCTTTTAAATTTCTGCAAAAAGGGCTGGAATATGAAGTCGAAAGGCAGATAAAGGTCCTGGAAGCCGGGAATAAGGTGATCCAGCAGACAAGGCATTACGACAGCAAGACAGCTACCACCAAGGTCCTCCGGTCCAAAGAAGAGGCCCATGACTACAGGTATTTTCCGGAACCTGATCTCGTTCCGATTTATATGGAAAGTAAGATAGTTGAGGATATCAAAAAGACAATTCCTGAACTGCCTGCAGCCAAAGCAAAAAGATTTGAGAAACAGTATAACCTTTCCGCATACGATAGCAATTTTCTTGCAAATGACAGGGATCTGGCGGATTATTTTGAGAGGTGCTGCAGCTTCTACAGTAACGCGAAAAATATTGCCAACTGGATAATGGGAGATTTAAGCGCTCTGCTTAATAAAGAAAAAATGACAATAAAAGAAAGCAGGG
>CAZFEN010000035.1:0-7657 GCA_964517765.1 uncultured Actinomycetota bacterium | reverse complement strand
AGAGTAATAAAAGAGGTCCTGATCTCGCAGGGAAGCCTTACAAGTTCCATAGTTCATCCCAGAGAAGTAATAAAACCGGTTATTAAAAATTCGGCAGCCTCGGTCATATTCATACACAATCATCCAAGCGGTGATCCCGAACCTTCAATTGATGATATAGAGATAACAAACAGGCTGTGCAAATCCTGCAGCATCCTGGGTATCAGTGTCCTGGATCATATAATAGTAGCTGAAAGCGGATATTTCAGCTTCAAGCAGAAACAGATGATTTGAACATTTAAATTTAAAAAATTGTGATTATCCGGATATGGGATTTCTAATCGTTATGATAAAATATTTCAGGTACTATTGACTGTATTATCGCACAGATTTGTATTGAGAATGATCTTTATATGCTGCATAATGATAAAGATTTTGAGATGATGTCCCGGGTGGTCAATATAAAATTTTATTAAAATTATCCATTTCCAAAAAGGGGGATTGGATGAAAAAACGGAATATAGGTCTTGTAGGGCTTGCAGTTATGGGTAAAAATTTAGCCTTAAATATGGAGGGTAAAGGCTACCCGGTGGTTGTATTCAACAGGACAGGTTTTAAAACCCGGGATTTTATAAATACCGGTGCAAAAGGTAAGAATATAACTGCTGTTTATTCTTTTAAAGATCTCGCCAGCTCCCTGGAGAGGCCCAGGGCCATAATCCTTATGATAAAAGCCGGAAGACCCGTAGATGACACCATACGCCAACTTGTTCCATTACTGGAAAAAGGGGATTTGATAATAGACGGGGGCAACTCATTCTTCAAAGATACTATAAGAAGAAGCGAGGAACTTGAAGGAAGAGGGATCCTGTATATTGGCACCGGCATATCAGGAGGTGAAGAGGGTGCACTCAAGGGTCCGGCAATAATGCCCGGAGGACAGAAAGAAGCATATAATCTGGTAAAGGATCTTTTATATGACATAGCAGCAAAAGCAGAAGATGGGATACCCTGTGTTTCATATATAGGTCCGGGAGGTGCGGGTCATTTTGTAAAAATGGTGCATAACGGAATAGAGTATGGAGATATGCAGCTAATCGGAGAATGTGTGTGGACCTTTAAAAATGCTCTAAATCTTGATGCGAAAGAGATTTCGGATATAATGCTGTCCTGGAACAGCGGTAATGATATTCTCCGGTCATACCTTATAGAAATTACAGGAAAGAGCATAAAGGAAAAAGAAAAAGAATCCGGCACGTTTCTGGTAGATAGGATTGCAGATATTGCCGGAATGAAGGGTACCGGTACCTGGACCGTGCAGAGCAGTCTGGAACTTCTGGTTCCCATTCCAACGATAGCTTCTGCAATATTTTCCCGTGAAATGTCCCAGGCTAAAGATTTAAGGCGGACCATGTCGGAAAAACTTAAATTTGGAAAAGGACGATATGAGGGAAGCAGGGAAGAACTTATAGATATGGCCCACGATGCCTTATATATTGCAAAGGTTTCTTCTTATGCACAGGGTTTTGCTTTGATGAAAGCAGCATCAGATATATATGGTTTCAATCTTTCTCCGGGAAAAATAGCCCGGGGTTGGAGAGCAGGATGTATCATCAGAGCTCAATTCTTAAACGAGATTACACAGGAGTATGAAAATAAACCTGACTTTGAGAACCTTATGGCTGCGCCAATGTTCAGGGATTTCATAAACAAAAATTTAAATAAACTTGCAGCTTTTATAAATATTAGCCATACCGTCGGGGTGCCTGTTATAGCCATGGGCTGTTCTTACGATTATATATTGCAGATGGCTGCTCCGCTTATGATTTCAGCCCAGGTCGTGGCCCAGCAAAGGGATTACTTTGGGGCACAGGGATACTTTAAACTGGAGAAAAACGGTTCCGGAGTTTTAAGGGGAAGAGAAGGTCACTATAAAGGGTATCATACCGACTGGATGTCGGATGGACATCCTGAGAAAGAAAAATAAAAAAGAGAAAGTCTTATGAATATAAAAAAAATCTATGTCATTATTCTAATTCTGGTCTTGGTTCTTTTTCTGAGCTTATCCGCATTAAGTAAGTGCAGTTCGACCGCCGCAGGAAATAATACCGCCGAGCCCGGTGAAGAAGAGGACACAGTGGAAGATGAATCCGGGGACGGTGCTGCCGGTGATAGAAATGGCACAGGCACCGGGGCAGAAAAGGATTATCAAATAGCATATTTCCAGGTCGGCAGTGAAGAAAGTTCAATGCATTTTGAGCACAGAGTAGCAAAAATTATAGCTATAAGACCAGACGGAAGCGATGAAAATGTAATTTATACCGATTTGAATGAAAAATACGATCTAAGCAGAATATACGGCGTATCACCGGACTCAAGTAAAATAAGCTGTGGATTTTATGAGGGAGGAAGGGGCGCATACGGCACGTTAAGCGTAATAGACGTCATTACCGGAGAAATGAAAGCTGTTAAAGAATTTGATTACACGGATTCCGAATCAATGGAAATGATGGCTAATATATATGGCAGGCACGTCTGGTCAAATGATAGCAAGAATATTGCATATGAGACTGTCATTAATCCTTATGCAGATAATTTCAGCGATGGCGGTATTTCTATTGTCAATATAGATACCGGCGATATCAGTGAGATTAATGTAAATATGGAAGAATTTTCTCTTGAGAATGAGGTTTTCCTGAATCCGGTACTGTTCTCTACAGATGATGGTCAACTGTTCAATATTCTCAATACCCGTAATCCAAAGATGGAAGAAGGAGTTGTCCTGGATTACTTTACCAGAAATGAAAAACTTGTGACAGTCGATATTTCAAGCGGAGTGGCTTCTGAAATACTTGACATAAGCCAATTCGACGGTATGGAAGCAAGCTTTGATAATTTCAATCTTTTCACTCAACAAAATAAAATAGTCTTTCATGTGCTGGGAGATTTTGAGGAAGATGGAGATATCTGGATATGCGACAGTAATGGGAGTAACTTGACCAGACTTACCGATGACGCGGAGCTCAGGGAGCAACAGCCTTCTATACTTGATATGCCAGATTCAAGTGGACTGATAACCTATGTTGGGGTAGGCAGGTATGGGACCATTGCCTCCAATTTTAATGCCGGCAATATCTACATTATGAATATGGACGGTTCAGGAAAGGTTGAAATAGATCATGAGGTAGATGCTTCGAAACCAATCTTTTCTCCCGACGGAAGATACGTTGCTTTTATTGGCTATGTATTTGACGAGGCTCTCGAGAATATTCAGAGCCGGCAAATAGTCGTTTATGATAATCAGTCAGGTGAGATCCGGGTTGTTGTGTCCGGACCCGGTATTTTTAATCTTATAGGATGGATAGAAGCAGTAAAATAAAACAACAAATCAAAGACAGCAAAAATGTCAAAGATAGAATATTTAAGCCATTATGTGGAGTTATCCGGTTAATTGACTTATTCCGTGATATCTATTAATATAGGCAATTGTCTAACACACAGTTATCCTCATCAAGGGCCCATAGCTCAGTTGGTTAGAGCAGCGCACTCATAATGCGGAGGTCCCAGGTTCAAGTCCTGGTGGGCCCACCAATTTGACATATAAAATTCAATCATTCATCAATTTCAAGATGCCTGCTCAAGAACCGGTAAGGATATTGATTATCGATAATTTGATTTTAAGAGTTAATTTTCTACTAATCCAGGATATCTGTAGCGCTATTAGAAGAACTTACCCGTTCGAATCTTGTTTTCATTAAATCGGGAAGCCTCGTCATAGTGGGATCTACTTTATTTAATACTGCAAGATAAAAGCTAATCCAGTCGGCTAGTAAAATGCCGTTAAATACTTTAACCGCGTCACTTGGACCTTCCAGCATGATTTCCTCAAAAGTAATTTTTTTTTCTATAAGAATACCTTTTAAGATCTCGATTCTTGTTTTAGTTGCTGTTCTTGAATCTTTATCGGAAATGAAAAGTACAAAAAACTTATTTCTGAGTTCACGTCTCATTCCCCACGCGGCTATTTCACTATGGTCCATCTCAGGCATAGTATTAAAATGAGCAAAGTTTTTACTATTCAAGTATATCTGGCTTGTTAACCTGAAACATACCGTCTCAGTTAACCGATTGCTTCCATATATAATAGGAATGTTATTAAAAAAGTTTATGGCAGTTCTTTTTGCTATATTTTTATATGTTTTTACATCAGGAGCAAGTTCTTTTGAAAAATCTAATAATACACTTTCAACTTCGTCCCAATCTATTCCCAGAAGACAATCTTTTCTATCACTGCAGATATCAATGGCTCCTGCTTTATTTAATATATCCATAATGAATACATAAATGTAACCTACTGCCATTCTGGATATTATATCTATATCATATTCGATAATAGTTATATTTTTATTAGCGGCTGTTTTCTCCTTTAATTTACCGTCAGCAGTAATGGCAAAAATTTTAATACCCAGATCCAGAGCTTCATCGACCGCTCTCAACACTTCGATAGAGTTACCGCTGTGGGAAACAGCAATGACAAGCGTATCTTTATCCACCCAGGAGGGTATATCTGGTTTTGAGTTTAAGATAATAGGAATGTTAGATTTGTTTATCTGCAGAGAATCTATTGATCTGTATGCAGTTTGAGTCGAATTTCCAACACCCAGAATAAGCGCATTTTTAAACTTTTTATTGAAGGAGAATTTTTGTTTCAGCATAATATTTTCTGCTGCTTTAAACTGTTTGGGGAAATCGTAAAGGCTTTTTATCATTTTTTCCGGTATACTTTCGCGAATATTTTTTTCATTATCCAGAAGGTCCATTGGTCTCCTTATAGAAAATGCCAGAAATGCAATAATAATTACTTTTTATTTCAGAACAAATATTATAATATTTATTTCAATAATACAATTTTATCGGGTAAAAATGATTCTAAAGGATCTCACTTTATGTCTTGACAGGATTTTCAATAAAGATATCGTTCTTAGCTGGGATAAAGTTGGCCTGCAGATCGGGAATCTGGAGAAGGATATAAAAAAAATCCTTGTGGCTCTTGACGTAACCGTAGACGTGGCAGATGAAGCGGTAAGGACCAAATCCGACCTTGTGCTGACCCATCATCCTTTAATATATGATCCCCTTGACACCATCTTAAGTTCGAAGACCGGCGGGAAACAAATACTGAAGCTTATAGAAAACGGTATAGCGGCTTACTGCGCTCACACCAATTACGACGCTATGGCAGGTGGATTAAATGATCTCATTGCGAGTAAATTAGGTCTGGTAAATACAGAAATAATTGAAGACAGGTATGAGCAGTGGTATAAATTTGTTGTATTCGTACCAGTAGAGGTGGAGGAAGAAATAAGAAAGGTTATATGCCGGAAGGGCGGCGGGCAGTGGCAAAATTATTCGTGCTGTACATTTAATACAAAAGGAAAAGGGACCTTTATTCCTGGCGAAGGGGCAAAACCATATACCGGCAGAGTCGGTAAGATGAGTTACGCAGATGAGGTCAGGATAGAATGCATAGTAAGAGAAAAGAATCTCGGCAGCCTCGTTGATGCGGCCAAAAAGGTCCATCCTTATGAGGAAATGGCATATGACATATATAAAATCGAAAATAAATTTAAGGAAAGCGGCTTTGGAAGGCTGGGGGAACTTAAAAAACCGCAACTTTTTAAGAATCTTTCACCCATGGTAAAAAAGGCACTGGAAATCGATTCTTTTGCCTGGATGTCTAAAAATGATATCAAGGCTGAAGATAAGAAAATCCAAAAGGTGGCAGTATCAAGCGGCAGTTCCAATTCTCTCACAGGTCGCTTTGTCGATATGGAATGCGACCTTATAATAGTCGGTGAAATTAAATATCATAATGCTCTGCGTATCGTAGAAAACGGTAAAATAATTATTACAACGGGGCATGGCAACAGCGAGGCTCCGGCTATTGCCGGCATGTCAGCCATACTTGAAAAATTCTTTAAGAAAGAAAAGATCAAGATAAATATAATAAAAAGCAAGAATGGATATAAATCCTGGAGGTATCAGATTGACTGAATCTAAATTCAATGTAACGGATCTTGTGGAACTGCAGTTAATAGAGAATGCTATTTCTGCAAGGTCCACGGAGATAGAAAATATAAAAAATAATAAGGAACAGGTCTATGCACAGGAAGATTTAAAAGAAGCTACAGGAAAATTCGATGAGGCAAATGGTGTATATGCGGATCTTGAAAGCAAACGCAAAAAATTAGAGGATACTGTAGAGATACAAAATGAAAAGATCAAAAATGATGAGAAAAAATTATTCAGCGGGACGATTATGAGCGCAAAGGAACTGGAAAATTACCAGGAAGAGGTAAAGATACTAAGACAGAAGAATTCAGAAATAGAAGATAAAATACTGGAGCTTATGATCGAGCTGGAAGAAATATCGGATAAAGTAAAACTTGCCGCGGTAGGGAAAGATAGAGCAGAGGCGAATGTCAACCGTATAAATAACGAGATGAATGAAAAGATAGAAGTCTTGAAACATATCGTAGAGGGACTGCGAAAGAGAAAAGACGATGTCATTTTAAGGATACCCAAAGATCATTTGAAAAAATATAATGAAGTTAAAACTAAAAAAGGCGGTATTGCCGTTTCGGTCCTTAAAAATAATTTCTGCAATGTATGCAACATGGAGATACCAACGATTGCAGCCGAGAAGATCGAGGACATAGACGAGATATACAGCTGTCCGTTATGTGGAAGGATTGCCGTTATCTACAGGAGTGAAATCGATGCTATAAAGAGGGAACTGGAATCTTAAATGACAGGAGAAACTATAAAATATCTAAAGATATATTTTGATGGAGGTTCAAGAGGAAATCCCGGCCCGTCTGCAGTTGGTGCCGTAATCTTTGACGACAGGGATAATAAACTAGAAGAGATGAGCGCTTTTATCGGTAAATATACTAATAATATGGCAGAGTATCTGGCGCTGGATAAAGTCCTTGATCTGGCGGAAAAATATAATACTAAAAAAATAGTGCTTTTTTCCGACAGCAAACTTCTCTGCAATCAGATAAAAAAAACATGGAAGATAAAAGACGAAAATATTTTAAAAGTATATCTTAAAGTATCAGGGAAACTTGCAAGATACGATCTTGTGGACCTCAGGCTTATTCCGCGTGAACAAAATAAAGAAGCCGATAAGCTCGTAAACAAAGCGCTGGACAAAAAAGACCTCACCTACGAAGGGGAATCAAAGATAAGTTTCGGAAATATAGATGATTAGGCTCCTTATTGATTTTCCATAAAATACCTTCTAATATATAACCGGAGTTAGCCGAGTAGTCGCGCAGGTTTTACCTGCGAGGAAAGTCCGAGCTCCGCAGGGCAGGATGCTGGGTAATGCCCAGTGGGATCAGTCCCAAGACCGATCCAAGCGCCAGTGCAACAGAAAATATACCGCCAGGATTTATTCTGGTAAGGGTGAAATGGCGAGGTAAGAGCTCACCGGCAGTCTGGTGACAGGCTGGCCTGGTAAACCGCATCCGGAGAAAGGCCAAATAGGGAAGTATAAGGTGGCCCGTCTTCTTCCGGGTTAGGCCGCTCGAGGTAAGTAGTAATATTTACCCCAGATGGATGACTACTGATGTTTATGATGAAAATCATAGATATTACAGAACTCGGCTTA
>CAZFEN010000034.1:0-7783 GCA_964517765.1 uncultured Actinomycetota bacterium | reverse complement strand
AGGGAGTAAAGGGAATGAGACTATCAAAAGAGGATGAGGTTCTTTCGATGATGGTAGTAAAAGAAACGGAAGGAGATCTCTTTGTTCTTACCGAAAATGGTTATGGAAAAAGGACGCAGCTGGACGAATATAATAAGCAAAAAAGAGGCGGATTGGGCGTCAAGACTTTAAAGATTACCGAGAAAAAAGGAAAGGTCGCCGGTGCAGGCATACTGAAGGATGAGCATGATGTCATGATCATCTCTAAAGAGGGGATTCTTATCAGGATTCCCGCAAAATCGATATCAAGAATCGGTAGATCCACACAGGGAGTAAGGGTAATCAACCTGGGAGGAGGCGCAGAAGTGGCCTCATATTCAATCGTGGCATCGGAGAATTAATTGGCGCCAGAGGCTGGCTGGTAATTTGTTTTAATCTCAATTTGTTATATAAATCTGTTAATATATCTGTTATTATAATTTCTACAAGTATTTTTTACGATAAATATAAGTAAATTTATTTTTATTTGCAAAATGCCAATTTGAATAAGGAGGAAACAAAATGGCAGAAGCCAAAAACGTGGAAGTTCATCCAGATTTTAATAAGAAGAGTTCCACAGGACTGGATGCAAAGATAGCTATGTGGATTTCACATGCTGGAATATTACTGTATGGATGGGGTGGTTTTCTTTCAGGACTTATAATGTACATACTTGAAAAAGAGAATAAGTATGTCAAATTTCATGCAATGCAGTCAATGTTAGTAGGAATTGCCGGTCTGGTTTTAAGAATTATTTTTGTAGTCTTATACAGCGTAATAAGAGGCATGATGGTAAGGACTTATTTATTCTATTATGGCGCAGGATGGTGGACCCTGTTTACAGTATTAGCATGGTTAGTGGTAATAGCAGAATTCGTTATCAGGCTTAAGATAGTGACAAGGGCCAATAAGGGAGAACTTTACAAGTTCCCATTTTTCGGAAATTTAGCAGAAAAATATACAAAATAACTTTTATAAAGTTAAAAAGTTAGTAATAAAAAGTTTTTAAAGCAGAATATGATATACTAAGTTTTGTTTTAAAGGATTAATTTGAGCAATGGAATTTTTTAATATACGGCTTTTCTGTGGTCCCGAATATAAGTTATCTGCATTCTATAACGAGAGGTATTTATGGCTGTCGAAAGAAAAGTTTTAAGAAGTATTGGCGAATTTTCTATGTTCAAGTATCTGTTGGTATTATATCTGATATTCTTTATATTATCCGCAATGGTATTAACGGTCATCGGGCTTCTTACATGGCTTGGATTTGCCTCCTTTGGTATTAATATAGATAGTATTCTTGCGAGCCTTGGTCTCGGGAATATCGGTGTTTTATTCAGTTTTCTTGGCGGAGGTACCGCGATAACCATTATAGTACTCGTTGTTGGCGGACTAGTTGCATCCCTGTTTTATGCTGCGGCCGGGACCCTTGTGGTCTGGATAATAAATGTGGTTTTAAAGATCACAGGAGGGATAGAACTGAGATTTTTGCCAGGGAAAGAAGTAGAAATAAAGGTTAAGGAATCCGAAGCAGTTAAATAGATTTTCTTTAAAATCATTTATTTCTATATTTACGTGTGGTTTTGCCTTGACAAAAAAGTATTAAATTGTTATTTTGACCTCTGTTTTAAATTCGGATTGGGGCCTATAGCTCAGCTGGTTAGAGCGCATCCCTGATAAGGATGAGGCCTCTGGTTCGAGTCCAGATAGGCCCACCAATTTTTCACTTTTTGTGGGGGTGTAGCTCAGTTGGGAGAGCGCCTGCCTTGCAAGCAGGAGGTCAGCGGTTCGATCCCGCTCATCTCCACCAACTTTTTAACTGAATATTAATTCATATTTTATTATCGTATACGGCTGCTATTATTTTTGTTAGAATATTTAAATATTAACCTGCGCAATAACGAATCAATTTAACCGGAGAGATAAAAAATGACCAATATCTGGCTTGAAGTATTTTTAGGCAGAATTGGAAAATATATTATAAATTTTATTTATAGTTATTACTACTTTATAATTCCACCTGTATTTGCTTATGGCGTTTTCCTGACCATATCCTCATATAATCTCAAAAGAATCGAAAAAAAAGTAAATCTGGAAATATTAAATCAGGCTAAAAATATCATAACAAAGGTTCCTGATATCAGTTATGCAGATCTTGTCGATAGGATCGAGATCCCCTGGGAGAAAATGATAAAGGCTCATTCTTTTTTCCCTTATATTTCCCAGGAATCGGATTTATGGGTAAACAGAACAAATATTTTAAACGTAAGAGATATTATTATGCATAACGATAAGAAAATAAAACTGGTCTTGGAAAGAAATGGAATCTACAATTTCAGGGAAAAATCTGCAATCCATAAAAATTTATATACGGAATATATCCACAGGATAACAAGAAGAAAGTAAGAATTAAGGTCCTATAGAAATAGGTTAAATATCGGCTCCAGAGTCTTTAGCAGTATCCAGAAAAATACATTAGAACTGCCTCCAATACTTGAAATCCTATTATATCCTTCTACCAATCCCAGATCATATTTCAAGAACAGGTTAGTAAATAAATACCCCATGTTAGTAGTTATCCAGAGAATGGCTGGTATTATGATTATTGCAGATATAAAACTTCTAAATATATCTCCTCTGGAAGGAGCTATGATCCAGATTAGGAGAAATGGGATTATTATAAGGTCGGCATTCGGGAGTACGTTATTACCCGGGAGAATGGTCGAAACATAAACCGTAAGCGGAATGATAAAAACCGATAAGAAGATTATAGAAGGTTGTCCGACCAATACCACTGAATCCAGGCCGATATTCAGTTCCCTTTTTGTAATCCGCCGCGCTATAAAACTTTTTATGTCATTTATAGCGGGAACAAGACCCCTGAATAGCAGGTTGGCTGCTCTTGGCATGACTACCATAATTATAGAAAGTACCAGACCGCTTGATAAAGAATAAAAAATATTGGGCCCCGGATTCAGGAAAAAATTCTTATAACGGGTAATTGCTCCTATTACAGTTCCGATAATAAAGCCCATTATTATGGGTTCCGAGAAAATCCCTAACTTGTATTGAATTTCTTCATAAAAGATGTGTATTCTTCTTATAAAAGGGATGCGGTCAAATATAGCATTAACAAGCTGTGAAAAGGGAGCCCAGCATATGATATTGGTCTGTGGATTCGATATGCCCTTTATGCCAAAATAATTTTCGATGTGGGGTGCATATATATCTGAAAGTACAAAAGTTATTGCAGCTACTATAATGGCCATAAGTATACTTATCCATTTTATTTCGGTAATAGTATAAACAATCGAACCCGCCAGCAGAAAACTCCAATAGTTCCAAAAATCTATATTTATCGTTCTTGTAAATTTTAAAAAGAGCATAATCAGGTTTAGAATAAATACGGCTATTATTATTTGGAAGATAATAGGAGAATTTAAGACGACTGCTCTTGAAACTACCCAGCCTGCATCGATAATCTCAAAATTTTTTGAAGAATTTATTAATATGGTACTTATAAGAGGAGCAAAAAAATTTACAAAAAGAGTGACCGTTACCGAAATTCCGATCATACCTGCTAACATAAAGGCAAAGTTTTTTAAATTCCTTAATGGGCTTCTTGTGACGATAAGGCTTGTTATAAACAATATTACAGGAATCAGAAAAACAGGTCCTAACTGTATTATAAAATTAACTACCTTATAGGTGGTTGACATAAGATTAATTTTTCATGTTTGTAATGATGTTATATTATAATTACTATTCGGTAAAAAATGAAGGGGGCTGTTCTTTTTGATATCAGTGGATATTCGGAATCGGCCTAAAACCTGATAGAGTACGAAAAATTTTATGGATATTTGTAATAAAATGTTTGAAGAACTTGCAGGCAGGGATATTGATATTATTATAAACTGCACAGATTCAAAACGTTTCAATAATAAAAAGATTAAATTAGCTTTTTTTGAAAAAGAAGTAGTTGTGGATTTAGATAAAAAAGAGATTTATTGTTCAAAAGATAAAAAAGAACCACTGGATACATTTTCATCTTCTCTTGTTTTACATTATCTGCTTAATGCAAAAGGAACCCACCTGGCAGCCAGCTGGATATCTTACAGGGAACTTCCCGGAGGACTTTTTTACTGGCAGAAAATACCAGAAATACTAAGACCTCTAATTAGTAAGTATGAAAATAATGGTGAAAGGTTTTTAAAAAAGACATTTGAAATCGGTGGAGAAAAATACGCATCTTTTAAACATAGTTCAATTATTCATCCTTTTAAAATGTTTCCTGTTCTTATGATTTTTGACGAGAAAAGTAGTGAATTTGAAGCAAATATCAGAGTGCTGTTTGATGGCAGCGCTGCTGATTATTTAAAAACTGATGTGATTAAACTGATCTTAACTTATATAGTTAAAGAGCTATGCAAATAAATTGATTTAATTTGTTTTACCATGGGCAGTGTTTACTTCTCCCGAGATAGGTACAGTCGGATTAAATAAAGATCAGGCTATCCATAAAGGTTACGAGGTACGTATAGGCAAATTCCCATTTTCTTCAAGCGGAAAGGCTTACATAACAGGAGAAACTACTGGATTTGTTAAGATCGTATCAGATAAGGAAACCGGGGAAATACTTGGATCCAAGATTATTGGACCAAGAGCTTCCGAGCTGGTCCATGAAATTGCAGTAGCTATGGAAGGTGAAGTTTTAATTGATGGCCTTGCTGCTACAGTGCATTCCCATCCAACTCTGTCTGAAGCAGTAATGGAAGCTGCCGAAGATTGTTTTGGTATTGCTACCCACAAATCTAAATAAAAGCAGTTAGAATAATAGCAGCGAAACCCGTAATGGTTACGAGGAATATTATTAAGAAAATAAACTTTTTGTTACAGTAATTGATATCAAGAGTATTCCTTGCGTAAAATGTGCATAATAAGCAATGAAACCACTAAAGATATGATAAAATAAATTTATATCAACTTTAAAAAGTCATGTTTTAAGATATACAAGGGAAAATAAAAGATGAGGCCCATTTAAAATGGATTATATTGAATTAGAGAAGAGTAATGCTGCGGAAATAGCAGTTTCCTTCATTAGAGAAAATATGAATATAGGCCTTGGAACAGGTTCGACGGCTCATTACGTGATAAAAAAGGTTGGGGAATTGATTAACAATGGTCTAAGAATTAAAGCTATATCGACTTCCTGCAAGACAACGGCTTTAGCTAAAAAGTATAATATCCCAATTTTGGATATAAATGATGTTGATTATATTGATCTCACCATTGATGGGGCTGATGAGGTTGATCATGACTTAAATTTAATAAAAGGTGGAGGAGGAGCTCTATTAAAAGAGAAAATCGTTGCTTCTATTTCAAAACAATTAATAATAGTTATTGATTCAAGTAAATATGTTGCTAAGTTAGGTAATTTCCCATTGCCTGTTGAGGTTTTAAAGATGAATCATAGACATGTATTCAAGAAATTTAAGGAACTCGGTTATAGTCCTTCATATAGAATGGTGAATAGAAGTTTTTTTGTAACAGATAATGATAATTATATAATTGACTTAAAATTGAATGAAATAGATAATCCTGAAGATCTGGAAAAAAGAATTAATTATACCCCGGGTGTCGTTGATAACGGCCTTTTCATTAATATGACTGATGTTGTCATATCAAATAAAACTATTTATAAAAAGTAAGCAATTATAAGAAATAAAATCAATTACAGACACAGACTGTGAAAATCAGTTTAAAACTTATTTTTTATCTTTTTTTGCTTTATCCAATATTTCAACTGTCCATTTAGCACCATTTCCGCAGACCGATGTGCATCCCCAATCATGTCCCCCTGCTAAATCAAATTTTTCTAATTCCTGGCGATCTGCTAGATAAAAAGGTCTACCATATAATTTTCTATGTATCTGATGGCATGTAATGCTCCCGTATTCTTTAATGAATTTTTCATGCAATTCTTTAATCAATGGGTTTAATATCCTGTTCTTTTTTGAGCCTCTGGGATCATTCGGATCTACACCTATATCGTAAATATTTCTTCCAAACTCTAAACCAAGAAAAAATACTCCTGCAAGGTATGCACCACACATTCCGTCTCCCTCCTTAGCCCCCCCTGCAGCAAAACCGCTCAAAGCTTTAAAAAAATCATTGTTATCTATTTTATAAACATCAAGTAAGGCCTTAATGGTGCATTGCGCACAACCCATCCATTCATGTTCATATTTAAAAGCCAGGTCATATGCTTTTTGCGCTTTTGTTTTTTCCATTTTTATACTCCTTTTTCTTTCTTTTTAAGTATGAGATTTAACAATTACTCAAGACCACTGATTCCAATTGCATAATATGATTATTTAAATATTAAATTATAAACGATTTATTTTTTGTAAAAAATACTTCAAGGTAAAATTACTATCTTTATTCATATCGTAAAATCTAATCTGAGTAATATTTACATAAATAGATAATTAATTCAATAATGTCCAATTATAAACTACATATTAGAGGGAGAATATCGCAGAATAACGGCACTAAAATATAATTTAACTTGACAAATATTGTGTTTTTTTTTAATATTTGAACATATTATTAAATACTGCACATTTGTTCACTTTTTTTAGAAAATTATGGTTAGAATGAAGAGTAATAATTACCATAAAAGTTCTCACTAATATATGAAGAAAAATCATATTTAATTATCATAAGACATGAGAATGTAGTGGAAGAAGCTAAAAAGTAAGATTTATTTTGTCATAATATTAACAATGCCAGCAAGATAGGAGGTGAAGTCTGAGAAAAAGATTATAGAGGCAATGACAAAAAAGTTCATAGCGCAACCTCCAGGTGGTTTGTAGTTGCCCGTAATCTCAATGATTTATTTATAAAAAAGTTGCCTAAGGACAGGTTCTAAATAATTTTGTGTCTTGGGCGAAGCGAAAGGAATGGGTATAGAATGAAAAAATCATTATTGTGGATAGTAGCGTTGGTATTAAGTATATCAATGGTTGCAGCTTTTTCATTATATGGCTGTAAAGCAGAAGAAAAAGTAGCTCCCGCAGAAGAAGAAGTAGCAGAGGAAGCACCAGCAGAAACAGCAGAAGAAGAAGCTCCTGCTGAAGAAATGATAGAAATAGCTCTTATTGTTAAATCAGTAAACTCTGAGTTCTGGCAGTCAATGATTGCTGGAGGAGAACAATTTGACGAGGAAAATGACAACGTCAATGTTACTCCTTATGGACCGGATTCTGAAACAGATATAGAAGGAGCTATTACAATTTTAGAAAATGTTGTAACTAGCGAACCCGATGCAATAGTAGTTGCATCTCAGTCAGGAGAGGGCGCTGTACCTGCAGTAGATAGTGCAATGAGCCTGGGAATCCCGGTTATAACAACTGATACCATTATACCGACTGATGTGGTAAGCCACCTGGCAACAGATAATAAAGCTGGAGGAAGAACTGCTGCAGATGCAATGGTTGAGGCCCTTGATGCTAATGGTGTAGAAAAAACAGGAACTGTAGTTATCATGCATGTAGTAGAATGTGATACAGATAGGCTTAGAGGTGAAGGTTTTGACGAGCGCATGGGCGAAATTGCTCCGGACATTGAGGTAATCCATTCTCGTTATACTAATGATGAAGTGGCTGAGGCAATGACTGCTACTGAGGAATCTATTACTGCCTACGACGGCCTGATTGGTATTTTCGGAATTGATTACAATATCGGAGAGGGAATAGCTCTGGCT
>CAZFEN010000033.1:2861-8224 GCA_964517765.1 uncultured Actinomycetota bacterium | reverse complement strand
GCCGTAAATAAGACGGGGATCGGTCCGCAGGGTCTGGGCGGAAGGACGACTGCCCTGGCCTGCAATATAGAATATGCTCCCTGCCATATGGCATCACTTCCGGTGGCAGTTTTTATGGGATGTCACTCCACAAGAAGAGCAGATTCGAAAATATCGCCCCCGTAAATATCATAAGCTACGAACAGAGGGAGATCTTTTACTTCTATTTCATGGATTGCTTCGGCGCCGAGGTCGGCATAGGCAATTACCCTGATATTTTTTACTTTTGTTGAAAGAAATGCTGAAACGCCCCCTAACGATACAAAATATACTGATTTATATTTTTTCAGGAGTTCTTTTAGGGCACCGCTTCTTTTACCTTTTCCTATCATTGCTCTGACTCCGCATTCAAGCATCGGTTCGGTGAGGTTATCCATTCTGGCGCTTGTGGTAGGTCCTATACTTCCGCTCTTCTTGCCCGGAGGAGTCGGTGCCGGACCCGTATAAAATAATGTGGCGTCTTTTAAATCGATAGGCAGTTTTTTGCCCTGCTTTATGGCTTCAATAATTCTCTGATGAACGGCATCTCTTGCTCCGAACACGGTTCCGCTTAGATAGATAATATCTCCTGCTTTTAGTTTTTTGATTTTTTCTTCCGTAAGTGGTGTGGATAAATGTTTATTCATCTTCGGTATCGAAATATCTGTCCCTTTTGAAGTAATTATCATAGGAGTAAAGAGGTTTCCTCGAAGGAGGCTGTCTTTTACTTCTTCTTGAGTTATAGATTATTATCAAAATTATAAAGATTATAAATAAGCCGACAAAACTTAAAATAATGATCAGGAAGTATGTCAGCAGTTTTGTTTTATCGCCCTCTATAAATATTTTTTTCTCGTCGCCATATTTTATGTTCCATATGGCAATGTTATTGTCACCGATCAAATCTGCGTTGTGTCTGATTATTTTTACCGGAAATTTTACCTGATAGGTCACATTTAAAATATTGCTGTCATTTTTCGCAAGGTCGGCGATCCGTCTGTAGTCGGAATCCGGATCCGAAGAGGCAAGTAGCGTTTCATCTATTTTCATATCTATATAATCTTCGAAGAAATATTCATCATGGAAAAAATAGCTTACTTTTTCCAGTTTGGCATAAAATCTTTCAGGTGGAGTCTCAGAGAAATTATCAATCGAAATATGCTGGAGGAAGTTTATGTCTTCGAAACTTATAGTGGAGCTGAAGTGAGTAAAGCCCTCTTCTTCGGAGGTCTGGTATTCTCCTTCCGGAAAGATTTCAAGTATTTTATCGGAAAGAGATTTATTTTGACTTGAAATTGCCGCGCTGTTTTGCAGATATTCTGTTTTTACCGCTATATCGACAGTTCTGGTTCCTGAATAATCGGAATTTACCTCGGTAAAGATATCGACAAGAGTCTGGTCACAGGAAGCTAAAAGCGGGATTACAAAGAGAAGCAGAATAAAAATTGTTAAAATTTTGAAGTAACTTAATTTTGCCATGATTTCTTTGTCTTATTCATGAACAATTCTAACATATTGAAAACTAATGTTGTAGGAAAAGTTGTGTGAGGAAGATAAAGGAAGACATGGTAAATATGAAAAATCAATTATTGTAATTTATTTCATCGATAAAGCCAACAGAGGATGATCTCTATACATGAATAAAATGAAACTAAAACGGATTTATTGACGTTTATTTCTTATATGTTAGCATATAGAATTATTGGTAAAAGTTGGTTTATTTAACGGAACTTTCACGATTTTAAACAGTCAGACTTCCATTAGTCAGGCTTCTTAAGTTATATAACACCAGACTGATTTAGAAAGGATAAGTGGGTAAGTAGTGGGCTTTTATATCGGTTATGACATTGGATCAATCAGTGTCAATAGAGCGATATTAAATGAAAAAAAGGAAATAGTGGAAATCCTTCCTTATACAAGGCACTCTGGGGAGCCGGTGCAGCTGGTTAAAAAAGATATAGAGTCAATATATAAAACAGGTTACAGAGATAAAATAACAGGCATCGGCATTACCGGATCCGGAGGGAAGGAATTTGCCTTGCTGCTGGGTCTTGATTTTGTAAATGAGATAGAAGCCATAGTCGGCGCCATGCGGTTCCTATACCGGGATGCAAAAACGGTCATAGAAATCGGGGGTCAGGATTCCAAATTCATAGATCTTATTTATGGCGATTATGCCATGAATGAGTTATGTGCGGCAGGGACAGGTTCTTTTCTCGACCAGCAGGCTTCCAGGTTTGGGCTGACCATAGAAGAATTTGTCAGGCTGGCATTAAAGTCAAAAACACCTTCGACTATTGCCGGAAGATGCAGCGTATTCGCAAAATCGGATATGATTCACCTCCAGCAGGAGGCGGCAAGCGATGAGGATATAATCCTTGGCCTGTGTTATGCGATGGCCAGAAGCTTTAAATCGGGAATTGTCAGGGGTAAAAAATTCGTACCTCCTATAATCTTTTGCGGCGGAGTATCCTTTAATGCAGCAATGGTTAAAGCTTTTGAAGATGTGCTGGGAGAAAAGGTAATAATTCCGGAACACCGGGCATCTGTTGGTGCCATTGGCGCCGCTTTAAGTTCGACCTCTAAAATATCTCCGCAGCACCTGGATTTATCCGCATTAGCCTATAAATTAGACGACCATTTAAAAAATTTCAAGTACAAAAGCGAGACTCTTGCTCCGCTGACTCTTGCCAGATCAAAACTGCCCGAAGGCAAGGTCACCAAGTATGATTTTAACGGGGAAAAAGTCGATGCCTATATTGGAATCGATGTGGGTTCCATAAGCACAAATGTAGTGGCAATAGACAGCAATAAAAGACTTATCGAAAAAGTTTATTTAAGAACAGCCGGAAGACCAATCGAAGCGGTACGGCAAGGTATCGAGATCATTGGATCCAGGGTAGGTAGCAAGATCAATGTCATGGGCGCAGGGACCACCGGTTCCGGCAGATACTTAATCGGTGATTTTGTAGGTGCGGATATAGTAATAAATGAAATAACCGCTCAGGCTACGGCTGCTGCGGACATTGACAGCTCGGTAGATACGATTTTTGAAATTGGCGGGCAGGATTCGAAATTCATATCACTGGAAAACGGAGTGGTGGTAGATTTCGAAATGAATAAGGTCTGTGCCGCCGGTACCGGTTCATTCCTCGAGGAACAGGCAGAGAGATTCG
The DNA here is from genome assembly GCA_964517765.1 of uncultured Actinomycetota bacterium. Taxonomy (GTDB): domain Bacteria; phylum Actinomycetota; class Humimicrobiia; order Humimicrobiales; family Humimicrobiaceae; genus Hydromicrobium. The sequence goes on along the minus strand of CAZFEN010000033.1, from coordinate 5,030 downwards.
ATATAAAAATAGAAGATTTCGGCGATATGGCGCTTAAAGCGGAAAATCCATTAAATCTGGGAGAGCGTTGTACGGTCTTTATGGAAACAAATGTATATTCCCATTACCAGAAGGGAGCAGGCATCGAAGATATTCTTGCCGGCCTTGCTTATTCCATTGCAATGAATTACATAAACCGGGTAGTGGAGAGAAAGAAGATAGGAAACAAGATATTTTTCCAGGGTGCGGTTGCATTTAATAAATCGGTCATTGCCGCTTTCGAGAACTATCTGGGCAAAGGAGTGATAGTCCCTGAAAATCATGAAGTAACCGGAGCAATCGGGACGGCAATCAGGGTGCTTGAAAGTTCCACCGGAAAAACTAAATTCAGGGGATTCGAAAATATTTCTGCGGTTAGCTATTCTCAAAGCTCTTTTGAGTGCAAGGGCTGTCCCAATAGGTGCGAAATAAAAAGGATTTCCATTAAAGGGCAGCCTGCGCTGTATTATGGCGGCAGATGTGAAAAATATGAAAAGGGAGAAACCGTCAAAAACGATATACCCGATTATTTTGCAGAGCGCGAAGATTTTCTTTTAAATTCCTATAAATCTAATGATAATACGGGAGCGCCGAAAGTGGGTATACCTTATTCTATGCTCACCCATGAATTCTATCCGTTCTGGAATGCTTTCTTTTCGGAACTTGGCTTTGACTTCATTCTATCGGATAAAACAAATAAAAAGATAATCAACGACGGCCTGCAGTGCTCGGTAGCCGAGACCTGTTTTCCTATGAAGACCACTCTGGGTCATGTCCAGAACCTTCTGGAAAAGAATGTCGACTATCTTTTTCTGCCTGCGACCAGAGATATGCCGACTAAAAAAAGCAATATCAAGGGAGACAGAACCGGGAGCTATCCATGCCCATTCATACAGGGGACCTGGTCGATTGTAAAGTCTGCTATGGATACGGGAGATGTAAAGGTGCTTACACCTATTCTTAATTTTAGCTTTAAGGAGTATATAAAGGAAAAGCAGCTGACCGGCCTGGGAAAAGAACTTGGCAAGGATAAAGGATCCATAAAAAAAGCAATAAACGAGGCATATATTGCCCAGAACAAATTCTACAGATCCGTTAAAAAGAGAGGGGAAGAAGTACTCTCCGGCCTCGGGAAAGATGAGATTGCGATAGTCATAACAAGCAGGTCGTATAATAGCTGCGACCGCGCAATCAGTATGGATGTACCAAAAAAATTAAGGGAACTCGGCTTTAAAGTGATTCCGCTGGACTATCTTCCTGTCGATTCAGTCGATCTTTCGAAGGAATGGCCAAACCTTTACTGGGAATTCGGAGACAGGATAATGAGTGCGGCAAAATTGATCAATAAAGACAGGAGACTGTATCCGGTTTACATAACCAACTTTGGCTGCGGACCTGATTCTTTTATATTCCAGTATTTCGAAAGGGAAATGACCAAGCCATTTTTGAAGCTTGAAGTAGATGAACATTCCGCGGGCGCGGGAGTAATAACCAGGTGCGAGGCATTCATCGATTCTCTGATGAATGTGAGAAATAAAAAGGATTTTTCGCCGGAGCCGGAAAAACCCAAAACTCAGGATGCCGTATTTAAAAAGAGCCAGGGGAGGACAATATATATTCCATATATGGGCGATGGTGCCGTGGTCATAAAATCTGCTTTCAGAGCTGCAGGTATCGATGCCGAGATGCTTTATTCGGATGATGAGACTCTGGAATTGGGGAGAAAATATACGCTTGGGAGCGAATGCTATCCCTTTATCATAACCACGGGAGATATCATAAAGACATTAAAATATAATGATCCAAAAAAATCTGCTTTCCTGATGGCACAGACATACGGGCCCTGCCGTTTCGGACAGTACAATAAAATGCAAAAAATAATAATCAAAGAACTGGGTTATGGAGATGTGCCGATAATCGCTCCGGGCGCTCCGGAAAGCGGCCAGTTTTACAAAGAATATGATATGGGAGGATTAAACGGGCTCGTACTGATAACAAAGGGGATGTTTGGCATTTTTACGGCCGATTACCTGAATAAAATGCTGAGACAGACGAGGCCCTATGAGCTGGAAAAAGGAAAAACAGATAAGATCTATAATAAGTATATCTCGGATGTATGCAGTGTCGTGGAAAATAATTCTATTTTAAAAA
>CAZFEN010000033.1:0-2761 GCA_964517765.1 uncultured Actinomycetota bacterium | reverse complement strand
AAGTTTAAAAATTCCCATTATTAAGATATTATTATTCAAGATATTTTAATCATGCGGAAGCAGGTTGATTCTTATGAAGAAAAAAGGATTATTCATAACCTTTGAGGGCCTCGACGGCTCTGGAAAAACTACTCAGATGAAGATTTTAAGCGATTATCTCAAAAATATGGGATTTGACGTAGTTACCACTATCGAACCCGGCGGGACGAAAATAGGTCGAAAGATCAGGGAGATTCTTCTTGATAAAGAAAATCATGATATATCTCCCGGAGCCGAAACGCTTCTCTTTCTGGCTTCGAGGGCCGAACTGGTATCAGAGGTAATATCACCGGCTTTAAAAGAAGGAAAAATCGTATTATGCGACAGATTCTTTGATTCGACAGTGGTGTATCAGGGTATAGCCAGGGGACTGGGGGAGAAAGAAATTCTAAAGATGAACCTGTGGGCCACCGGTGGAATTGTGCCGGATATAACTTTTTTGCTGTCGGTAAAAGTAAGCAAAGGCAAGAAGAGGATGTACGCCGCCGATAAAAAGACTGACAGGATCGAGCTCGAAAAAGATAGTTTCAAGGAAAAGATATATAGAGGTTATCTTGATATTGCAAAGAAAAACCAGGGAAGGATCGTTGTTATTGACGGCGAAGACAGTATCGGGAATATCTCTGAAGAGATAAAGAGTAAAGTTCGTGCATATCTGGAAAAAAAGAGATGAAAATACTGGAAGATATCGATTTTTTGACCGAAGACAATGTTAACCGGTCAAATATAAAGCTGCTTTCTAAAATGATAGAAAGCGGCAATATTTCTCATGCCTACCTTTTTTATGGGAATAATACAGAACTTCTTTACAGGCTTGCCCTGGATTTTGCGGCATCCATCAGCTGTCCCCAAAAAGGATGCGGAAATTGTATTGTCTGCAGAAACGTAGTAAAAGGTGTCTATCCAAATGTCCTGACCATAGAACCGGAAGGAAACATATTGAGGATAGAAGAAATCGCCAGACTGCAGAAGTTTATGGGATTAAGTTCTTATATTCCCGGCAAAAAAATATGCATTATCAAGGAATCCGAGCTCATGAATCAGGAAGCCGGCAACAGGCTGCTGAAAACTCTGGAAGATCCTCCCGATGAGGACAGCATATTTGTATTGCTTACCGAGGACATATCGGCAATGCTTCCCACGGTTGTATCCAGATGCCTGGTTTATAACTGGAATTTCAAATTTGACGAAGATGCCCGGGGGAAAGCTGATTTTGAGGTAATGGATAAATATCTGGATGAAGGCATTAAAAGTATCCTTAAGGGAGGTCGGACAGGAACTCCTGCAGTCGCCATGGATCTGACTTTAAGGTTGATTGAAATACTAAAAAAAATGGAAGCTGCCGTTAAAACGGATCTGGAGAAGGACTTTGTTGAAATAAGAAGAAGTGATTTTGAAAAAAGTGATATAAACAAATATATGGAGATTCTAAAATCAAAGCATAAAAGAAAAATAAGTAAGTTCCATAATTTGGGTATAAGCAGGGTTTTTGATATAATATCTGCCTGGCTCGAAGATATACTTGCAGTAAAATTGGGTGCCGGTGAGGAAGGTCTGAATTTTTCTAATAATTATTCTTTTATAGGCAAGTATGCCGGAGATGTTAGAACAGATAAAATTTTTGAATTGATTGAAACAGTAGAAGGAAATAGAAGTTATCTTAATTATTCTATTAACTCGGAGCTGGCGCTGGATAACATTTTCCTTCAATTTCAGAATATATATACTGATAAGAGGTGAAAGTCATGTCTTTAATTGTGGGTATAATGTTTAGAAAAAATGATACGGTACACTACTTTGACCCTGCCGAATTAAAACTTGAGGTGGGGGATAAAGTAATATGCCATATAGATGAAGAAGCAAAGGAAATCGGCGAAGTAGTGGTGCCTTCGGTGGATATAAGTGAAAGCGATATCACCACTCCATTAAACAGAGTGATAAGAAAAGCTACATATTATGATCTATCTGTCGATGAACTTAACCACGACAAGGAAGATAAAGGTTCCAAAAAATTCAATCAGCTTTCCAAAAAATACAATCTTCAAATGAAGCTGATAAATGTTCATGTGATGTTCGATAAAAGTAAGATGATTTTTTTCTTTACTTCCGAAAAAAGAGTGGACTTCAGAGAAATGGTAAAGGAACTTGCCACTCATTTTAAAATCAGGATAGAACTCAGACAGATAGGCGTAAGAGATGAAGCAAAGATAGTGGGTGGACTGGGTCCCTGTGGAATGAACCTGTGCTGTAAGAGTTTTTTGACCGACTTTGAGTCGATTTCAATAAAAATGGCAAAGGATCAGAATCTTCCCTTAAATCCCTTTAAAATATCCGGAATATGCGGGAGACTCATGTGCTGCTTGAAATATGAATATGATTCATATAGAGAATTTATGGAAAAAGCACCGGAAAGAGGAATAAAAGTAAAGTGCGCTCTGGGCTGCGGCGGAGTCTGCGGATATGAACCTTTAAAAAAATCTTTGATCGTGGAATTCGACAGCCAGACCAGAAAATCTGTTCCTTTATCCGAAGTAGAGGTAACCAATGAAAGAGTAGAAATCAGGGGAGATACCGGCGAAGAAACCAGACCGGAAGGCAGGGACAAAGTCGAAGGCGGAAATAACTAAAAACGCTTTTTTATCCGATTTATCGGCCGATGTAGCTCAATTGGTAGAGCAGCTCATTCGTAATGAGCAGGTTACCGGTTCAAGTCCGGTCGTCG
>CAZFEN010000032.1:5039-9409 GCA_964517765.1 uncultured Actinomycetota bacterium | reverse complement strand
AAAATTGTCATTCACTGTAGCATGTATAGTTCCAGAACCTTGAATTGTTCCATGGCATGAAAGAATTAATAACCTTCCTGGTTCTCCTATCCACGTACCTGCGCTCATATTGATGTTTCCCATTACAATCATTGGACTTATAAGACTGTTATCCATATAAGTTCCTCCGGACATGGTCATGTTACCCGCTATATTAATCTGACCGCCTATTATTTTTGCACCTTCTGTCATTACCACATTTCCTCCTATTTTAAGAGGGTCTGCATTTATACTGGCTGTCCCACCTGACATAAATAAATTTCCTTTGACAACTACCGGTCCCGGATTATCTTGCTGCCATATAGCTGAACCTTGTGTAAGATTGAGGTCGCCTTCCGTGTAAAAGGGGCCGTCTACAGGTTTAAAATCACCGTTAAAAGATGCTGTTTGGCCCGTATACACATAATTATAAATATCAAGTGTAGGACCCTGCTCTATGACATTTATTTTTACCCTGACTGTTCTTTCGGCTCCACTCTTATCAATACCCTTTGATGTTATAATATAATAGGAAAGTCCGCCATCGTTATGATATTCGTAATCAACTATGAAACTGCCCTGTATTTCACCATTATCTTCTATTTCTCCGGTAATTGGACTTGAAGGAATAGGGATATCTTCATTATAATATCTGTCTATATTTAAATACATGTTGGATATGCCCGATTCCGCAAAATTTAATGCTCTCAATTTATCCTTATCCTGCTCGGTAAAGCCAATATCACGGAAAATATAACCAACCATGGCCGTGGTCAATAAAATTACAGCCAGCCCTATTATCAGCACCAGAATTGATATGTTTCCTTTTTCTTCTTTTCTAAATATTGATATTTTCTTAATCATAATAAACATTTTTAAAATAGCTAAATTTTATTTCTTAAAGCAATCGAAGTTTTTAATTCCATAGTTCTCTCACTTTCTGTTCCCCCCTGATCAATACTTAATTTGATTTCGATTATTTTTATGCTGGCCAGCTCTGTCTCATCGACCGTATCCATCCCGCCTTCGGGTATATTTATACCTGTATAATACGCAAATAAATTATTTTTAACTATATTATTAGCCACTATTCTCGCGCTTTCATCATTTACTTTCCTGTAAAGATTATAATGCCCGTCTGCATTTGCAAGATAATAATTTAAAATCTCATAATCACCATCGGAATCTACATCACTTTGAAATATAATTTCATCATTTTCAGCCTTAGTGAGATTAATAGCCTCTCTTAAATCTTTACTTATTCTGTACATTGTAACCCTTGAATCAATACCGGAAGTGGTTATTTCAATAACGTCCCCTGAAGTATTTACAGAATGAATAAAGGTCGCCGAGACCATGCTTACCACCACAATAATCAGTACCATAACAAGCAGCAGCTCGACCAGTGTAAAACCTTTAGTATCTTTTATTTTTTTAATGAGTAGTAACTTCATTGCTTGGGTCACTTTCTACCCCGCCTTCATATATGGCCGTTACATAAAAATTATAATTATAATACCCTATTCTATTGCTAAAACTTCTGTTAGTAGTTCTTCCTACTTCAACTCCATTTCTATACACTACATATTGGAATATTGCCAGTTCAGTGTCCGGTGCATCCCATGCCAGATATACCGTTCTGCTCCAACTCCATCCATAGTATCCCGTAATACGAAGATTCCGAGGTGGTGTATAATCAGTTTCATTTTCAGTAGTTACTGTATTGCTCGGACTGCTTTCTGTTTCATCCTCATAAATAGCTGTAATGTAAAAATCATAGTTACTGCTTCCTATCATATTCTGATAGTTTGTATCAGCAGTTCTACCTATTTCTATTGCGTTTCTATAAACTACATATTGAACAATTACCTGCTGGGTATCCGGTGCATCCCATGCCAGAGTAACTGTTCTATTACTTCCACTTCCAGTATATCCTGTAATGATAAGATTCCGCGGGGGTGAATATGTTTTAGTTGTAACTCCGGTACTGGGATCACTTATGATACCGCCAACATATACAGCTTTTACATTAAAAGTATAATCATTATTTCCTATTATATTGCTAAAAATTCTATTTGTAGTTCTTCCTACTTCTATATCATTTCTATATATTATATATTGGTTAATAACAAGCTGGGTATCCGGTGCATCCCATGCCAGAGTAACTGTTCTATTACTTCCACTTCCTGAGTACGCAGTAATACGAAGATTCTGAGGCGGCGGATATGTTTCGGTGGTTACAGTATTACCGGGCATACTTTCAATCCCGTCACCATATAAAACGGTCACATAAAAATTATAAACAGTATTATTATTTCCGGTATTATGAATAAATAATCCCGTAGAAGCGCTCCCTATTAGTACCCCATCCCTGTAGATTTTATAGTTATTTATTTCTAATTCTGTATCAGGCGCTTCCCATACCAGTTTAATTTCTCTTGTTCCTCCGACAATCCTATCAGATTCTATGCTCAGATTTTCCGGGGGTAAATAATCAGAAATAACTTCTTCCTGTTCTCCCATAGGGTATATCTGTGTAATTACGCTTAAAGGTACTTTCATAGGTGCCTTAAAAATATTTATCTTTACCTGTTTATAACTGCTGTCTCCCACGTATACACGGGTGACTTCGTAGCTTATATCATAACCATCCTCAGTCAATGCAGGATTATCCAACCCCCAAACCGGATTACCTGCCTGGTCTGTATATTCTATATCTTCATAATTCATTGCTCTTATAATATCGAGTTTCTCGCTTGCAATTGCCTGTGCCCTGGTTTTCTCTCTGTTTATTTTTATAGCATCGGCCGATAACATGGTGCCTCTTACAAGAACCAGCGTAATTATAGAAATAACCAGTAAGGCAATCACTACTTCTACTAAAGTAAGGCCCTCCTGATTTTTAATGATGGATTTCTTTTTGTTAGAAATAAAAAAATATCCTTTTTTCATTATAAGACCCTTAACTCTTATAGTAATCAAGGATATATAAAACAGCTATCTTGTACACTTCCATTCCCAATCCGCTTATGACTCCTTTAACTGCAGGTGAAACTACGGATTTTGCTCTCCAATTTTCTCTGCTGAAAATATTTGAAATATGAACCTCTATGGTCGGAATCATGCATGCCACTATTGCATCGTGTATTCCATAGCTGTAGTGAGTAAGTGCCCCGGGGTTTATTATTATAAAATCTATATTTCCAATACACTGGTGGATTTTATCGATAATCTCACCTTCGTGATTGGATTGAAAATATGAAAGCTCCGCCTTATTCTTTGACAATTCTTCCAGTTCTTTCCTTAAATCTTCGAAGCTTTTATTTCCATATATTTTTTCTTCTCTTTGTCCCAATAAATTTAAATTAGGACCATTTATTATTATGATCTTCTTCATTTCTTCTTCTTCATTATAGTTGGTTTATAAAACAATAATAAAAGATTCTTGTATATTATATTTATATAATCTTAATAAATATTTAATATTTATTTATATTTATTTATATATAATTATACATACTTTTTTTAATACTATCAATAATTACTCCCTTATCCAGATTATATATAAAAACCGGTTTATTTATTCCTTTCATCAGAACAAATTTATTTTGCATTGTCTTGAATTTTTTATCGTATTTTAACGCACAGACAATCTTATCTATATCTATTTCCGGAATCCGGTAAGGCAACTTCAATTTTCTATATATTTCAAGAATCCACTCTTTTATTTCCTTTTTACAAAGACCCAGTGAAACCGAAATATCGATAGCAACTATCATGCCTGCGCTTACGGCCTCCCCGTGACTCATTCCTTTAAATTCAAACGCACTTTCTATACAATGACCAATAGTATGTCCGAAATTAAGAAGATTTCTATAACTTATATCAAATTCATCTTTTTGAGCCACCGCTGCTTTTATGCTGCAGCACATGTAAATTATTTCTCTAAAAATATCCGACCTGATCATTTTAAACAATCTATCTTCTTTTTTATCTTCAATACTTTGAGACAGTCCATCCAGTATCTTTTTTTTGAAAACTATTCCATATTTAACAACTTCACCCAGACCGTTTATGATCTGCTTCTCTTCAAGTGTATGATTAAATGTTGGATCGATAAATACCATATGGGGCTGATAGAAATTGCCTAATATATTTTTTATTCCGCTGTAGTTTACGGCAACCTTTCCGCCAATGCTGCTGTCGACCTGACTGACAATGGTCGTGGGGCAATGAATAAGCTTTGTCCCTCTTTGATAAGTTGAAGCCACAAAACCAGCCAGGTCCCCTATTACTCCTCCCCCAAATGCTGTTATGATATCATTTCTATGCATATTGAAATCAACCAGTTT
>CAZFEN010000032.1:0-4939 GCA_964517765.1 uncultured Actinomycetota bacterium | reverse complement strand
ATTATTTATAATAATATGTGCATATTTCCTATAAAGGGCATCTCTTTCCTTCATCATTCTTTCTATGGTCTCTTCTTTATTTTCTACATCTACCAGTGGCCTGTCCTTTGCTTCTTTAAGCCGGTAAATTACATCTCCTATCGAATTATTCAAATATACGACCAGACTATTTTCTCTGATTAAATCCATATTTTCTTTTCTTTTTACCACGCCGCCCCCACAGGCAAAAACACAATTTTTATTTTTATATATCTTTTTAATAACCCTGGCTTCTAATTCTCTGAAATATTTCTCACCATATATTTTAAAGATATCTCTGATTTCTTTTTCCTCATCCAGTTCAATTACTTTATCCAGATCAATAAATAGCAGTCTCAGTTTTTCTGCAAGAATTTTTCCTACCGTACTCTTCCCGGATCCCATAAAACCTATCAGAGAAATGTTTTTGAAATCCATATTGTCTTCAGACTTTTTCAAGATATCTTTTATAACTGTTATAATTTTCTAAAATTTCGTCTATATTATCTCTTCCGAATTTTTCCTGTATGCAATTAAGAATTTCTATAGATAGGACCGCTTCACCGACAATAGATGCGCTGGGAACCGCGCATATATCGGACCTTTCTTTCAGGCTTTTATCCCTTTTTTTTGTTTTTATATTCACGGTATGCAGACCTTTTGAAGTCGTAGGGATGGGCTTCATCCATGCTCCTATTACTATTGACTCACCATTTGTCATTCCGCCTTCTATTCCTCCTGCCCTGTTCGTTTTTCTATAGAATCCTGCCCCACTCTTATAATGGATTTCATCATGAAATTCAGTTCCAGTTTTACCAGACACATTGAATCCCTCACCTATTTCAATTGCCTTTATAGCAGGGATACTCATGAATGCACCCGCTATCCTTCCGTCTATTCTTCTGTCCCACTGCGTATATGAGCCAAGGCCTGCGGGCACTCCTGTTGCTATTACTTTAAATTTACCTCCCAGGCTGTCTCCCTGCTCCCCGGCTTTGATTATTTCTTCCTTCATTTTGTTACCTGTATTCTTATCGGGACATCTCACTTCGGATCGCTCGATCTCCTTTAATATATTATCGTTTAACTCTGTGTCTTTTCTTAGAATTATTTTCCCGATTTGATTCACATAACTGAATACATTTATTCCCAGTAGTTTTAATACGATTTTAGCAAATCCGCCAATACAAACTCTTGTTGCAGTTTCTCTCGCGCTGCTTCTTTCTATTACATCTCTTATGTCATCCGGTCTGTATTTCAAAAAACCCGGAAGATCGGCATGTCCTGGCCTGGGATTCAATAATTTATTTTTCAAATCTTTATCGTTAGAGGGTACCGGACTTATATCCATTATATCTTTCCAGTTGCCCCAGTCTTTATTTTGAATGATAAAAGAAATAGGTGATCCGATGCTTTTGCCTTTTCTGATGCCGGAAATAATCTCAATGGTATCTTTCTCGATGGCCATTCTTTCGCCTCTGCCAAATCCTTTCTGCCTCCTTGCAAGTTCGTCATTCAAAAAATTTATCCCTATTAAAACTCCTGAGGGATAATCATCTATAATTCCAACAAGTCCTTTGCCATGAGATTCGCCTGCAGTTAAGTATCTCAAAATTATCAACTCCTAATCGTAAATGATTTCATCAATAGAAATATTTATTATTTCATCTCCCTTAAGCAGCACCACCGAATCAGCATTTATTGCCTTCACCAGATAAATATCCGAAAGGATATCGGTTTCTTTTACTTCATAAGTAAAGTCATTAAGATTTATTTCTGCATATTCTACTTCATCCCTGGTGTAAATTTCCTCAAGTTTCAGCACATTTTTCTCCCCTTCTTCTTCATCCCGTATAAAGAATGGTTTGAACGGATTCCTGGCTGATTCATCTTCAAGATCGATTTCACTTTCTATATCATAACTTTTTTTAATATCCGTATCACTTTTACCGATTTCCTGAATTTCCTCTTCATCTATTTCAACTTCAGGTAATTCCAGGGCTTCTTCGCTTCCCGTATATGTTTCTTTTATCATGCTGTAAACAGAACAACCCGAAATATATGGAAGCAGTATCATGCAGGATATAACGGTAATAGTAATAACTAATAATTTTCTTATCTTTTTAATCTTAGTTGTTGTCACTTAAACCTCATAATATAGTTCTGCTGTAATATAAGCACTTAAACTCTCGGAATCATTCTCATTCGATTGTATTATTATATCCCTGATTACTACTATCCTGGGCATTCTCTCCATGGTTTTAATAAAATTCATTACATTATAATAAGAGCCCTCCAGTATCAAATTCGTCTCTATTGTAATTTTTCCCGATTCTCCCTCCCTCTCTTCGACATTGGATTTATCGCTATAATCGATAGAATAAATTACTACATTTGAAAAATTTGCGATATCATAAACTTCGTTTGTAAAAATACTAATATCATTATCGGATGGAAGCTGCAATGAATATTTTTGATACTCGGCACTCAGCGCATAGTACTCATTTCTTACCGAAAGCAAAGCTTTAAGCGTCTCGTTGAATGTTTTATTATCCTGCCTTTCTTTCTCTATTGCTGTATTTGTTGCCATACTGGTAGAAAAATTTGGAACAATAAACAAAAATACCAGCAAAACGCTTATAAGAAAGATCGATACTATTAAAATTATTTTAAAATTATTACTCATATTTAAATAAAAATAATCCTTGCTATTCTCCTAATCACTGCATCTCCATTTCCATAAGATCTTCCTCTCCGCCTGTTCCTTCATCAGGTATCTCCGTTGTTTCCTCAACTTTCAGATTCTCAAGGTAAGGACTTATATCCAGATATGCGCTTATATTAAAAGACAGGACCTCTATACCTGGTTCTGCAATATAATTCTTACTGATATTATTTATCCACACCTCCCCTATACCGGGCATATTTCTGATTTCTACAAACAATTTCGTTATATCCGTATAATCGGCAGCATATCCTCCGACAGTAAAAAATAATATTTTATTTACATTGCCCTGATCCTCTCCTCCGGTTTCCGAAATTAAATCATAGAAAGTTCCGCTGCTTCCTTCTATATAATTGACATAAGCATTTTTTGGTATTCTCTCTCCGAAATCATAAAGAACCCCGGACCATAATAATTCTTCTTTTTGTAAAGATCCTAATATTTCTGCTTTGGTTTTTACTTTTCCTTTGAATTCATTGTACGCATTGAGTTTGGTAACATAATTATAAAGCTGCATGTTTACCATTTTATAATCATTCAATTTCGGAGTAAGATAGTTACTGATATCAAATAAGAATACAGAGAAAATGACCAGAACTATCATGATTATCGTAAACAGCACCAGCACTGCGCTCAACACTATACCTTTGACATCTCTTACTTTTTCTTCTTTTGGGAGAAGGTTTATGGTCTTCATTTATTTAAACCCCTGAGTGCCATGCCTATAGCTAAAGGATCCAAAAAATAGTTTAGATTCTTACCTTTATATTTCGGATTATTATTTAAATATTTCAATGAAAAATGATCCGCAATATTCAATATCTCTACTTTATAATTTATTTCCTGTTCTATATATTTATCGATATTTTTTAAATATTCACCGGTTAAAATCACTTTCTCTACTTTGTATTTAGGATTCTCCTGCAAAAAGTGTTCTACCGACAACTTGATTTCTTCTATTATCTTATCTGCGTTGTCCTTCATGATTTTTGTTATATCTATGTCATCCTCTGAATTCCGGTTATTATCTTTTTCCGATTTTTGGGTCTCCTTTTTGACTTTTCCTGTACCGGTTTTTTTATTGACAAGAAAGGATTTAAAATCAAATTTTGAGATTATGCCTTCACAATATTTATTATCTTTTTTTATTTTTTTGGAAATACCTTCGATAAAATTCCTTATGGAAGTAGAAGTAAATCTTGGATATTTTAAATTATCATCCTGGATCATTTCAAGAATCGACATCTCAAGACCAATGTCTAGCACGCAAGTAGCACCCGGGATTTTATTTTTGATACTTTTTTCTAAACCATTTATATAATCTACTGTTCTGTACAGGGAAAAACAATTCAGATCTATCGCCTGCGCCAGAAGTCCGGCACTTTTAAAACTTTTTACTACATCATCGATCATGCTCCTCATGGCTCCTACAAGCATCAGTTTGGAGTAGTCTTCTCCTTTCTCCACAACATAGTAATCATAAACAATATTGTTCTTTGCTATGGGAATAAAATCATTGATTTGAAATTTAATAGAATTATCTATTTCAGTGTCATCTATAACCGGTATCTTTATCTCTTTTGCGATCACCTTTTGATTTGAAATCCCGATAAATACTTTCCTGTCAGAGATCCTGTATTTCCTCCATATATCCTTCAGGCTTCCGGCAAGAATATCCGTGTCCTGTATTTCTCCTCTTTCGATGCAGCCGCCGGGTAGGTCCGATCTGATCATTTTTCTTATTGCATAATTTTTTCCAGATTTTAACAGTTCAATTATATATATGCGGTTGGAACTTAAATTTAATCCGACAGAAACCATGGAAGTCCAGTTCTCTTTTTAATTAAAAAAACTTATATACCATTTTAAGATATTATTACCCCAAAATAAAGACACAATACTGCCTAAAGATATAAATGGTCCGAAGGAGATCGCCTGTTTTAATTTTCCTTTTTTCACGATTATCAGAAATACGCCATATAGCGTCCCTGCCAGAAATCCCAGAAATAGAGCTGCAATTACATCTTTAATTAGAAAAGCCCCTATCATAAGACTCAATTTGACATCCCCCATTCCCATTCCTTTAGGGTATATCAAATGGACTATAAGCATAAATAAAAAAGCTCCCAGACTGTATGTCAGAGGCATCCACCATCGCGGTAAATCCGGTATGATATTTATTGCCAGTCCTACCAG
>CAZFEN010000031.1:0-11165 GCA_964517765.1 uncultured Actinomycetota bacterium | reverse complement strand
TGAAAAATGCCCCAAATATGGTAAATGTAAGGGGCATAAGGCTTAATCTTGTAAGAAAAATAGTTTTACAGCTATGAAAGAAAACAAAGATTATAGTGTGGGAAGTATAATCAAGAAGTTAAAATCCTTATCAAACTCCAAAGCAGTTGAGGGAATGGCTAGGTACGGGATCAATCCTGAGAAAAACCTGGGAATATCCATAGCGCAGTTAAGGAAGACTGCAAAAGAGATAGGAAGAAACCATAAGTTGGCCTTAAATCTATGGGAAACCGGTATTCATGATGCAAGGATAATGGCCGGGATGATAGATGAACCGTGTAAAGTCTCTGAAAAGCAGATGGAGGAGTGGGCAGGAGATTTTGATTCCTGGGACGTCTGCGAACAGGTGTGCATGAATCTTTTTAAAAGGTCACCTATTGTATATAAAAAGGCAATTGAGTGGAGCGGCAGAAGCGAAGAGTTTGTAAAAAGAGCAGGATTTGCACTGATGGCGATACTTGCCGTAAGTGATAAAAAAGCAGCTGATGAAGAATTTATTAAGTTTTTCCCATATATTAAAAAAGAATCAACAGACAGCAGAAATTATGTGAAAAAAGCGGTAAATTGGGCTTTAAGACAGATTGGGAAACGAAATCTCAATCTCAACAAAATAGCCGAAGCACAGCAGAGCATATATTCGCTGTTGCCTGAAGTTGTCAAACGTTACCCATATTCATTTATTTTTTAGATATTTCCAAAATTTTGGAAATACGAAACCTGTATTATTTCTATAAATCAGATATTCATTTCCATATGTTTCTAACAAGTATTTTTCTTCTTTCCGAGACATAATTCTTAACAATATGTACATAAATATTGGAATTGTTAGTAATAAACATGATCGAAAAAAAATTACTATTCCCGAAACATTAATAATTTGTGATGAATATAAAGGATGTCTACATATTGCGTATACTCCAGTCGTGCATAGTTTTCCTTCTTTATATGCTTTATTAATTGTTTTATTACTTAGTAAATAATATGGAATACCAATAATTAATAATATTACACCAATAATAATAAATATAAATTGTGGTAATAGTTTTATAAGAAATAATGGTTTTGCGTAAAAATCAATTATAATAATAAAAATAGAATAAATAGTGGTAATTATTGCTAATTTAGGACCCACACCCCATATAGATATTTTTTTATTATTCATGGTAATACAGTTTATCCTTTGTTTGGCAATGTCGCACAATGTTTGGCGGATATGAGAAGTTCGAGCGAAGTGAAAATTTGGGTGAGGGCGTAAGCCTTAACTGTATATCCGTTTTTATATGCTCCGAAGGGCAAGGTGCAGAGTTCCGAACCTCACTGTTTGATGTTATTCTATTTGTTCTTTTCAAATATAAATTCACAATGATCTTTCCCATACGCAATGGTATTTTCCCACGAGCTTCCACGATGAAATTTAAGCTCTGGAAAAGCTTTTGAATAGAATTCTTTATCTACTTCGCAAAATAATTTGGTTAATTCTGAAGTTCCTGCCTCGGTAAAGAAATTGTAGAAGGGGCATTTCGTAACAACACGGTGACAAATGTTGTTATTCCGCTTTACATATTCCATATTGCCAAACCGACCCACTCCCTTTTTATCCACTAAATCAAGATAACTTATAAGTAACTCCATAGGTTTCTTGCGAGAAATATTTAAGGACTGCAAAAGTGCCAATGGTTCATTACAGCCAATAGGAACAATTATCTTTCTCATGATTTCAAAAGCTTTTTCTTTACCAGATTTAGCTTTAAGTTCTATATACGAAATAGCAACAAGAGACAATCGTTTGGCAAGTTCTGATTCAGCATTCTTAATTTTTGCACAGTGAGTTTTTTTAAATATAGCATTTTTCCTAATCAAGCATCTGGCTAAAAATATAGGCCATAACCACCCAATTTCTTTGCTCAAAACAGACTTTATAATTTTAATTTCTTTGATCTTCACACTCTTCCTCCTCGTAAAGAAGTTTCACGCCTATATTTTTAAAATAAATATGGGAAAAGTTTCCATTTAGTTTTTTTCTTATATTCTTTATATTTTTCCCCAAAATCTTCTACCAATCCATTCTCCTCAGCTAATGTTAAAATTATAGAGAGGATAATAAAAATTGGTACGTATATCAAAGCATATTTAGCTCTTAAAATTAAAGCTATACCTAAAGAACATAAAATATTACCTGCATATATAGGATGTCTTACCAGACCATAAATACCTGTATTTATTATTGTATTTCCTGCTTTGCCGCCGGGTATGATACCAATTTTACAAGAAGCAAAAACTTCAATAGTTATACCGATAACTGTTAATATAATCCCGATTATTAATGTCCAAAGGTGAAAATCAAATCTGGGTTGCGGAAGAAACGGCAAAATACACATGGGCAGAATAAAGAAGATAATCACATACGCTTTATGAACGATTTTAGGTAATTTGGAAAAATTATTTCTCATATTCCTGGATAAGCCAGCAAAATAACCTAAAATAAAGCCCACTACATTTAATACAACAAACCAAAATATAGGACTACGCCAAAAATTGCGTAACATTTTATTTGCCTCCTTTTTGCCTCCTTTATAGATTTACATTTTTTGCAAGGTTCGGAATTTCATATAACGTTTTGCGAATAAAAGAAGTTGCCGAAGGCAATTTGGGGAAATTTTTGATTTCCTTTTTATCCGCTGTTATATGACTGAGCTGAAGGCGAGGCGGGGAGTGAATCGACGTAGAGTTCCAAAACCCGCTTACAACTCTTGATTTCATTAATTTCATAGGCTCTCCTTAAATAGTTAGATTTATATTAATAAGTTAGATATGACTAACATTATAATATATCCTCTGCCTTGTCAAGAAAAAATTTTGAGTACAAAGGTAAGCTATCTTAAGGTAAAAACATCCCTGGATTAACCATTATCCCATTTATTCTCACCTCATAATGAAGATGTGTACCTGTGCTATACACTGTATCTCCAATAAGTCTTATTAAATCTCCTGACTTACCTTTTCCCCTATCCCTACCTTAAACTAACGCAGGTGAGCATATACAGTTACATATGTATTACCCTTATCATCTGTTCCATGATAAATCATAATTCTTTTTCCGAAGTTTCCACTTGTTGATAAAAATTACAATGGAAAAAAATTTAGGATTTTAAAAATAATGGATAAATACACCAGAGAATGCCTTTTATAGTTTGCTTCAAGAAGGATAACATCAAATGAAATAATCAAAAAGATTAATTATGATTTTTCACTAATAACAAAAAATATAAGTAATATTAGTCAGCTTGGTTGGGTCGCACGTAGTTTAATATTTGATAGGCTTACTAAGCAATTCCTGGAACAGTATCCTAAAGCAACAATAGTGAATATTGGCTGTGGTTTTGATACGACCTTTGAGCGAATTGATAACGGGAATATCTATTGGTATGATTTGGACTTGCCAGATGTAATTGAATTAAGAAGACAATTTATCAAAGAAGATAATAGAAGGAAGTTTATTATAAGTTCTTTTCTTGATTATAAATGGCTTAATAAATTAAAAATAAAAGATAATATTCTATTTATTGCAGCTGGGGTATTCTATTATTTTAATGAAATTCAAATTAAGAATTTTTTTATTAAAATAGCCGATTTATTTCCAGGATGCCAGATTGTTTTTGATGCAACTTCAAGTGCTGAAATGGCTAATAAATTGGTAGTTAAACGTGTTGGACTGGATGAGAATTCTTTTCTTAAATGGGGACTTAGAAGCGCAAAAAAGATTGAATTATGGGATGAAAGAATAATGCTACTGGAAGAATATCTGATGTTTAAAAATTTTAGGAATAATTTAAATCTTATTAATAAAATATTAACTTTTATATCCGATAGATTAAAAATGCAATATGTGGTTCATTTGAAAATTAAAAAATATTAATAAGGTACGGAGCGATGTACAACAACGGCTTACTGGCTACGGCGCATACGCCCTCCGCCCAAATTGGTACATGTTTTAAAGTGAATGTAGGTTTTTTGCAACGCAAACTAAGAAATTATATCCTATTCAGTATGGAACTCGGCTTACAGGCTATTCATTTAAAATTAGTAAGTGTATTAATCAGCATTTTCATTAGCACCTTCAGCAGCAGATTCTTCCTCAGCACTCTGGATATCACCGGCATCTATTAGTGCAATAGCACCCAGGGTGGAGACATTGTTAAATTCAAATGTTTTTGAAGAGGAAATTATAAGTTCTGTTGTTTCCAACCAGTCAGTATCGAGTAGGGAAATAGTGAAGCCAAGCACATCCTCATCATTTGGGGTATAATTTGGAAAATTATACCAGGGAATGCTTGCTTCTATCATATACATATTTGTCAGTATGGTGGATTTAACGACAACTCCTCTTGGTGGTGCATTTGAGGGCCATTTCATAAATGATTCTGCAGAAATACCGGAAAGATTACCCGGTGAGAAATCAATTTGATAATCATCGCTATTATAAAATGGAATTTGCATATCTTCTTCTAATTCTGTATCGAATACAATCGTTATACTATCGCCCTTGTAAAGCTGATTCCCGGTATAGTTCTGGCTGAACAAAATATCAACTACCTGTACCGCAAAATAGAAATTATCATCATCCCAGCAGGAATAAAATGTGCCGGAAAGATCATTAGGAGGGATAATCATTTCTTCCATAATTTTAAATGTATGTTCAAAAGCTGAAAAACTCTCAAATTTATCCCATTCCTGGATGCTGCCATCTATAACCGGGGGTATATAGCATTTATAGGAGAATAAAGGAACTCCGGTAGGTATGGTATTCTGGGTCCTGAAAAGGGATTGGCTTAAGATCTCGTTTTTCTTTTCCTCTATATCGGCACCTAAAACAATATTTTCT
The DNA here is from genome assembly GCA_964517765.1 of uncultured Actinomycetota bacterium. Classification (GTDB taxonomy): domain Bacteria; phylum Actinomycetota; class Humimicrobiia; order Humimicrobiales; family Humimicrobiaceae; genus Hydromicrobium. The sequence continues at coordinate 6,244 of CAZFEN010000031.1, read as the reverse complement.
TCAGGCTTAATCTCATACTGTACAGTAAAATTTACTGTGTTTGAGTTTGTAATAATGTTGCCGCTGTTATCTATAAGTTGTGCTATCATTTCATACTGTCCGGAACTTCCCGGATTCCAGTCGTATTCATATGGAGGGGAGGTGAATGATTTTATTTCACTATTATTTACCAGCAGTTTTATGGTATAGTCCGTGTTTTCTACTTCTTTTGCTCTTATCTCTACCGGAACAGTTTCATTTTGGTCGATAAGGTCAAAGACCTTATCATTGGTAGGGGAAGCTATAAAAAGGGTATATTCCGATTCGGTTACAGTTTCTTCCTGTACACCGGAAAAGAAATTTAAAGGCAAGCAGCTTCTGAACGAGAAGAATATAATTACGGCAAATATAAGTATTGCTCCAAATAATATGTAGGGAATTCTATCGAGTATAAATATACGTCTTTTATGGTTTTCTGTCATTCTTTTTGCTTCTTCTTTTCTTCAGTAACCTTCTGCGCAAAGTTTGGAGGAAGTTCCTCATAGTACGAGAATTTTTCAGTTCCATTTTCAGAGATAAGACTAATGATTTTATTATTAGGACTACTTTTACTGCTCATTAGTATCCTCCCCAAAAATATCGGATTTTATTTGATATTAATTTAACTAAAGTTTAGGCAATAGGAGAAATATACCATAAAAATTTTTTTGTGTAAAAATAATATTGTCTGATATAACTGCTTAGAATTGGCTGTGGAATAGGATTATATTTTTGCAATAATTTACAAAATGATTTAATAATTTTATAAAATCTATCGATATTACTGATTTACAATAATTTTAACAGTGAAATGTCGGACAAGCTCCTAGAAAACTTTTGTACAAAAATATATATCTTCATTTTCAGGTAACCCCATATACCTGATTGCTTTATCTCCTATTTTTTTTGCAAAATCATCTACTTTTACTATAAACCCCGTACCAGTTAAGAAATCTTTGTAATCTTTGCCATATCCTCTTACATGTTCAGCAAAACCATATATTTTTTCTCTGTCTTCAGGGGTTATAGCTTTTGAATCTTCAAAAGTATATTCACCTAGTATTGGAACCTGCAGTATTGCCCATCCCTTCGGTTTTAAAATCCTGTAAATCTCTTGCATTGCCTTTTTATGATCTGGAATGTGTTCAAAGACATGATTGCAAATTATTACATCAAAAATATTGTCATGCATTTTTATATCAGTCAAATCCACATAAATCATAGCACGTTTTGGATCGAGATCAGCGCTTAAATACTCGATAAATTCATTTTTTTTAATTCTGTCAGCCAGTACAATCTCTGGAGCGATATGTAAAAGCTTTTTTTTGGGTCTATTGAATAAATCAGTACATTTTTCTAAATAAAGCCATAAAAGCCTTTCCCTTTCAATAGAACCGCATACAGGACAGACTGCATCTGGTCTTGGACCAATTTTTATGTTTGGAGGGAAATAATATGTGTAAAATTTCTTAATCTCACTATCGCAAACAGGACAGAATTTTATTTTTCCATAAAAAATTTTTTTCTTGAATTTCTCTCTATATTTGAATGGAATTGATTTTACAGCACCTTCAAATAAGAATTTTTTAAAAGTTTTTATTGAGTTTTTCACAACTGTAATATCCTTTCATATAATTTACTGCTTTTTTTATTTTATAATCTTCAAAAATGCACCCGGCAATGGTCAGTCTCCTTTGATCCCCTCGAAGATGATTCCGTTTGGACCCAGAATACCCAGTGCAGGGTGGTACAGCAGGTACATGTGAGTGCGAAATCCTATTTCGCGCAATTTAAGCAACATCTCTAGGGAGAAAATAGTGTAGACAAGAATTCCCTTTGTGGACAAAGGGTCTTGATGATAAATAGGTGGCTTCAACAACTCGAGCTTCTCACCATCCAGTTCTGCCAGCACTACGTCAGAATATCCAGTCAGGTGAAACGGCACTGTAAAAATATGCCGGCCACCCGGTTTTAGGACTCGGAAAACTTCTTGGTGTGCACGATATGGCAGGGGTACATGCTCGAGAACATCGGATGACAAAACAACATCGAAAGAATTATCCGGGAAGCTCAAATTTGCAAGATCCTCATGGCGTACGCTTTTGACCATCTCGCCCGGTGAGTGCCGAGCTCCGAAGTACTCGCTGCAAACATAACGGGGCATCGTCGCTAACTGACGATGAAGACTTCCAGATGCCTCTGTGTTGTAAATTGCTAATTCGCTATATTTACGGAGACTTGAAAGCGATGAGATAGAAAGATTTTTCCATGAGGCAAGACTTTTACACAGAATATATGCTATTTGCCTTTGCCGACAGGTTGAGCGGCAATTGATACATAACCCGGTTTCGCGAAAATTGCTTCCCCGGAAAACCATTATAACTAGTTGCCCGCATACAGGGCAGAAACCTATTGTATGTCCGACCTTGACAGCAAAACGCTCCACAAAGCTCATGGAACGTGGATAAATTGGGTACAGCAAGTCTCTTCTCATTCTCTCAATCTCCCACATCCCTTCAGATTACTTCTCATCGGGTATAAGTAATAGCTAATAAATGCATATACATAAGTTACTCATGTTAGAGTCTTAAAATATCAGGACATCGTGTACTTAAAAATATTATTTAAATATAATTACATTATAAAATATAGATTGATCTTAGACAACTCAATACAGGACTTTTTGTCATTTAGAACAGAACCCGGCTTATAGGCTAAATATTACTCGTATCTCAATGCATCTATGGGATTAAGTCGCGCGGCGCGCATCGCCGGATAGATCCCGAAGAAAAGGCCCACTACGGTTGAGAAACTGAGGGCAATGATTATAGGCAAAGTGGTGATAGATGTGTCCAGAACGGTATAATTGCTTAAAAGGACCGAAATCAGGATTGCAAAAAGAATACCTAAAATACCTCCGGTTATACTCAATACGATGCTTTCCACAAGGAACTGAATAAGTATATCTCTGTTTTTGGCTCCTATTGCTTTTCTTATACCGATTTCTCTGGTTCTCTCGGTAACCGAAACCAGCATTATATTCATGATTCCGATACCACCCACCAGAAGTGAAATACTGGCAATACCTGCGATAACCACGGTGAAGATATTTGTAATAGTACTTATGACATCAAGGATCTGTGTCTGGTTTCGGACACTGAAATCTTCACTTTCACCGAATCTTATACCTCTGTGCCTTCTTAATATGGATTCTATCTCTTCTGAGGCCTCGCCTATGACTTCTTCACTGGTACTCTGGGCAAGTATCATATTGTATGAATCCAGTCCATATAATTTATTCTGTGCGGTAGTAACCGGTATACTGACAAAATCGTCCTGGTCATTTCCGAATGTATCGGTTCCTCTGGTTTCAAGTGTACCGATCACCTTAAAATTTTTTCCGTCAATTTTGATTATTTTGCCTATAGGATCTATTTTCCCAAATAATTTGTTTATGACCGTCTGACCTATCACTGCTACATTTGAAGCATTCGAGACATCACTTTTGCTGTAGAATTTACCTTTTTCTATATCCATATTATAGAGTTCCAGACCCTTTTCTGAAGAAGCATATATACTGGACTGGATACTGCTGTTTGAATATAAAATAATGGAGGAATTGAATACGACCGGTGCTGCTTTGGTTATTAAAGTTGCTCCTCTTTCTATAGCCTGGAGGTCATCCGCTTTAAGTTTTACCTGCTGTCCAGCGAGCATAAATCTTGCGCCCAGGTTATTTTCTTCTCCGGAATTACCGGGAGTTATTATAATAAGATTCGAACCGATGCCCTGGACACTCTGTATCACCGACTGTTGAGCTCCGGCACCTATTGAAAGCATGGCCACAACAGCCCCAACGCCTATGATAATACCAAGCATTGTAAGAAAGGACCGAAGTTTATTTAAAAATAGAGCCTGAAAGGCAATTCTTATATTTTCCAGTAATCTTTTCATAGTTTTAAACTAAATGTTTTCTACAAGTCTGTCTTCAAGTCTCGGCATCTCCCTTAATATTTCTTCTGCAGAAAGCTGTTTTTTGACTTCTTCCTGTCCGTGAATGATGCCATCTCTTAGATAAATAATTTTGTGGGTATGCTTTGCTATATCCAGCTCATGTGTGACCAGTATGATCGTTTTTCCCTCGTTGTTTAGTTTTTGAAAAATAAGCATTATTTCTTCTCCCGTTCTGGAGTCCAGGTTCCCTGTGGGTTCATCCGCAAGGATTATGGAGGGTCCATTGACAAGGGCTCTTGCAATGGCGACTCTCTGTTTCTCTCCGCCCGAGAGCTCACTGGGCCTGTGCTTTATCCAATCGGAAAGTCCCACGGATTCTATGGCATCAAGTATTCTCCTTTTTTTATTTGCGACTCTATCTTTAGAATAGATCATGGGGAGTTCGACATTTCCGTAGATATTAGTTCTTGATAGGAGGTTGAATGTCTGAAATACAAAACCTACTTCTTTATTTCTTATACCTGCAAGCTCGTTGTCATTTAGTTTACTTATGTCTATATTATTAAGGAAATACTGCCCCGAGGTCGGCGTGTCGAGACATCCGATAATATTCATAAGGGTTGATTTCCCCGAGCCCGAAGGCCCCATTATTGCCACAAATTCGCCTCTTGTGATTTCAAGATTTATGCCACGGAGGGCACTCACTTTAATATTTCCTATCCTGTAAATCTTTGTTATATCAGTTGTTTTTATAACGGTGTCCTGATTGATTTCTGTCATTGTATCTTACCTTAATGAATTATTATAATTACTACTGTATCGGTGAAATTAGAATAATATCTCCCTCATCCAGTCCTGACTTTATTTCGATAAAATCGAAGTTATATATTCCGGTTGTAACTTCTGATTTTTTTATGCTGCTGTCTTCGCCGGAAACATTTACATATGATTTCCCATTCTCTTCGAATACGGATTGTACAGGGACATAAAGGACATCTTCCACACTGGACGTTACTATGTCGAGACTTGCCGATAAACCATACAGAAGTGTTGGGATATCTGCCGCATCCGGTTTTACTGTAAGCTCGAAAGAAACCACTCCACCGATATTAGTGGAAATCAGCGATATTTCTGTTATTTTACCTCCAAATGCGTTTTCATAGTAAGCATCCAGTCTGATCAGTGCATTCTGTCCTATCTTTAAATTAACTATATCAGTTTCATTTACTTCCGCTTTTATGATAAAGGCACTGCTTATTACAGAAATTGCAGGTACTCCCGGTCCGGCATATTCTCCCTGGCTATAAGCGGAAGAGAGGACTATTCCGTCATAAGGCGCATAGATTATACTGTTATCCACATCCAGATTTACAAGATCAAGGTTAATTCTTGACAGCTCAAGCTGGCTTTCGGCCTGCGATATATTCTTAGCTGTTATTTCGATTTGCCTTGCTGCGGACTGTGCAGAAGAAAGGTTTGTCCAGTAAGTAGTGGATTGATTTATTATAGCCTGATTATATAAACCTTCCGCTGAATGCGACCCCGCGGATGCCTGGGATATAAGGGCATCTGTGGAGAGGGTTTCTTCCTCTACAAGGCTTAAATATTCATTGGCATCTTCGAGGGCGGTCAGAGTATTTTGTACGGAAAGATCGGAAAGTTTTTTATTCTCCTCGGCCAGCTGCAATGCTATATGATTTGCATCCAGCGCTTGCTGGTAATTCAGTTTTGCAAGTGAGAGGGAATTTTCGGCTACACTCATGTTTTCTTCTGCCTGAGCGACCAGAAGCTTCAGTCTGCCTGTGTCTATCTCAATTAATATATCACCATTTTTAAAAGTATCTCCCTTTTCAAGGCAGTAGACAACTTTCCCCGAAGTCATAAGAGAATAGCTGTTTTCTGTCTCACTCTCTATGTAACCGCTGGTGTTTACAGTTTGAATAACATCGCCTCTGGTTACTTCAAAAGTTTCGGAATTTTCCTGGTCGTCTCCAATTGCCCTGCACGCGAGGAGATTAAACATCGCTATTATAATAATGATAGCGGCAGCTATTAGAATAATTTTTCTGATCATTTTAATCATCTTTTCATCTCCTGCTTCCGGTTTATATCCAACTGGATATTTAAAGTTTTTTAAAAATATTTTTATGTAAATCTTTACAGATCAAATGCTATTTAACCAAATTTTTATTAAATTATAAACATAATTTTTAACAATTAATTTTAAAATATAAAAAATACTAATATAATGATTTGTGTAAAATATAATGCA
>CAZFEN010000030.1:8716-12692 GCA_964517765.1 uncultured Actinomycetota bacterium | reverse complement strand
CAAAATAACCTTTAAATTAGTTAATTCCTTTAAAAATTGGTTCGAAATTTCGCAAGCCGGGGCACCCCGAGATACATTTGTTAAAGATATCTTAAAATATTATAGGGTTCCAAAAATATAGAGCTCAAATAAATCCTGGCTAATTTTATTGAAAATATTTGTACCAATAATTCATAATAATCTATAAATTCTTCATTAATAATATTATAATTTAGAATCTAATGGCTCGAAAAAAAATATTTTTATTATTTTTCATACAATTATTTTTAGTTGGACTTGGAGGTTCTATTGTTGGACCCCTAATTCCCATACTGGCAGATAGCTTTGAGGTTAATTTAGATATAGTTGGCTCTACCTTATCATTAAATGCTTTTGGGCTTTTACTGGCAAGTCTATTTTCAGGAATTCTTTTAGAAAAATTTGGAAAAAAGAATATTTTTACCTGGAGCAGTATACTATTTACAGTTAGTTTTTTTAGTTTATTCTTCTCAAACAATTTTATTTATTTTACTTTAAGTTATATCGTATTCGGGTTATCCTGGGGAATAATTTCTATAAACTCCGTTTCTATAATTAGTGATAACTTCGAGCTAAATAGAAGCAAAACAATAATAAGATTAAATATAGGATTTCTAATAGGAGCTTTTCTCGCCCCGGTTTTAGTTAGCGGCATTTTATTTCTAAACATAAGCTGGAGATACATATTTTTATTCGTAGCATTAATAAATGTATTCTTATTTATACTGATATTATCACTCAAACTTGAGGGTTTTGATAATAAAAAAAGCGGAGAAAATTTTATAAGCCTTCTTTCCACTAATCGCAGGTTTTTGTCAAATTTAATTATTATTTTTTGTGGAATTATTAGTTTTTTACATTTCGGATTAGGATTTTCTTTTGGAGCATGGTTTACCACCTACTTTAAAAGTTTAGGTGTTCCGGTAACTATCGGTTCTCTAATACTCAGCTTAAACCTTCTAATTTTCAGTATTGGAATGTTTGTACAAAGTTCTTTAGTAGGTAAATTCAACAAAAAAAGATTAATGCAGTTTTTTTCAATACTGGCTTTTGTTTTTTTGCTTACTTCCTTTTTCCTGGACCAGTTAATTCTAAAAATTATTTTTATATTACTTTTTAATTTTTCCTTTTCAGGTATAGCTGCTATTTCTCTTTCCTTAGGTATAAAGCAAAGTTCTCGTTATTCCGGTTCTATTACCAGTATAATAAATAGTTTTGGCTTTATGGGGGTGATTATTTTTCAGTATACGGCAGGTTATCTAACGGAAAATTTTTCATCAGATAGTATATTCTATATCAGCCTGGTTGCCTTATTTCTATTAATAATTTTCACCAGTATCTTGAATCCTTATTATAAATTTGATAAGAAAGTAAGCTAATTCTAATCTTAACATCTTTTACTAAGAAACGTTTTAAACAGGATAAGTAAAGATATAAGTAAAGGAATCAGAATAAAACCCGGATAGATGAAGTATTTTTTATTCATTGTAGCAGACTTACCTTATTACTTAAGCAGAGATTCGACCCACTTTCTATTTGCCCATAAAGAGCAGCCGCCTTCAGACTCATCCAGCATAAACTGATTTTTTCTTATCTCTTCAAGAAGCTTTGACCCTAAGGCCTCTTTCAGTGTCATATCCCTGAGATTTACATCGGAAAACGGAGCAAAAGGACATGGCTCAAGATCGCCTTCTGCATTTATATGAATAAAACCTCTTCCTGCGGAAAGGCATCCTCCAAACAGACCCTCTTCGGCTGGTAATCCTGCAAAAAGTGCCGAAAATCTTTTTCTGTAAGCTTCCATAATATCAGGAACTTTCTTTCTTTGTTCGCCTGTAAGGACCCAATCTTCCGTACCTTCCAAAATAGGTGTATATTCGACATAGAAAAAAACCTTGCAGCTCTTTTTTATCAGATCGGTTACAAAGTCCAGGTCAGTTACGAGTTCAAAATTTTGTCTGGTCATGGTAAGAGAAGTCCCGAAAAATACCGATTCTTTTTTCAATCTTTCAATTACTGTCTTTAAGAGTTTGAACACGCCCTCTCCCCTGCGCAGGTCCGTCTGCTCCGAACGGCCTTCGATGCTGATGACCGGAACCACATTTCTCTGGCTTTTTATTTCCTCAAGCAGGGAACCTTTTAAGAGCAGGCCATTTGTAAAGACAAGAAAAATAAGTTCAGGAAAAGTTCTTACTATCTTTAAAAAATCTTTCTTTACAAATGGTTCTCCCCCTGCTACTACGATTAATGATATACCCATCTCTTTAGCCTGTCTGAGGATATCGATTATCTCGGCAGTATCCAGTTCCTTTTTAGACGGCATCCTTAAAGCCTTATTGTAGCAACCTTTACAATTCAGGTTACATTCATTGGTGATGCTAAAAATCATCGCGGGAGGCACCTGTATTCCTTCACTTATCCATTTCAACCTGGTTCGCTGCGCCCTTCTCTGGTTGATAATGGTCTTAAGGAAAAAAAGTGCAGCCGAAGGTTTCTTTAAGGAGACCCACAGTGCATCTTTAAAAACTCCGACAGTTGTTATATCTATTTTTTTCTGTTCCATCTGGTTTATTGACCTTTTGAAAAACTTTTTAACTCCCTTGATATTGTAAAACTTATATATATTAATTTTTTTTTATAATATTTGCAAAATTTTCGGGTTTTAGAATTTTTAAGCCCGATTTATTTTCAATTAGCCCTGACTCTGGATTAACTGCGATTTTATTACTGACAATATCAAAGTAAATAATTTACAGTTTAAAGAATTTATTACTATTTTCGTCAGCTGCTAATTATCTGTTATAATCTTAATTAAAAATACAATGTCGGAATACAGATTTTTATAAAAAAAGATTTTGAAATGAAATCAAGATATCTGAAACTGCTGTTTTTTATCTTTTTATGTTCAATACTTTCTTTTAGTTTTATATTTTCCTCATGTAAAGAAGAAAAGGCAGCTGATACCACACAGACTAAAACTTCAGGCGAAGAGACTTCTACTGAAAAGGAACAAAATAATCCAGCACTGGACCGGATGATCGGGGAAATGATCATTTTAGGTTTCATGGGAACAGAGGTCGATAGCTCTTCTGGAATAATTCAGGATATTAATAAGTATAATATCGGAGGGGTCATACTTTTTGATTATGACGTACCGTCGAAAAGCTTTCCCAGAAATATTCTTGACCCGTATCAAACAAAGAAGCTAATCGAAGATTTAAAAAAATTCACCCACAATGATCTGCTTATAGCAATTGACGCGGAAGGGGGTTACGTAAACCGTCTGAAAGCGGAATATGGTTTCGAGCAGATTGCAAGTGCGCAGGAAATGGGAGAAAGTGATCCCGGCGATACTTTTTTGGAAGCATCAAAACTTGGGATGGAACTAAACTCTCTGGGATTTAATTTAAATTTTGCACCGGTAGTCGATATTAATATAAATAAAAACAATCCGGTAATCGGAAATCTGGAAAGGTCTTTTTCAGATGATCCGATGAAAGTATATGAACATGCAGGGTCTTTTATCGATGCTATGCATAAATACGAAATCATAACAGCAATAAAACATTTTCCCGGGCACGGAAGTTCTACCGAAGACAGCCACCTGGGACTGGTTGATATAACAGATACTTATAATCAGGAAGCAGAGCTTTTCCCTTACAAGAAATTGATAGAAGATGGAAAAGCTGACATTATTATGACGGCTCATATCATGAATACAGATATCGATCCCGGTAATCCGGCTACCCTATCATCCAAATTTTTACAGGATATATTAAGAGGTGAACTAAATTATGAAGGTGTGATTGTTTCAGATGATATGCAGATGGGTGCGATTATCATTAATTTTGGATTCGAAGAAGCCATAGTAAAAGCAATAAATGCAGGTTGCAATTTACTTATATTCTCAAATAATGGCTCCCGGTATGACGAGGATATCGCTCAAAAATCATTTGAA
>CAZFEN010000030.1:0-8616 GCA_964517765.1 uncultured Actinomycetota bacterium | reverse complement strand
AAAGGGCATTCTCTTCGAATGCCCTTTTTATATAATCGAATATATTTCTAATTTAAAACCAGAAAACTTATCTGACTTTCTCTTTCAATCCCTTTCCTGCTACAAATTTAGGTACGGTGCATGCTGCAATATGTATGGTTTCTCTTGTACGGGGATTCAAGCCGGTTCTTGCTTTTCTTTTTGATACCTGGAAAGTACCAAAACCTACCAAAGAAACTTTATTACCTTTTACCAGTGCATCTGCTATTACCTCCTGCATGACTTCTACAACACTGGTAACATCTTTCTTTGTTAAACTTGTTTTACTACTAATGGCATCCACTAATTCCGCTTTGTTCATTCTTTTTCTCCTTTCATATTCCAAAATAAAAAATAATTGCTTTCGTACTCAATATTTGCCCAATACAAATACTTTTGTTAAATCAATTATATTATTTATTTTAAATTTGACAATACAATACTTTATAAATTTTTTATAACAAGTTTTACTAAATAAATATACTTATAAATTCTTATGCAATTACCAGGTAATATTATATACTTTTTATGTTAATTTTAATACACTTTATTTATATTATTTTTACAGATTTCAAATTTATTTTGTTTATTCTTATATTACATATAGACTTTTAATACTTCATTAAGAAATTCCAGGGTTTCCTTTTCTTATTATAGGGTTTAATATTTAAATAGTAAAATCCACTTAAAACCTTTTGACCTATTATTCAAATATATATTTACATAAATATACAATTGATATATAATGTTTCTTGTTCAATATATCAATAAATCAAAAAAAGAATATTTTATGCTTCCTCGAAGTAGGAAAACCGGATCATCTAACCATAGATTTAATAATAATCAGTGGAATACCCTGTGGAAACATAATACACGAACCAATCCGCTAAAATTCTTGCTATTCCTACTATTATCGATCCTGATATTTACAGGTTTTCCATCACCGGTCTATTCATACATCAAATCCCCTTTTATATTACCTCTTGAGGGTGAGGTTGTGACCGTATTCAGACAAAGTTACTGGTATGAAGATGAACAAAAACAACTTAAGCATACAGGAATAGATATAAGTGGAAAATACGGACAGAAAGTCACTGCAGCCGGTAATGGGATTATCACTTATTGCGGTTTTTCACCCATAGGCGGAAGGACACTTGTAATAAAGCACAATAAAAAAATTAGAACCACCTATCTTAACCTGATGCAAATCTATGTCACTACCGGGACCTATGTCAAACAGGGAGAAATTATTGCTGCCATTGGTGCCAAAGACGATCCTTCAAATCTCCAGCCTCATCTCCACTTTGGTGTAATATATGACAGTAAATATCTTGATCCGGAAGATTTATTAAAAATTGATTACAGGAATATCTCGAAATTTCTTAATTTAAAGTACCTGCCATATGATTTTGAATTTGAATAAAGATAAAAGTAAATTACTTATTATCAAAATAAGATTGTATACTTTTTATCTCTTCATTGATTTTTCTATCGATTTCTTCCTTGCATACCCCGAACTCGATTATATTAAGAGTCAGCTTGATTTTTTCAAAAGTTTTTTTCAGGATACCATTGATTTTTGGTCCCTGGGCCATGTCCTGAACACTTAATTGCAGGTAATCTTCTCCATCTGTAGTTGAGATAAATTTCATATGGCCTAATTTAGTGCAGCCGTTTTTTTTAAGAAAATCGATAATATTGCTGGCTATTTCACCTATTTTATTGACAAAATCTTCTTTGGTTACAGGACTTGATGAAGTTATTGTCACTTTTTTGGTTAAAATTACCGAGCTGTTAGTATCCATAAGATATTAAATCTCAAATATTTTATAATAAAACTATTATATTTCAGATTCAGAAAGCTTATTCTAACACAACTTAATATTATGTCAAAGTATTTTAAATCATAAGCCGGATTAAATGGGTTCTTTCAGAATATATTTATATATTGCTTTTCCCAGACCCGAACTATAATTCTCATCTGTAATAATATCTGCCTGTTTCAATACTTCGGGATATGAATTCCTTACCGCTATATTAAGCCCTGATTCCTTAAACATACTTAAATCATTGTAACTATCACCAAAAACAACTACTTCATCCTTTTTTATATTCAGTGTCTTTAAAAGAAATGCCAGTGCCTTTCCTTTTGAGGCATCCGGATTCAACATATCAAAAAAATATTTTCCCGATCTTATAAAGTTTATTTTTCCTGAAAACTTTTTTCTTAGATAACTATCCAGCGGATCGGTCTCCCTGATAGCTATATGTATATTAGCGGCATTTGACGAAAAATATTCGGTCTCGATATCCTCTGTTTTTATTATTATTTGCTCGACCTTCATGATATGCTCCATATCAGGATGATATTTTTCGTAAAAAATTTCACCGTTCACCAGAGCCACAAGGGGAGAATACCCTTTCTTTTTTATGGTTTTTATAGCTTTTAGATAATAGAGGGGTTCTATTTTGATAGCACTTATTATTTCAAGATTTTTGTCAGTTATAACCGCTCCGTTTAAAGTTATTTGCGGTAGTCTCAGGCTGAACAATTTTATAAGATATAATATTGAGCGTATCGATTTTCCTGTAGCGAGGACCACTTCAATCCCTCTCCTTCGACTCTCAAAAATTGCTTTTTTGTTCAAATCGCTGAGATTTGAATTATTATCAAGCAATGTACCGTCTATATCAGTTACTATAAGCTTCATCATATCCGTCACCTATTTGTAAGTCGCGATTCCAATACAATCTTCAGCAGCTTCCATAACCGCTTCCGAAAATGTAGGGTGAGAATGAACAGTCGAAGCAAGATCCTCTATAAGCAGTTCCCCTTTCATAGCCACAGCTACTTCATGTATCAGATCGGAAGCCCGGGGTCCTATCATCTGGGCACCTACTATCTCTCCGGTTTCACTGTTAGAAATGATCTTTACAAAACCCACGGTTTCTCCTGTGATGTAAGCCTTGCCGCTTGAGCTAAATGGAAACATGCCAGTACATATTTTTATATTTTTCTTCCTTGCCTGCTTTTCGTTTAATCCAACAGCTCCTATTTCAAGAGCTGTAAACACTGTCCATGGAATAACATCATAACTTATTTCTTTTAATTTTCCTGCAATATTTTCTGCAGCGATTTTCCCTTCCTCGGATGCTACATGCGCCAATTGGAATCCGCCTATAACATCTCCTACTGCATATATTCCTTCTACATTTGTTTCAAGATGTGAATTCACTTTTATATAACCATCCTTATCTAAATTTATTCCGACATTTTCAATACCGATACCGGTAGAATTAGGCTTTCTACCAACAGCCATTAAAATTTTATCTACAGTGAGTTTGTCTCCCCTGTTTGTGTTACAAATGAATCTTTTTCCACTTTTTCTAAAGTTTTCTACTTTTGAACCAACAAAAATATCAATTCCCTTCTGCTTCAATATATCGAATATTATTTTTGAAATTTCTTCATCCTCCGTTGATAGTATCCTCGGAAGTATCTCGATTACTGCCACATTGGATCCAAAGGTGGAAAAAATATTTGCAACTTCAATACCTATGACACCTCCTCCTATGATCAATAAGGATTCCGGTACTTCTTCAAGAGATAGCAATCTGGAATTCTCCATTATTCCATCTTCCGATAGATCGAATGGTTGCACGGTTGAAGCAGACGATCCTGTAGCAATGATTATATTTTTTGTTTCGATTTCGATATCCTGCCCGCCGGAAGTCTTTACCAATACTTTTCCTTTCGCAGTTATTTCCCCAAAACCTTTTATAAGTTCTATATTATTTTTTTTATAATTAGACTCCAGAGCTCTCCTCTGCATTTCGATTATCCGGTCTTTTCTTGACATCGCTTTTTTAAAATCAAGTTTTGGCAATGAAACATCTATCCCAGAAGTTGCCGCTTTCTTTATGTCGTCAATGGTTCGTGCTATATGATAGAGAGTTTTTGTCGGTATGCAGCCGCAATTCAAGCAAACTCCCCCTATATTATCTTTTTCGATCACTATGGTCGTAAGTCCTGATTTTGATGCTCTCATGGACGCTCCGTTTCCTCCTGGTCCCCCTCCAAGTATAACAAGATCAGCTTTTTTTATATTCATATTTATAAAAACTCCTTTCCCGCTAATTCAAAAACAAGAAATAATTATATGTATTAATATGGTAAAATAAATCAATCATAATCGATAATTAAAATCATGGAAATCTTAAGACAAAAATTCATAAATAAAAAGTATGAAGTAATAAAAACTTTAAAGAACAACGACACACAAAAAAATATCCCGGGTTTTGATCCTGGTCTCATATCCTATGACTCAGGTTATAGTCTCCAGGAAGAAATTTTTGAACTGATAAAATCAAATGGCTGTCCCGGTGCTCTATTGCTTCTTGAACATTATCCGGTCATAACCATAGGAAACAATAAAAATACAGATAGTCTTCTGGTAAGCATAGAAGAACTCCGCAGGCAAAATATAGAACTCGTACAATCCAATCGCGGTGGTGATATGACCCTTCATTCTCCCGGTCAAATCGTCTGTTATACAATTTTAAATCTAACCTGGTTTAAAAAAGATTTATCTTTTTTTGTCCATAACCTTGAAGAGGTTATAATAAATGTACTGGCCAGCTATAATATATGCGGAATGAGACTAAATAAATATCGGGGAGTATTTACCGGCGGCTTTAAAATAGCATCCATCGGGCTAAGGGTCAGGAAGTGGATAACACTTCACGGATTCTCATTAAATGTAAACAACGATTTGAAATATTTCGATAATATAATAGCGTGCGGCCTGAAAGATCATCTCCAGACTTCAATGGAAAAAATCTCTAATAAAAAAATCCCGATTCATGATGTCAAAGAGCAGATACTTAAAAGTTTCAGCAGTGTTTTCGAAATACCAGTGACTGGAATTATAAAGTTTTAAAAATGATTAGGTCTCTTTCTTTGGGTTGTTATTGCCATTATCTTTTTTTAATACTGCATATATTTCTTTTATTACTTTAAGTGGTTCCTTGAATAACCTTTTAGGGAGAAAAGGCATTAATGTCGCAAATGCCTTCCTCATATCTTCAGTCATTCTGTGTGGTTTAGTAAGAATCCTGTTTATGAAATCCTCTGCAAAAACAGTCCTCAAATGACGCCTGTCTATTTCTATTCTTTTATTGCAGTTATCGCAAACAACACTCCGGAGATAGTTACCTATATAATAAACCGTATGCTGTGACTCTCTGTTACAATTAATACAGAATAATATGATTTTTTCTTCTTTGTCTTTCATTTTTAAAAATACCTTAGAAAAATTTAAATTTAACCGGTTAGTCCGGCGGGATTCTCTATAAATTCTACTAATTCCCGCAGGAATTTTGCTCCTGTCATTCCATCGATTATTCTGTGATCACATGTAACTGTAAGATCAATAAAAGATTCCGGTCTGATTTTCCCGTCTATCACGGCAGGTTCCGTATATATCTCACCGACAGCCAGTATAGCTGCCTGGGGAGGATTTATTATGGGGGAAAAAGACCTTATACCATACATGCCCAGATTGGTAATCGTAAATGTCCCGTTTGATATATCTTCCAGATTAAGTTTTTCTTCCTTTACTTTGTTGATAAGTTCGATTCTTTTTTTTGCAATATCTGTAATTTTCAACCTATCACAGTTGAATATAGTAGGGACCATAAGTCCCTTCTCGGATGAAACTGCAAGACCGATATTTATATCATCGTATATTATATAATTTCCATCAGAAAATGTTGAATTTAATTCGAGGTTATTCTGCAACGCATTTGCGGCTGCCTTCACTAAAAGGTCGGTATAAGTTATTCTTACGCCGGATTCTTTAAGCTTCTTTTCATTCAATTCTTCCTTTAATTCTATAAGCAGGGATGCATTAGCTTTTGAATTCAAGACTATTTCAGGAATATTTAACGCCGAAAAACTCATCCGGTCAGCTATTGTCTTTTTTATCCCCTCAAGCCTGACTGTTGATTTTATAGCTATCCTGGCAGATTCAGGTTCTGTTTCTTTTTTCCCGGTTCCCTTTTTTTGACTGGAGAAAGCCATCAAATCTTCTTTCACTATTCTCCCGCCTGGTCCTGAACCCTTGATTTTTCCTGTGCTGTAATCAATACCCATCTCTTCAGCTATTTTTCTTGCAAGAGGCGATATTTTAATTCTATCTCCCGAGATTCTGGTATCTTCTTTGATGCTTCTTATTTTTTCTGCTGCTTTCTTTGTCTCTGTGCCGGTTACTCTTTTCGTTACATTTTGATCTGGTTTAGGTAAAGGAAGTTTTTCATCTTCTTCACCTATGTATGCTATCACCCCGGTTACAGGGATTTCTTCTCCTTCCGCCTTCACTATTTTCTTTAAAATACCGGATTGATATGACTCTACTTCGATGGTCACTTTATCGGTCATTACCTCAAACAATACCTCGCCTTTTTCGACCCTGTCTCCTTCTTTCTTATGCCATTTTTCAATCCTGCCGGATTCCATTGTGATCCCCAGCTTAGGCATTATGACTTCATGCATCTCCCGGTCCTCCGCCGAATAAAAAGTTGTTTTTTATCGATTAATACTTATAATAACACACCAAAATTCAATTAAATATATGGACTTTATCCTAATAGATCTAAAATCCCCTTTTCGATCCTTGCCACGCCGGGAATCATTTCCTGTTCAAGCACCCGACTATAAGGAACCGGGCAATTTCTTCCTGCAACCCTTTTTATGGGAGCGTCCAGCCAGTCAAATCCTTTCTCGGAAACCTGAGCCGCAACCTCGCCCATAAATCCGCCAAAAATTGGTGCTTCTTCTACACATAAAAGCTTACCCGTTTTCTTGATCGAGTTCAGTATAATATCGATATCAAGAGGTCTCAATGTTCGTATGTCTATTACCTCGCATTTGATGCCCTTCTCCAGTGAAAGTTTTTCGGCAGCTTCCAGAGATTTTTGAACCATATAAGATGTTGCGACTATAGTGATATCTCTGCCCTCTTGTTTAATATCACCTTTCCCCAGCGGAATTTCATACATTTCTTCCGGAACATCGTCAATATATTTTTTATTTTTATAAAGCAGCTTATGTTCTATAAAAATTACGGGGTTATTGTCATTTATCGAAGATATCAGAAGCCCCTTTGCATCATACGGACAGGAGGGCATAACTACCTTCAGTCCGGGAATATGTGCAACAACGGCTTCAAGACTCTGGGAATGCTGTGCCGCTGCACCGGTTCCGCCGCCGCCAGCGGTCCTTATTACCATTGGTACTCTGGCTTTCCCTCCAAACATATAACTTATTTTGGCTGCTTGATTGGCAATCTGATCCATGGCAATAGTTATGAAATCAGAAAACATTATCTCAGCTATGGGCCTCATTCCTGTTATTGCACTTCCGGCTGCAACACCTATTATGGCTTCTTCGGAAATGGGGGTATTCCTTATCCTTTCCCTGCCAAATTCTTCCAGCATTCCGACAGTCACACCAAAGGCACCTCCGTATTCCGCAATATCTTCTCCAATCAGGTATACATCATTATCTGCTCTCATCTTCTGTTGCATTGCTTCCCTTATTGCCTCGAGATATGTTAATTGTCTTGCACTATTTTTAAGCATATACATCATCCTCAACTTCGGAAGGGTCGGGAAACGGACTTTCTTTTGCAAATTCCGATGCTTCCTGTATTTTACTTATAACTTCTTTTTCAAGATCCTTATCATCTTTTTCGGTCAATATTTTACCGTCGATCAAGACCTCTCTGTACCTTTTAATAGGATCTCTTTCTTTCCATTCCTTTATTTCTTCTCTTGTTCTATAAACCTGGGCATCACTTTTTGAATGGCCGCTCCATCTGTAAGTCAGACTTTCAACCAGTACAGGTCCTTTTCCGGCCCTGCACCTGCCGGCAAAATATGAGACAGTATTGAATACCTCAATCAAATCATTTCCGTCAATGGTCAATCCCTCTATCCCATAGGCGCACTTTCTATCAGATATTTTTTCTATATTGAATGCATCCTTAATAGATGTCGACATCCCGTAGACATTATTTTCACAGAGGTAGATCACCGGTAGATCCCATATTGAAGCAATATTAATAGAGCTGTGAAATATGCCCTGATTTGCTGCTCCGTCTCCAAAGAAACATACCACTATTTTTCCGTTCTTTTTCATCTTACAGGTCAGCGCCGCACCGGTAGCAATACCGATACTTCCCCCTACTACTCCATTTGCCCCAAGGTTTCCTGATTTAACATCTGCTATATGCATTGATCCGCCTTTACCCTTGCTGTATCCCGTTTTCTTTCCCAGCAGTTCTGCCATCATTGCATTCAGGTCAGCACCCTTTGCAATACAATGACCGTGACCTCTGTGTGTGGAAGTGATATAATCGCCGCCTCCAATAGCATAAATAGCCCCGACTGCAGTTGCTTCCTCACCGGTATATAAATGGCATGTACCGTGTATCATCCCTCTTATGATGAATTGCTCGGCCTCATTTTCAAAATGCCTTATTTGGTACATTTTTCTTAACATTTCAATTTTTATATTCTCATTTAAGTCTTTGAATT
>CAZFEN010000029.1:0-12840 GCA_964517765.1 uncultured Actinomycetota bacterium | reverse complement strand
ACAAAACTCCAAGATGGTTTGGGATACCAAAGTCATAAAATACAAGATATGGCTGGGGAGAAAGGATTCGAACCATAAATAATTTATCAATTGTTATATAATATAATTATCATAAAAATCTTAAAATGGTGTCCCTGGGCAGATTCGAACTGCCGACACCAGGATTAGGAATCCTGTGCTCTATCCTTCTGAGCTACAGGGACACGTTGTGACAGAATATGGTTAAATACAACCAGAAATACTAACAAAGCAGACTATCTCTGTCAAAAGTTCAATCTTTTAAAGACATTTTTATAATCTCGTCTACAAGCTCCTCAAAAGACAAACCTGCTGCTTCCGCTGACATTGGAAGTAGACTGGTATCTGTCATACCGGGAGAGGTATTCAATTCGAGAACATAGGGAATTTCTTTCTTCGTATCCATAATAATATCAACCCTTGAAAGTTTGGTACATTTGAGTGCATTATGTACCGCCATAGCTACTTCTTTCATTTTTTTATTAGAAGAAGCTGAGATTCTGGCCGGAACGAAGTAGTCGGTTTCCCCTATTTTGGATCTTGATTCGAAGTCAAAAAATTTCTTTTTAGTTACTATCTCCACTGCGGGAAGAATTCTTGGTTTTTCTTTTCCGATAATACTTACTGCAAGTTCCACACCATCTATGAATTTTTCCAGTATTACCTTTTTGCTGTAGCTTAAAGCGGAAATTATGGCTTCGGGTATACTTTCT
Organism: uncultured Actinomycetota bacterium; assembly: GCA_964517765.1. Lineage (GTDB taxonomy): Bacteria > Actinomycetota > Humimicrobiia > Humimicrobiales > Humimicrobiaceae > Hydromicrobium. The sequence continues at coordinate 12,109 of CAZFEN010000029.1, read as the reverse complement.
TTATCATTTACTATCCTTATACCAAGAGCAGATCCCTGAGCGGATGGTTTTACTACCAGCGGCAGGCCTATTTTTTTTGTTATTAAGGGCAGCAGCTTTGATGAACCCAGTTCCCGGAATGAACTTGTATTCAAAAAATAAAAAGGCGGAGTCGGTATATCAAGACTCATAAATATTTGTTTTGAGATTATCTTATCAAAACTTAAGACATTAGGATAAACACCCGGGCCCGTATAAGGAATATTAAGTACTTCGAGAATTTCCTGTATGGTGCCATCCTCTCCGTCTTTTCCGTGAAGTGCAATGTAAGCAAGATCGATTTTTTCCGAATTCAAATTGTCCACTATAGATTCATTTATGTCCAGTTTTATGACATTGTGACCAAGTTTTCTTAAAGCATTCGATACTCTCTGACCGCTTTTTATTGAGAATTCTCTTTCAAGAGATCTTCCTCCCATAAGTACGGCAATATTTTTTTTCATTTTTATCACTCTTTTATTAATTTGATATTTTTTTAAATTTTTTATTTAAAACTTTTGTATAGTTTTATTTTATCTTTTATTATACCTGCTAAAATCTTAATGCCCTTTTCAATTCTTTCGGTATTTTCAGTGCAAAAAGCTAATCTTGCCTCATTGGTTCCTTTACCATCAGCATAAAAGGCGCTTCCGGGAACATAAGCAACATTATTTCTGACAGCATCGGCTAAAATTTCTTTGGTATTAAGATAATGAGGAAGTTTTAACCAGATGAAAAAACCTCCCTTTGGAGCTGACCAGCTGGTTCCTTTCGGAAAATTTTCTTCCAGAGTTTTGGTCATGGTATCTTTTCGTTTTGCGTATATTTTTATGAATTCATCAATATTATTTATCCATGATGGGTCCGAAAAGTATTCGTAAGCAATTCTTTGCGAAAAGGTACTTACACATAATATGCTTGATTGAACCCCAAGTATTATTTTTTCCAGTATTGGATGAGGGGCCACAATCCATCCTATTCTGAATCCCGGAGCAAAAAGTTTTGACATTGTACTTATGTAAATGACATTATGGCCATCGCCTTTACTATCAAGTTCCTTAATAGTAGTGATAGGTTTATCTTTATATCGAAGCATTCCGTAAGGATTGTCCTCAAGGATCATAATATTATGTTTCCTGGCAAGTTCCAGAACCTTTTTTCTGCGCTGGAGACTTAGAGTCACTCCGGAAGGATTAGAAAAATTGGGCACAAGATATATAAATTTTATTCTGGCTTTTTTATCTCTTAATTCTTTTAATTTTTTCTCCAGGATAGAAGTATCAATTCCATTTTGATCTATCGGTATGCCGATTATTTTTGCTTCGTATGATCTAAATGAGTTCAATGCTCCCGTATATGCCGGTGATTCCGTTATGATAATATCGCCGGGATCAATGAATATTTTGGCCAATAGATCCAGTGCCTGCTGCCCGCCTGTTGTAGTTATTATATCTTCTTCTACTGTATCAAGACCCTCCAGCTTCATAACTTCAATTAACCTGGTTTTAAGAGGATAATATCCTACAGACTCGCCATATTGAAGGCTTATATCCCCATCGGTTTTAAGGATTCTTTTAATATATCTCTCTAATCTTTGAAAGTTTAGAGCCCTTACTTCGGGGAGACCACCGGAAAAAGAGATTATTTCCGGTCTTGCTGACAATGAAAGTAAATCCCTTATTTCAGAGGAAAACATATATTCGGTTCTATTCGAATATAGATGTTCCCAATAATCAAATGTAATTTTTTTACTCATAACCGGTCCAGGAGGTGTCTTGATGCTCTTAATGTTTGTAAATAAGTAATATATATTAAAAACTCCAAAAGTTCAAAAGAGATTTTGAAAGTTTAAACAATTCTTCATAGTGTTATAATTATTAAAACATAGGATTTAATGTTTTTTCTCTTTTAAACATGGATTTAAATTTAACAATCAAAGATCTATCTTCTGCGAAACTGGAGAAAATAGATTTCAAATGCCTGGATTGCAGTTATTGGTTTGACCGGGATATGACAATTTTTTTTAAAGAATTGTTTGCAGTAAGAAGCTTTAGTGAACTGACCGGATTTCTAAAAGGTAAGTTATTCGAAAAAAGCATCAGAAAAAATAATAGAAAAAAAATTATTTCTTTTAAGAAATATGGAGGAAAAATTAAAGCTGCTTTTATCGGAGGGCAGTGTATAGGGATTATTCTGGCTGGAAATTATTATCTCTTTCCAAAACTACGGAGCTTTAATGTATATCCGCCTGATCCTGGCAGTACTTTTTTAGGCTGTATCCATATCATTTCTGAGTACAGGGGTATGGGGATAGGGAAAAGGCTGCTCATGGAGATAGAAAAAGAATTGATAAAAGAAAAAGCAAAATCTATAGAATCAATAGGTAAAAGATTAAATGATGATATAGATGAAGATATGTACTGGAATAGCCCCCTGATTCCGTTTAAATTTCTTATAAATAATGGATTTTATTTAAAGAAAAACGATCCTCTTTTCCCCCTTTTAAGGCTGAACTTAAAAAGCCTTGTTATCGATTTTGCAGAAAGCCAGCTTGTTCCTGATAAAATGGCTATGGAAAAAGAGGTAGGAAGTCCTATTATCATAAAAAATAAATAACTCTATGAATTAGACAAAAATATAGAATTATGCTAATATTCGTAACCTGATATTTAATAGCTGATTTGAAAATCAAATATTTCAACAAAACCTGTGATCAGAGATAGTAAGCGCTGAATGCAGCATACAGAGAGCCGCTGAAGCTGAGAATGCGGTTGCAAAGCTGGTGTCTGAATGGGTCTGTAAGGTGTCTGGCTAAAATCTTTTATTAGAGAGTAAGTCAGGCCGGCTTCCTCCGTTACCAGAGGATAGGATATTTAAAAGTATCTGAAATATTTTAAGTGTGTTCCGGAATCAATATCTATATTGATTTTAGGACAAAGTAGGGTGGCACCGCGGGAATTCAACCTCTCGTCTCTACAATGTTATGTAGTGATGGAGAGGTTTTTTGTTTATGGAAAGGAAAGGTGATGAAAATAAAAATTTTATTATGGCGAAGTTAAGAAAGAAATAGTTCAAAAACTTTGAAGCAGTTTGCGTTAAGAAACTATTAGAATTAAGAAAGGAGAATAAAATGGATAAAAGAACGAAGTTTGTACTGGATGAGGAGGAGATACCAGAACAGTGGTATAATATCCAGGCAGATTTGCCCAAACCTCTTCTACCACCTTTGCATCCGGTTACAATGAAACCTCTGACTCCTGACGATCTGGCTCCCTTATTTCCTATGGAGCTAATTAAACAGGAGGTAAGTACTGAGCGCTGGATTGATATTCCTGAGGAGGTAAGAGATGTCTACAGGCTATGGAGGCCTACTACCTTGTTTAGGGCACACAGACTGGAGAAAGCTCTGGATACACCTGCTAAGATCTTCTACAAATATGAAGGTTCAAGCCCTCCCGGAAGTCATAAGCCTAATACAGCTGTGGCCCAGGCTTATTATAATAAAAAAGAAGGTATTACTCGTATAGCTACCGAGACCGGAGCCGGGCAGTGGGGAAGCGCTCTAGCGTTTGGAGGCGCGTGCTTTGGTGTTAAGATCAAGGTCTATATGGTAGCTATCAGTTACAAACAGAAGCCCTATCGCAAGATAATGATGGAAACATGGGGAGCAGAGTGTGTGCCCAGTCCCAGTAAGGACACCAAAGTAGGGCGAGACATGCTGGCAAAAGATCCCGATTGTCCCGGAAGTCTCGGATTGGCTATTAGTGAAGCTGTAGAAGATGCTGTTTCCCGTGATGATACTCATTATGCTCTTGGCAGTGTGCTCAATCATGTTCTTCTGCATCAAACCGTAAATGGGTTGGAGGCAAAGAAATTGATGGAAAAAGCAGATGCTTATCCGGACATTATCGTAGGTTGTGTTGGCGGAGGATCAAACTTTGCAGGTCTTTTCCTGCCTTTTGTAAAGGATAAAATAGATGGGACAAAACCTGATTTACGCATAATCAATGTGGAACCAACGGCTGCTCCCACTATGACCAAGGGACCATATGCTTATGATTATGGAGATACGGCAAAACTTGCACCGATAATTAAGATGTATACCCTGGGTCATGATTTCATTCCGGCTCCCATTCATGCCGGTGGACTTCGTTATCATGGAATGGCCCCAATCATCTGTCACCTGGCTGACCTGGGACTTGTTGAAGCAATAGCTGTACCTCAAATTCCTACATTTGAGGCAGGAGTGACTTTTGCTCGTACCGAAGGTATTATCAGTGCCCCGGAGACAAATCATTGTATCAGGGTAGCAATTGATGAAGCTTTGAAATGCCGTGAATCCGGAGAAGCAAAGACCATTCTTATAGCTCATAGCGGACATGGACATGTGGACATGGCTGCTTATGATGCATATTTGTCAGGCAAATTGGTAGACTATGAGTATCCGAAAGAAAAGATAGAAGAGGCATTAAGCAAATTACCGAAAGTTTAAAGCGCGGTGCATTTTCTTGTGGGAGGGATTTTAATTTTAAAATCCCTCCTCTTCTTTAAAAAAAACTTTTTAAAAGTAATAATTTTATTTTGAGTAATTGAACTGACTAAAATGCCAAAAATTTCATACTAAAATTTTCTACTTGATTTTTTCCTATTTAGTCTATATATTATATAGGATAATTTCATTTGTATTAATAACGACATTGGTAATAGGGGTTTCTCCAAAATAATCATGTCTCAAATTTCAAAAGATATTAATTTGTAAACGTATATATTTATAAAAGCAGTCTATTGTCCTAACGTATATCAAAAATCCTTTTTTAAAATATATTTGAAAGTTTGAAGAAATCAATAATAAATTTCAGGAACCGCAAAATAACGGTTCAGGCATAATCTATTATTATACTTAAACCATCTAAGGTCTTTTGAATAAATAAAAAACAATTATGAGAATTAACGAAAATTGGATTAAAGAAGCCCTAAGTATGAAAGGAGCATTTATTAATGGCTGAATTAGAAGAATTAAACAGGGAATTTCTGGACAAGAAGGTTTTATCTGACTTAAGAATTATTGCCAGGCAATTAAACATTCAGGGAATTTCTAAGTTAAAAAGAGACGAACTCGTAGACAGGATACTGGAGGAAGTACCCAATAATGGTATGGAATCTTCATTGAAAAGCGAGACTATGACCGGGGAAGATGTTCAGGTCGTAGAAGAGAAAAAGGAGAGATCCGGAGAAGAAGAGACCATAGAAGAAGAAATCATAACCGAAGAGAAGGGTGAGAGAAGGAGAGGAATAGAGAAAAAACCGGAATTCGATTTATATAAGGAAAGAATGAAAGGAATACTCGATATATTGGCTGATGGCTATGGTTTTCTGAGGACGAGCGGATATCTGGCTGGCTCTCATGATATATACGTTTCTCAGTCTCAGATAAGAAGATTTCGTTTGAGACAGGGAGATGAAGTTTATGGTCAGGTTCGGCCGCCAAAAGAAAGTGAAAAATATAATGCGCTGCTCAGAATAGAAAAAGTAAACGGAGAAGACCCGGAGTTTATAAGGAGCAGGATACCATTCGAAAAATTGACTCCGGTATATCCTCTGGATAGGTTAAGACTTGAGACCAGTGAATCGGATAATATTAGTCCAAGAATAATAGATCTAATCGCACCCATAGGAAAGGGCCAGAGGGGCCTTATCGTATCTCCTCCCAAGGCAGGTAAGACAACTATACTAAAGGATCTTGCCAACAGTATTTCTACCAATAATCCCGAAGTAAATATTATAGTCCTGCTGATCGACGAAAGACCTGAAGAGGTAACAGATATGGAAAGGTCAGTAAAAGGAGAGGTAATCAGTTCCACATTCGATCAACCGTCGGATAACCATATTCAGGTTGCCGAACTCGTACTTCAGAGGGCAAAGAGATTGGTCGAACATGGTAAAGATGTATTAATACTCCTGGATAGCATAACACGACTCGCAAGGGCATATAATCTATCGATTCCCGCAAGCGGCAGAGTTCTATCAGGTGGAGTGGATTCTTCTGCATTGTTTCCACCGAAAAGGTTTTTCGGTGCAGCCAGAAATATCGAAAATGGCGGAAGCCTTACAATACTGGCGACTGCATTGATCGAAACAGGAAGCAGAATGGACGATGTGATATTCGAGGAATTCAAAGGTACCGGTAATATGGAAATCAATCTGGATCGTAAACTGGCAGATAAAAGAATTTTTCCTGCAATCGACATAACCAGATCCGGAACCAGAAAAGAAGAATTATTAATGGATAAAGATGAAGCCAGGACGGTCTGGAAGCTTCGAAGATTAATATATGAAAAGGAACCCGAAATAGCGCTGGAGCAATTAATAGACTATATAAGAAATACGAAATCAAATTATGATTTTCTTAAGGCTATTAATGCCAGTTTTGACAAGGAAAAAAAATTATAAACCATGACAGGATTAACAAATAGAGATCCCATTACATGTTTTGTATAGGTTTTTGAGGATTTTTAACACTATAATTTTGTAAAGCTGTGTTTACTGGCTGAGATATTTATGCTAATATTTAGGATTTGAAATATTTAAGATAAAGGATAGCAAACAATAATAGTAAGGATTTAAGTAATATGAAAAAAGGTATACATCCGGAATATTTAGATTGTACTGTTACCTGTTCCTGCGGGAATACTTTTAAAACCAGGTCAACTAAAAAAGAGATAAGAGTTGAAATATGCTCTAATTGTCACCCTTTCTATACCGGCAGGCAAAAGCTGGTTGATTCTGGCGGAAGAGTTGAGAGATTTAAAAAGAGACTCGTAAAATCCAAAAAATAAAGAAGGATACTTGGTATGAAGGTGAATTTAATCAAATACACCCAGGAACCGGAGAAAACTGTGGCGGTAGCTGCCAGATTGTGTTACTCACCTGTTGGTGTCGATGATCTTATGAATGAACTTGGCGACGAGAGTGTCCAGAAATTAGTAAGATTTGTAATTAAAAGTGGTCATCTCAGTACTACGGAACATATAAATTTTACTTTTGCCATTGAAGGTGTGTCAAGAGCTTTGACCCATCAGCTTGTAAGACATAGGATTGCTTCATACAACCAGCAATCTCAAAGATATGTAAAATTCAAGGAAAATTTTGAATATATTACCCCTCCTTCCATTGCAAAGGATAAAGATTCAAGAGAGAAGTTCGAAGGATTGATTTCAGATATACACAATCTCTATAAAGAGTTACTGGCCAGCGGGATTGAAGCCGAAGATGCAAGATATATACTACCCAACGCATCGGAGACAAAAATAATCGTGACAATGGATGGCAGAGAACTTCTGCACTTCTTTACCGTCAGATGCTGCAACAGGGCACAATGGGAAATCAGGGAACTGGCAACGAAAATGTTGAAGCTGGTTAAAAAAGTCGCTCCACTGGTTTTTGAAAAAGCCGGTCCTAATTGTTTGAGAGGATCCTGTCAGGAAGGCAAATTCAAGTGCGAGAATCCTCCTGAAGCGAGTGATTTTGATGCCTGAGGCCAATGAGAAATATCAGATAGGGGGACAGGCAGTAATCGAAGGTGTCATGATGCGCAGCAAGAACTTCTGGGCTATTGCGGTTAGAAGACCCGATAGGACTATATCAACAATACTTTTTAAAGATAATTCGCTGACCCGTAAATATAAAGTACTGGGATTTGTTTTTATTCGGGGAATAATGTCCCTTATTGAAAGTATGACTCTGGGTTTCAAAGCTATAAGTTATTCGGTTAATGAAGCTACCGGAGCAGAGATAAAATTTTCCAAAAAAGAAATGGCCATCTCCATAATAATCGCGGTGGTATTTGCAGTAGGTGTTTTTTTTGTACTCCCTACGGTAATAGGGCGTACATTTTCAAGGTATTTTTCCAATGTAATAGCCTATAATATTCTGGAGGGACTGATCAGAATTGTGCTCTTTCTGGTATATATTCTTGCAGTATCACAGCTAAAGGACATAAAAAGAGTTTTCCAATATCACGGTGCGGAACATAAAACCATCCAGGCTTACGAAAATAATGAAGAATTAATACCCGAAAATGTCAAAAAGTACAGCACCAAACATGTAAGATGCGGAACCAGCTTTTTATTTATTGTTATGGTAGTAGCCATATTTGTGTTTGCATTATTGGGTAAACAGCCGATAATATGGCGGATTATTTCAAGGATACTTTTAATACCTGTGATTGCCGGCATTTCATATGAATTTATAAGGCTCGCAGGTAAATTCAGCAAGTACAGGATAGTCAATATACTTTTTTACCCGGGCCTCTTACTGCAAAAAATCACTACGAGAGAACCTGATATCGGTCAAATAGAAGTGGCAATAAGCTCATTTAAAAAAGTCATGGAAGCCGAAAAATCGTTAGAATCTGGTTAATATGTCAGCAATACTGGATAAATTAAAATTATACGAGGATAACTATAAAAAACTTTCTGAAAAGCTTTCAAGTCCCGATATCTCTAATAATCCGGAAAAACTGAGGGAATATGGGAAAAAGATAGCCGAGATTGAAGAAATCGTAAATATTACGGTTAAATACAGGGAAGTACTTTCTTCTATCAACGAGGCAGAAGAAATGCTTAAGGCTGAGAAGGAAGAAGATATGAAGACTTTTCTCAGGGATGAACTTAAGGAAAACATTGATAAAAAGCAAAAACTTGAGAAAAAAATAAAATCACTTCTGACGCCTAAAGATCCCAATGATAAGAAAAATGTCATAATTGAAATAAGAGCAGGCGCAGGGGGAGATGAAGCAGCATTGTTTGCGGAAGTCCTTTATAGATTATATACGAGATATGCAGAAAACCGAAAATGGAAGTATTCTGTATTGAGTTCCAGTGGTCTGGGTATTGGGGGATTCAAAGAAATTATATTTGAGATCGAAGGAGAAGGAGCCTACGGAACCATGAAGTATGAATCCGGAGTACACAGAGTCCAGAGAGTCCCGGCTACCGAATCTCAGGGAAGAATACATACCTCAACGGCTACTGTGGCTGTGCTGCCACAGGCCGAGGAAGTGGATATTAAAATAGATCCAAATGACTTGAGGATAGACGTCTTTCGTTCCAGCGGACCGGGAGGACAATCGGTAAACACTACGGATTCAGCGGTCAGGATAACTCATGTTCCTACCGGTATGGTAGTGACATGTCAGGATGAAAAATCGCAGCTGCAAAACAAGGAAAAAGCTTTAAAGATTCTAAGAGCAAGACTCAAAGAAGCCGAAGAAGAGAAGCAGATGAACGAGCAGACCGAAAAAAGAAGACTTCAGATAGGAACAGGGGATAGAAGCGAAAGGATAAGAACCTATAATTATCCTCAGGGCAGGGTGACCGACCACCGGATAAATCTTACTCTGTATAAACTTGATGAAATACTGGAAGGCGACCTTGATCAACTGGCAGATTCCTTAAAAAGTGCCGATAAAGAAAAGAAAATGGAAAAGATAGGGGCCTAGGTCACTTGCAAATATGGAACGTAAAAAGTATTTTAGACTGGGCTATAAATTATTTTAAAAATAAAGAGATTCCTCACCCAAGGCTGTCTGCAGAGCTGCTTCTCAGTTCAGTTCTTAAACTTACCAGAATAAACTTATATTTAAGTTATAACCGGGTTCTTAACAAACAGGAACTTGCTTTATATAAAAAGTATATACTTAAAAGGCTGCAGCATGTTCCCATTCAATATATCTTAAAAGAAGCATATTTCAGGAAAATAAAACTATATGTGGATACAGGAGTGTTGATACCCAGGCCCGAAACAGAACTTATCGTAGATAAGGCGTTCCAGCTCTTAAAAGATAATCCGGCAATGGGGAAAATAAATATTTTGGAGATTGGCACCGGAAGCGGTGCTATTTCCATAAGCATTGCTTACGAGATTTCCGGTGAATTAGAAATACCGGATACATCCTGGCAGATTGTTGCGACCGATAACAATATCGGTGTACTGGGAACAGCGGAAAAAAATGCTAAAAGTATTCTTGATAGTTCTAAATTTGAAAATATGGAATTTATCGAATGCGACCTGGTGCCGGAAACGGACACCGATTTTTTTAAGCGTTTCGAGAGGAAATTCAACATTATAGTTTCCAATCCTCCTTATATTTCCGAAGAGGATTATAAAAACCTTCCAAGGGAAATAAAAGAATATGAACCAAAATCTGCTCTACTGGCAGGGGAGACCGGTCTTGAGGTATATGAAAAGATCCTTTCCAGAATAAAACCCTATCTGTCTCCTGAATTTTGTTATATTTTATTTGAAACCGATCCGGGGAAAAGTGTCCCGCTAAAAGAAATGTCAGAAGATATTATTAGTCCAAAGATAGTTACAATAGAAAAGGATCATAATAAGAAAGATCGCATTCTTATAATAGAGACATAGATATAAAAACAATAAAAATTCCTCGGCTTTAATAGCCTGCTTTTTCAAAGAGTCTATGGTCTTAAAACTTTCTAACATAGTTTGTTTTTTTAAAATCAAGGTGGTAGGATTCTAATGATTTTTATTTAATAAAGGATTGGAATGATGGAAAATTGAGCCCGGCTTTTATTGCTGTAATAATTTTTATACTGACTTATGCTGTTATTGCGACAGAAAAGGTAAATAGAACCGTGGTTGCATTTATCGGTGCTTTACTTTTAATCCTTTTTGGTGTTTTCGGTATAAATGATGCCGTAGGATTCATTGACTGGGAAACCATAGGACTGTTGTTTGGCATGTTTATCATAGTTGCAGCTTTATCGGATGCAGGTTTTTTTACATTTTTAGCTTTGATACTTGCCAGGTGGTTGAAATATTCTCCCCGGAAGATATTTATCTTTTTCCCCATTATAACAGCAATCCTTTCAGCTTTTATGGATAGCGTTACCGTGATGCTTTTTTTTGCTACTCTGACCTATGAAATATGTAAAATCCTGAAAATAAATGCAGCTACAATAATAATCACCGAGGTAGTTATGGCCAACATAGGAGGATCTGCGACAATGGTCGGTGATCCGCCTAATGTAATCCTGGGTCTCAAACTTGGTTTTTATTTTAATGATTTTTTGGTTCATAACGCACCTATTTCCATAGTGGCAGGGGCAGGCGCTCTTCTATACTGTTATCTGGTGAGCCGTAAATCGTTTGTTTCTACCGGGGAAATACCGAAAGAGGAATTAAAAGAGATGGATCCGGCCGAGGCAATTGAGGACAGAAAGCAGCTTAAAGTAGCCCTGGCTGCTTTCGGGACAGCAATTCTCTTTTTGATCGCCCATCCTTATATAGAGGAATATTTTCACATCCCGCTTAAAGTTCCTCTTGCCGCTATGATACCTGCTTTTTTTATGCTGGCTGTTCTGGGCAAGAGATCGGAGAAAATCCTGTTGAAGGTAAATTATGAAGTATTATTATTCTTTATGGGATTATTTATGGTAGTAGGTGCATTAGAATATACGGGAGTAATAGAAATAGCTGCAGGTTATATTACAAATCTTTTCAAGGATAACCATATAGGACTATTAAGTACACTGATCTGGGGTTCAGGTCTTAGCAGTGGGGTTATCGATAATGTACCGCTTGCCCTTTCTATGTCTTACATACTGCAGAATATTGTAAAATTTGCAGGTGTGCCTGCATTATCGATAATGGTCTGGGCGACCTCTATGGGTCTGGATATAGGTGGTAATTTAACTCCAATCGGAGCTTCGGCTAATGTGGTGGCATATGCTACAATGGAAAAAAGAGGTCAATCGATAGGATGGAAGAAGTGGTTGAAACTTTCGGTACCGGCCACGCTAATTGCACTGGCAATTTCCAATATAGGAATTTTTATTAAATATATTACAGGGTTTTTCTAATTATCACCCCATAATCCATATTTGGTATCATCTGAAACTTAATACTGTTTGAAAAAAAAATAAAAATCATTATAATAGGTTTTTGCGGTTAAGAAAGTCAGTTGGAGATTTTTCATATTATCGCTCGGTCGCGGGGTGGAGCAGCCTGGTAGCTCGTCGGGCTCATAACCCGAAGGTCATAGGTTCGAATCCTATCCCCGCTACCAAAA
>CAZFEN010000028.1:2792-13766 GCA_964517765.1 uncultured Actinomycetota bacterium | reverse complement strand
AATTGCTGAAAATGGGAGGCTTTACGAAAGGTGGATTAAATTTTGATGCAAAGGTAAGGAGAGCGTCTTATAAACCGGAAGATATATTTTATGCCCATGTGGCAGGAATGGACAGTTTTGCAAAAGGTTTAAAGGTGGCGCAGAAAATGTTGGAAGACGGTATATTCGAAGAGTTTATTTCAAAGAGATACGAAAGCTATAATAAAGGGATAGGCAAGAAGATCCTGGAAAAAAATGTAGATTTCAAGTCTCTTGAAGAATATGCGCTTGGGTTAAAGACAATAGAAAACTCTTCTGGTATGCAGGAGTATCTGGAGAGTCTTTTAAATGAATACATAACGGGTGTGTAGAAAATTCATAAAGAAAACTAATTTATTTGAATTAAAAATTAAATTATGGATTATTAATCAAATATTAATCTTATTTTCTATTTTCTTAAATATGGTTTTAAAATCTTTTGTCTTTGAGTAATACCCGTAATTCTTTTCAAAATCAAGCAAGATTTTTGACAGCAGATACTCTCTTTCTATATCTTTTCCAATTATGATTTTAATGGACGTCGATTCTTTGATGACAGGTGCGATGTCTACGGCAGCAAGGTTTGTATTGATCCCGATTCCTATTATTAAAAAGACACTGCCATCTACTTTTTCAACTTCTGTAAGTATCCCGCCTAACTTCGATTTCCTGAAGTATATGTCATTGGGCCATTTAATTATTGCGTTGATGCCGTACTCTGTATCCAAAACCGATGCAACGGAATAAGCGGCGATAAGTGTCACTTCGAGAAGTTCTTTTTCTTTGAGTGAGGTTCGGAGTATTAAAGTGAACCACAGGCCCCCGGAGGGCGATAACCAGATTCTTCCTAATCTACCTCTGCCTTTTTCCTGAGTTTCGGCAAGCACGATGGTCCCATCGAGACTTTCATGTTCTTCCTTTTTACTTTTTATAAGTCGTGAAGCAAAATTGTTGGTTGAGTCTACTTTTTTTAGGTAAATGATATTTTTCCCGATATGATCAGTCTCAAGATATTTATTATACCGCTCCAAATTGAAATTTATCATTTAATGTTTTAAGGGATTTTAAGATATTAAATAATAATGATTTATATTATATACAAAAATAAAAAATAAATAATGAGAAAAATATAGTATCGGATTACCTCTAATGGATGTCAGATGTGAAACCATAAAAATATACCTGCGTCTATCTAAAAAGCCGTAAGGATTTATTTTGTATTTATCGGCAATATTTTTCCCATACGAGGAAAATGTTTCATTTTAAGAGAAATAATTTTTTGGAGGGTACAAATCATAATGGAGATGAGCAAAAAAGATATCGAAAGCATTATTCCCCATAGAGATCCCTTTCTTCTACTGGATAAGATCGTAAAAATCGATTACGGAAAAAGAATCAAGGCTATAAAATACGTAAAGAAGGATGAGCCTTATTTTAAAGGGCATTTTCCCGGCAGTCCCATTATGCCAGGGGTTCTTATTGTCGAGACTATTGCTCAGGCGGGAGCGGTACTGATGCTCATGAGGCCGGAAAATAAAGGTAAGCTGGTGTTATTTGCCGGTATAGATAGAGCCAGATTTAAAAGGATAGTAAAGCCCGGGGATGAACTTACGATAGAGCTCGAACTTAAAAATTCCAGGAGAAATATTGGCCGTGCGATAGGCAGGGTAACGGTAGGGAATGAAGTTGTCTGCATAGCAGAGATTTTGTTTGCCCTGGCATAGAAAGGTTTTTTAGTTGAAGAGTAAAAAAGAAGGTTCAGAAATTTTAAAAAAAATTGTTCTTATGTTCCCCGGTCAGGGATCACAATATGCCGGTATGGGCAGTGAATTTTTGGGTGCCAGTGACAGCTGCAGGAGATATTTTGATATTTCGAGCGAAATCGCAGGAAAAGATTTATTAAAGGTAATTCAAAGTAGAGATGAAGATAATTCGCTTGATAATACCCGGTTCAGTCAGATTTCTATTTACAGCCTGAGCTGCGCTTTGAATGATTATATTTTAAATAATCTTTCCATAAAGAGGGAATATATACATACGGTTCTGGGACACAGTCTGGGAGAATACAGCGCGCTTTACAGCAGCGGTGCTTATGATTTCGAACAGGGCGCGGCACTTGTGGGATACCGTGGTATGATTATGAGCGAGGCCAACCGGGATGGGAAAGGAATGATGGCCGCTGTTCTGGGGACAGAAATAGATGTGATCAAAGATGTTCTCGAAAATTTTGTTGGCAGAGTGTTTATTGCAAATTATAACGACTGCTCGCAGATAGTGATAAGCGGATACGAAGGTGCGGTGATGGAAGCAATGAAGGAACTAAAATCAAGGGGTGCTAAAAAAATAATACCGCTTAAAGTGGGTATTGCTTCGCACTCTCCTTTAATGAAACGGGTTTCTGATGAACTTGGAAAATACATAGAACAAAATATCGATTTTATGGATATGAAATTTCCTTTCTTTTCCACAACCGAAGTCACTTACCGCAGAAAGGATGATATAAGAAGGACCCTGACGGGGCAGCTTGTCGGTCCAATAAGGTGGATTGACAGTATCGATTATCTGCTGGAAAATGGAGTTGATATATTCATAGAAGTAGGGCCGGGATCAGTTTTATCAGGGTTAGTTGGAAGGATTGCAAAGAGAAGCGGCAGGATTGTTACCTTACTTAAAACTGACCGGATGGAAGATATAGAAAATTTAAAAAGTGTGTTAGAAAAGGATGGAATTATAAATGAGGCTTAATGATAAAGTGGCCATCGTAACCGGAGGTGCCAGAGGTATCGGGAAGAAGATCTGCGGGACTTTTTTGGCAGAAGGCGCATCTGTATATATTTTCGATGTCAATCCGGAAGAGGGAACGAGGACTATAGGTGAATTCCGTTCTGCGTATAAAAACGGAAGGGTGTTTTTTTTCGAGGTGGATATAACCGATGAGAAAAGCGTCGAGCAGGTAATCGAAAAAATCATAGAAGCTGAAGGCAAAATAGATATCCTCGTCAATAATGCCGGAATTACCAGGGACAATCTTATACTGAGGATGAGTCTTGAAGATTGGAAAAAAGTTATCGATATAAACCTTACCGGAGCTTTTATATGCTCCAGGCACGTGGTTAAATTTATGATAAAGAACAGAAGCGGAAAAATAATAAATATTTCATCGATAGTGGGAGTTCACGGTAATGCAGGTCAGAGTAATTACTCCTCATCAAAGGCAGGAATAATAGGACTTACGAAGACCCTTGCTAAAGAACTTGCCAGTAGAAACATCCTGGTAAATGCCATAGCACCTGGATATATAGAAACAGAAATGACAGAAAAACTCAGCGACAGTATAAAGCAAAAGCTAATAGAGCAGATTCCTACAGGGAGGCTTGGAAGTGTGGACGATGTTGCGAAAACAGCGCTGTTTCTGGCAAGCGATGATTCCAATTATATAACCGGTATCGTGATAAATCTGGACGGTGGGATGGGTATTTGACCGATAGAAATTAGTATTAAAATTTTAGACAGAGAAAAGGATTTATAAGTGATAAAAGAGATTAATAATAGAAGGGTTGTTGTGACCGGATTGGGAGTAATGTCGGCGTTGGGGCTGGAAACCGAAAAGTTCTGGAGTAATCTGATTTCAGGAAAATCGGGTGTCTCAAGGATAGACCGATTCGATGTCGAAAAGATTGCTTCTAAAATTGCCGCGCAGATAAAAGATTTCGAGCCGGAAAACTATATGGACCTCAAACTTGCAAAAAGAATGGATAGATTTGCACAGTTTGCGTTTGCCACGGCGCAGAATGCCTTAATTGACAGCGGTCTTAAGATTGATTCTTCAAATGAAGATAAAATTGGAGTTTATATCGGAAGCGGAGTGGGCGGACTTGCAACTCTGGAGCAGCAACATGAA
Source organism: uncultured Actinomycetota bacterium (assembly GCA_964517765.1). Classification (GTDB taxonomy): domain Bacteria; phylum Actinomycetota; class Humimicrobiia; order Humimicrobiales; family Humimicrobiaceae; genus Hydromicrobium. The sequence continues at coordinate 9,847 of CAZFEN010000028.1, read as the reverse complement.
AGATTGCTTCATAAGGGTGCCGATAAGGTGAGTCCTTTCATTATTCCCATGATGATATCCAATATGGCAGCAGCTCAGGTATCTATTATGAGCGGAGCCAGGGGACCGGTGAGTACGACAACCACTGCATGTGCTGCAGGATCCAATGCAATCGGAGATGCATTCGAAATGATAAAAAGGGGAATTGCTGATGTCATGATTGCAGGGGGGGCCGAAGCGGCCATCACTCCTCTGGGGATGGCGGGATTTTCCAATATGCAGGCCCTTTCCAAAAGAAATGACGAGCCGGAAAAAGCATCCAGGCCCTTTGACAGGGATAGGGACGGATTTGTGATGGGCGAAGGTTGCGGTATATTGATTCTGGAAGAATTGAATCATGCTCTAAGAAGGGATGCAAGAATATACTGTGAGATCTTCGGTTACGGTCTTTCCGGAGAAGCTTACCATATAACTGCGCTTGAGGAATCAGGTGTGAATGTAGCAAGGTGTGTAAAAAATTGTCTGGATGAGGGTGGTATCGGTCTTGAAGAAGTGGACCATATCAATGCTCACGGAACCTCGACCCCGTTAAATGATGTTATCGAAACCGCTGCTATTAAAAGGTGTTTCGGAGGGCATGCCTATAACATAAATATAAACTCGACTAAATCTATGGTCGGTCACTGCCTGGGAGCTTCGGGTGCCATAGAAGCTGTTGCAGTAGTGTTGACCATGAGGGACAATATTGTCCCTCCTACCATCAATCTTGATAATCCGGATGAAAAGTGCGATTTGAATTATACAGCAAAGGTTAGTCAGAAAAGAGAAGTAAATGTTGCTCTTTCCAATTCTATGGGTTTTGGCGGCCATAATGTGGCCCTCGGTTTTAAAAGATATATATAACAGGAAAAGATAAATGGAAAAGAATAAATGTAAGAATTGCAATAAAGATATAGAAAATGAGATTTTCATTTTGAATCTCTGGGTGTGTCCGTATTGCAATTATCACCATACTATAGATGCAAGAGACAGGCTGCAGATCACAGCAGATAGCAATAGTTTTAACGAACTGGGTAAAAATATAAGTTCGGTTGATTTTTTGAACTTTTATGATATCAAGTCTTACAGTGAGAGGCTTAAAGAAACCAGACTAAAAGCCAGTCTGGATGATGCAATTATAATAGGAGATGCACAGATAGAAGGAAATGATGTGGCACTGGGTATAATGGATTTTGGTTTTATGGGAGGAAGTATGGGAAGTGTGGTAGGAGAGAAGATAAAGATATTATCTAACCACAGTATCGAAAAAAACATCCCTCTCGTAATATTCTGTACATCCGGAGGAGCAAGGATGCAGGAAGGTACGATATCCCTTATGCAAATGGCAAAGACGGTATCCAGCTTAGGTAGAGTAAAAGAAAACAGGATTCCTTATATAACAGTGATAACAAACCCTACTTCCGGAGGGGTCAGTGCAAGTTTTGCTACCATCGCCGATATCATTATAGCGGAACCCGGCGCATTCTTTTGTTTTGCCGGGCCCAGGGTTATAAAACAAACCATAAAAAAGAATCTGCCTCCGGATTTTGGAAGCGCGGAGAGAAATTTAAAAAATGGTCAGGTGGATATGATCGTAAACAGAAGCGATCTTAAAGACGCTCTGGCCAATCTGTTAAGGTTATTTAGAGGATAATATGGATCTAAAAAAACTGGAAGAGATTCCAAAGAGTTATCTTAAAGAGATTTTAGGGTCATTGTCCAAGCTTGAAAAATTAAAAAAGATACCTTTCTTTACCGGCATCCATTTTAAAGATGCGGAAAGAGCTCTTGCCCGGAAGATCGAGACTTATAAGAGTGTCGAAAGGGACACCAGAAGAGTCTGGAAGATTGTGGAACTTTCCAGAAATGAAAACCGGCCCCAGTGTCGGGATTATATAAAAGGTATATTCGAAGATTTCGCGGACCTTTCAGGCGACAGGCTTACCGGTGAAGATAAATCCATTATTGCAGGTCTGGGCAAAGTCAACGGAAGGACTGTTGCTGCTATCGGACACAATAAAGGCAGGGATATAAAAGAAAGGATGATATATAACTTCGGTATGAGCATACCGCAGGGATACAGGAAATCCCAGAGAATCATGGAACTTGCCGACAGATTTGGATTCCCCATAGTGACTTTTATAGATACACCCGGAGCATATCCTGCGATTGAAGCCGAAGATGATGGACAGGCCAGCGCCATCGCGAAAAGTATCTCCGTGATGTTCAAAGTCAGGGTCCCAATAATAGTCGTCCTTGTTGGTGAAGGTGGAAGCGGCGGAGCACTTGCACTGGCTATTGGAAATGAAGTGGCAATGCTCGAAAATTCAACCTATTCGGTTATTTCACCTGAAGGGTGTGCCGCTATCCTGTGGAAAAATCCTTCCGGTACCAAGCTGGCTGCAAGGGAACTGAGGTTGACTTCCGGAGATCTGTTAAGGTTAAAGGTGATAGATAGAATTATCCCCGAACCACTGGGCGGTGCTCAGAATGCGCCGGGGAGAATGGTAAAAATCGTAAAGAGATATGTCACCGGTGCACTTGAAAGATATACCCGTATTTCGGGAGATGAGTTAAAATCCGCAAAAGCCAGTAAATTCGAATCCATGGGATTTTTCAATAAGGAATGAAAACTTTTCGCTGATAGTTAATTTCCTATAAATAAAATAACACTGGAATCAGGAGAAATGTAGCTTCCGGTTTCAGGATTCTGATCCAGAACCATTCCAATCTGTAACGAATAATCTGTATTTACATAACTTATTTCATAATTGATACCAGCGGAATCAAGCGTACCGGCGGCCTGTTCCAGACTAAGACGAATAAGATCGGGGACCTGTAGGAGCGCTTCATTCGTAGAAATTATCAGTTCTACCATACTGTTTGCCTGCACTTCAGATCCGGGGGATGGGGTCACATCTATGATCTTGCCGGGTTCTTTTATGGTACTCGTTTCTGTTATTGGGGCTTTGCTGCTTTTTACTACGAGTCCAAGAGACTCAAGATAGTTCGAGGCTTCTATGAAATCAAGACCAATTATATTGGGGATAAGAATAATCTCTTCACCCCTGCTTACTGTCAGATTCACGGATTCGCCGGACTCTATTTTTTCGTTGAAGTCAGGATCCTGACTTATAACGTGTTTTTCTTTAAAAGCATTGGAATATTCTCCGGAGATGCTGCCCTGCGTAAGGCCATAATCTTCCAGTGCCTGCAGGGCTTCTTCCTGACTCAGGCCGATCAGATTGGGAACCAGAACATAGGTGACTTCAGGACCTTTACTTACAGTTACCTCGATATCACTACCAACCGGGATATTTTTTCCGGATTCCGGGGTCTGTTCTATAATAAATCCTTCGGGAATTTCAGAATTATATATTTCCTCTTTTATAACCAGGTTCAGGTCAAAAAGTGAAAGTAAGGTTTCCGCATTTTCTGCCGGGATATTCTCGACTGCGGGAACCGGTGTAATAGACTTGGAAGCAGTCTCCTCGTAGTATTTGGAACTATAGATTATAAAAAGAGTAAGGAATGCTAAAATGAAGATCGACATTACGATAGGGATAATAATATTTACCTTATTAAGCCGTATTTTTTCTGCAAATACACCGGCTTTATTTTGTCTTCGTCTCTTGATGGCGAAGCTCAGGGGTTTGTCTGTTCCGTATTTTTGCAGGTCTCCTATAAGTTCTCTAATGTTCGGATAACGATCCGCAGGATTTTTTTCCAGACAATGCATTATGATTTTTTCCAGTTTTTCCGGAATATTTTCAATCAACTCCGATGGCCTTAAAGGCTTTTCATATATGTGTTTGAGACTGATGTCAATGGAACTACCGCCTCTGAAAGGAACATCCGCGATCAGCATTTCATAAAGCACTATTCCCATTGAATAAATGTCGGTACGGTGGTCCAGAATTTCTCCTCTGGCCTGTTCGGGTGAAATATAGTGTGCAGTGCCCATTATATTCAATGTTTTGGTAATATCGGTCGAGAGAGATTTCGCAATACCGAAATCGGTGACTTTTACCTCGCCATCTGTGGTTACCAGTATATTCTGGGGTTTTATATCCCTGTGTATAAGATTGCTTTTATGAGCCATAAGAAGTGCACCGGCAATTTGTATGGCGTAATCGACAACGGTTTCGGGAGGAAGCGGCCCCTTTTTCTCTATGGTTTCTTTTAAACTTTCTCCTTCAACATATTCCATGCAGATAAAATAGGAACCATCGAATTCTCCCCAGTCATAGACCTGGACAATATTCGGGTGATTGAGCCTTGCAAGGATCTGTGCCTCACTCTTGAATCTTACTACGAAGTTTTTATCTGCAGCATAGTTTGCAGCCAGTATTTTTATGGCAACTTTCCTTTTTAACTTCAAATCATCTCCGAGGAAGACATCAGCCATTCCACCAGAGGCTATCTTTTTTATTATCCGGTATCTTCTTGAGATCAATTTATTTTTTTTGAAATCATTTTCAGGCATAATTATTTTTTAATGACTATAATTGTTATATTATCCTGGCCGCCCTTTTTTATGGCGCCTTTTATGAGATTTTTTGTAATATCCCTGGCATTTTTATATTTATCCATGATGCTTGAGATTTCTTTATCTTTAAGCATAGAGTTAAGGCCATCGGAACATATCAGCATAACGTCTTCCTTAAGGATTTTATGCGAACTGAAGTCCGGATCTATATCTTCTGTAACGCCAAGGACCCTGGTGAGATAATTTCTCTGGGGATGATCAAAGGTATCTTCATAGCTTATCTCACCTCTTCTATATAGTTCACCCACGATAGTGTGGTCGGAAGTCAGAAGATTCATTTCGCTTCCTCTTTTTACATACAATCTGCTGTCACCTACATGAATAATGTATGCTTTTTGTCCATGGATGAAACATCCCGTAAATGTGGTTCCCATACCGTAATATTCGGATTTTGAGACAGCAGTGTCAAAAACTTCTTCATTGGCGATTCTAATACTTTCGAGAAGCAGTTCTTCTATATTAAGAGGAGTTAGATTATCTTTTTTAACAGAAGAGGTTTTTTTTATTTTATCTTTCAGGCTTCTATCGAAATTTTTTGTAAAAACTTCAACGGCAATTCTACTTGCAACTTCTCCGGCATTATGCCCTCCCATTCCGTCAGCCACAATAAACAGACTATCTCTGGCGTAAAAAAAGTCCTCATTCTGTTCTCTGATTTTTCCGATATCCGTATCTGCGAAATATTCCATGCGTATTATTATATGTTATAATTTGCCATTAATAAAATCGTACCTTTTTTAAAAATATATTACACAGGCACCGGAATTAAAATTAAACTATAAATAATAAACAGGTGCCAGACTGCATAAAAAACTTGTATTATAAATATAAATAAATGTTAGAATAAAATTAATAAAATCCGGCAAAGCAAGGTGGAAATCATTTGAATATCTACGAAGAGTCGCTTGAAATGCATAAGAAAAATAAGGGCAAGATCGACGTAATAAGCAAGGTTAAAACCACGGATGAACACGACCTATCTCTTGCCTATTCTCCTGGAGTTGCGGAACCAAGCCGCGTAATTGCCGCAAATCCGGATCAGTTAAATACCTATACTGCCAGAGGCAATATGATTGCGGTAGTATCCGACGGTTCAGCTGTCCTCGGTCTTGGGAACATAGGAGCGAGAGCGGCACTTCCGGTAATGGAAGGTAAATGTGTCCTGTTCAAACAATTCGGGGGAGTATCGGCATTTCCTCTATGCGTAGACAGTCAGGATAATGAGGTGGTGATAAACACTGTAAAAATACTAGAACCATCTTTTGCAGGAATAAATCTGGAGGATATCGCGGCGCCGAGATGTTTTGAGATAGAAGACAGGCTTAAAAAGGAAACGAATATGCTTATCTTCCACGACGACCAGCATGGAACCGCCATCGTAACCCTGGCCGGACTTTTTAATGCCCTAAAGATTTACGGAAAAAATATAACCGGAATAAAAATAGTCATTAATGGGGCAGGGGCGGCCGGTACATCAATTGTAAATTTATTAAAATACATCGGTGCGACCGATATGATTGTATGCGATAGAGGGGGCATAATAAGCAGGGAAAGGAAAGACTTAAATACATTCAAACAGAAAATAGCAGAATCAACAAACCTGAATAACATAAAAGGGGATTTGTCCAGCGCGATGGAAGATGCCGATGTATTTATCGGAGTATCGGCAGCAGATATCCTGACTGCAGAAATGATAAAAAAGATGAGAAATAATCCTATTATATTTGCCATGGCAAACCCCGAACCTGAAATCAAACCTGAAATTGCCCATAAATGCGGTGTTAAAATTATAGCAACCGGCAGGAGTGATTACCCGAATCAGGTAAATAACGTACTGGCATTTCCCGGAATATTCCGGGGTTCTCTCGACGCAAAAGCAATAGAGATAAATATGGAAATGAAGATGGCTGCAGCGAAAGCAATTTCCGAAATTGTAAAAGATGACCTGAGAGAAGACTATATCATTCCCAAACCTTTTGATAAAAGGATCCTTCCAGCTGTTGCAGTAAGTGTGGCAAAAGCTGCCTTTGAAACCGGTAATACCCGTGGTAAAGTAGACCTAAAATTCATTGAAAGGAAATCGATGGATATTGTAGAAAAAATGCTTTAAGAAAACAGGTGCATAATGAATATCTATCGCATAAATTTAAAGGAGTAATTTTTAATATGAAAGCAGTAGTTATTGAAAAACCCGGGAAGGTTTCGGTTAAAGAAATACAATATCCAAAGCCAGGAAAAGATGAGATTATTATCCAGGTAAAGAATTGCGGTGCTTGTGGTACGGATTTTCATATCTATAATGGCGACTATTTAGGTTCTTATCCGATTGTTCCCGGGCACGAGATTTCCGGTATTGTTGTCGAGTTGGGCTCGGATGTTTCCGGATTAAAAGTCGGAAGCAGGGTTACGGCTGATCCGAATATCTATTGCTGTGCATGCTACTTTTGCAGAACTAATCGCGCCAATCATTGTCAAAATTGGCAGGCAC
>CAZFEN010000028.1:0-2692 GCA_964517765.1 uncultured Actinomycetota bacterium | reverse complement strand
GGCACGGGGCGAATGGCGGAGGCGGTACGCCTGGCGTATACCTTAAAAATCCAGAAGATGTAAAACCAGATTTAACAGACAATAAAGAAGATACAATTAATATAGGTCTTACTTTTAGAAAGAAAATCAAAGTTGTTTAAGTATAAAGGGCTTGGTGTAATGCCGGGAGAAGGGTCATTGCAGGAAGATGGAAAAGTAAAGTACCTTTTAGTTGTAAGTCAGGAAAAATACCCCAGAGATATACACGATATAAGAATAATTCCCTGGAAAATATTTTTAGAAATGTTATGGGCAGGAGAGTTTGGCATTTAAATTTAATACTTACCCTGGCTGAGCATTGTGGTCAGATTAATTAACTTCCATGCATGAATTTTACTGTCGCTCTATTTTCTCAGCCAGCTCATGCAGATAGACCCAGCGTTCCATTTTCTCTGCCAGCTCGGCCTGAAGTTTTTTTTGCTGCGCTGCGAGTTCCCGCATGTTGATATAGTCCGACCAGCTCCCGCTCATTTCTTCGGTAAGTCTTGCCAGTTCTGCCTCTAATTTCCCGATGATACTGTCGATCTGAGCAAACTCCCTGCTTTCGGCAAAAGTAAATTTTGTTTTTTGGTTAACTCTGGCAGGTCGCCTCACCACTTTGATTTGTTGCCCTGCCTTTGGCTCACCAGCCATCAGGCTGCGTCCATACGCTCCAAGGTCGTTGTAAAATTCAGTCCTTCCGTCACTTTTTACTGCTATCAGCCGGTAAGTTGTTTTATCGAGAAAATACCTGTCATGGGATGCAACCAGCACGGCGCCCTGGAAATATTCCAGATATTCCTCCAATACCTCAAGGGTTTGTATATCCAGATCATTTGTCGGCTCATCCAGGAGCAGGAAATTCGGTTTTTCCATCAGGACCCTGGCTAACAAGAGCCGTCTCTTTTCGCCGCCCGAAAGATTCTTAATAAAACTGTACTGCTGGCTACCGTCAAAAAGGAATCGTTCAAGCATCTGGCTCGCCGATATTGTGTACCCACTGCTTGTTTCAACATATTCTGCCGTTTGCTTGATATAATCGATCATACGAACCGAGTTGTCCATAACCTCATTGTTTTGTTGGTAATATGCAATCTTAACCGTTTTCCCGATACTAATGTTACCTTTATCCGGGGCAATCAATCCGGCAACAAGATTTAACAGGACCGTCTTGCCCGCGCCGTTTGGGCCAACAATGCCTATCCTGTCCGTTGGGCTTATCTTGATACTGAAGTTTTTGATAATCGTCAGCCCGTCAAACGACTTGGATATGTTATCAAACTCAATTACTTTTTTTCCAAGGCGGGTATAAGCAACCGGAAGCTCGAGCTGCTCCCTGGTGATTTCCTTTGCTGCCCCTGCCCCTTTCATCTCCTCGAAACGGACAATCCTGGCCTTCTGCTTGGTTGTTCTCGCCCTGGCCCCACGGCGGATCCACGTCAGCTCATTTATATACAGCCGCCTTCGCTTTTCCTCCATCGAGGTTTGCGTTTCTTCGCGCAGCGTTTTCTTTTCCAGAAAATATTCAAAGTTACCGTCATAGGAATACAGCTTTCCTTTATCTATTTCAATGATGCGGTTGACGACCCTATTAAGGAAATAACGGTCATGGGTCACTAAAAGCAGCGCCCCTTTTAGCTGGCTCAAATAATCCTCCAGCCATTTGATTGTTTCCAAATCAATATGGTTGGTCGGCTCATCCAAAATCAAGAGGTCAGCAGGCTGAATGAGCGCCTCAGCCAGAGCAATTCTTTTCTTCTGACCGGCTGATAACTCCCTAATCTTTCGGTCTATATCAAATATCCCAAGCTTACTTAAAATACTTTTCGCCTGAATCTCCACATTCCAGGCATCCAATGCATCCATCCTTTCAGCATACTCAATCAACCTTTTTTGGAGGCTTTCGTCGTTTGGTGCTTCATGCAGCCGATGTGTCGTGGCCTCATATGTCCTGATCGTCTTCATCAGCGGATGCTCTCCGTGTAAAATATGCTCAAGAACAGTCATACTCTCATCAAACTCCAGGGCTTGCGAGAGGCACCGCACCGTTAGATTGTTCCTACGTGAGATATTTCCTGAATCTGGCTCTATATGCCCGCTGATTATTTTCAAGAATGTGGACTTTCCCGTTCCATTGATCCCGACTACGCCAATGCGGTCGTTGTCCTTAATCCCCAAAGACACCTGTTCAAACAGCATCTTCCCGGTAAAGCTCTTCGTCACATTTTCCATTGAAAGAATATTCATCTTTTTAAAAAAAGTGATTAAATTCCACTTTAAAATACCCGGTAACAAAGCCGGTAACGAACCTGCCAACATGATAAACCACAAATAATTTACAGCCTACAGTTAACTTAGTGCTCCAGAAAATCTCTCAAAACGCCGCTTCTACTTGGATGCCTGAGCTTTCCCAAAGCTTTTGATTCTATCTGTCTTATTCTTTCTCTGGTTACTCCAAACTCCCTACCCACTTCTTCAAGAGTTCTGGGATGTCCATCCTGAAGCCCGAACCTTAATTGGATAATTTTTCTTTCCCTGTCCTTTAATGTATTTAGAACTTCCTGCAGCTGCTCCTGCAGCATAGTAAAAGAAGTAGCATCTGAAGGCGTCTCTACTCCCGAATCCTCTATAAAATCGCCAAGGTTACTATCACCTTCCTCACCTATGGGAGTTT
>CAZFEN010000027.1:0-14808 GCA_964517765.1 uncultured Actinomycetota bacterium | reverse complement strand
GAGGCTTTGTTCTTTGAAATTTTTCTTTAGCCATAATATTTCCTTTCTTTATATAAAAGTTAAATCTTCATATATATAAATCATGTATTTATACTGCAATCTTGCTTCCCCTGAATCTTTCGATAATTTCATCGGCGATTCTACCCGGTGTTGGTTCATATTTTTTAAACTGCATGGTAAAAGTAGCCCGTCCCTGAGTCTTTGAACGCAGGTCCGTTGCATATCCAAACATCTCTGCAAGCGGTACTTCTGTTTTTATAATCCTGTTCTTATTTCTTAATGTTAAAGATAATATTTTTCCTCTTCTCGAATTAAGATCACCAATGACTTCTCCCATATACTCATCCGGAGCAACCACTTCTACATCCATGACCGGTTCCAATAAAATAGGAAGGCATTTTTTCATAGCCTCCTTAAAAGCTTTTGAAGCGGCAATTCTGAAAGCCATTTCCGAAGAGTCCACTTCATGATATGATCCATCCAGGAGTATAGCCCTGACATCGACAACCGGATATCCCGCCACCTCTCCGCTCTGCATAGCATCTTTTATACCCATTTCAACAGGTTTAATGAATTCCTTCGGTATAATCCCGCCTTTTGTCTTATCTTCAAATTCAAATCCCTTGCCATACTCATTTGGCTCAAAACGTACAATCACATGACCATATTGTCCTTTTCCACCACTTTGTCTGATATATTTTCCTTCTACCTGTGTTCCACGGGTTATGGTTTCTCTATAAGATACCTGCGGCTTTCCCACATTTGCTCCCACTCCAAATTCCCGCAGTAATCTGTCGACTATTATTTCAAGATGCAATTCCCCCATACCGGAAATAATCGTCTGTCCCGTCTCATCGTCTATTTCCCTTCTAAAAGTAGGGTCTTCTTCTGCCAGTCTTGACAGTGCCATGCCCAGTTTCTCCTGTTCCATTTTCGTTTTGGGTTCAATAGCGATCGAAAGCACCGGTTCGGGGAAACTAATTGATTCATATCTTATAGATTTGGCAGGATCACAAATGGTATCGCCCGTTTTTATATTCTTCAGCCCAACAACGGCTATTATATCACCACAGTAAGCTTCTTTTAATTCTTCTCTGCTATTTGCATGCATTTCCAGGAGTTTGCTGATCCTGTTTTTATTGCTGTTATTTGCATTCATTACCTGCGTCCCACTTTGCAGGATTCCGGAATAAATCCTTAAATAACTTAATTTTCCTACAAATGGGTCGGTAATTATTTTAAAAATCAAACCGGAGAATGGCGCATCATCACTGGTTTCTCTCTCGATTTCCTTTCCTTTGTCAGGACTCACGCCTTTTGGCGAAGAGATATCTGACGGAGACGGAAGAAAATCCACTACTCCATCCAGCAGAGGCTGCACTCCTTTATTCTTAAATGCGGCTCCGCAAAATACCGGAACGCCCTTAACACTTAAAGTTATCTCCCGTATGGCTCTTTTTAATTCGGTTTCGCTTATTTCAATATTTTCGACATATTTATTTAAAATAAAATCATTATAATTGGCTATATTTTCAATTAATTCCTGTCTGTATTTTTTTGCAACGGATTCAAGTTCCGCCGGGATATTCTCATACTCAAACTTGATTCCCATTTCATCTTTGTAGATTATTGCCCTCATACTTATAAGATCGATTATCCCAAGGAAGTCTTCTTCTCTGCCTATGGGGATTTGTATGGGTAATGGATTGGCGCCAAGTCTTGTTTTGATCATATCAAGGACATAATAATAATCAGCTCCGCCCCTGTCCATTTTATTCACAAAAGCAATCCTCGGAACATTATATTTATCGGCCTGTCTCCATACTGTTTCTGACTGCGGTTCTACTCCTCCCACTGCACAGAATATGGCAATCATCCCATCGAGCACTCTCAGTGATCTTTCAACTTCAACAGTAAAATCTACATGTCCGGGAGTGTCTATTATATTTATTTTATTATCTTTCCAGAAACAGGTAGTTGCTGCAGAAGTAATGGTGATTCCTCTCTCTTGCTCCTGTATCATCCAATCCATAACAGCTGCTCCATCATGGACCTCACCCATTTTGTAAGTCTTGCCTGTATAATATAGAATACGCTCCGTCGTAGTTGTCTTACCTGCGTCTATATGAGCGGTTATACCTATATTTCTTGTATTTTTTAATGAAACTTCTCTACCCATTTATAGTCACCTTATGCTACCATCTATAATGCGCAAAAGCCCTATTGGCTTCAGCCATCTTATGTAAATCTTCTTTCTTTTTAATACTGCTTCCCGTATTGCTGGCACCATCCAGAATCTCTGCAGCCAGCCTTTCGGCCATGGATTTTTCTTTTCTTTTACTTGCAAAATCAACTACCCATCTGATGGCCAGCGTATTTGCTCTTTCCGGAGATACCTCTATCGGCACCTGATAAGTGGCTCCTCCGACTCTTCTTGGTTTCACTTCCAGCACCGGTCTTATGTTATCAAGACATTTGTCCAGTATTTCCAGAGGATTTCCTTTTGTCCTTTCTTCCAGAACTTTAAGACTCCTGTATACTATACTTTCGGAAATACTTTTTTTGCCGTCTGTAAGAATCTTATTTATGAATTGGGCTATAATCTTGTTTTTATAAACAGGATCTACCTTTAATTTTCTTTTTTTAGGTCTTCCTTTTCTTGGCATTTATTAACTCCTTATAAATTACTTTGGCTTCTTGGCTCCGTATCTGGAACGGGAAGATCTTCTGTCTTCGACCCCTGCAGTATCCAGTGTGCCCCTTACAATTTTATACCTTACTCCCGGCAGATCCCTTACCCTGCCGCCTCTTACAAGTACTATTGAATGTTCCTGCAGATTATGGCCAATTCCCGGTATATACGCAGTAACTTCCGCTCCATTCGTAAGCCTTACCCTCGCCACCTTACGCAGTGCCGAATTAGGCTTCTTGGGAGTAGAAGTATACACCCTTAAACATACACCCCTTCTCAGAGGATTTCCCTGCAGTGCACGGGTTTTCTTCTTCCTCTTTAATCTTTTTCTTCCCTTTTTAACCAGTTGACTTATAGTAGGCATAAATACCTATCCTCTACCTCAATTTAACAAAATATCTACACTACAAAAAATGATTAGTGATAACCTTTTTTGAAGACACGAAAAAAGAGATTATCATCTAAAAATTAAAATGTCAATATTAAAAAATGGCTATTTTCAAGTACTTTTTTCACTATATTTAAATATTGATCTCTATTTCTTTTACGTCATCCCCTCCCGATTCCTGAAGTATTTCTATCTCGTCCTTATTATCCTCCTTATAACCGGGATATTTTAATTCATAATCTTTAAAACTGCTCATACCTGTCCCTGCAGGAATAGCCTTGCCCAATATCACATTTTCCTTCAGTCCGGATAAATAATCTATTTTATTCTCAAGAGCAGCATCTGTCAGGACTCTGGTAGTTTCCTGGAACGAGGCCGCAGAAAGGAAGCTATCAGTCACGAGAGAAGCTTTCGTTATACCCATCAGGTTTTGAACAGCCGTTGCAGGTACCTTCATATTGGATATTAATTTGTTATTCTCCTTTTCATAATAAAGCCTGTCCAGAAGTTGACCCGGCAGGAAATGGCTATCTCCCGGATCTATTATGGTGACTTTTTTAAGCATCTTTCTGGCTATTACTTCTATATGTTTATCATTGATGTTCACACCCTGAGCCTTATATACATTTTGTACTTCTCTTACCAGGTATTGTTCACAGTCCTTGATCCCATTGATCCTTAATATATCATGAGGATTCCTGGGCCCTTCGGTTATCTGACTGCCTGCAGAAATCTTATCCCCATTTTTTACACTTAATTTAGCTCTGGTTGAAATCTGGTAAATCTTTTCCTGTTTACCATCTTTACTTTTAATAGTAAGCATTCTAAACTTGGAATCTATATCTTCTATCTCAACCTTTCCCGATATCTCTGCTATAAATGAATGGTCTTTGGGCCTTCTGGCCTCGAATAATTCTACCACTCTCGGAAGACCACTGGTTATATCGATACCTTCAAAAGTCTTTTCATGTTTATGAACATGTGTCTTTCTCTTTGCAGTAAGAATCAGTTTTGCAAAAACCTCTCCTGCCTCTACATTTACTTTTTTGTTTATCTGCAGTATTTCACCTTTGGGAATGATCACATCAATAATATCTCCTCTTTCCATCTGAACCTGGAAAATCAATTTATGGGGTATGTGCTCTATATTGATCTCCATGACTTCGCTGGTATTTTCTTCGGTAAGATCAGTTTTTTTAATATTCAACTCGACCAGTAACTCTTTTCTGAATATAAGCCTGCCCTCGACGGGTGACTTTATTGATCTCTGAATTACGGTACTGGCCACTCCACCGGTATGGAAAGTACGCATGGTTAGCTGGGTACCAGGTTCCCCGATGGATTGGGCAGCTATGATCCCTACTGCTTCACCAATTTCGATCATTTTACCCGTGGCGAGGTCTCTTCCGTAACATTTCTGGCACAATCCGGATTCTGCTTCACACGTCAGAACCGAACGTACCTTTACACTTTCGATATTGGAATGTATAAATTTTAAAAGATGCTTTTCGGTAATTTCCTCACCATTTTTTATTATATTAATCTTAGTACCGGGCTTGTTAACATCTCCAAGGCATGTTCTTCCGACAAGATTAGTATTGGGTTCTCCTTCCAGCGTCAGAACATATAGATTTATGCCATCCTCGGTATTGCAGTCATTGAGCCTTATCATGGTGTCTTGTGCAACATCAACCAGCCTTCTTGTGAGATAACCTGAATCTGCGGTTCGCAGTGCAGTATCTGCCAGTCCCTGTCTGGCGCCATGGGTGGAAATAAAGTATTCAAGAACAGTCAGTCCTTCTCTAAAATTGGATTTAATGGGACTGTCTATAATATCTCCCCTGGCATTTGCCACGAGCCCTCTCATGCCGGCCAACTGGCGAAGCTGCTTTATATTTCCTCTGGCACCGGAAGTGGCCATCATATAAACAGAATTGAATTTACTGAAGTTTTTTTCCATAGCATTGGCAACACTCTCATTTGCCTGAGACCATGTTTGTATCAATCTCTGATGTCTTTCAAGTTCCGTTATCAAACCCTGCTTATAGTAATCTTCGATTTTTTCTATTTTTTTCTCCACATTGCTTAAAATCTTTGCTTTTTCAGGCGGAATATTTATATCATTTATACCTATGGTCAGGCCTGAACGGGTTGAATACTTGAATCCTGCTTCTTTGATTGCATCCAGCATCTTTGTTACTTCATTTTTAGGATATCTGCCTATACATTCGGCAATTATAGCAATAAGTTCTTTTTTGGATATTTCCTTATTGACGAATCTATAATCTCCGGGCAGTGACTGATTGAATATTATTCTTCCAACAGTGGTTCTGGCTGCTTTCTCCTCTATTTTTACTTTAATAGGTGTATGTAAGGATATAAAACTATAATGATAATCCAGAATGGCATCATCAAAATTATTGTAAAATCTTTCCTTTCCATCAGATTTCTCTCTTTCCGAAGTCAAATAATATATCCCCAGAACCATATCCTGGGATGGAACTACAACCGGTTCCCCGCTTGCAGGGGATAATATATTATTCACAGAAAGCATCAAGATCATCGCTTCCGCTTTGGCTTCATTTGATAGAGGTACATGAACAGCCATCTGATCACCATCAAAATCAGCATTGAATGATGGACAGACCATGGGATGTATTTGTATTGCCTTTCCTTCAACCAGTACAGGCATAAAAGCCTGTATTCCTAATCTATGAAGTGTCGGTGCACGATTAAGTAAAACCGGATGGTTTTTGATCACATCTTCCAATATATCCCAGACTTCATTGCTTTCTTTCTCTACCATAGTTTTGGCACTCTTTATATTCTGGGCAAATCCTTCGTCAACCAATTTCTTCATAACAAAAGGCTTGAATAACTCGAGGGCTATCTTCTTGGGAAGTCCGCATTGTTCCAGCCTTAAGTTTGGATTGACTACAATAACCGATCTTCCGGAATAATCCACTCTTTTTCCGAGGAGATTTTGTCTGAATCTGCCTTGCTTCCCTTTAAGCATATCGCTCAGAGATTTAAGCGGTCTGTTTCCGGCTCCGACTACTGCCCGCCCCCTTCTTCCATTATCAAAAAGCGCGTCAACCGCTTCCTGCAGCATTCTTTTTTCATTGTTAATGATAATTTCCGGAGCATCCAGTTCCAGTAATTTTTTAAGTCTGTTGTTTCTGTTAATAACTCTTCTATATAAATCATTTAAATCGGAAGTGGCAAATCTTCCGCCATCCAGTTGAACCATGGGCCTTAGATCTGGGGGTATTACAGGAAGTATATTAAGAATCATATATTCCGGTTTGTTATCCGAATCTATAAATGAAGACAATATCTTTAACCTTTTCGTACTCCTGCTTCTTTTCTGGCCTTTTGACTTCTTGACAGTCTCCTTGAGATCCTCCACTTCTTTTACACAATCAATATTTTTCAAAAGGTCCTTTACCGCCTCTGCTCCCATTCCGCCTTTGAAATATTGCCCATAAATTTCTTTCATCTTCTTAAACAAAGCTTCATCTGACACCAGCATTTTCTCTTCCAGGTTAAAGAAAAAAGTATCGGCTCTTTTTGCGAGGTCAATTTCCTCCTTATATATCTCATTCTCTTCGTTTAGAAGCATCTCTGTTTCTTTGATGACTTTTGCTTTCTTCGCTTCCATATCCAATTCGGGAATTTCATTCCCTTCGATTTTTTCGTTTATACTAATACCATCTTTGAAATCTTCTTCTCTATTGCTTTCCTTAACTTTTTCCAGATTTTCTTTACTGATGATTTCATCGCTTTCGATTATAAAGTCATTCTTATTTGATTCTATTTCTTTAAGCCTTAGCTCGTGCAATTCCTTTGCCCTGTCCAGAGCTTTCTGGTATAATTTCTTGATTTCCTCTTCTTCTGCAGTTATTTTTTCTCTATTAATACTGGTTATGATATAAGAATCAAAATAAAGTACTTTTTCCAGATCTTTAGGGCTAATATCCAGAATATATCCCATTCTGCTTGGAACTCCCTTAAAAAACCATATATGCGATACAGGGGATGCAAGATCAATATGCCCCATTCTTTCTCTTCTTACATTTGATCTGGTTACTTCGACTCCGCATCTTTCACAGATTATTCCTTTGAATCTCACCCTTTTATACTTCCCGCAATAACATTCCCAGTCTTTTGTAGGGCCAAAAATTCTTTCGCAGAATAATCCGTCTTTCTCAGGTTTAAGAGTCCTGTAATTTATAGTTTCAGGCTTTTTTACCTCACCATTGGACCATGATCTGATTTTTTCGGGTGAAACGAGTCCAATTTTTAAGGCATCAAAATTATTTACATCTATGCTTACAACCATTTATTAAATCCTCCGAATTAATTAAAACGGTATTTAACAATACCTATTTTTATTTTTTAATCTTATCTTTTTTCTTTTTTACTACTTTAATTTTCTTTTTCTCTTTAGAACCTTTTGATTTCTTTTCCTCTTTTTTTTCAACCTTTTCCTTTTCGTTTTTTTCTTCTGTATCCTTATCCTTCGTATCCTTACCCTTCGTTTCCTTTACCTTCGTTTCCTTTACCTTCGTTTTTTCCGGCTCTATCTCTTTTTGAAGATCGATTCCTAATTCTTCAACGGTTTTCATTATCTCATCTTCAGCCTGTAATACTTTCACTTCTTTTCCTTCTTCCGATAATACTTGCACGTCAAGTGCCAGGCTCTGCATTTCTTTAATGAGTACCTTAAATGATTCCGGGATTCCGGGTTTTTCTATATTTTCACCCTTTACAATTGCTTCGTAAGTCTTTACCCGTCCGGTCACATCATCTGATTTTATAGTCAGCATTTCCTGTAATGCATACGCGGCACCATAAGCCTCGAGTGCCCATACTTCCATTTCCCCGAATCTCTGGCCGCCAAATTGTGCTTTTCCACCCAGAGGCTGCTGTGTGACAAGGGAGTAAGGGCCGGTAGATCTTGCATGTATCTTATCGTCCACAAGATGCAGTAACTTCATTACATAAACATGACCGACAGTAATCTCATCGGATAATTTCTCGCCGCTCCTGCCGTCATACAGTGAAGTTTTTCCGCTCTCGGGTAAATTGGCCATCTTTAACAGCCTGGTTATATCAGATTCTTTTGCCCCCTCAAAAATTGGTGTTGAAACATATACGGAGCCGCCATTTGTTATCTTATCCTTTTTATTGTTCCAACCCTTATAGGCTGCCCAACCAAGATGAGTTTCCAGCACCTGTCCAACATTCAATCTGGAAGGAACACCCAGAGGGTTGAATATTATGTCTATAGGTTCGCCATCTTCCGTATAAGGCATATCCTCTTCAGGAAGAATTACCGATATGACACCTTTATTACCATGTCTTCCGGCAAGTTTATCACCGATAGAAATCTTTCTCTTTTCCGCAATAAATACCCTTACCAGTTCATTTACTCCGGGGGGAAGGTCGTGTCCTTTTTTCCTCGAGAACAGCTGAACATCCAATACTTTCCCTCCCTCTCCGTGGGGCACCTTGAGAGAACTTTCTCTGACTTCCCGTGCCTTTTCACCAAAAATAGCCCTCAGCAATTTTTCTTCTGCCGTGAGCTCCGTTTCACCTTTTGGAGTTATTTTGCCAACCAGTATATCTCCGGGTTTTACCTCCGCTCCGATTCTTATAATCCCGCGATCGTCCAGATTTTTTAATGCTTCCTCTCCTATACTTGGTATATCTCTGGTTATCTCCTCTGCCCCCAGCTTTGTGGTTCTGGCTTCCACTTCCTGTTTTGTAATGTGGATAGAAGATAAAAGATCTTCTTTCACCAATCTTTCGGAAATAATAATCGCATCCTCGTAGTTATATCCTTCCCAGGACATAAAAGCTAATCTTAAATTCTTGCCCAGTGCCAGTTCACCCGAACTTGTTGCGGGTCCGTCCGCAATCACCTGCCCTTCTTTGACTTTTTCACCTTCTTCTACTATGGGCTTCTGGTTTATACAGGTCCCCTGGTTTGATCGCTTAAATTTATATAACTCGTGAATATATTCTTTTTCATTCTTGTAATTTACTTTAATGTGATCGGCACATACCTCTTCGACTGTGCCGTCGCCTCTTGCAAGAATCAGCACTCCGCTGTCCCTGGCCACTTCTTCCTCCATTCCCGTTCCCACGAGTGGTGGTTCCGGATCTATTAATGGCACAGCCTGACGCTGCATATTGGAACCCATTAGTGCCCTGTTGGCGTCATCATGTTCCAGAAATGGAATAAGACACGCTGCGGCGCTAAAGATCTGTCTTGGTGATACGTCCATATAATCTATCACACCCGGTTCCACGGTTACTATTTCATCACCCAAACGTGCCATGACTCTTTCTTCAAGAAATCTGCCATCTTTACTTACTTTTGCAGTTGCCTGTGCAATAATATAGTTTTCTTCAATATCAGCGGATAAATATTCCAATCTGTTAGTTAATTTACCGTTTACAACTTTTTTATAAGGCGATTCAATAAATCCATATTCATTTAGTCTTGCGTAAGTAGCCAGAGAACCAATCAATCCAATATTGGGACCTTCCGGTGTTTCTATGGGGCACATTCTTCCATAATGAGATGGATGAACATCTCTTACCTCAAAACCTGCCCTTTCCCTGCTCAGCCCGCCTGGTCCCAGAGCACTAAGTCTTCTTTTATGAGTAATCTCGGCCAGAGGATTGGTCTGATCAAGAAATTGGGAAAGCTGACCGCTGCCAAAAAATTCTTTCAGGCTTGCGACCAGCGGCCTGATATTTATAAGAGATTTAGGAGTTATCATATCGACATCCTGAGTGGTCATTCTTTCCTTTACAACTCTTTCCATTCTTGAAAGACCGATTCTTACCTGATTCTGTATAAGTTCCCCTATATTCCTGATTCTCCTGTTGCCAAAGTGATCAATATCATCAACCTCACCTACGCCGCTCATCAATTGAATAAGATACTTTACGATAAGGAATATATCCTTGCAGTTCAGGATATATTTTTCATTTGTATCTATACCCATTTTGGCATTAATAGCCTTTATCTTGTTTAAGATATCTTTATCTGTTTCATCCGTTAATTTCTGATCCATTTTATACCTGCCCACTTTTCCGAAATCATATCTCTTTGGATTGAAAAATAAGGAGTTTATAAGGTTTCTGGAACTCTCGACTGTAGGTGGTTCTCCAGGTCTTAATTTTTTATATATCTCGATCAATGCTTCTTCTTCTGATTCGGTAAAATCTTTATCCAGAGTGTTTTTGATACAACCTTTTTTATCATATGCACCAAAAATACCAAGCAGGTCATCATTGTTGCCAAAACCTACGGATTTCAAGAAAATAGTAAGCAGAAATTTCCTTCTTCTATCAATTCTTACATAGGCAACGTTTCTTTTATCAGTTTCAATCTCGATCCATGAACCCCTCGTGGGTATGACCTTACACATGTAAATGTCTATTTCCGTTTTTTTATCTATATCCGTATCGAAATATACACCTGGAGAACGAACTAACTGAGATACTACAACTCTTTCGGTTCCATTGATTATAAAGGTCCCTTTTTCGGTCATCATTGGAAAATCTCCCATAAAGACTTCCTGCTCTTTCATCTCTCCGGTTTCTTTGTTTATAAATCGTGAAAGAACTTTTAGCGGAGCGGTATAAGACATATCCTGCATCTTGCACTCATCGGGGGTGGAATTGACATTATCAAAACTATGTCTTAAAAAATCAAGTGACATATTACCGGTAAAATCTTCAATTGGTGAAATATCTTTTAGAGCTTCCAGCAGTCCTTCTTCCTGGAACCATTGAAATGATTTTCTCTGAATATCCAGAAGATGGGGCATATCTGTTAATTTTGGAATTTTGCCAAAATTATATCTCTGGATTCTTTTGGTTTCTTGCATTAATTTATTCTCCTCTTTTATAAATACTAAGTTTAGTAAAGCGGTAAAAAGGGCAGCAACCAGACTAATAGTAAACCCTTTGCATTGGAAAAAACCGTTTAAAAAATAACATTGGTATTTTTTCAGGAAAAACTAGCAAACTAATAGTTTATCAAATACAAACCAATAGTCAACTATTTCCTTTAAATATCTGAAGGAAATATAGTTTTTATAAACAATAGATATATGAATTTATGTACATTATAATGTACATAAAAGTGTTAAAAACTATTTCCTGAATTCTTTTTCTGCTACTTTTATCCGATTACTTTATTTCTACTTCAGCGCCAGCTTCTTCCAGCTGTTTCTTTATGCTTTCAGCTTCTTCTTTTGAAACCTTTTCCTTTACTACATTTGGCGCTTTATCAACCAGATCTTTGGCTTCTTTCAGGCCAAGACTTGTTAAAGACCTTACTACTTTTATAACCTGGATTTTCTTTTCTCCGGCTGATTTTAAATTGACATCAAATTCTGTTTTTTCTTCAACAACTGCTCCTCCTTGAGCAGAAACTGCTCCACCCGCAATAGGAGCTGCTATCTGCATCGCCTGAGCACTAACCTTAAATTTTTCCTCAAGAGCTTTTACCAGCTCGGAAAGTTCAAGGACGGTCATCTTTTCGATGGTACCCAGAATTTCATTAATAACTTTGCTTTTAACAGCGCTTTTTTCTTTGACTTTACCGGTTTCCTTTTTTTCTTCACTCATTTTTGGTTTTTCCTTACTTTTGTCTTCTTTTTCTACTTTTTCTACTTTTTCTACTTCTTCTATTTTTTCTTCTTTTTCTTCTACTTCTTTTACTTCTTCTACTTTTTCTACTTTTTCTTTTACTTCTTCTACTTTATCATCAGTTTTTTTTATTTCTGCCATTGTTCCCCCTTTAATTGGCATTACTCTTTATATCTTTAATTGCGTTCAGAACCAGTACCAGATTGCTGGTAAGGGTACTTAAAACATTAACTAACCTGATTATCGGAGATTTGATGGTTATTGCCAGATTGGTAAGCAGTACTTCTCTCCCGGGCAAGCTTGCAAACTTCTCGATTTCTTCAGGACCTAAAAGTCTATTTTCGAATATTC
Source organism: uncultured Actinomycetota bacterium (assembly GCA_964517765.1). Taxonomy (GTDB): domain Bacteria; phylum Actinomycetota; class Humimicrobiia; order Humimicrobiales; family Humimicrobiaceae; genus Hydromicrobium. The sequence goes on along the minus strand of CAZFEN010000027.1, from coordinate 2,701 downwards.
CCGCTTTTATTTTTAATAACTCAAGGTCCTTTGAAAAATTCTCCACCACCCTGGAGGTAGAAATCATATCCTCGCCGCTTATGACAATACTTGTCGGACCTTTTAATACCTCTTCAAGATTTAAATCTTCAAAAACATCTTTAGCTGCAATAAGAGCAAGAGTGTTCTTTATTATTTTTAGATATGAATTCACTTCCACCAGTTTGTTTCTCACCTTTACTGCATCTTCAGCCTTAAGTCCGCTATGGTCAGTAAAAATAAGACCATGGCTATTTTTAAATGCCTCTTTTAATTCACCTACTTTATCTATTTTTTCTTGTTTTGCCACATCAACCTCCGCTTAATATATTTTTAAAAAGTTAAAATAAAATCGACCCCATGTATTGAAGGTCGACTTAATCTTTTTAAATCAACCTCGGTAGGAAATTAAGTCATTAAATGCTTTTAACAACACCTACTGTCCAGGGCTGTATTTTATCAATTTTATAGTAGTTCCCTTATGCCGCCTCTATCACCTCAATGCTTTTATTTGGATCTATCTTTATACTCGGACTCATAGTTGCTGAAATATAAATACTCTTAACATATTTTCCTTTAGCTGAAGAGGGCCTAGACTTTATGATTGCATCAATTAAAGCCGCGTAATTTTCCACCAATTCCTTCGGCCCAAATGATACTCTTCCTATACTGCTGTGTATCACTCCATTTTTGTCTGTCCTGTATTCCAGTTTGCCTTTTTTTACATCCTCGATTGCTTTTTTTAATTCAAAGGTAACCGTCCCGGATTTAGGATTGGGCATCAATTTCCTGGGCCCTAAAATCTTTGCAACCTTACCTACATGCTTCATCATATCCGGAGTTGCAATACAAACTTCAAAATCCAACCATCCTTTGCTTATTTTATCAGCAAGATCTTCCCCGCCGATATATTCTGCTCCTGCTTTTTGGGCTTCTTCTGCTTTCTCGCCCTGTGCAAAAACAAGTACTCTTCGGGCCTTTCCGGTACCATTGGGTAAAACTATTGTCCCTCTTACTATTTGATCGGCTTTTCTTGGGTCGACACCTAAATTCACACTGATATCTACAGACTCATCAAAACTTGCATAATGATTTTCCTTTATCCAACCAATGGCCTCCCCGGGATTCATCATTTTATTTTTATCAAGATTTTCCAATTTAGACGTATATTTTTTCCCTCTCTTCAAAACCTATCACCTTCTAAATCCAAATACTTTTTATCAATTTAATTATTCATCTGCCGATGCAGTGATTTAATTAAGAACCTACTTTAATTCCCATACTTTTGGCAGTACCTTCTATTATTCTGACAGCATTTTCGAGGGTTCTTGCATTTAAATCTTTTAATTTGATTTTTGCTATCTCTTCTGCCTGCTTCCTTGAGAGTTCACCGACTTTTTCTCTGTTGGGTTCAGCTGAACCCTTTTCCAGATTTAAAGCCTTTTTTATAAGTACTGCTGCCGGTGGAGTCTTGGTAATAAAAGTAAAACTCCTGTCTTTATAAACAGTCAGGATAACAGGGGTGATCATTCCCTGTTCTTTTGCTGTCTTCTCATTAAAAGCTTTACAGAATTCCATTATATTGACCCCATGCTGCCCAAGAGCTGGGCCAACAGGAGGAGCGGGATTTGCCTGTCCCGCAGGAATCTGTAATTTGATCTGTGCTATAACTTCTTTTGCCATAACCGGTTACCTCAAGTAAAATAATTCCGTATTATACATTTTAATAAAAATATTTCAATCTTCTCTTATATTTTCGATATTTGATTAAAATTTAATTCAACAGGTGTCTGCCTTCCAAATATTGAAACTAAAACCTTCAGTTTGCCCTGGTCTATATTTATCTCGCTAATAGTGCCATCAAAGTTTGCAAATGGTCCGGTGGTCACTTTTACGGGTTGCCCGATTTCAAAATCAGTTTTTGGTTTGGGTTTCTCTGTATCCTGTCTCTTCATTATCTTTTTTACCTCAATATCCGATAGAGGAACAGGTTTATCTTCCCTGCCAACAAAACCGGTTACTCCGGGAGTATTTCTCACAACATACCATGAATCATCATCCAGGTGCATTTTTACCAGTAAATAACCCGGAAGCACTCTTTTAGACGATATTTCTTTTTTCCCACTTTTTATTTCAACTACATCTTCCCTGGGTATGAATATATCGAAAATCTTATTACTCATATTCATGGATTCTATTCTGTGTTCCAGATTAGTTTTTATTTTATTTTCATAACCTGCATATGAATTTATTACATACCATCTCGGTCTCATTAAATCACCAAATAATTAAATCTTTACTAACAGATCAATAAGCTGTATAAATCCGAAATCAAAAAGTCCAAGAAGGATCGAGAAAATAATAATATTTACTATAACCACTACGGTATAATTTAGAAGAGCCTTTCTGGTAGGCCAGGTTACCTTTTTTAATTCACGTATTACATCTCTTATAAACTTAGCAATTCTTGAAGGCAACTTCTTTATAAATTGCTTAAAGTTCATTTTTTTCCTGGGTTGGGATGGAGGCTTTCTCTCCTGCATTTGCCTTTCCATCATCGCTTTTTGTTTAAATTTTCTTGATACTTTCCTTTTAGACATTATAAATAGTCCTTTATGTTTATATCTAATCCTGGCAGGGCTGGAGGGACTCGAACCCCCAACACCCGGTTTTGGAGACCGGT
>CAZFEN010000026.1:1665-15685 GCA_964517765.1 uncultured Actinomycetota bacterium | reverse complement strand
TTCAAAAATGTTTTTTATAGGATGGTTTTGTTATAAATATCCAGTATTTTTTTTGCAGTTTCTTCCCAGCTGAATTTTTTAGCCTGAATTAGTGATTTACTGCTCAGTTCCTCTTTTACCAACTCATTTTCAAGAACATGTAATAATTGATTTTTAAGTTCACTCTCATCTCCAGCTGCTACCAGTATTCCGGCATCTCCGACAACTTCCTTAAGGGATGAAGTATTAAAAGTTATAACCGGAAGGCCACAGCTCATCGCTTCCAGTGGTGGCAGGCCAAATCCTTCGAAAAGGGAAGGATAAACAAAAAGTTCGGCCCAATTATATATCTGGACAAGTTCCTGATCAGGTATCCAGCCGGTAAATAAAATATCGTCTCTATATGGACTATTTTCTCTCTCTTCATAGGTAGCCTCACTTTTCCAGCCCGTTCTTCCCACTATTACCAGTTTATAGCCAGAACCTATTTTACTTTTTTTTATATTATTAAACGCTCTTATCAATGCTGCAAAGTTTTTCCTGGGTTCTATGGTTCCCACGGAAAGAATATATTTTTTATCTATCTGGTATTTCTTAAGTACATACGTATTTTTCTCTTTTTCAGTCAATTTCCTGAACATATCATCTGCTGCCAGATATACGACCTCTACTTTTAGCGGGTCTATTCCAAAGAAACTCACGATATCGTTTCTGGTGCTTTCCGAATCCGCAATTATTTTCTTTGAGATATATGCATTTTTTTTGACTTCTCCGGTGTATTTTTTTATGAACCAGTCAAAGTTAAATTCGGGAAATCTTATAAAAGCCAGGTCATGAATGGTTAAAACGATGTTCCTGCTTAAAGCAGGGGGGATAAGAAAATCGGGACAGTGAATGATGTCAGCCCTAAAGCCTAAAAACTCGACAGCAGGAAACCTGAATCTGTTCCATAATTTTAATTTCTTCGGGGTTGTCTGATAGAGGTAAAGCTTAATTCTATTCTCAGTGTAATTTGTTTTCAAATCATGAATTACCGGTAAATGTTCACCTGTAGTATATCTTCCGGTAAGGGCATAGGTATTTTCCCTATCGATTTTGAGGAGATTTCTTACCAGGTTAATAATATATCTGCCTGAGCCTATGTCCTGGCCATGATTTAAAACAGTGGATATATCTATACCTATTATCATGGTATGGTGTTTCTCTTAACCAATTTTATCAATAAATTCATGAATGAATTTAGGTTCGTATTTTAATTTATTGTGCAGTAATTTTTTTAGGTTTTCGTTTTCGATTCTGATTCTGGTATTTTCCAGGTTAATCAAATAGTTGGTATATTCCTCGTACCTTTCATTCCCGATTAAAACAAATAATCTCTGGTATATACGGTGCAGGTTTAACACGGAATAAACAGGTTCATTTTTAACCTCATCGTAGAAGTTGAATTCTCCCCAGCAGTATTTAAAAATATCGGAATCTGCAAGCAACCTTGAAAATTGAATAGTTGGCCTGCATTTCTTTAAGTAATCCAGGCTTTCATTGAAATCTCTTATGATATTTCGGGCCGTATTCTTTAAAATTTTATCTTTTAAATTTTGTTTTTGTATATTTAATTCTATATCCATTATCCTTTTTAAGTTCGATATCTCAGCGTTTTTATAAACGGTTTTGAGGAGGTTTAATTTTTGATAATAATATTTGTTCTGGAAAGAGGAAGCGTCATCCCTGAAGCTATAGGCATATTTATGATAACAAACTGCGGTCGGGCATGATTGGAACTTATAACCCAGAATGTTTGCCCTGTAACAAAAATCTATATCCTCGTAGAATAAAAAGAAAGTGGGATCCACTTTTCCGACTATTAAATCATCGAAAGCCTCTCTTTTAATAAAACAGGAGGTAAAGGAACCCCCAAAAATATTCTCGGGTCTGTTATATTGCTGCATATCAAGCTGTCCCTTGCCTGTGTATCCGATATACAGGCTGTTGTCTATATAGATTCCGACACTCTCGATATATTCCTGCTGGTAATAAAATTTTATCTTTGGCGCAAGCCCGATATAACTTTCATCCAATTTATCAATCTGGCTTACCAGCTCTTCGATTGCTTTGAAATTATAAACTACATCAAAATTCGAGATCAGCACATATTTAACCGTTATTTCTTCAAGGGCGCGATTTATTGCTTCTCCAAGGCCCAGATTTTTATCGGAGTAAATTATTTTTAAATCTTTGTACTGCTTTTTAATGGAATCAAGAGTATCATTCTGTGAATTATTATCAAAAATAGTGATCTCTATATTTTTATAGTTCTGAGTTTTGATAGAATCTATACATTCTTTCATACAGATATAAGATGAATTGTAATTGACTATCACCACGGCTACTATTTCATTACTTTTTGTTTTATCTTTGTCCCCATGGTATGCAGATTTTACGTGAGCATCTCTTATGTTAAGTAATTTCCTTATTTCTCTGTCATATTCTTCAGCGGATTTCTCCCAGGTAAATTTTTTTGAAAATTCTTTTGCTTTTTCGCCGAATTCTTTCCTAACTTCCGGTTTATTTACAAGAATTGATAATTTTTCAATAAATTCTTTATGGTCACTTACTATAAAACCGGTTTCATTATTTATTAAAACTTCGGGATGGGCCCCAATATCATAACAAACTACAGGTTTACCAAAATTCTGTGCCTCAACGACCGGCAGATCGAAACCTTCCCAGCGGGAGCAGGTTGTGTATATGTCACAGGATTTATAAATTAAGGGCATAATATCTTCCGGTGCATTTTTAATAGAGAGTATACCCTGATTTCTTAATAATTCTTCATCATTTCTGGAGCCATATCCTACAGCCAGAAGTTTAATATGATTATTTTCCCGGTACAGGTGATGATATATTTTTGTAAGCTCCTCAAGTCCCTTGTAAGGTTGATTGGAAAAATTCAATCTTCCTACAAATAATAATAAAATATCTTCTGGCGTAACTCTTAATTGTCTCTTAAAATCTTCGATTTCCTCTTCGGAAAAATCAATTTTTTGGTAATGATTACTGCCATTATAAATATAGGTGGCTTTCTTTCTTATCCTCTTTGGCAGGCAGTTGAGAAGATATTGAGACACGGCTATTACCTTGCCGGCTTTATTGAAGTATGACATATTCTGGCTGAATTCCATATATTTGAATCGGAGTCTTCTCTTCAGGGGCAATCCGCTTAAAGATATTATTCCATGATCGACTACCAGGGTCGGTTTTTTTAATTTTGGGATTAAACTATAGAATGGGAAAGATTGTATAATAAATAAATCTATTTTTTTTAAGTTAAGGTAAGGAACGAATCTCCTAATCATTCTCTCGTAAACGATAGGGTTATCTACAGGTTTGGTATAAGGAAATTTCTTGATTTTATATGCTTTTCTGCTTGTAAAGGTTTCGTCGAAATAATTACAATATACTTCGCAGTTATAACCAAATTTTGCCAGGCCATCCGCAAGTCTGTCTACAACTAAATCAACTCCATGGCCCTTGATCATTCTTTCCGTTATGAAGGCAATATTTACTTGTTTCATAGTATTAAAAAATTATTGGTTCAATACATTTTACATTACTTATTGTTTAAAATAAATTGTTTGTTATAATTTATCCTAATTTAGGTCAACACTTTAACCTTATATAATTTTAGGAGTTTTATTTAAATGAAAGATATTCTTGATTATCCTAAAATCACAATCTCAATAGTTAATTTAAATGGCAAGGATTATCTCGGAGAGTGTCTTGCCAGCATAAAAGAGATGGAATATCCTATGGACAAAACGGAGATAATAGTGGTTGACAACGGTTCCATAGACGGGTCGGTAGAGTTTATAAAGGAAAATTATCCTGGTATAAAAATCATAAAAAATAGTAAAAATATGGGTTTTGCTTATGCAAATAACCAGGCCGCAAAAAATGCATCCGGGCAATACGTAGCTTTTCTGAATAATGATACCAGAGTGGATAGCAATTGGTTGATAGAACTTCTTAAGCCTATCTATTGTAATAATATAACGGTTGCTTCGGGTTCCAAAGTTTTATCTATGGATGGGAAAACACTTGATTTTGCGGGCAGCATGATTAATTTTGAAGGTAAAGGTTTTCAAATCGATTACGGTGTTTCGGCGGATAAAGATAAGCATAACGAATACCGTTATTTTCCTTTTGTAAATGGCGGTGCTATGTTAATAAACAGGCAGGTTTTTTTGGACGCAGGAGGGTTCGATGAAGACTTCTTTGCTTACTACGAAGATGTGGATTTAGGGTGGAGATTGTGGATACTGGGATATAAAGTTATCTTTTCTCCTAAATCCATTGTCTATCATCATCATCACGGTACCTCAAAAGAATTCGGTGAAGACAAACTGCGGTTTCTAAAAGAAAGAAACTCTCTTTATTCGGTTTTTAAGAATTACGATGATGAAAATTTACCAAAGGTACTTTCAGCTACTCTGGCAAGTGTTTTCAATAGAGTTTTTGTCGATTTGAAATTCGATTATAAAAAATATTACGATTTAAAGATCGATGGCACAAAAGAGGCAAAAGCATTATCCGAAAAATTAGATAAAGAAGTAGAGAGTTTAAAAATATCCAGGGAACCCTTGAGTTCCATTATGGCTGCAAGAGATTTTCTTGACAATTTGCCCGTTCTTCAAAAGAAGAGAGAAGAAATTCAAAAAAACAGAAGAAGAGATGATAAGGCTGTTTTTACTTATTTCAAGGGTCAATTTTTGGCAGTTTCCCCTGATGGGCAGTATCAGAAAAATCAAATAGGTTTATTGAAATCTCTGGGAATATACAAATTATTCGAAAAAGAAATAAAAAGAAAATTACTGATAGTCTCAAGTGAAGTCGTATCAAAAGAAATGGCCGGACCGGCAATCAGGGTATGGAATTTTGCCAGGGTTTTATCAGAATATATGGAAGTTGTACTGGCAATTCCAAATGAGGTTAACTTACCTGAACAAGAATTTAAAATAGTGCAATACAAGAATGACAATTCTCTTGGAGAAATCATTAAAAATATGGATATTGTTTTGAGCGGAGGCACGACTTTCATTAAATATCCCAGTATAAAAAATTCGGATAAATTTCTGGTTATGGATATTTATGATCCTTATAATCTGGCCACACTTGCCGAATACAGGGATGAGTCTATGGATAAAAGACTCAACGTTCATAAATTGGTATATTATAATTTGAATGAACAGCTTCATTATGGCGACTTCTTCATCTGTGCATCCGAAAGACAGAGAGATTTCTGGTTGGGGATGCTCGCGGCTTTAAATAGGGTAAATCCTTATTCTTATAATGAGGACTCCACTTTAAGAAAAATGATAGATGTGGTACCTTTCGGACTCCCCGATAGTAAACCCATACACACAAGGGAGGTTTTGAAGGGTAAGGTAGAGGGAATAAAAAATGAAGATTTCGTGATTATCTGGGGCGGAGGAATATATAACTGGTTCGATCCCCTGACCCTGATAAAAGCTATGGCCGAGATCGGCAAATCAAGAGATGATGTTAAGTTGTTTTTTATGGGAGTGGAGCACCCAAATCCCGAGGTAAAGAAATTGCAGCTTGTAAATAGGACCGTTAATCTGGCGAAAAAGCTTGGCGTATATGATAAAAACGTTTTCTTTAACTTTGGATGGGTCGAGTATGATGAAAGGCAAAATTATCTTCTGGAATCGGACGCAGGAATAATCACGCATCCCGAGCATATAGAGACAAGATTTTCTTTCAGGACAAGAATACTGGATTACCTGTGGGCTGGTTTACCCATTATTTCGACAAAAGGCGATTCTTTAAGTGATATGGTTGAGAAAGAGAATCTGGGAGTCACGGTGCGGGAGAAAGATATAGGCGATCTTGTAAACGCTATATCAAAATTGGCAGATGATAAAGACTATTATAACAAATGTGTCAGAAATATAGAAAATGCTGCAAAAGAGTATACCTGGGAAAAAGTATGCGATCCACTTATCAGATTTTGCAAGGATCCGGTTATAAGCGCTTATAAAAAGAAGTTAAAAGAAAATGAACCAACGGGTATGGAAAATGACGATTCATCGGGTAGAAATGCAGGAAAATATAGAAGGAAAAATATGAGCTATCTTGTAAAAAAATTTTTCTATCACCTTGTGCATAATGGTCCTGGGAAAACTTTGAAGATAATGTCTAATTACATGCGGGGAAAATAAATAACTAAATCAATTGTTATTAAAAGGATCGAAGTATAAATAATTTTAAAAAAACCAGTACAAAAAAAATACTGATACGAGCGATAAATATTATCATAGTCGTTGGTTTTGGTATTTTTCTTGTTTACTATCTCCTCAGCCGTATTGATATCGGAGATATTAAAAATGCATTCGTCAATATTTATAAACCCACTCTAATAACTGCGTTATTATTATTCCTGCTTGGTGATTATTTCAGAGCCTATAGAAGTAATATCCTGGTCGGATCCGATAGGGTCGGGATGAAAGATATGTTTTTTGTGGCTGAGGTCAGAAATGCCTTTAACATGGTTCTTCCGGCCAGGACCGGAGAATTATCTTATATTTATGTTTTAACAAGGAAGTTTGGATTTCCGCTGGAAATCGGGGTTTCAACTCTTGTGGTTGCGTTGATTTTTGATCTTATTATTGTGTTTTCACTTATTATAATCTCAATAATAATTGTAGGAATTAATACTTTTGCAGTGTCATCTGTTTCAATAATAATAATAGCATCGATTCTTTTTATAGCATTCCTGCTCGTTCTTTTTTACCTTTCGAAGATAATAGGATTTTTTCTTTTCATCTTTGAAAAAATACTTATGAAGTACAGAGTATCAAAAGAAAGAATCATACACAGGATCTACAGCAAATTAATTGACATTAATGAAAATATAAAAATTATCCGGAAGAGAAGGATATACTGGAAGGTCTATTTGACGTCCATAATTATTAGAATAATAAAATTTACGGCCTATTATCTTATTATTTATTCTTTCATGAGACCTATGGGGTATGGTTTTATGAACCTGAGTTACTGGGTCATATTGCTGGCTACAGTATCAGCTGAAATATCTGCTGTCCTTCCGACCCATGCTCTTGCCGGTTTTGGTACTTATGAGGGAGCCTTTGTTCTCGCCTTTACTTTATTGGGATTTGGCAGAGAAATCGCTACGGTGGTAGGATTCAGTTATCATATCATAGTATTACTTTTTACCGTTAGTCTGGGAATAATATCGATGATTATCCTAAGTCTTCCTTTTTATAGAATTAAGAAATAATTTCTTTTATTTATTTTAGAATTTAGTTTAAATTTATATTAAAATAATGTCTTTAAAATATTTATAGAATAGAAATGAAAACAAAACTTTTTTTTAATAATCTGGGAAGAGCAATACTGACAAAAGACATTTTTGATAATAAAGGCATATTAAGACGTTTTTATAAGTATTTTTTAACCGGAATTCTCATCAGGCTCATATTTATTCCGTTTTTTTTCCAGAGAGACCTGATGTCGACTTACCAGAGAGCGGCTGAGACAATTTCTACAGGTAATTTAGGGTTGGATAATCTGCAGATAATTACAAATCTTATCCATACCTTTTATCTATTCATTTTAAAGTCTATTTTCCCTGCAATAAATGAGATTTTTTCTGTTCTTCTTGAGAAAAATACGTGGATATCCTGGCTGAGTTTCAATAGTGCCTATAATGTGTTTACAACGCTGACTCTTTTTAAACTGCTTTATCTTATTTTTGACATAGTTTGCATGTTCTTGATTTTAAGGCTTTCTTTCGATGGTAAACCTGAAAATAAACTACGGGTTTTTAAATACTGGATATTTAATCCCATAATAATATTTGTGCTGTATATCTTTGCGAGACATGATATTATCGGAGTATTCGTGACACTTATAGCTCTTCTGCTGGCAAAGAAGGATAGAAAATACTGGGCAATTATAGTACTCGGCCTGGCCGTAGCCTTAAGATTTTTCCCTATATTGATTCTTCCCGTACTTGTGCTTTATCTTGTACGCACCAAAAAGGATTATATAATACTGTCTCTTGCAGGAGTTTCCGGGATAGCAGTTGTTGAAATTTTAACCCGACTTTTATTTGGTAAAAGTGTGATATTACCGCTGCTTAGAACCACACATTTCGAATATCTACTCACACCAAGACTGGATCTGGTAGCGGGGTCCCACGGCAGTATTTTTATTTTTATAGCAGTATATATAATCATAATCTTAAGCTTCCTGCATATAAAAAAGAAGAGTTTTGACATACTTCTGAATTACTGTGCGATGATATATCTGGCTTATCTGGGTCTTTGCTTTTTCCATCCTCAGTATATGCTCTGGTTAATTCCTTTTCTGGTAATAATATGCGTGAGAAGAAAATCGCTCCTTTATTATCACTGGGTTCAATTTGCCCTGCTTATAATTTTATTAATATACTGGGGAGATCTTGTGACCAAATATGTCTTTGCAGCTATAGATCATAAATATTTTGTATTTCTTACCGGTATAATTCCGATTATAGAAAGATTTTATGACTCCGCTCAATTTGTAAACATATTCAGGAGCATATTTGCGGGTATATCCTTGTGGATGATATATTTGATTTATAAAGATACGAAAATATTACAGATGAATGAATTAAAAACAAAAGAAATTAATAAATCATGAAGAGAATAAGTTCTATCTCTAAAATAGTTATATGCATTATTGCCACAGTTTTGATTATGCTCTCTGCCTGTGGATGCCGGGGGATTTTTTATATTCCCGGTGCAAGTTATGGTTATTATGTGTGGGAAGAAGATAGCAGAATATTTGTCGAGTGGAGTGTGGATAAGAAAGATTCAAAATTCAATGGCAGTATCTTAACCGATGGAAAAATAACAGATTGCAAATTGACAGGGTGGGAAGAAGAAAATGATGCGATCACGGTAGAGGAAGATAGAATTGTTTTTTCTGCCACACTTAATGATAATGATTACTCCGACGGATTTAATTTTAATATCGAGGGTTATACTTATATGGAGTTTGATTTAAAAATAAATGACAATTATGACCTTAACAGGATAAATGCAGGTGGATTTCTGGAAAATCCGGAGAGTAATGTATTCAAAATTCAGAAGGATTACTTTAGCCAGCTTGGGATGAAACACTGGTATCAGAAACATCCATTTTCCGAATTTTTTTATAAATTATTTTCCAATAAATACTTTACATTCTTATATCTTTTTATACTGGGGATAGTTATCATAGAAATTTTAAGAGTGACTGTCCTGGCTGGAAAAAGAAGGAAAATAATCTGGCTGGCAGCTTCTTATCTTGCTCTTATCCTTATTGAGATTTGTGTTTATTTTATTTTAAGATTTTTAATAAAGTAAAAATATTAATTCTACGGGGATTCAATGTTAAAAATTGCACTTATCGGAGTAAACGGTCAGCTTGGAACCGATATCAATAGTCACTTCAAAGAAAAAGGAATAATAGTAGCAGGACTTGTGGGCTTAACGGATATTAACGTAAGTGACTATAAGACGAGTGAAAATACTATTAAGAGTATTGATCCGGATCTTGTAATTAATACAGCAGCTTTTCATGATGTGGACCTGTGCGAAGATGAAGCCCGGTCCGCTTTCGAAGTAAATGTGATGGGGGTCAGGAATCTGGCAATAATCTGCAAAAAGATGGATATCCCTCTTATGCATTTCAGCACCGATTATATATTTGACGGGGAAAAGAAAGAACCCTACATAGAGGATGATTGTGCAGGACCACTCAGCCTGTACGGGATATCCAAACTGGCAGGAGAACAGATAATACAGTACATGCTTGATAAATATTACATAATAAGGTTGAGCGGACTTTACGGCCATGCGGGAAGCGTAGGTAAAGGCAGCACAAATTTTGTTGAACAGATGATAAAAATGTCTGAAAGGGAAAAAGAAATAAAAGTGGTAAATGACCAGGTACTTACTCCCACCAGCACCATTGATGTAGCTGAAAAACTTTTTGAACTGATACAGACCGGAAAATATGGGGTTTACCATATGACCAATACCGGGAGCTGTTCCTGGTATGAATTTGCCTGTGAGATATTCAGACTTATGAAACTACCTGTCAAAATTTTTCCGACCACTACTGAGGAATTTGGAGCAAGGGCCAGAAGACCGAAATATTCTGTACTTGATAATTTTAATTTAAGGAAGATCGGACTGGCTGATATGAGAAACTGGAAGGAAGCCTTAAAAGATTATATTGAAAGCAGAAATAAGTAACCATAATTAAGAGTCTTTCTATTCCCTAAAGTTTTACACTTCATTTATACAAATCTTTATAGCTCTAGCAATCTATAAGAAAAACTTCTTGTACCACAAACTAAGATTAATAAGAGCCCATAAAATATGGTTATGGTTATGCTTGAGTTCCAGGTGCTCCTTTATAAGATCCGATATATAAGGGTTATTGAAATTCTCTTTGATAATAGGTGAATTCTTTAAGAGGTCTATCATATAATCTTTTAACTCTTCCCTGAGCCAGTTTTTTATCGGCAGGCTGTAACCCTGTTTCCCTCTATAAATGATATTTTTGGGCAGGAAGTCATATTTTTTAAGAGTCTTTCTCAGGATATATTTAGTAGTGAATTTGTGAAGTTTTAGATTAGCCGGAATGGAAGCGCAAAGTTCTGCAAGTTCATGGTCGAGAAAAGGAACCCTTACTTCCAGAGAAGTGGCCATACTCATCTTGTCAACCTTCATCAAGACGCTGTCAGTCATAGTAAGTTTTATATCTACGTATGTATCTTTATCGATCCAGAGATCCGAATTGCAGGACCGGGAAAAATAATATATGGGATCAAAAGGATTAAAAGATATTTGACTCCTGGCAGATTCGTTAAAAATATTTTGTTCGATTTTTGAATTTAGAAAATATTGCCATCGCATTGCTCCGACTTCTTCGGGATAGAGAGTTCCTTCTATGAACCGTTTAAGTATATTTATGGCACCTTTTTTTTGCGGTTGATCGGGTAGTTTTAAAATAAGTGGTGCCACTATTTTTTTTCTAAAAAATGAAGGGAAAATATTGTAGTAACGATTCATTCTTGCTGCTTTGAGCCTATCATATCCCAGAAACATTTCATCTCCGCCTTCCCCGCTTAAACATACTTTTACCTTTTCTCTGGCTTTATGGCAGATCAGATAAAAGGGTATGGTGGAAAGGTCGGTCATGGGTTCATCGAGATGGTAAAGGCTTTTCTCGATTTCATCCGGAGATATCGAATCGATCATAAGTACATTATGTTCGGTACCAAAGAAGTCCGAGACTATTTTGGCGTAAGGAAGTTCAGAGAAAGTCTTATCCCGGTATCCTATGGAAAAGGTCTGTACTTTTTTTGGATATAATCTGGAAACAAAGCCAACCACGGTACTGGAATCGAGCCCTCCGGAAAGGAAGACCCCCAGAGGGACATCACTGATGAGACGTCTTTTTACGGATGCTTCCAGAGTATTAAAGATTCTATCCATCGCTTCGTATTCATCGGTAATCTCTGGTTTGAATTTTAGGTCCCAGTATTTTGTTATCTTTAGATCACCGTTCTTGAAAATTGCATAATGTCCCTGCCGGAGCTTATAGATATTTTTAAACATGGTTTCCGGTGCGGGAACAAATTCGTAACCTAAATAATAATACATTGACTGCATATTGATTTCTTTTTTGATGGAATCTGCTTCTAAGATACTCTTTATTTCGGAGCCAAAGATAAATTTACCGTCTTTAAAGTAATAATAAAGTGGTTTGATTCCGATTCTGTCCCTTGCCAGAAAAAGTTCCTTTTTTTCTTCGTCCCATATAGCGAAAGCAAACATCCCATTGAATTTCTCAAGGCATTTGGTTCCATATTCTTCGTAACTTTTTAACACAACCTCGGTGTCGGTATTGCTGTTAAATTTATAGCCCTTAGACTGGAGTTCCTTTTTTATCTGTGGAAAGTTATAAACCTCGCCATTGTAAACGATCCACTTTTTTCCGTCACTGCCGGACATCGGCTGGTTACCCCTTGCCGAGAGGTCGAGAATACTTAAACGGGCATTTCCCAGAGAAAATTCAGGAAAAGTTTTTATACCATTGGCATCCGGTCCTCTATGGTGTATCTTTTGGACCATCCTTTCAATAAGCTTTTCATCGTTCCAGTTAAATCCGCAAATTCCACACATCATCTTTTCTTCCTGTGATCATTTCTTTTTATATTTGAAGAAGTATTCTTTCTAAAGATATTTATTATCTTTATACCACTTTGCAGTTCTTTTTAATCCTTCCTCGATTCCTATCCGGGGATTATACTGTAATTCCTGTCTGGCTTTGTCGATCTTAAAGGCACGGTTTTGCCTGAACCAGTCAACCCTTCGTCTGAATAAAGGAGGAGATTTTTTTAAAGGTTTATAAATAAATTCGAATACACATGCTGCCGCATATAAAGGTAAGAAAGGCAGATGAATAAATTTTACCTTTATACCCATGGACTCACCGATTTTTTTAACCAGTTCTTTGATGGTAAAAAACTCCTCGTCAGCAATAATATAAGCTTCGGCATTTGTTTTATTGCTTTCCCAGGCCGCGTAGAAGCCGTCACAGAGATTGTCTATATATACCGGATGGTAGAAGGCTTTTCCATTTCCAAACATATAAAATTTTCCTTTTCTGGCAAAACGAAATAGATATAAAAATCTTTCCGGATCACCCGGACCATAGATTGCCGTTGGCCTTATAATAACGCTTTCGAGTCCTTTTCCCGCAAATTCTTTTACTACTTTCTCTCCCTCATATTTGGTAAATTGGTAATAATCGACAGGTACTATCGGGGAATCTTCTGTGCCGGGAGGATTTTCGATGTTTCCATGAATACCCTGAGTTGAACAATAAACGAATTTTTTTAATGGTTTTTTAAGTGATTCTTCACAGAGAATTCTGGTCCCCTCTACATTTACATCCCAGTATGTTTTTTTGGAAGCATTTATCTGTCTGAAAGCTGCGGCAAGATGGAAAACGCCCTGCACATCTTCAAGAGATTTTTTTACCGTATCACGGTCCGTGACCGATCCCAGAATAATGTTCGCTCCCTTTTTTAGTAGATAATTATAAAAGAGGCCTTTTTGGTTATCCAGAACCGTAATCTGGTGTCCTTTATCTATTAAATATTCCACCAGACGGCTGCCCGTAAAGCCTGTTCCTCCGGTTACTAATAATTTCAATTTTCTTTCCTTTCCTTAAAAATTTTAATGACGGCTAATTAATTTGAATAATAAGATAATTTTAAATTGTTAGAATTTTTTACGGAAGTCATCTTCGATATTTTATATCATTTGAGGTTAATAAAAAAGTTTTTAAAGTAAAACATAAAAAATCATTATCCTTCTTGTTGATAAATCAATTCTTCTAAACCTCTATTGAAATGAACTATAGGTTTATAATAGAGGTACTTTATAACTTTTTTAATAGAAGCAAGACTATGTTTGATATCTCCAATTCTTTCTTCAGCGTATACAGGCTTTATTTCTTTTTTGAAGTGTTTTGAGAGTAGATCAATAATTTCATTTAGACTAATGTTTCGACCACAGGCAACATTATAAAAATTTCCATATATATTTTCATTATCTGATAAGACACAGAGGTAATTAGCATAGACTACATTATCTATATAAGTAAAATCTCTGGTCTGGTTTCCGTCGCCGTAGACAACAGGAGATTTATTACTGGTTATTTTCTTCAGAAAAATGGGTATAACCGCTGAATAAATTGAATCCGGGTTCTGTCTTTTGCCAAAAACGTTAAAGTAACGCAGGGAAACAGTCTTAAGACCATATAAACTGTAAAATAATCTGCAATAATATTCCGCAGTCAACTTTGTAACTGCATAAATTGATTTAGGATCAGGAGGCATTGATTCAACTTTGGGCAGTTTTTTTGAGTCTCCATAAACAGATGATGATGATGC
>CAZFEN010000026.1:0-1565 GCA_964517765.1 uncultured Actinomycetota bacterium | reverse complement strand
GATATACCTTTTTTTAAGAAGAATTCGGTGAGATTTGAACCGATAAATCCTGCGCAGCCTGTTATCAGAATTTTTATATTTTTATCTATTGTTAATTGATCCAGATTCAATGCTAGATTCTCCAGTATCTATATCCCAGTTTTTCAATACTTTCTCTATTAAATATCCACTTTATATCAAATATAAATGGATTGTCCCCGGCCATTTTTGATTTTAATTTCAAAAGGTCTATTTCTTTAAAGCAATTGTGCGCTACACAAAATATAGCGGCGTCTATATTATTTACTTCTTCAAACTTAATAAGATCGATTCCGTAGTATTTCTTAACTTCCTTTGTATTTACTATCGGATCAAAGATTTGAACATCGATGTTATGTTGTACCAGGTAATTATAAATATCGATTACTCTTGAGTTTCTTGAATCCGCTACGTTCTCCTTGAAGGAAATCCCAAATAATACAACCTTAAAATTTATATGTTTATGATGATTTTTTAACAATGTCTCCAGTATTTGTTCCCCGACGAAAAAGCCCATGTTATCATTTATTTTCCTACCGGCATTTATCATATCAGGATAATAATTAATTTCCCTTGCTTTAAAAGATAAATAGTAAGGATCAACTCCAATGCAGTGTCCTCCTACCAGGCCAGGTGTAAAATGTAAAAAATTCCATTTGGTACTGGCGGCTTCAAGGACTTCTTTTGTATCAATTCGAAGCTTGGAAAATAATATGGCAAGTTCATTTATAAGGGCAACATTTATATCTCTCTGTGTGTTTTCAATCACCTTTGCTGCTTCAGCTACTTTTATGCTTTTTGCTCTAAAGATTCCGGCTTTTACTATTTTACCATAGACTTTACTTATAATATCCAGAGAACTTTCAGTTTGCGCGGAAACAACCTTGATTATATTTTTCAGGGAGTGCCCCTTATCCCCGGGATTAATTCTTTCAGGAGAGTAACCTACATAAAAATCTTTTCTATTCTTAAGCCCCGACTCTTTTTCCAGAAGAGGTATGCAGAATTCTTCGGTTACACCTGGATAGACCGTAGACTCATATACTACTATGGAACCTTCAGGTATATTTTGCCCAACCAGTATGGTTGCTTTTTCAATATGACTTAAATCAGGATTTTTATAATTATCTATAGGTGTGGGGACCGCTATAATGAAGAAATTTACATTTTTTAGTTCATTGACATTACTGGTTAAAACACAATTCAGTGAGGATAGTTCATCAACCTCAATCTCTTTGTTTTCGTCTATACCATTTTTTAGATCATTTAGTTTTTCGTTGTTTGTATCAAAACCAATTACCTGGAAGTGTTTACTGAATGCTATAAGAAGAGGCAGTCCAACATAACCAAGACCTATTACAGCGATTTTTTTCTTTTTACTTTCTAATTCCTTATATAAGTCTCTAGTTTCCATTAGATTAAAATAGTTTGCTCAAATATTTGTAAGTAAATATTCAGACTGTCGATAATTATTTTATGTAAATATACATTAAATTTAATTTAAATTCTATTGTTTTCCATTTAATAATCATGATGAATTGTGATAT
>CAZFEN010000025.1:0-16153 GCA_964517765.1 uncultured Actinomycetota bacterium | reverse complement strand
TTTATTTCCGCTCCCAGAAAAGAATTAATCGTTCTTATCATAAGCTCTTCCCCGCCATATGCATAAGCAGCGTTTATTTTATCTTCGCCATGGCCGGGTATTTCTACAAGGGTATCTCTTGGAATCGAAAGAAGGCTGCCCGTATTTTCCTCAGGATCCAGATGAAAAAGCATTATGATATCGGCCCTGCCTGCATCATTTTCAGCATCTCTGGTATCCCGCCCCAGTACAAGGATGGTCACAGGTTCCTCCGGGGATTCTATAGGAGAAAGTATGTTCTCGATTTCGGTATTCGTACCCGAATTTATGGCCCTGTTCATTGAATCGATGTAAATAAAGAAACCGGCTGTTCCGACGGCTCCTATAAAAATAATGGAAGAGACGATAATTATGATTATCCTTGCATACAGAGGTAATTTCTTGAACCCTCTTCGTTTTTTGCTGTCTGTACTTTTTTTATTCTTTTTTTCTGCCCTGTTTTTATCTCTTTTAATCCTAAAAAATCTCAAGTGGTAAACTCCTAAAATAAACTTTTTGTTTTTTATCTAATTTGTTTTTCTTATATCTGCACCTATGCTGCATAATTTTTCTTCAAAATCTTCATAACCTCTTCTTATGTGATTTATATCGCTTACCTCCGTAGATCCTTCTGCGGCCAGTCCTGCCAGAACCATTGCTGCTCCGGCACGGAGATCGAATGATCTTACGGGCGCTCCTGATAATTTCCCGACTCCTTTTATTACGGCACGGTGACCGTCGATCTTTATATTTGCCCCCATTCTATTCAATTCATCTACATACATAAATCTGTTTTCGAATACATTCTCGGTCACTATGGAGATACCGGGGGTAGTAGTAAGCAGTACCGTTATTATTGGCTGTAAATCCGTAGGGAAACCGGGAAACGGAAGAGTGCTGATGTTGACAGGTTTGTATGCTTTTTGAGATTTATCTATCCTTATATTATTTTCATCGATAATAGAAATATTTACACCGATTTCCTTTAATTTAAGATAAAATACTTCAAGATTTTTCCACCTCGCATTTTCGATTTCTATTTTATCGCCGCATAAACCTGCTGCAGTTATAAAAGTGCCTGCTTCAATGCTGTCCGGCATTACTTCATAATCTGTTCCCTTAAGATTCCTGACACCATTTATTACAATGTGATCAGTACCGGATCCCTGTATTTCTGCGCCCATCGAGTTTAAAAAGGAGGTAAGATCGGATATCTCCGGTTCCCTTGCTGCATTGTTGATAGTTGTTTCACCGCTTGCGAGACATGCTGCCATTATTATATTTTCAGTGGCTCCCCTCGATGGAAAATCGAGATTTATAACATTGCCGGAAAGCCTGGTACCGGATTTATCGTTATCAATACGGCAATTAATATATCCATGTTCCACAAAATATTTCGCACCCATATCTTCAAAGCTTTTAAGGTGAAGATCTATCTGTCTCGAACCAATATTACACCCTCCCGGGACAGCAACCTTGACCTCTCCAAACTTGCTCAAAAGCGGCCCCGCAACCAGTATGGAAGCCCGCATCTTTCTTACGAGTTCATAAGGCGCTTCATAGCAATCAATACCCTTCGGATCGATTTCGATTACCCTATTTTCCGTATCCACATTTACACTGGTTCCAAGGGTCCTGAGTACATCCACCATAGTGTTTACATCTTCTATTCCCGGTACGTTTCTTAAAGTAGTCTTACTGTCGGCAAGAATCGATGCGGCCATCAATTTTAATGCAGAATTCTTTGCACCGCTTATTTTTACTTTGCCGGATAGAATTTTCCCGCCATTTATAATGAATTTTTCCATAAAAACAAAAAAAATCTCCTTGATAAAAAGTAAACGCTATTATAACAAATAAAGATGAATTAAAAAATAAGAGTCATTTTGTTAAAAATCCAGTCTTACCAGTTCGACTCCCGCTTCGACAAGCAGCTCTATTGCAAGAGGATCGGGGTAATCTTCGAAATAATATATCTTTCTAATTCCGGAGTTTATTATCATTTTGGCACAAAGTGCACAGGGTTGATTCGTTGAGTAAATGACCGAATCTCTTATCTGTACCCCGTAATAAGCCGATTGAAGGATCGCATTTTGCTCGGCATGCAGGCCGCGGCAAATTTCGTGTCTTTCACCCGAAGGTACCCCCATCTCTTCCCGGAGGCACATCCCGATTTCAATACAATTTTTTACTCTCATCGGGGCGCCATTATAGCCCGTAGTAAGAATTCTTTTATCCTTGACGATTATAGCGCCGACTTTCCTCCTGAGACACGTCGATCTTGTCGCTACCTGCTTTGTAATCGCTGCAAAATATTCATCCCATGTCGGCCGGGTAATCACCATTTTTTAATATACTTTTTAATCAATAATAATTTACTTCCACTCGTTATCCTGCTTGAGATGGTTCTCTAAATATACTAAAGCTTATCAGGTAAAATGCCAAGTATTTTATGAATGGTTTGTTTAGCGAAATCCATAATTTTTTTTTATATAAAAAATATTATATACTTAAAAAAAATGATAGTTTTTATTCTTTATGGAGACTTTAAAAATTAACGAATCGGATAAAATCAATAAAAATTTTGCGGAGAAAATTGCCAGACTTTTAACAGAAGGAAAAATAGTGATCCTGCCCACCGGCACTGTTTATGGATTAAGCTGCAAATACGATAGAAGAGATTCAATTGATAAAATTCATAAAATAAAAAAAAGAAATAAAAATCAGCCTTTCATAATACTCATTTCAAGACTGGAAGATTTAAAAAAACTGGTTTCGGATATAAATCCTGCCGCAGGAAAAATAATAAAAAAATTCTGGGATATAAAAGGTCCAAAATCCCTTACATTGATTTTCAAAAAAAACAATTCTCTTGAAAGTTTTATCACAGGCGGCAGCCCTAATATTGCAATCAGGCTGGCTGATACAGGATTTCTAAGGGAAATAATAAGCATATGCGGCCCAATTACATCTACAAGCGCAACTATTTCCGGAATAAAGATATATCCAAAAAAAATAGAGGACATACCCCTTGAAATCAGAGAACAGGCGGACCTGATAGTGGAAAATACTTCTTCTCTTACGGGTATTGAATCAACCATCGTCAATGTGACCGGCAAGACTCCTTTTCTGGTAAGAGAAGGTGCGGTAAAAATAGTTTTTTGAAATAAAAAACCCTTAAATAAATTTTTGAATATCCGTTCAATTGGAATATAATATTAAAGAGTTCGGGGATCATAAATTTTGGTATTATAGTAGATGAATCCTTAAAAACTATAAAGAAAGAAGTTATTTTATGAAAATAGTAATAGCTGCGGATCATGCAGGCTATAATTATAAGTCTGCACTTATCAAGTTGATTGGTTCCATGGGGCACACTGTACAGGATATCGGCACCGACAGCACCAAAAGCGTAGATTACCCCGATTTTGCGGAAAAAGGTGCAAAAATCGTTGCCTGCGGACAGGCCGATATTGGAATACTTGTATGCGGGTCCGGAATTGGAATGGATATAGTGGCCAATAAAATAAAAGGTATAAGATCCGCTGTCTGCTGGAATGAAGAAACTGCAAAACTGGCCCGTAACCACAACAGTGCAAATATATTATGCCTCGGAGAAAGATTCTTATCACTGGATCAATGTATCGAAATAGCAAAGACTTTTATAAATACGCCTTTGAGTCATGAAGAGCGCCATATTCGAAGAGTCAATCAAATAATGGAAATCGAAGAAAGGAACCGGACCTGTAATGACCAATCTTAAAAAACACGAAAATCATACCCTGAGTGCAGAAGTAGATATCGAGATAAAAAAGATAATAGAAAAAGAATTAGAAAGACAAAAGAGTCAGATTATTCTTATAGCTTCCGAAAATTTCACTTCGCAGGAAGTCATAAGGACCATGGGATCCGTACTTACTAATAAATATGCCGAGGGCTACCCCGGCTGCAGATATTATGCAGGGTGCGAGAATGTTGACGAAGCTGAGAAGTTGGCCATAGGAAGGGCCAACAAATTATTTGGTTCCGATTACAGCAATGTTCAACCTCACAGCGGAGTAAGCGCCAATCTTGCAATATTTTTAGGTATTTTAAACTGCGGGGATAAAATCCTGAGTATGAATCTAAGAGACGGCGGTCACCTTTCTCACGGACATAAACAAAATTTAAGCGGCAGATATTACGAGATACATAAATACAGTGTAGACCCGGAAACGGAAATGATAAATTATGAAAATGTAAGGGATCTGGCAAAGACCATCATGCCCAAATTAATAATATGCGGAGCGAGCTCCTATTCAAGAATAATCGATTTTACAAAGTTCCGGGAAATTGCCGATGAAGTGGGTTCTTACCTGATGGCTGATACTGCCCATATCGCAGGACTTATGGTGTCAGGTTTTCACCCCAGTTCAGTAAGTGTGGCAGATTTTACCACTGCCACCACTCACAAAACATTAAGAGGTCCAAGAGGCGGACTGATCATTGCCGATAAAAAATATGCTGCGCTAATAGACAGGTCGGTTTTCCCCGGTGTTCAGGGGGGTCCCATGATGCATATCATTGCTGCCAAGGCTGTAGCTTTCAGGGAAGCTTTAAAGGACTCCTTTAAAGATTACAGCAGACGTATCATCGAGAATTCAAAAGCCCTGTGTGGGTATATGAAAAATGAAGGCTTTAGAATAGTATCAGGCGGAACCGATAATCATCTTTTTGTTGTAGATCTGACCGGCAAGGGACTTACGGGTCGCGATGCCGTAGGAATCCTTACATCTGTCGGTATAATAGTCAATTTAAATGTGATTCCCTTTGATAAACTGGCTCCGACAATAGCCAGCGGCATAAGAATCGGTACCCCTGCAGTTACCACACAGGGAATGGGTGTTGAAGAAATGTATAAAATCGGGGAACTTATTTCATCAGCTCTTAAAAACAGAGAAAATAATACAAAACTTAAAGAAATCGGTAAAAAAGTGAAAAGTCTCGCAGAGGATTTTCCGGTTTATACAAAGGGATAGATAGAAAAGGATAAAGATCAGTGGCTTCTTACAATATCTTTTACTTTCATTAGCCTTACGATATTTGAACGCTCATTCTCTTCCAATTTCATTGTAATGAATTTTATGGTCTCGCTTATACTCGGTATTAATTTATACTCAAGGGCATTGACCCTTCTTCTGGTTTCTTCCATCTCCACTGCCATAAGCTGTACGGATTTTTCCTTTTCTGCAAGATCCAGAAGATCACCTAGGAATTTCTCAAAATCGGTAAGAGCGATGTCCATCTCACCGGAGGTATTCATGTAACCATAAGGAATTATACTGCCGCTTACCTCTCTAATATATACAGGTACATTGACACTTATTATGTTTCTCCTGCTGCCTGATACTGAAATTTTCTTTGCGGTCAGCAGTAATGACTGTTCCGTACTGTATGGACCCATGCCGGCCTTTGCAAGTACGAATTTTTCCAGTATGGCCTGGAACTTCCTTTCTATCGAGAGTCTCAGTACTTTGACTTCATCAATTACCGCCAGTAATTGTCTCATCAGTTCATCTCTTTTATCTTTAAGCAGTTTGTGTCCCCTCAGGGCAAGATTCAATCTCTTTTTTAGCCGGAGAAGTTCCATCCTGGTCGCATTTACATTTGTTAGCATTTATGTCCTTTAGCCTTCTTCTTTTTCAGTTTTAAATTTTTCGAGGTATGTATCCAGATATTCCGTTCTTATTCTCTTTAATTCTTCCCTTGGA
Source organism: uncultured Actinomycetota bacterium (assembly GCA_964517765.1). Classification (GTDB taxonomy): domain Bacteria; phylum Actinomycetota; class Humimicrobiia; order Humimicrobiales; family Humimicrobiaceae; genus Hydromicrobium. The sequence goes on along the minus strand of CAZFEN010000025.1, from coordinate 10,385 downwards.
AATATCGTGAGCAGTTTCCATCCCAGATCAAGTGTCCGGTCTATGCTTCTATTCTCATGTTCACCCTGAGAGATATACTCCTTTTCAAATCTTTCGGCAAACCTGAGATATAGCTTATCCATATCGGTCAGTGCCGCTTCTCCCAGTATTACCGCAAGTTCTTCCACTTCTTTCCCTCTGGCATATGCTGCATACAATTGATTAAACATATCCATATGATCCTCTCTTGTTTTTCCCTGGCCTATTCCTTTATCCTTGAGTCTGGAAAGCGACGGCAGTACGTCTATCGGAGGGGATAATTTTTTCTTATAGAGTGATCTTGAAAGTATGATCTGACCTTCGGTTATATACCCCGTAAGGTCGGGAATAGGATGAGTTTTATCGTCTTCGGGCATGGTAAGTATCGGAATCTGGGTTATAGAACCTTTCTTTCCTTTTATCCTGCCTGCTCTTTCATAAATAGTTGCAAGGTCGGTATAGAGATATCCCGGATAACCCCTTCTTCCGGGAATTTCTTTTCTTGCAGCCGATACTTCTTTTAATGCCTCGCAGTAATTGGTCATGTCGGTAAGAATCACAAGTACATGCATATCTTTTTCGAATGCAAGATATTCGGCACAGGTAAGACCTACCCTCGGAGTTGCAATCCTTTCTATGGCAGGATCGTTAGCAAGATTCAGGACAAGGACCGATCTACCTATGGCGCCGGTTTTCCTGAAATCACTTATGAAATATTCTGATTCCTCAAAAGTGATTCCTATGGCTATGAATACTACTGCAAATTCTTCCTTCTCAGTCAAAACCATGGCCTGTCTTGCAATTTGTGCAGCTATCCGGTTGTGAGGAAGACCAGATCCTGAGAATATGGGCAGCTTCTGACCTCTCACCAGTGTATTTAGACCATCTATGGCGGATAGACCGGTCTGAATAAATTCATTGGGATAATCCCTCGCAAAAGGATTGATCGGTGCCCCGTTTATGTCCAGACTTTTTTCAGGGATGATCTTATCCTTTTCTGTTTTTGGTTTCCCAAGACCATTAAAAACTTTACCGAGTATATCGGGAGATACGTACATTTGTATACCTTTGCCTAAAAAACTGATTCTTGTATTCCTCGAGTCTATCCCGGAAGTACCTTCGAATACCTGGACCAGTGCCTTATCTCTATCGACCTCAAGCACTTTCCCACTTCTAATACTTCCATTATCAAGCTTTATATCAACAAGTTCTTCATATTTTACTCCTTCGACACCTTCCACGAGCAGCAGGGGTCCGGAGATATTCGCTATACTTTTATATTCTTTTAACATCTTTACTCCTCTGTCATAGAAGAAAATTCTCTGTCAATATCTTCCTTGATTTTATCGATACTGCTTATTTTCTCATTTTTGATATATTTCATCCTCGCTATCTTATCTCTGATCTTCATATTCTCTATGGCTTTGATTTCAATATTCATTTTCAAGTAATTATCTGCCTGATTATAGAAATATATGATTGTATCTATCATCTTATATTGTTTTTCTATAGGCGTGTACGTATCCACTTCATGATAAGCTATCTGGTGCAAAAAATCCTCTCTTAACATTCTGGCCGTAAGCAAGATCAATCTGTCCGGTCCGGACAGGGCATCGACCCCCACAAGGCGGACGATTTCTTCCAGCTCCGATTCCTTTTCAAGAATTCTCATTGCTTCCGCCTGAAGGTCGAAATAATCTTCCTTTACATTTTTAGTGACATAATCCCTTATATTTTCGTTATAAAGAGAGTAAGAAGAGAGCCATGATATTGCCGGGAAATGTCTTGCGTAAGCAAGACGGTCCTCAAGTGACCAGAAGACCTTGACTACCCTTAGTGTTGCCTGAACCACCGGATCGGAAAGATCGCCCCCGGGAGGAGATACGGCACCAATGACAGAAAGAGCCCCCTGCCTTTCCCTACCGCTCGATAGACAAACTATCATACCTGCTCTTTCGTAAAATGAAGCAATTCTCGCTCCGAGATATGCCGGATATCCTTCTTCTCCCGGCATTTCTTCCAATCTTCCGGAGATCTCCCTCATTGCTTCCGCCCATCTTGAAGTCGAATCAGCCATTAATGCGACCGAATATCCCATATCCCTGAAATATTCCGCTATTGTTATTCCTGTGTAAACAGATGCTTCCCTGGCCGCAACAGGCATATTCGAAGTATTGGCAATAAGCACTGTCCTTTTCATCAAAGGGACATCAGATCTCGGATCAGTAAGTTCGGGGAATTCCATAAGGACCTCCGTCATTTCATTGCCTCTTTCACCGCAACCTATATAAACTATGATTTCGGCATTGACCCACTTGGCAAGCTGATGCTGGATAACGGTTTTACCCGAACCAAATGGTCCCGGAATACATGCTGTGCCGCCTCTGGCAATGGGAAAAAACATATCTATTACTCTCTGACCGGTGAATAATGGCATATCCGGACTGATCTTATTAATATATGGCCTGGGTTCTCTGACCGGCCATCTCTGTATCATCGTGATTTCCTTATCGTCGTTTGCATCCTTTATGATTGCTACAGTGTTTTCGACTGTAAACTCGCCTTTTTCTATTGATTTGATCTCTCCGGCTATTCCGGGTGGAACCATGATATAATGCCTTACTATTTCAGTCTCATTGACAAATCCGAGGAAATCACCACCGCTTACCATATCACCTTTTTTTACCATTGGTTCGAATTTCCATTTACGTTCCCTGCGGAGTGCCGCAGCCGAGACGCCTCTTGCGATAAAATTCCCGGTATTTTTATAAATTTCATCAAGAGGCCTCTGGATACCATCATAAATAGATTGCAGCAGACCCGGCCCAAGTTCCACCATGAGCGGTCCGCCGGTAGGATACACCGGTTCACCGACTCCAATGCCTCCTGTTTCCTCATAAACCTGTATCGAAGCAAGGTCCCCGTTGAATTCTATTATCTCTCCCATCAATCTTTTATCGGAAACATAGACAACATCGAACATTTTGGAACCTGCCATATTTCCGGCTACAACCAGTGGACCCGCTACCTTGACGATTTTCCCTATATCATCCATTTACTCGCTCCTATTTCTCTCTTCGGCCATAATATCCGCCCCCACGGCTTTTATTATTGCTCTTCTTAAATTTTTAACGGCATAATTGTTTCTTTTCCCCAATCCGGGAATCACCACTATGGAAGGCAATGTTTCGTTTGCATATTCCCTGACTAAATCATCCAGTTTAGCAGCAATAGTTTCCGTCATAAAAATAATTCCGTAACCTTCCGATACGATCTGCCTTAATCTTTCTTCTGTTTCTGAAATTTTATCGATATCGCCGTTTACAGAGAAAGTATCAATACCAGCCGCTTTGAATATAGATATAATGTCTTTTTCTCCAAATGCAGCAACCTTAATGTCCATTTAAACCTTTACTCTATTTCTTATTTTTTCTTTATCGATACCGTAAAGAACACCGGTATATATAATATTCAGATACCTTAGTTCGGTTTTTTTTCTCAAAAAAAATTGGAAAACTTTTTCAAGATTTGAAACTGTAAATGTCAGAGGATCAAAAAAAACCATATAGAACTCGTCCTCATTCTTTTCAAAGGAAGAAAATGTCTTCTCGGAATTGAGGGCACGTATTCCTTTTGTCACCATATCTGCATAATCCGTCTTTTCCATTTCCCTTACAAAAAAATCAAGGGGTTCAACCTCAAATCTTTTCAATGACTTTTTTGGCATAAATCCATTTTCATATATAAAATTATCAAAATTCAAATCTTCTGCGAGATATTTATTCCTGCAAATGTTTTTAATATTGTATATGTCAATGACATGTCTTAAATAATCGATAATAAATTGTCTTTTTAATTTTTTGGCAGTATCGAATATTTTCCTTAAATAAAATTTTTCAATTTCAAGTTCCATTAACCGGTAATTTTTTTGTACTTCTGCAAGTCCTGCCTCAAAACTAAATACTTCCGAAATCAACGGGTCAATCTCTTTATAATTTCCTGTCGATGCAGCGTTTCTTAGAGTTTGATATGAATCTAATATGGGAACGAAAAGATTCTCCAGATCCATATTAAGAATGATCGACTTAATAACTACTTTTAAATTATGCATGTGCTCTTCAAGGAAAAGGATCCCGATCACCGGTTTATGCTCATCCCTTAGCCTCTCATTAAGGAATTTGACAGTATTGCCATACTCTCTGAGAATAACTCTTTCAAAACTTCCAGAATTTTCTATATCATTTAAATACCTGGAATAAATCGTATCCCTCAATGTTTTGATAAACTCATCCGTTCCCCCGGACCTCAGCAATCTTTCAATTCTACTCTCATCCAGAAATTCCGTTTCTCTTTTCTTTAGCTCAGCGCATGTGAAAAGATAATAGCTGTCATCGCTTATATCATAATCGATCCGTACCAATTATTACTTCTCCTTACCAAACAGATACGTTGCCGTATCCATCTTTATATCATCGATATTCGCATCAATAAAACTTTCAGGAGTTATATTGTATTCTGCTTTCCCTTTTGTTATCCTGATGCCTTTTTTAAAGTCAGGTTTTTCGTTTGCTCTCTTCAAATTCCCGATAGATTCGATCATCTTGTCATCGATATTTGTTTCTTCGCTTCCAATTTGATAGAAGCCTCCATCAACATTCAATTCTCCAAGTATTTTCTTAAAGAATTTTTCATAATCTTTCTTATCAAAGTCTTCAAGCCTTTTCCTGACCTGAATAATAACATCCTCGATAAGACCTATTCTATACATAAGAATCTTCTGATTTATTTCGGATTTTGCCCTGGATAATTCAATATTCAGGATTTCCTTATATTTCTCCAATGCTGCCAGTTTTCCGTCCCGGCGTATGTCTTTTGCCTTTTTTTCGGCTTCCTCTATTATTGCATGAGCTTTCCCGCGGGCCTCTTCCAATATTTTATCCCTTTCTTTCCGGGCATCATCCAGAACTTTTTTCGAAACATTATCTAATTCTGCCATAACTTTACCCTGCTAAAACTGGACCAAATTATTAAGGAAGAAAGTTATAAGGAGACCAAGTACAGCATAGGTTTCTACCAGTGCTGCAAATATAACTCCCTTCATAGCTTCTTTGGCCCTTTTAGCCACCAGATTGATACCGGCTGCACAAACTTTACCCTGATATATACCTGAAACCAGTCCTGCAAATCCTACAGGTAGAGCCGCAAAGAACAACTGCATTCCCTGTGCCAGAGTTTCAATGCTGGAAATTTTTCCGATTATCAAAAAAGCAGCGACTATTCCATAAAAACCCTGTGTTCCCGGAAGCACCACAAGCAAGAACATACTCCCAAAACGTGTGGGATCTTCCGAAAGGACTCCAGCGGCTGCTCTGGCAGGATAACCAATTCCCACAGATGAACCAATTCCGGACAAAATAACTGCGAGCCCCGCGCCAAACGTCGCCATTACCATACCAAGTGATGAATCCGACATTTTTCCTCCTATTGTCAATCTACTATTGTTATATATTTATGTTCATCCTTTAAAGCTTCAAATGGCCTTCCGCCGCCTACATAAAATTTCGGAAAGAATTCTACATATTGAAGCCTCATCGTATGAACGAAACCACCAAGAACATTGATTCCTATATTAAAGATATGCCCGAATATAAAAACTATAATCAAAAGGACAATTCCGATAACCGGAATCGAAACAAACTTAAATGCTATTCTGTTAATAGCCACGCCAATACCTGCCGTCACCATTCCCAGTGCCATAAGTCTCAGATATGAAAGAAAATCACCTAAATAGGAAGTAACCCCACCGACTATTGTAAGATTCAAAAATCCTATGAATATCCTGAATCCCCAGCTTTTTTCACTTCTTGCCCCAAAGAAAATTATGATCAGCCCGCTGACCAGCATGGGCCATATAAGGATTTTTGATATGCCGGCCTGAAATATAGGTTCCGAGACCAGCTGCATGCTTACTGCCATACCGGACGAAAGAAACATTATGATAAGAGATGATATTATAACTATCCAGGGAAGTCCATCCAGAAATGCCCCTCCCCAATTTTTTCTTTTCAGGTTATCAAAAAATCTAATGAAAAGGCCAAAAAAAACATGGATGACTCCCAGAGACAATGCCAATCTAAAAAAATTCATGGATCCTTCATTGGAGTTGATTGGATCTCCCAGAATTGCAAATCTTGAGAAAAAATCGCCGACACCCAGATGAGAAGGCAAATCGCCAAACCATCCATTAAAAATTGTTCCTGCAAATATTGCAAAAATCGCTCCCATGAAAATCAGCATAAGAAATTTTTTCATTTTTTTCATCCTGAAAGCCAAAATCAATGCAAGTGCTGCAATTATAAATCCATATCCTGCATCCGTTAAGCAAAGACCGAAGAATAAAGCAAAGAATAACGAAATAAACGGAGTAGGATCGATCTCGAAATATCTCGGAACACCATATAGCTCCACTATCATCTCGAAAGGTTTAAATAATGGTTTATTTTCAAGAATTATAGGAATATTTTCATCTTTATCAGCTTGAATTTCTACTACTCTTGCAGCTTTAAAATCCTTGATTATAGAAATAATTTGTTTCTTATCCGTCTGCTTTACCCATGCGGTATGAAAAGATACGGAATCAGTAGAAAATCCTGATTCCAGAGCTCTTTCTATTTCCAGGTTATTTTCGATGTAATCAAGATAAACCGTCAATGGTTTTTTATATTCTCCGGATATTTTCTTTATTTCTGAGCGTAGTTGTTTTTTTCTATGTTCATCAAGATCAATTCCCTTTTTAATCTTTTCAATATTCTCCTTTATGGTACCGGTATAACCTGTTATATCGGATTCCTCGAAAGTAATACTGGCAAGGTACTCTTCAGCATTTTTCCTGAACTGGTTATGATAGGCAAGGATTACGCAGCTTGCATCTCCGCCTTCGGATAATCTTTCATATGAAATATTATTTTTATCGAGGTTTTTTATGACATCTTCGAACTTATTTCTTTCATATCTCAATATTCCCAATTTTATAGTATAGGTATCACCACTGGCTATGTCCTCGAGCCTACTTTGGTAGCAGGACCAAAAACTTAATTTGTTGATTTTTAGCCTCGAATCCGTGATCCTTGTATCCAGACTTTCAATTTCTTCCTGGATTTTTAAAATATCGTCTGTAATCTCTTCGAAATTTTCACTCTCAAGAATGCTTTCATATTCCGTTTTTCCTATTATCATTTTTCCGGCCCGCGATGCAATCTTCTTTAATTTTTTATCCTCGGAATCATTAAGAATATCCAGAGCTTTTTTAACTCTGGTATTGTGCTCAGAGGTCGTATCGGAGGGAGGAATCTCCAAATCGATCTTACCCGTATACGGTTTTAGTTCGACAGCAATTTGAGTTTTTTGTAATTTTTTAAGAACGGCTTCCGTATCGGATTTATGTGTCACAATAAAAAGTTTATTTAGTCTAGCAACTGCCATTAATCTAAAATCCTCTGAATTATTTTTCTGATAGTATTCTCCCGGTTAGCTTCGGAAAGATTCTTTATTTCTACTATCCTCTGGCTAAAATCTTTTTCCAGTTTTACAGCCTCAGCGGCTGCTTCTTTTTTTGCCTTTACGTCTGCCTCCAAAAGCATGGTTTTTACCTCTTCATCGGCTCCTTTTATGATTTCTCCTGCATCCATGTATGCTTCCTCTATAATGCCGGTATATTTCTTTTTGGACGAGGCAATAATTTCGTTTGCTTTTTTCTCAGTTTTTTTTATTTGATTAATGATATTATCGATCATATTTAAATAGCTTTAAAGCCCCTAAAACCTGTTATCCTGTAATTATAAATATATTATATGAGACCTGCTGTCAAATTTTTTATTCCTTTAAAAATATGTCAGAATATCTTCCTGGCAACCGAATCGGTAAAATAACCCAGAATCATATCCATAAGAGAATAACTGGTTTCCTGTCTTATGACAACCGGTTCCCCTTCTATTCCGCCAAGTTCCGCAGCTATACCTATGGCATCTTTATAATTACCGATACCATCGATTAAACCGAGGTCAAGCGCTTCTGTCCCCAGAAAAACCCATCCTGTTGCAAGTTCCTCCACTTTGCTTATCTCCATATCCCTCGCTTCGGCAACATCGGATATAAATTGCCGGTAAATCTCTTTTACCTGGGCCTCAAGTAATTTCTTTTCCTCCTCAGTGATGGGCCGGTCGGAACTTCCTATGTCTTTATATTTACCCTGTTTTATGGTGGTATATTTTATTCCAAGTTTTTCATAAAGATCCTCGTAATTGGGAATCTGCATTATTACTCCGATACTGCCAACCGACGAAGATCTGTTTGCAATTATCCTATCCGCGGCGCTTGATATATAATATGCTCCGGAGGCACAGGTCTCACTGACCGATACTACAACCGGTTTTTCCATCTTCATGATTTCTTCATATATTTCCTGAGAAGCAGAAGGACTTCCGCCCGGACTGTTCACTCTTATCAGAATAGCCTTTACACCGGGATTTTTTTCCGCTGCATCCAGCTGGCCGATTATATATTCGGGAGTGACCGTTTCCCCGCCTAACAACCCCGAATATTGTTCCGCTGAAATAACACCTTCCAGTCTTATCTCATAAACAGAATCGCCCGCGCCATAGGTAGTGCTGCCAAAACTCCTGCTAAATAGGCCAATTAAAAAACAACCTGCAGAGAATATAAATAATACAAAAACACAAAGAATAACAATGCCCACTATTTTTCCTGTACTTAATCTTGCCAAAATAAATACTCCTTATATCTATTTAAAAAAATAAATCTAAAAAAATCGATTTTACTCCTGCAATAATATAATAATTATAAAATGGCTTCAAATGATTTATATGCTTTTTTATTGCTTTCAAAGAAAAAATACTTTGATATTTGTCAATATTTCAGCAATTGATTGGAACTTGAGATCTTGTGATAATATTCTCCGGATCTTTTTATCTTTCTCTCCATGCCGGGCGAATTATAATCAACCGATACAAGACCAAATCTTCTGGATGGTCCGTGCGCAAGTTCGTAATTATCGAAGGTCGACCAGTGGAAATAACCTCTGACATCCATCCCTTCATCTATGGCTCTTTTTATTTGATACAGATGACCGTAAATACTCTCTACCCTTAAATCATCATTATTCGTACAGGTCCCATTTTCGGTGATGATTATGGGTTTCTTGTATTTATTATGAAATTTTTTAATAAGTTCATAGATACCGGGCGGATAGATCTCCCACATATCATCATGCTTGAGGCCCATGCTTTCCAGAAACTTTCTGCCCCTGTCTTCGTACGCTATAATCACAGATTTCGATATAAGTATTCTTCCATAATAGCTGAACCCTATATAATCGACCTTGCCCTCTTTTACGAACATTTCATGAACATGCTCAAACATAAGATAATCCATGAACCACATTAATAAATTCTGCCATAAAGATTTTTTTCTTAAAGGCTGCAGGAACATATTTGCATGAGATATACCCACATTTATATGCGGATAATTTTCTTTGATGTAATCATATACTATTCCATGTGCCTTACACATATTTTTTAGAACTTTGTTTCTAAGGAGAGGATTGAATCTTTTAGGAGGAAATTCTTTTAGAATATAGGCCATGGTTGCATATGCACCGGGTTCATTGAATGTATTGATATAATCAATATAATCCGAAAATATTTCGAGCACTTTTTTTACATAATCAAAATAAATCTCTACGGACTGGCGGGCTGTCCATCCTCCGATCCCTGTCAGCCATAAGGGATTAGAAAAATGATTCAGGACCAGCATGGTTTTTTTATTTTCTTTCTTAAGGGTCTCGAATATTTCCTTGTAATGGGCTGCGGCTGTATTATCCAGAGGAGCAAAAGCCTCTTTCTGCAGCCTTGACCAATCCATGCTGAACCTATAAGCATTCCCCAGGTATAGTATATACCTGAGATCTTCTTTATATTTGCGGTAATGATCTATTGCGACATCAAGTTTTGTACCATCGGCTCCCGTGAAGTTTTTCCATTCGGTCTCGCCGGCACCCTCTATCTGAAAAGCAGATGTCGCCGATCCCAAAAGAAAGTTTTTTGGAAAATTAAACGAATCCATTTTAAAAAACTTAAGTCTATATTCATTAAATGATACTTTTTAATTATATCAATTATATTGATTTACTTGTAATTTATAATTGCATACCTTAAGATTGTGTAACAATTCTAATTTATAATAATTCTAATTTATAATTTTTCTTAAATGAATACATTCATAATATACCAATATATCATAACCGCAATTCTGGGGCTGTTTCTGATTAATTTTATTATCAATAATATTGT
>CAZFEN010000024.1:12418-16484 GCA_964517765.1 uncultured Actinomycetota bacterium | reverse complement strand
GGTCATATTCATGGGGAAGTGTGGTCAGGGCATTACGGTTAAAAAATTTTTCCTGGAAAACGACATCTCTGGAATCAATATGCTTTATCGGTGTCTTTCTGCCTGTTTTATCCATGGGGTAATCTTCTTTATGTTCGACCATATCCTGATATATCAGTTCCAAAAGATCGATTCCGCATTCATTATATGTCATGGAAATTACATCAGTGGAGACCCATACATTAGTGCTGGGGTAACCTGTATCGGGATAAAGCTGGTATCCATATTCTATGTCTCTATCAAGCATTTCCATCGACTTTAAAACAATATTCTTCTGGATATCGGTAAGGTTCTGAGTTCTCGTTTCTATCTCGTTTTCTTCTGCCTCTGCCTCCGGAATTTCTTCGGTCACAGCAGTTTCTTCACCTTCGGTAAGTTCGGATTCCGAATTCCTGGAAGTTATATCAAGGGTCAATTCGGAAATAGGGAAATCTACTGCAGAAGAAAATAATTTTTCAGGCAGATCGGATACTTCTTCTGTGTAAAATGCTCTCAGGGCGAGTAGCTGTACTATGGCTATGACCGCAACTATATAAATAAAATACTCATAGCTTATGTTTCTAATATATTGTTTTTTTCTGATTCTTTCTTCCATACCCTGATATATTATATTAAAAGACGAATAAAATTAAGAGGGTAAACATTTTTTTAAAGTGGAAAGTATTGCAGAATTATTGTAATATAATAAAAATTAGAAATTCCTTGTTTAAATATCAATAAATATGAGTCATGGGAGAGGGAAATGCCTATAAAACAACTGACAGTCTTTCTGGAAAATCAAACGGGCCGGTTGGCAGAAGTTGCAAAAATTTTAAAGGAACGTGATATAAATTTGCAGGGATTTTCTACAACTGAGGCAAGGGATTATGCAATCCTGCGATTAATGGTATCGGATGTAGAATCGGCACGAAAGTTACTCAAAGAATCCGGCTTCACCACTCACCAGGCTGATGTAATCTGTGTTGAGATTCAGGATAAGCCAGGCGCACTTTATGAAATTCTTGATATTCTGGCAAAGGGAAGTATAAATATAGATTACGTATATGTTATTTCAGGGTCCAGGATTGTTTTAAGTGTTGCCGATATTTCAAGAACCGAAGAGATCTTGATTGAAAACAATATAAAAGTTTGCACCAGTCAAACTAAATAATCCGGTAAAATAAAAAAGATTTCTTCCCCCTAAAAATTCTTATTTCTTATTTTGTTCTTGACATTAATTTTTTTATCAATACAATGCTACTTATCGAATAATATTAATAGTATTAATAAATTATAAACAAAGCGGAAGAGTGAGATGAGAATATCCACGAGAGCAAGATATGGATTAAGATTAATGGTAGAGATAGCCTTAAGCTATAAAAAAGGTCCAATGCTGCTTAAAGAAATTTCTAAAAATATAGATGTTTCTGAGAAATATTTGAGTCAGATCATAATACCTCTGAAAAGTAGAGGTCTGGTAAATACCTACAGCGGGGCGCACAGCGGGTATATTTTAAGCAAACCACCTTCCGAAATCAAACTTAAGGAAATTGTGGAGATTCTGGAAGGAGATCTGAGTCTGATCGACTGTGTTAATAATCCCTCTGTCTGTGACAGAGTATCTACCTGTGTGACCAGGGATATCTGGACCGAAATAGGAGATAAAATATCGGAAGTTTTAAGTTCATATACCCTCGGCGATCTTGCAAAAATGTGCATGGAAAGAAGAGATGACAGGATGATGTACAGCATTTGAATTATACAGATGTCAGCCGGTTCTTTTTATAAATATTATTTTAGGAAATATAAAAAAGTTTTTAGAGAATTACAAATGTGAAATTTATAGGAAAGGGAAAATATAATGAGTAGAATCGATTCAAAATTAAAACCTGAAACGCTTGCGCTCCATGGAGGCCAGGAACCAGATCCTGCTACCGGAGCCAGAGCTGTTCCTATATATCAAACTACTTCTTTTCAGTTTAAGAATACGGAACACGCTGCAAATCTTTTTGCATTAAAGGAATTTGGCAATATTTACAGCCGTATAATGAATCCCACAAATGATGTACTGGAAAAAAGAATCGCTGCTCTTGATGGCGGAGTGGGAGCTCTTGCTGTCTCAAGCGGTCAGGCAGCGGAAACGCTGGCAGTTCTTAATATAGCTCAAGCCGGAGATGAAATAGTCTCTGCCGATAATCTGTATGGCGGGACTTACAATCTTTTCCATTACACACTTAAAAGGCTTGGTATAAAAGTCAATTTTGTAAAATCTTCCGACCTTGATGGTTTTAAAAATGCCATTAATGAAAAGACAAAAGCAATTTATGCAGAATCCATAGGAAATCCAAAGCTTGATATAACGGATTTGGAAAAACTTTCAAAAGTAGCGCATGACAATGGCATACCATTGATATTGGATAATACCGTCTCTCCTTATATCCTGAGGCCATTTGATTATGGAGTGGATATAACAGTTTATTCTGCAACAAAATTTATCGGAGGCCATGGGACATCGATTGGCGGTATCGTTGTGGATTCCGGCAAATTCAACTGGGAAAATGGGAAATTCCCTCTGATAACGGATCCGGAACCTGCTTATCATGGGATGAAATTTGTTGAGGCATTCAAGCCTGTTGGAAATATTGCTTATATTTTGAAAGCAAGAGTCATTTTACTCAGAGATCTTGGCCCGGCTCTCTCACCGTTTAATTCATTCTTATTCTTGCAGGGTCTTGAGACCCTGCCTCTGAGGATGATAAAACATAGTGAGAATGCTCTGGCGGTAGCGGAATTCCTTGAATCAAATCCGCTGGTTAACTGGGTCAGTTATCCCGGTCTCAAATCGAGTCCGGAAAAATCAAAAGTTGAAAAGTATTTAAAAAAAGGTGCGGGAGCTATTTTAGGATTTGGAATAAAAGGCGGAGCAGAATCAGGTAAAAAATTCATAGATTCACTGGAACTGATTTCCCATCTTGCCAATATTGGTGATGCAAAAACGCTTGCCATACATCCTGCGACAACCACACATCAGCAGCTTTCGGAGGAAGAACAAATCGCTACCGGTGTAACAGCAGATTTTATAAGGCTATCAATAGGTCTTGAAAATATTGATGATATTATTACCGATATCGAGCAGGCATTAAAGAAATCCCAGAAATAGCAGGATGTCCTTTTATCGATGTTTTGAAGGTAAAGTATCTTATTTATAAATTGAGAGGAGAACTAAAATGTCAAAAATATATGAAGATATCGCAAAAACTATTGGGAACACCCCGCTCGTAAGAATAAATAACCTGACAAAAGGTTTCAATGCGACTATTCTGGCAAAGCTGGAATCATTCAATCCTCTTTCAAGTATCAAAGATAGGACTGGGGTCTCTATGATTAATGCTGCAGAAAATGAAGGTTTGATAAATAAAGATACGGTTATCGTAGAGTCCACGAGTGGAAATACCGGTATTTCGCTGGCTTTTGTATGTGCTTCGAGGGGATATAGATTGATCCTGACCATGCCGGATACGATGAGCCTGGAACGAAGGCAGCTTCTTAAAATATTAGGAGCCGAACTTGTCCTGACGGATGGATCAAAAGGAATGAAAGGAGCAGTGGAAGAAGCGGAGAAAATTCAGAGAGATACTAACAATAGTTTTATGCCGCAGCAATTTAGGAATGCCGCAAATCCTGAAATACACAGAAAAACGACTGCCGAAGAGATATGGGCCGATACTGATGGGAGCGTTGATGTATTTATTGCTGGGATAGGTACCGGGGGAACTATTACCGGCGTAGGAGAAGTATTAAAAAAGAGAAAACCATCGGTCAGGATAGTTGCAGTAGAACCGGCAGATTCTCCTGTTCTTTCAGGAGGAAGTCCGGGTCCTCATAAGATACAGGGAATTGGAGCAGGGTTTGTTCCTGAAGTATTGAATACAAACATAATCGATGAAATCATAAAGGTATCAAATGAAGATGCGGGTGTCATTGCCAGGAGAATTGCAAAAGAGGAAGGAATTCTGGTAGGTATATCCAGCGGAGCCGCTTTATGGGC
>CAZFEN010000024.1:0-12318 GCA_964517765.1 uncultured Actinomycetota bacterium | reverse complement strand
ACAGGTGGATTAATATGAAAAATGCAGCGGAAATAGTCGAAACTAAATATTTTAATTTTGCCGGATCTCCGGATGAGATGATGCTGGAATCCGGGGAAAAATTGGGTCCGATTACAATTGCATATGAGACATATGGCGGGTTGAATGAAAACAGGGACAATGCGGTCATGGTCCTGCATGCGCTGTCCGGAGATGCTCATGCTGCAGGATTTCATGAAGGGGGGAAAAAACCGGGATGGTGGAACGATATGATAGGTCCGGGTAAAGCCTTTGATACCGAAAAGTATTTTATTATATGTTCCAATGTTATCGGAGGATGCAAAGGAAGCACAGGACCATCTTCGTTGAACGAAAAAACAGGTAGACCTTACGGACTCGACTTTCCACTTATTACAATATCCGATATGGTCAATGCCCAGAAATATTTACTCGACTATCTGGGAATAGGCAGGCTGCTTTCTGTGGTGGGAGGTTCAATGGGAGGAATGCAGGTCCTGCAGTGGGTTTCTTCCTACCCGGAGAGGATTTTATCTGCCATACCCATAGCCACGACATTGAAACATTCACCGCAGCAGATCGCACTCAATGAAGTGGGAAGACAGGCGGTAATGTCCGACCCCGATTGGAAGGGCGGCAATTATTACGGCAGCACTCAACCTGAAAGAGGGCTGGCTCTGGCGCGTATGATCGGGCACATAACTTATATGAGCGATGAATCGATGGAAAATAAATTTTCAAGGAAGCTTAAAAACAGCAGTTATAATTTTTCATTCAAACCTGAATTTGAAGTAGAGGGCTATTTGCATTACAGGGGAGACAGTTTTGTCAAAAGATTTGACGCAAACTCCTATCTCTATATTACAAAAGCGCTGGATTATTTTGACCTGTCGTCAGCAGATAAATTTTTACCGGCTGGCACAAAAATCGATACCAGGTTTCTGGTCATAGCCTTTAAATCCGATTGGCTGTATCCTTTATACCAGTCCAGAGAGATTGTTAGAATGCTTAAGACAAGACGTCTGGATGTTACTTATTGTGAAATTAATTCAAACTATGGTCATGATGCTTTTCTTCTTGAGTTTGCGGAAGAAACCCGTTTAGTCAGTCATTTTTTAAACAGGGTGTATGATAATGCAAAAAATAAATAATGAGATAATAAAACCGGATCACCGGATCATATTTGATATTGTGGAAACAGGTTCAAGGGTACTCGATCTCGGATGCGGCAGCGGGGAACTTTTGAATCTTCTCGTCAGGGAGAAAAAAGTAAAGGCGCAGGGTATAGAATTAAGAGAAAAAGCCATCTATGAATGTGTGGAGAAAGGATTGAGTGTATTTCACGGAGATTTAGAGGGGGGACTGGGAGAATATCCGGATGATTCTTTTGATTATGTCATATTGAATCAGAGCATGCAGGAAACCAAGAAGATAGAGTTTGTGCTCAGGGAATCGCTAAGAGTCGGAAGAAAAGTAATAGTAGGATTTCCAAATTTTGCATATATCCGGTCCCGCTTTAGTCTTTTTTTCAGGGGGAGGGCACCGGTCACTCCATCTCTTCCATACAACTGGTATGAATCACCGAATGTGCACTTCCTGAGCATAAAAGATTTTAAGAGTTATTGTAAGGAAAAGGGAATAAATATAATAAAGACACACTACCTTGGAAGTAAGGATATCATAAGGTGCCTTCCCAATCTGCTAGCGTTAAATGCAATCTTTGTGATTGGTAAATCCTGATATTCTTATTCATATAACATCTGATAAAAATGATAATTTCCTAATACTATTTTTATATAATCTCTTGCTTCTATATTAGAAATACTTTCTATAAATTCGTCGATATCCTTATTACCTCTTTGAGATATCCAGTTACTCATGTTACCAGGTCCTTTATTATAAGCACCAAGGCAGTATTCATACTCATTCTGGCCGAAACTATCAAGCTGCTGTCTTAGATAAAATGTACCCATCCTTGTATTTGTATCAGGATCAAGAAGCATATTGACATTGTAATTTGAAATTCCTATCTGACTGGCAATATATTCTCCTGTAGGCGGCCAGATCTGCATAAGTCCCTGTGCGTTACTGGGAGAAGCAATACCAGAATCAAACATGCTTTCCTGCTTCATTACAGCCAGAGTAAATAGTGGATCAAGGTTATACTGGCTGCTGTATTTCTGGACAATCTCTTTATAGCTATAGGGATAATACAGATAGTAAAAATAATCTTTATAAGGCTCGTTCAGCTCAGATTTTAACAGTTTGAAATTTTTATGAATAATTTTATATGAATTTGAATAATCTTTTGATTTTAAAAAAAGAGTAGCAATCTCAAGGATGCTTGTCGGATTTTCTTCTATTTCACTGCTTCCTGCTTCTATTTCGAGCGATGCGCTGTTAAAAAATTCGAGTTTAAGAAACTCGATAGCCTTATTTATATGATTTACCTCGCCGCTTTCAATGTGGCTGTCTCCCTCCAGTATAGAATATATATCAGGGAGCATATATGCAATCCCGGGATTTTCGGGATTTAATCCGGTGTTTATTTCTTTG
Source organism: uncultured Actinomycetota bacterium (assembly GCA_964517765.1). Lineage (GTDB taxonomy): Bacteria > Actinomycetota > Humimicrobiia > Humimicrobiales > Humimicrobiaceae > Hydromicrobium. The sequence continues at coordinate 9,765 of CAZFEN010000024.1, read as the reverse complement.
ATCTGAGCCTCTTTATTCATTTCCTTCAGCATCTCATTAGACTTAAAAGTATAATAAGAATAGGAATTTAAATTTACAATTCTTTGATATAAACCTGCTGCCGTAATGTTATCTCCAAGCTTCTGGAAGCATTTAGCCTGCCAGAATAGTCCCTTTTCTTCAAATTGAGTGCCTTTGAATGAAGACGCATAATTGGAAAAAGTATTTTTAGCAGAATTATAATCTGCTGATTTATATTGTATCCAGCCGAGTTCCCATAATGCATCGGCAAGTTTATCTCCATTTGGATATTCATTCGGTACTCTCTGGAAATAAATGGCGGCATTGGCAAAATCATCATTCAATGAATATATCCTGCCTGTCCTGTAAAGAGCATCGTCACTGTAAATGCTTGCCGGGAAAGTTTGTATAAGTTTCTGATAATATGAAATGGCATCCGCATCCTGGTCCAGATTGGTAAGAGCCCTCCCCAGATAATAAAGACTGTCATCTGCTACGGAACCTGTTTGGTACTTTTGATAGGACTGGAGCAGGTAATCTCTTGCCTTGCTGTATTCGCCCATATTGAGATAACACCTGCCTATTTTATATAATGTCTTACTATAAAGATCCTGGGACAGGTTATTTACGTAATCTCCCTGCAGTATCCTGTTAAACTCATCCAGGGCACTGTTGTATTGTGAATTACTGAAAAAAATATCTCCCCTGTTATAGATCTGATATGCTGTGGGTACAAATGGTTCGATAGAGTCTTCTTCTACAAGTCTATTCAAACTCTCCCAAGCAATTTCCGAATATTCGTTGAGGGGGTATTTCAACCAAATTTCTTTATAATTTTCGGCAGCAAGATCTTTTTTCCCATTCATTTCCTGGCTTACAGCTAACTGAAATAAACATAATGGTACATAGGAGGAATCAGGGAAGCTGGAAAGAAAATTTTTATGTTCACTCTCGGCAGTTATATAGTCTTCCTTAGTAAAAAATATACTCGCGTAGTCAATGCCGGCTTCATCTGCCCAGATACTGTCAGGATAATTTTTTATTATTTTTAAATAATATTCTTCTGCCTGATAATATTTTTCCTGTGCAAGGAGGATCTTTGCCATATAATAATAAATATGGTCCTGGAGCAACTTGTAGTCGTCTTTTATCTTATTTAAATAAAATTCTGCAATAAGGTAAGAGTCCTTATCAAGGTATTCCATGGCCTGGGTAAAAAATAATCTTAATTCTGAAATATCCGTGGTTTCCGTATCGGTATCATCAGTGCCGGTTTTTTGCCTATCGGAATCGGCGCCTTCCCGTGGAGAAACACCGGTAGCTTCTTTGTCATCATTCGCGGTACCATCTATATCGTTTATATCCTGCTCCTCGCTGCTCTCTCCGCTTTCAGACTCCTGCTCTGCTGTTTCTTCTGTAGATTCTGTTTCGGAAGTCTCAGCGTCCCTGTCTTCGCATCCCTGTACGGCAAAAATAACCGGGAAAACCAGAACCACGGATATAAAGAAAATAATAATTTTTACAATTTTACTTTTCATCAAATTAAATCATGGTTAAAAACTAAAGAGATTTTATCCTACAATGTTCTTATTGTAAATCGAGCAGACAGTAAGGTCGTGGTGATAAGAATACTAAAATAGTATAATTTACAGTAAATACTAATTCTAAAAATCGGTAATAAAAATTATTTTTATCCTCGGAGAATATGAAAGGAGGATTATTATTTGAGTATTTTTAGAAGAAAAAGAAAAATCGGAATAGCATTGAGTGGAGGAGCGGCAAGGGCACTTTCCCATATCGGAGTTCTGGAAGTGCTGGAGACACTTGGAGTCAAACTTAACGCAGTAGCCGGTACAAGCATGGGGGCTATTATCGGGGCATTTTATTGTTCCGGGGTAAATCTCGAAGAGATTAAATCCTTTGTAAAATCCATGAACTGGAGAAGCTTCTTGCTTTTCTCCGATCTGGTATTGTCTCAAAACGGCATTATAAATGGCCGCAGAGTCGAGAATGTGCTCAGGAAATTCCTCGGAAACAAGACTTTTAAAGACTGCAGGATACCTTTTTGCTGTGTTGCAGCTGACTTGATTAAAGGAGAAAAAGTGGTATTATCCGAAGGAAAATTAGTCGATGCGGTCAGGGCCTCCATTTCTATCCCCGGCTTTTTTTCTGCTGTATTAATGGACAATCGTATTCTTGTAGACGGAGGATTGATAGAACCACTGCCCACCGAATCCATAAAAACAAAGGATGTTAATTTCATCATAGCCTCGTCTATTCGATTTGATAAAGACAGAGAAAAATATAGTAAATTTTTTTTGGAGAATAAAGGAGATTTCAGAACAACCGGGGAAATCCTACCCATTGAAATAAAGAATGATGTTGAAACCGGGAGACGAAAATTTCGCGATCAAAAAAAGATGCCCCGGTTAAAGAGGAAGGGCGCGGTAAGGCTTTCGGTCAACAACATAATTGATACCAGTTTTAATATCATGAATAGTGAAATTACCAAAAATTATCTTAAACTCGCAGATTTAGTGATAGAACCCGAAGTGGGAGACTTCGGTTTCTTTGACTTGATGCACGGAAGCCAGATTATTCAAAGAGGAGTGGAGGCTGCCAGGGAGAAGGTTCCCGAAATCAAGAGAAGATTGAATCTATAATAAATCAGTCAGGTTCTCTATTATTGTCGAATATATTAGTACAGTTCCTCATTTCTACTGCCTTGAAATGTTAGCTGAAATCTGTTAGGGTAAAAAGAGCTTTTGCTTAAATAGGCAATTTATTGATTAATTCCTATTTATAAATATTAGATATCATTAGAAATAAGCACTATTGGAGTTGATTAAAAAATGAGTGGACTGGCAGGTATTATCAGTTTAGAAAAAAATAGAAAGAACAGAGAAAGAATAAATATTCTTCTTGATAAAATATCACACAGGGGTAGAAAAAGAAGAGTTTATAATATTTGTGGAAATTATATTGGAATTAATGCCGATTATAAACAGAAGAACCGGATTGGGAGAAAAGTAATTTTACTGGATGGAAAAATTTATAATCTGGATAATTTATTTTTAAAATATAATCTGCAGGGAAATTCTAAATTAATTTCTGATATCAATAAAATAAACCTTATGTTTAACATTATAGGGAGAAAGATATTCAGAGAGTTTAAGGGCTCTTTTATTATAATCCTGGCAGATGCAGACGGTAATATATATATAAGCAGGGACGTTATTGGTAAAAAACCTCTTTATTATTTTAAAGCCAATGGAGTTTTAATGTTTGCTTCGGAAATTAAATCATTGATTGGTTTCAGTAGAGATATTTACGAACTGCTTCCAGGATCCTGCATGTTAAATTTTGAAAGCCCGAAAACAATAAAAAAGATCGATACCGATAATTTTTCTCTGTTGGAAAATCAGGAGGAAGGAGAATTGGAAGATAGACTGGAAAATTGCCTCCTGGAAGCGGTGGATAGGAGAATATCCAACAGTAGTTTAAATTTTGGGGTGTGGTTAAGCGGTGGGCTTGATTCAAGTATAGTTACAGCTCTTTTGAAAGAATTTACTGACAATGTATATACCTATTCGGTTGGATTTGAAAATTCACCGGACCTTATATCAGCAAGAGAAGTTGCAAAATATCTTGGAACCATACATACAGAGTACAAGCTGAATATAGATGAACTTTTTTTGGATATTCCCAGAGTTATATATTGTTTGGAGTCTTTTGATGCTCCGCTGGTCAGAAGTTCACTGGGTAATATAATTGTTTCAAAGATTTCAGCTTCTTCCGATATTATCTTTTCAGGTGAAGGCGGAGATGAACTCTTTGGCGGATATAATTACTTTTTAGAATTTAATTCCTCAAAGTTAATTCAGCAAGAAATAATAAAAGCTATAGGCGCACTTCACAATACTGCATTACAAAGGGTTGACAGAGTAGCAAATGCTTATGGTGTTAATATAAAGCTCCCCATGTTAGATGAAAGGTTGCTTGATTTTGTCTTAAGGATACATCCCGATAAAAAGGTAAGAAAAGATAAAAATACAGGAAAATATATACTGCGGAAATTAGCCGCCAGATATTTACCTGAAAATATTGCCTGGAGGGGAAAAGACAAATTCTGGGAGGGTTCCGGAATAGAAAATAACCTCGAGGGTAAAATTAACACTATAATAACTGATCAAGAATTCATAAAAAAAAGAAGACTGCCTGGTAATGTAAAATTAAGAAACAAAGAAGAAGTCTATTACTATGAGGTATTCAAAGACTGCTATTCTGATGTAGATTTTAATAAGATCATATCCCTTACCCAGGATTTTAATTAGACCTCTTTTAAAACTATAATATAATTTCCAGATTTTCATTTTTTTTAACGCTATGGATTGTTTTGTTGCTTATTATATAATAAAAAGGTGAAAGGTTTTATACCGGACCAATATTTATCAATTATAGAGGAGCGACAATATGAATAAAATTCGTCTTGGCATAGTAGGGCCCGGTCTCATATGGGAATGGGCACACAAGCCGGTTTTAAAAAAATTAGAAGATAAATTTGAAGTGGCTGCATTCTGCGCCACAAGCGAAAAAAGCAAAAACAAGATAAACAAAGAATACCCGGTGATGCCTTTTTATAAAGATTATAAAGCACTGCTCAGGGAACCGTTTATAGATGCTGTGGTAATACTCACCCCCATACCATTAAATCCGGTAATTGCCAGTGCTGCTCTCGATGCGGGTAAAGATGTATTCATGGAAAAGCCTATGGCTTCAAATGTAAAAGACGCAAAGGAGCTGGTCAGGCGAGAGAAAGAGACAGGTAAGCGGGTTTTCATTCTGGAACAGTTTGTTTATAAAAACTTTACCGATGAAATACTGAAAGTAATAAATTCGGGCAGGCTTGGAGATGTCCTTGTGTTTGAAAAAGTCTTCCATGATTACATAGGGTACAAAGAAGGCACAGAAGAAGATTATGGGAACACGGAGTGGAGGATCAATCCGAAATATCCCCTCGGAATGCTTTTGGACGGCGGTATCCATGAAATTGCAGCACTTTCTAAAATTTTTGGTAAGCCCCGGACTGTTTATGCGGCAGGAATCAAATACAGGCAGGACGGGTATGGGGATTATGATTACCAATCCATGGTTTTTGGATATGGGAACAATTCAATTGGTGTTTTCAGTAATTCGTATTACCTTAACGGGAAAAGGAACTATTTTATTATAAGAGGGACAAAGGGTCTGGCATTCTTTGAAGAGGGATCGGAAATCACAGTAGAAGAAAATAGTGGCAGGAAAGATATCATCAAACTAAAGGATGAAGATCCTACTTACAATATGTGGAAAGATTTCAGTAATTGCCTCGAATCAAACTCAAAACCCTACTATACAACGGAAAGAGCTCTGGATGACCTTCAAATCCTTGAGGCAATCGAGAAATCTCTGGAAAATGGGACCAGAATAAAGGTCGATTTCAAAGTTTGAAAATAAGACGTGCAATGTAAAAATAAATTAAAAGTCCCAGTGCATCGATTATTGTTGTTAGAAGGGGGCTGCTTATTATTGCCGGGTCCAATCTTGCTCTTGTAAGGATTATTGGGAGTATCGCGCCTATAAGATTAGCTACTATTATTATACTAAGAGTGGAAAGTCCCAGAGTCAGTGCCAGCGGAATACCATCCTTGAAAATGACACCTCTCAGGAAAAAGACAGCTCCAACTGATAAACCAAGAAGAAGGCCCACCAGCAGTTCCTTTTTTACAACGGAAAACCATTTTCGCAGAGTGAGGTCGCCGGTCGATATTGCACGGATAATAAGAGTTGCCGATTGTGTCGAAGTATTACCTCCGGTATCTATTAGAACCGGTATAAAAAAAGCGAGAGCAATAACCGATTCGAGAGTGAGCTGGAAACGTGCAACTATCGTAGAGGAGATGAATCCGGTGACGAGAAGTATTGCCAGCCATACGACTCTTTTTGTATAAAGCATCCAGGGTGATGCCGTTGTATAGTTTATACCGACCGGGGAAACGGCAGCGCCCTTGTGGAAGTCTTCCGTGGTTTCTTCTTCCAATACATCCAGGACATCATCGATTGTGACTATACCTATCAATACTCCCTCTTTATCAACTACCGGCAGTGCCACAAGATTATAATTTTTCATTTTCTTTGCCGCTTCTTCCTGATCCTTATCTGCGGATATGGAAATAAATTTATAATCCATAATGGATTCCACATTTTTTACAGGATTTCCCAGAATAAATTTCCTGATGGGCAGGCTATCCACGAGATGCCATTTATCGTCAACGACATAAACCATGTTTATAGTTTCGGCGTCTTTACCCAGTTCTCTTATATGATCCAGAGCTTTTTCTATGGTCCAGGTTGGTCTGACTGCTATATATTCCGGGGTCATTATCCTTCCCACGCTGTCCTCCGAGTAACACAGGAGTGACAGGGCTTCTTTACGTTCAACCGGCGGAAGAATATTAAGCAGCTTCTGCGTGACATTTCCCGGAAGATCTCCGAAAATCTCAGTTCTATCATCCGGCGGCAGTTCAAGGATTATCTGTTTTACTTTTTCGTTTCCGATATTTCGTAAAATCGATTCCTGTTCATCCACTTCAAGTTCGGAGAAGACTTTTGCTGCCTTTTCTCTGGGGAGAAGACGGAACAGCAGCAGTTCCGTTTCTTTGCCGGAGTTTTCCAATATATAAGCGATATCAGAAGAGGGAAGATCTGCAAGTTTCTTTATTATTTCTTTCCAATCTTTTTTTTCGATAAGCTCATTGATTTTTTCAACCATATCATGTTCTTCATAGCTTAACATTTTGGGTTCCTCCTCTCCATGTTAAAAATAAATGCGATGCGGCATCTTTTTAAAAAATATTTTTTTATGAAGGTCAGAAAGTGGGGCTATAGAATTGATTGATGAGAAATATGATATCCTATCCATTGAGACCTCCATTCTAAACTTTTTTCAAAATGGAGGTTAAAAAGCTATACCAGGAAATCAGCTAAAACAGGAGAACAGGTGCTTTTTTGTTTACCTCCATTTTTTAAAAAAGGTAAACTGATTAATAAATTTTGCCGTTGACCGGGTGTTTTATCCAAAATACGCCCTCTTGATATTTATAATAAAGTACCGAAAATCTCATTAATTATAATCCTATTTTTTCTTATTACAATATAAAAAAACAAAAATTACTTTCTTCAGTAAAGATGAATTTTTTATTTTTATTGTGGTAAAATACCCATTGCAAAAGGAGGATATGATGAAAAAATTAAAAATATTATGGATATCGCTACTTATAATTACCGCACTGGCAGTCTTTTTAATATCCGGATGCGGTAAAGAAGGTGAGCCTGAGGAGTTTATACCCAACGGAGAAGTTGAGGCTACGGAATTTCAGGGAACGAGCCTAACACCAATTAAAGACCAGCTTAACAATGCTCTGTCCGGGACGCAGATTCTGGACAGGGATACATACACTCTGACAGTAGATGGTCTTGTGGATAACCCTCTGACTCTTACTTATGATGAGTTATTGGAGTATCCCCAGGAATCATGGCTGATGAATCTTAATTGTGTCGAAGGCTGGAATTTCATCGCCAAGTGGACAGGTCCACAGTTAAATTCGATTTTTGAGGATGCAGGGATTCAGCCTGAGGCAAAAATTGCTATTTTTTATACTGCAGATGTCCCTGATGAAGGTTATACTTCACTGGACCTTGACTATATACGGGACAATAGTATCCTGATTGCTTTTAAGTTAAATGATATTACCCTGCCTGACGATAGAGGTTTTCCTTTCCAGGTAGTGGCAAAAGAAAAATTCGGTTATAAATGGGCAAAATGGGTTACCCGTATCGAGTTATCATCCAATGAAGATTTCAGAGGTTATTGGGAAAAAGCAGGTTATAATAATGATGCATATGACAAAGGGCCTCCATTCGAATAGACTTCGCAGTAGCATGTAAAGTAATCCTGCGTAAAATATTATAAGAAGAATTATATTAAGTATAATGGCTTTAGACGTCATTTTAACCGAATGTTAGAATAGATTCTGCTTTATTTGTACTTATAACAATTCCTATTTTCATTAATTATCATCTCGGCTTATTATCTTAATGTAAAAGTTTTAAAAATGTAGAGTAATATATCTCTTGACATAACTTTTCTAATAAGTATAATAAGTATGAAAAGTATAACTATTTAGAAAATTAGGATAATATGGAAATAAAAAAAGGTAAGTATATGTACGGAACTGTAAAAGTTGGCGAAAAAGGTCAAATTGTTATTCCAAAAGAAGCAAGAGAGAAATTTAATATTAATACAGGAGACAGCCTGCTTGTTCTTGGAGATGAAGATAAAGGTATCGCTATTGTAAAAGCGGACATTATGAAAAGCATAGCTATTAAAATTTTAGAAGGAGTAGGAAGTTTTAAAAAAAGGAGAGAAAATGGTTAAAGAAAGAATTGTAGAAACTGATAGCGGAATACAGGATGAGCTGGAGGTTGAAATATATGACAGTTTCTTAAAGGGGATGAGAGATAGGGGCTGGCTGGAGACAAATCTAATTATTGCAACCGGCATAAATAAAGGCCTATCACTTGAAATTGGCCCGGGCCCCGGCTATCTTGGACTTGAGTGGTTAAAGAAAACCGAAGGTACCCGGTTAAAAGGTGCTGAAATCAGTGCCAATATGATCAAATTGGCTGAAAAAAATGCAGAGGAATATGGATTGAGTGCCAGAGCTAATTATGTGATAGGAGACGCCAGAAATATGCCATTTAGTGATAATACCTTTGATGGTGTTTTTACAAATGGTTCTCTGCATGAATGGTCTCAACCTGAAAAGATATTTAATGAAATCTTCCGGGTCCTAAAACCACAGGGGATTTATTTTATAAGTGACATGCGAAGGGATATGAACTTTTTTATAAAGTGGTTTATGAAAGCACTGGCTAAACCAAAAGAAATAAGATCAGGTCTTATAACATCAATTAATGCATCTTACACACTAAAAGAGATTCAATCTATTTTAGGTGGCACGGCTTTGAAAAACTCTACAGTTAGCTGCAATCTTATGGGAATAATTATAAAAGGAGTAAAACAATAGGTAGGGGGAAAATTAATATAATGGATAGAAAAAACATAGATCTAAATTTTAAGCTTATGTCTTTTGGATTTAAAATCAGGGATTTTTTAAATCCACCTATAAATATATTAAAAGAGTTAGATATAAAACAGGGATATCATGTGCTTGATTTTGGGTGCGGACCTGGAGGTTATTCTTTTAGTGCTTCCAGGTTGATCGGTAGTAATGGGAAAGTCTTTGCACTGGATATTAATCCTCTGGCAATAGATAGGGTAAAAAAAATCGCTTTTAAAAACAGATTTGATAATATAGAAGAAATTCTATCGGATTGTAAAACAAATCTTTCTGACAACTCTATAGATGTGATCCTGCTTTTTGATGTTTACCATGACCTGGACAATAAAGTTCAAGTATTGGAAGAATTATACAGGGTGTTAAAACCTGAAGGGATTTTATCGGTCAGTGATCATCATTTGGAAAGAGAAAAAATAATTTCAGAAATAACAAAGAAAGGTTTATTTAGATTACAGAAAGAAGATAAAAAAATATATAGTTTTCTAAAAATAGGGTAACAAGTCAGATTTTTCCATACCATTAACTAACTATTCAAATCCCTTTTTAAAGAGATACTTATTAATACTCATATCAGTATGGGCAT
>CAZFEN010000023.1:0-19349 GCA_964517765.1 uncultured Actinomycetota bacterium | reverse complement strand
CTATCTTACTGGGCATGATTAGTATTTAACCTTTGTCTTTTTAGACTTTCAAAATCCCGGCAGCCTTTAGTATATCAGGAACCTTCTCTTCTTTGCCAATAGCCATAATATGTACACCGTCACATATCTTTTCATTTTTTATTTTTTTTATTAGATTACCAGCAATCTCTATTCCCTTTGATAAGCCCTCTTCTTTTGGCGTTTCGGCCAATTCATCTATTAAATTTTGAGGAACAAAAATACCAGGGATATTCTCATTCATCCATTTTGCCATCCCGGCACTAACTAACAGAACTATTCCTGCTAATATTTTTACGCTCTTATCGATATTTCTGCTATAGCTTACAAATCTTTTTAATTCATCCAAATCATAAACAGCCTGGGTTTGAACAAAATCAATTCCAGCTTTTAATTTTTTCTCATATTTAATAAGTTGCGGTTCAACTGGATCTGCAGATGGTGTAGCAGATGCACCAATACAAAAATCAACTCCCCCATCGAGATTATTACCAGAAAGATCTTTTCCTGAGTTTAAAGTATGAACAAGCTGTATTAATTGAACCGAATCAATATCATAAACAGGCTTCGCTTCCGGGTGATCTCCCATTTTAAGAGAATCTCCGGTAAGGCAGAGAACATTTTCTATACCTCTGGAAAATGCAAAAAGAAGGTCGGCCTGGATAGATAGCCTATTTCTATCACGACAGGTTATTTGGAATATTGGCTCCGCACCTTGCTCCTTTACAAGAAGACAGGCCCCCAGAGAAGGATATCTCATCACAGCACTTTGATTATCTGTAACATTTAATGCACAAACTTTATCTTTAAGAATTTCTATATTATCAATCATTTTTTGTACATTGGTGCCCTTAACCGGACCGATCTCAGCTGTTATGATAAATTTGTCTGATTTTAATACTTCTTTAAATGATATAGCCATTTACTCCCCCTGCTTATAAAAATTTTTTTAAAATTATCATTATAAATTACGTTTTTTATTTATGAACTTTTGTTTATCTTATATTTCTATTATTTAAAAATAACATATTTAATTAGTAAAAGTATTTACTAATTTTGACCCTCTTCATTGATATTCAACTTTTAAAAATTACTTAAGAGAAATATTATTCAAGAGAAAGGGGCTCTACTTCTAACTCTCGCGGTTTTTGCATTTTACTCCAATCTTTTGGGGGCATAATTTTCCGCATCTTATCAAGTTCCCCTAACTCTTTTAGTCTTTTGTATATTAACACCCAGGCACAATCATTATCAGGATTTACCTCGCATTTTCCATCTTTCCTGGTACCACCACATGGTCCATTAAGCAGCCCTTTTGCACATTGGGTCATAGGACAAATACCACTTAATTTACCAAGTTCGCATTCTCCACATTGAATACATTTCTCCCTGAACAAGCTGGGACCTCCACCCATATGTCCTATGGGATTAGTTGCCGGATAGATAGATTTGGTTAAACCAAAATCGTTCTCTAAAACATATTCCCGTACCACCTGCAAACCATCACCACAACAGAGCATAAGAACAGCATCACATGCCTCTATCTGACTTTTATAACTGCTCATTCGTTTTATGCTCCATGGAGCATAACAAGTAAACTCTCCAAAAGGTGGCGCAATAGCAGCTAAAACCTCCTTTCCATTTTTAGTAAGAATATCTGCCATTTCCTTTACCTCAGGTTCACCACCTGTATGAAAAACTGTTGCGCAACCGCCACAACCATATATTACTATCTTTTTTTTCCCGTCCAGATATTCAAGAATTTCTTCAATAGGTTTTTTTATTTGCCCTATCACTCCTACCCCCTTATATTAATCTCGCTTAAATAAATAATAAGATTATGGGATTAATCCCATTTTAGTCATATTCACTCGTTCCCAATATAAACTTAGAATATATTTATTAATTAAATGGACAGGTTCCAGTGGGACAAGAATTATCAGATCCACTATTTTTGCTAGATGACGAACCAAGGCCAAACGAAGAAAAGGCCTTTTGGATATTTTTACTCCCACACTTTTCACAAATTAGTTCATCATTTTTCCCACCAATTCCGATAAATAAATCAAATTTTTCCCCACAATCCTTGCAAACATAACTGTAAATTGGCATATTCATATCTCCCTTTTTAATTTATTGATATTTAATTCTTCAAGATTTACATTTTACTTTAAATTTCTAATGTCTGTCCTGTTTTTATAAAAATAAAATCATCTTCATATATTTCTTTAAAAATCATCTGCGCATCATATCCAGTGCAATGAGTAGGGCCAACTTTTTCTATTCCTATCTCCTTAAACTTCTCTGCTATAAATTTTGCTTCCTGCCTGCTTTTATCTATCAGGTGGAATCCCCCAAACACGAGATAAATTTTCATATCAGGAAAATCTTTTTTTACCTTTTCCACAATCTTTATGATTCCGGGATGGGAACATCCCGTAATTATTGTAAGCCCTTTCTCCGTTCTTGCAACTAAAACCTGCTCGGGCATATATCTTCCTTTATATTCCCCTGCTATCTCACCTGTAATAAAAATATCTTCTGTAATTTCAGTAAATTTTTCCGTTTCTATAAGTCTGCCCTTTAACTTTTCAACTTTTCTCTTAAAACTCGAACTGAAATTAGGGCACGCATAAACTTTAAGCCCTTCTCTATTCTTTAAAAGCTCCCAGAGCCCTCCTGTGTGATCCCAGTGATCATGTGAGATTACCACCGTTGTTATTTTATTAATATCTACTTTTAAATTTTTTATATTATTTAAAAGCCATCGACCGTTTTCTCCCGTGTCGAAAAGTACAGTTTCATTAACCAGGAAAGATACTCCCCATCCTCTATACAGAGATCTATCTAATGCTTCCTTGTCAAAAAGAATCTTTATTTCCATTTTTTATCCTTTCAATAATTTCTGTTCAATTAATAGCCAGTGACAATTTTCATGATATTTCTTAATGTAATATCCCGGACTTTAAAAATATAAAAACAAGAAATGTGTTTTATGAAAATTTTGTAATTTTTTTTTGATTTCTTCTGCGGACATATCAAGAATAAATTTCAATTTGATTTAACAGTTTTTCAATATTAATATTCATTATCTCTTGCAGGTCCCATCATCCGAACAGGGTGGATTATCACATCGTTCGGTTCTTCCACAGCAGGTTCTGCCAGATAAGCTGCTATTTCTGTAATCTGTGCTGTAGAAACCTTTTCCTTTGAGAATGACTCCCATACCGGTACCGATTATTCTTTTCAATTCCTTACCGCACCGGGGACATTCTTTAATGGGAACATCATTAATATTTTGAAACTTCTCAATTTTATATCCACAACTTTCACAGATATATTCATATGTCGGCATAACCACCTCTAGCTTTTATCTATCTCTCTAAATTAATTTTTCTTAAGTTAATTTGTTCTCTCTAATTCCTCCTCAATAAGTCTCCATATGGTACGCAGTGTCTTTGCAACCTGATTATTCGAATATTCTATTATTGTTTTTCCCTCAACAACTGACTTCACCACAGCTTCATCAAAAATTATTTTACCAAGAACCTGAATATTTTTATCTTTGGACCAGCATTCTATCTTTTCAGTCATATCACAATTCAAATCGTATTTATTTATTATTACTTTTACTGGTATATTAAAATGTCTGGTAACATCCACTACCCTCTCGGCATCATGCAACCCTGACAGTGTGGGTTCGACTACAACTACCGCACAATCCACGCCTGATATAGAAGCGATTACAGGGCAGCCTATACCCGGGGAACCATCTATAATAACCCACCTGTAGTTTTTCTCTTCAGCAATTTCTTTTGCTTTTTGTCTGACCAGAGAAACCAATTTTCCTGAATTTTCCTCGGCAATGCCCAATCTCGCGTGAACCAGCGGACCAAATCTTGTGTCTGATACAAACCATTTACCAGAAGTGTTTATTTTCATCTCTATAGCATTTTGAGGACAGACTAAACTGCAAAATCCACACCCCTCACAGGAAATAGGGTCTATAGTAAAGTCTTCTCTTATGGCATCAAATCTGCATACTATTCTGCAGGCACCACAACCTTCGCAAAGTTCTTTATGCGTGAAAGCTGTAACACCGCTACTAAAAATATGCGACTGTTTTATTTCAGGATCAAGCAATAAATGCAAATCCGCTGCATCTACATCACAGTCAGCCATAACTTTATCTTTTGCCAATGCAGCAAATGCTCCAGCAATAACTGTCTTTCCTGTGCCGCCCTTTCCACTTATAATAACAATCTGCTTCATTTTGTTATTTTTTGATTGATTTCTTTTTCTTGCTAAATTAAATTTTATTTTATTCCTGGCTGATTTTTATTTTGCTCTATTTTTTTATATAATTCCTGGAATTTACCTCTGTATTCCGGCAATGCTTTAACAATAGAATCACCCCTGGAGTAAATCTCAGCTATTTTTTTATTAAAAGGTATTCTCATAAGTACAGGTATATTCTCTGCAGCACAATATTCATCTGTTTTTTTGTTACCCAGATCAGAACGGTTGATTATAACACCAAATGAAATCCCCAGTTTCCGTACTACTTCTACAGCCAGTGACAAATCGTTCAATCCAAATGGTGTGGGTTCAGTAACAAGAATGACAAAATCAGTATCTTTTATTGCAGTAATGACGGGGCATGAAGTCCCGGGAGGTGCATCGATAATCACAGTCTTTTTTCTGTTAATATGTTTTTTTACCGCTCTTATAACGGGAGGGGACATCATCATGCCTATATTAAGCTTACCATGAACAAATTGAGTCTCACCATTTTTCCCAATTTCAATAACACCTATCTCTTTTTTTTCTTCCTCTATTGCTTTATGCGGACAAAAATAAGTACATGAACCACAGCCATGGCACAATTCAGGGAATAGAAGAACCTTTTTATTAACAACTACAACAGCATTGTACACGCATACTTCCTGGCAGCGGCCACACCCATCGCATTTATTCTGATTTACTACCGGGACAGGAATAAAAACAGCGTTCCTGCTCTTAAAAACCGGTTTTATAAAAATATGGCAGTTAGGCTCTTCTACATCACAATCAAGCAGCTGAACATCGCTTAACGATAAAGCCAGATTAACAGCTATCGTTGTCTTGCCTGTCCCGCCTTTACCACTGGCAACCGATATTATCAACTTCTCACTTTCTTCCGTAATTACTTTCTACCCATTCCAAAATGTGATTCTACATCAGGCCCGGCAGTCTCCTTGTATTCTCCATTCTTAAACTTATCTATGGCATCTTTAACACTTCCGGTAGCTCCTGAATAAATCTTTATAGATGCCGCAGATAAAACTCTAAACGCATTGGGACCAACATTTCCGGTAATCACTGCTTCTACTTTCATATCAGAAATATTCTGTCCTGCCTGAATACCTGCTCCCCCGGCCGCCAGACTGCTTTTATTTTCAACAGCTTTAAAGCTTCCGTCTTCAGTGTCATAAATAATATAATAAGGGCATCTCCCAAATCTGGGATCTACATTTGACTGGAGCGTAGGGCCACTGGAAGTAATAGCAACTTTCATCTTTTCTCCTTCTTAAAATTAGCAATAAAAATTAAAAACTATTCAAATGTTACCAATCTCTTACTGCATTTGGGACACTTTATCTTACTTAGTTTATATTCCTGTTTTTCTTCTCTTAAGTCTTCCCTTTTAATATGGTAGTGGTAATTACCTTTAAGGCACCTTTCCTTTATAATATTTTTATCCGGAATGTAGTTGCCGCCTTCAAACTTTATCGCCTTACCTTCAATAATTGCAGTGATAACTTTTTTTCTGGCAGACTTTAGAAGCCTCTGAAAAGTAGACCGGGATATACCCATCTCTCCGGCAGCATCGACTTGCTCCAGACCTTCCTTGTCTTTTAGATTAAAAGCTTCGATTTCTTCCAGAGTTAGTACTATCTCCTCTAATTTTCCAAGCGAGACGCCCTTCGGTTTATAGTAGACAAATAAAGGTATAGTATTTACTATCTTATCAAGTATAGGTCTGGCTGACATCTTAACTTCTCACCATTTTAGTGCCGCATTTCGGGCAAACTATTTCTACACATGGGACTCCAATCTTATGATCGACCTTAGTGCCGCAACTGGGACATATGCACTGCCCGCCTGGTCCCAGGCTCTGTCCTCCCATTCTACCTCTTCCGCCTCCACGGCCCAATCCTCTTCCCGTTCCGGGTCCCTGGCCTGCAGGTCCCGTTCCATCTCCTCTTGGCATAAGTATCACTCCTTTCCATACAATTAAAATTTTAAAAATATTATAAAATCAACCATAACCAATATTTATTGATTATGATAATACTCATTCATGATCGCATTCGGTTTTGTCGATTCCATATCCTTTACCCCGGCCTGGCTGGCAGATACTTTCTCCTTCTTCTAAAGAACCATCGATGATTTTATTAATAACTTCATCAATCTCTCCTTCAACGCCAAGAACTGCTTCGATGCCTGCCTGGCTGAAAAGTTCTTTAGCTCTCATTCCCATCCCTCCGGCTACTATACAGCTTGCTCCAATCTTATTCAGGTATTGAGGCAGAAAACCAGGGTGGTGGCCGGGATTTTCTACAACTTTCTTATCAATCAATTTATTTTTTTCAACCTCTATGATAGTAAATTGCGGGCATCTCCCAAAATGAGGTGATACTTTATTTCCATCAGTTGAAATCGCAATCTTCATGCTTTTAGCTCCTTTGATTTAAAATAATATTTTATATTCTCATTAATACTATATCCTATTTCACCCTCACTTAACAATTTATCAATGGTTTTAATTACTTCATTCAGGTTTAATCCCAGTGACGATGATATATCTTTTATACTAGCAGGTCTTCTTTTAAGTAATTGAATTATTTCTTCTTCAATCTTTATTAGCGTTCCGCTATATTTTTTATAATTGATCTTCCCTATTATCTGAGTTTTACTTCCTAGAATATCTTTTATCTCTTTCAATCTTGATAAATCGGGTATTTGCAAGTTATAAAGGCCCTTAAATTTATCCAGAGATCTAACCGATGTATTTAAATGAACTTTTTTAATACCGTCCCCCAGATCATCTAATATATGCTTAAACCTGTATGCTGAAACAATGTCGTCGTTTACACCTTTAAGTATCATTATCTCCAGCCATATATTTCCATTAAAAACTTTTATTAATTCTCTTAATCCAGCAATATTCTTACTAAAATTAACTGTCCTGCAGGGACGGTTAATTTTCTTAAACAATTTGTTGTCAGGTGCATCCAGAGAAACCTTTATTAGATCTGCTCCTTTTATATCATCTATAACATCATCAAACCCAAGAGTACCTCCACTTGTAAGTACTGCCACAGGAATATCGGAATTTTCTTTTACAATACCAATAAGTTTACCGATATCGCTGTTAAGGGTTGGCTCGCCTGAACCTGAAAAAGTAATATAGTTAATATAGGGACTATCATTTATTCTTTTTATGAGCTCGGTTTCAAAGTTTTTAAAATCAATATCCATATACTTTTTTCTCTCTGCAGTCTTATTTGTGGTCTTTCCAAGCTGGCAGTATAAACAGTCATATACGCATACCTTAAAGGGGACTAAATCAATCCCCAGAGAGTAACCAAACCTTCTTGATAATACCGGTCCGTAAAACAAAAATAATCATTCCCCTCTTAACCAGTTATTCTAAAAATAAAAAATTAACATAAACCTATAATTTTGTTGGATATGTAGTTAAATGCTTCACTGACAGGCGTGCCGTTCTTATAATTTTCTAAATACAATCTTCCATCGTCACTTAAACTCATGAGCTGCTCATCATATGGAATTCTCCCCATAAATTCAACACCCATTTCCAAAGCAATCTTCTGTCCGCCACCAGTTTTAAAAATATCAATTCTTTCCCCACAGTGAGGACAAATAAATCCCGACATATTCTCTATTACACCTATAAAGGGCAATTTTAATTGCTGCGCAAACCTTATGCTTTTTTTAGCATCCAGGGTAGCTAAATTTTGTGGAGTGGTAATCACAATTCCACCATTAAGATCAGGCATAAGCTGGGCTATGCTCAGAGGCTCATCACCAGTACCGGGAGGAGAATCAATAATCATATAATCAATGGCGCCCCAGTTAACATCACTTAAAAACTGCCTTATTAATTTCATTTTCATAGGTCCTCTCCAGATTACTGGGCTGTCTTCGCTTTCTAACATAGAAGCAGTGCTAATTACCTTCATATTTGAGAAAGCTTTAATTGGTTCTATCTTTTTGTTTGTACTGGTTAGCTTTTCTTTTTCCAGGCCCATAATCTTTATCACATCAGGTCCATGTATGTCTATATCAAGAATGCCAACCTTATAACCCTTGGACATAATACGATAAGCCAGATTTACCGCAATAGTGGATTTCCCTACGCCACCCTTTCCGCTGAAAACCATAAATTTATTTTTTACCCCGGACATATTTTTAGTAATCTCTTCATCTCTTATTACACTGTTCATTTAAATACCTTTTTATCTTTTTTAAAAAAAGGGATAGAAACACCCTTGAGGTATCCCTATCCTTTTTTATCTTTATAATCCTACTTCTTACTTTTCTTTCTGCTCTTTAGATAATTCATCCATTCTCGCCTTTATCTCACCTAACTGCTTCTGCAAATCCTCTGATTGGCTTTTTAATATTTCTTTTTCCTGTTCAGGTTCCAGGTCAGGAGTGAATGGATAGTTTGTTACACCGCCCCACGCAGGGTAACCCATATTATATCTAACCCCTCCGGGAAGACCTGTTGCATTATACCAATTTCTATATCCTCTTCCTCTACCAGGTCCACCTCCAAATGCTCTTCCGGCACCAGCATATCTTCCTCCATAGGGGTTCATATATCCGGGTGCAGAATAACCAGCACAATATCCAGCAGCTCTTCCTGTCATTGGACCCATTCCAGCAGGTCCTGTTCCATCTCCTCTTGGCATTTATATCCTCTCCTTTACATAATAATTTTTTATAACTTTATAAATTAAAACTGTGTCTTAGAATTTTCTACCTCTACCTCTAATACCCCTTCCATGGTTGATTCTTGAAAATCTTCCATATCCTCTGCCTGTATAATTCCACCTTCTTTGAGGAAACATGGGTATCCCACTTCGCATATAATAAGAATTATTATATAAGCTATTAGCAGATCTTCTATAATTAAAACCATAGGGATAATCACTACTTAAAGAATACCCCTGTAGCCCTGCATTTCCAGTCGTTACATTTTTATCTGAACTAATCGGTGCAATACAGTAACCTCTGCCTCCTCCGGTTAATGGACCCTGCCCTAACGGTCCTGTTCCATCAAAGCCCGGCATAATATCACCTCCTAAATTTTTTTATTATGGACATAAGCCCAAATTTATTATAATGAGCATATGTTCATAAGTCAAGGAAATTAACAAAATGGATTAACCAGCAGAGAAAATGAATTATAAAGATAAGAAAGGCACTAAAAAAGTGCATTTTAACAAGACTTCATTTACCAGTTAACTTTGCTGCCAGTTTTTTATCAAATCTACCTTTTCAGTGAAATTACTTTTTTCAATAAATTTCTCTATATTTTCACCTTTTACTATAAACTCAGGAGCTATCTCACTCAGGGGAACTAAAACAAATTTCCTCTCCTCTATTCTTGGGTGAGGTATGGTTAAAAAATAGGATTCCACAAACATTTCTCCATAATATAATAAATCCAGATCTATAATTCTGGGACCATATTTTTTCTCTGATCTTTTCCTTCCCATATCGTGTTCAATACCTTTTAAGAATCCCATCAGTTCAAACGGACTGACTTTTATATCGACCCGTGCCTTTAAAACAATGTTATAAAAAGAATTTTGCTCCTTGAGATACATTGGTTCTGTCTCATATATAGATGACACTTTGATTATTCTAATACCAGGATTTGAGTTGATTAAATTGACAGCTTTCCTCAAATTGTCTTCCCTGTTTCCAATATTTGACCCCAGTGATATGTAAATATCGACTCTATCACTTTCTGATCCGCTTTTCTTATTACTCCTCCTGCTTGACTCTATCTTTTTTTTATCCCGCTTATATTCGATTCCAACAGACTCGAGATTCTCTTTTATGGGTGGAGATGTTTTCTCTATTCTGACAGATACTTTTTCTACCAGTGGAGATATTTCGAAAATCCTATCGGCTATGGTTTGAGCCATGGTTTCAAGGAGATTGAATCTACGATTGTTATTTATATCCTTTACAAGTTTTATTACTGTAGAGTAGTTCAGGGTATTTTCTAAATAATCCTCATTTTTATCTTCACTTAAAAAATTATCTTTATTCAATAAAATTTCGATATTGTAACAGAAATTCTGGCCATTCTTCTTTTCTATTTCTTTGACTCCGTGATATCCGAATAAATTAAATTTTTTTATTATTATTTTAAACATTGCGATTTCTCTAAATTACTAAAATCCATTGATAATACACTTCGCGACTTTAACCGCCCTTACGGTTTCCTTAACATCGTGCACCCTTAAAATATTAACACCATTAATAACAGAATAAACTGCCACGGCAATACTGCCCTCAAGTCTCTCTTCTACCGGCAAATCCAATACATTTCCAATAAAAGATTTCCTTGAAGCTCCGATTAGCACAGGATATCCCAGTGCTTTAAGTTCTTTGATTTTGTTAAGAATTTCCAGGTTATGTTCGAGAGTTTTCCCGAATCCAATACCCGGATCTATTATTATTTTTTCGGGTTTTATCCCCGAATCAGTTACCATACTGGTTTTTTCTTCGATATAATCATAAATCTCATCCATTACATTTTCATATTCCGGATTCTTCTGCATATTCTCAGGTGTTCCCTTGATGTGCATAATAACCACCGAAACATTTCTTTCTGCAATCACTTTTATCATTTGAGGATCTATGGAAAGACCGCTTATGTCATTTATTATATGCGCTCCAGCATCTATAGCTTTCCTTGCTACCCCGGACCTGTAAGTATCGGCGGATATTAAAATATCGTAATTCTTCCTCATATATTCGATTATCGGAATAATCCTTTTAATTTCCTCTTCAGGGCTTACCGGAAGAGAACCGGGTCTGGTTGACATTCCTCCCACATCGATTATATCCGCTCCCTCTTTTATCATGGTCTCGATTCTTCTTAATGCTTCGTCTTTCTCAAAATAAAATCCGCCATCATAGAAAGAATCCGGTGTAATATTCAAGATCCCCATTATCAGTATGTCTTCATCCAGATTAAACTTTTTCTTATCCACCACGAGTTCTTTTCTTTTTGCGATTTTATTCAATCTGTCCAGATATTCTTTTAATTCACCGGATAACTCTTTCAGACCAAAAGGCTGTTCCTTAATTTTATTTATCAAACTTTCAATGGTTTTTATCGTGCCCTGGATGATAACATCGGATTTCCCTTTTGTCTCTGTCCTGCTGTCTGCCTCCATAAGCGTATTTCTTGACGTAACGACATCCCCGCCTCTGGCAAGCATTTCCTGCTTTAAGATGTTTGCGCCCAATGGATTTATTCCCCTTATCTTTAAAGAGATTGGAAATATTTTTTCTATCATTATATGGGAACCGGCAGGTGTAGCTCCTATCTTTTTGCTCTCCTTCAGGCCTTCCAGCCTGGTTTTAATATCAAGTGTCCTTATTTTAAATTTCATATACTTAAAACATTATTTATCTTTTTTTATAAGCGCTATTGCTTCGGCTCTTGAAGCCGGATTTTCTTTAAATAAGCCCCGTACAGCAGAAGTCACCGTTAAAGTATTAGGTTTCTTTACTCCTCTCATGCTCATACATAGATGTTCGGCTTCTACAATGACCAGAACTCCTCTGGGTTTTAGTTTTCTCATAATGGTATCCGCTACTATGGAAGTCAATCTTTCCTGGACCTGTAATCTTTTGGCTACAATATCAAACACTCTGGTAAGTTTACTGAGACCTATGATCTTTCCGGTTTTATTGGGAATATAAGCTATATGAGCTTTGCCAATGAAAGGGACCAGATGATGTTCACATACCGAATAAAAGGGGATATCCTTTATCAATATTATCTCGTCGTGGCTTTCGTCAAACATAGATTCCAGCTCACCTGCCGGATCTTTCCCGATCCCGCTGAATATTTCCTCGTACATCTCCGCAACTCTCCGGGGAGTTCCTTTAAGACCTTCTCTATCTATATCCTCCCCGATACCTTTTAATACTAGCTTTATTCCTTCCTCTATCATTTTTTTATCCACTGTCTGACTCCTATCCAAAATTAATGAAATATTTTTTATCATAAATGATAAGCATTTTTAATAAATAAAGAAATAGGTATGCTAAAAGCTGATTATAAAGTGCCTGATCGTAGAATGTAAGAAAATCTAATTTAATAAACTTACTTAAACAAAATTTATTTATTATTTGCTGCTTTTCCCGGCTGTTTTTGCTGCCTTCTTTGTTGTTGTTTTTGACCCGTTACCGTTGTCTGAATCTCCGCTTTTTTCCTGCAGCTGCTCCACTCTCTTGCTTTTCTGGCTTTCTACTTTTGATAATATCTTTAGTATATCATCTCTGCCCAGAGTTTCTTTCTTCATTAGTTCATTGGCCAGATCGGTTAAATTCTTTTTATTTTTTAAAAGTACCTTTCTTGCCTTCTCATAGCAGTCCATGATTATACTGCGAACTTCTTCATCAATAGCAGAAGCTATTTCATCACTATAATGAGGCCTTGATCCAATTTCCTTTCCGAGGAATACTTCATCTTCTTCACCCTTAAAAGTAATTGGACCTAACTTTTTACTCATACCATATTCGGTAATCATTTTTCTTGTAATTTTCGTGGCCCTGTCCAGGTCATTTTGAGCACCCGAGGTTATATCATTGAAGTTCATTTCTTCGCTTACCCTGCCTCCAAGAAGCTGGGTAATATTATCTATGAGTTCTCTTTTGGATTTCAAGAATCTATCTTCCTCAGGCAGCGTAATCACATAACCCAGTGCCCGTCCCCTTGAAATAATGGATATTTTATGAATAGGATCTGTATGGGGAAGAACATATGAAAGTATTGCATGACCCGATTCATGATAGGCTATTATTCTCTTTTCTTCTTCTGATATAATTCTTGATTTTTTCTCTGGTCCGGCTATAACTCTTTCCACCGCTTCTTCTATCTCAAACATGCTCAATTTTTTCTTATTGTGTCTTGCTGCCAGAAGAGAGGCTTCATTGAAAAGATTTGCCAGATCGGCACCGGTAAATCCGGGTGTTTGTTTGGCTATATTTTTTAAGTTAATACCTTTATCCAGAGGTTTTCCTCTGGCATGTATTTTTAGTATTTCCTCCCTGCCCAACAGATCCGGTCTGTCAACAACTATCTGTCTGTCAAACCTTCCCGGTCTGAGCAGCGCAGGATCCAGAATATCAGGCCTGTTTGTAGCCGCAATCAATATCACTGTACTGTCGACATCAAAACCATCCATCTCTACCAGCAGTTGGTTTAAAGTCTGTTCTCTTTCATCATGGCCTCCGCCCAGCCCGGCTCCTCTGTGTCTGCCAACTGCATCGATTTCGTCCATAAATATTATTGCCGGCTGATTTGCCTTGGCCTGATTGAATAAATCCCTGACCCTCGATGCTCCCACACCGACAAACATCTCAACAAATTCAGAACCGCTTATGCTGAAGAATGGTACGCCTGCTTCGCCTGCAACTGCTCTTGCAAGAAGCGTCTTGCCGGTTCCGGGAGGGCCGAATAATAGAACACCCTTTGGAATTTTTGCTCCCATTGCCTTGAATTTACTGGGATTTTCCAGAAATTCTTCGATTTCCCTCAATTCTTCTACGGCTTCGTCAACTCCTGCTACATCTTTGAAAGTTACCCTTTTTTTACTTTTATCAACAAGTCTTGCTTTACTTTTCCCGAATTGAAGGACCTTAGAGCCTCCACCCTGAAGTTGATTCATCATAAAGAAAATCAAGCCAAATATTATGATAAAAGGTATCGCGCTTATTAAAATTTGAAGCCATATGGATTGTTTTTGATTATCAATTTTAAATGATAAATTATTATCCAGCAGTAACTGGGTAACATCATAATCCCCTAAAAATGAAACCTTGAATTTGGTTCCATCCTTTAACTCACCCTCTATTGTCCTATCCTCTCCTTTGATCACCATTGGAGTAGAAGTGCTTATTTCATCCTGCTCCACAGCTTCTATGAACTCATCTAAATTGAATTCTGTAACCGGTTGTGAAAGGAAGAGAGGATTTCTTAAAATCAAGAACATGACCACTATAAGTAATATTAATAATGCAATATTTTTAAATCCTCTGCTGTTAAAACCTCTATTTTTCAAATTAAAAACAACTCCTTATTTAAATATTTTTCACTCTTTTTAGATAATAATATAATTACTGTTCATTTTCAATATACCCTATAAAAGGGAAATTTCTATATTTCTCTGCAAAATCAAGACCATATCCTACCACAAACTTATTAGGAATATCAAACCCTTTATATTTAACCTTATTAACAGTCTTTCTGGGAACATCTTTATCCAGAAGGGCGCAGACTTCTATGGTTTTAGGATTTCTGGCACGCAGGTTTTTTACCAGATAATTCAAGGTCCTCCCTGAATCGACTATATCTTCTATGATCAACACTTCTTTATTTTCTATGCTTAATTCAAGGTCCTTTGTTATCCTTACAATACCGGAACTTACTTTGGAATTTCCATAACTTGAAACAGCCATAAAATCAAAAGTGACCGGTATCCTGATCTCACGGCAAATATCAGCAAGAAAAATGAAGGCACCTCTCAAAATCGATACCAGAACCGGATTTTTATCCTTGTAATCTCTTGTTATTTCGCGCCCCAGTTCCTTTATCCTGCTGCGTAGTTTTTCTTCATCTATAAGAACACTGACTTTAGTTCCGTCGCATATTAAGACTTTCTCACCGTTAACCACTTTAAATTTAAATAATCCCATTGATCACTCCAATTAAAATATAATTTTATTAAATCATATAAAAATCATTTTTCATATAGCTTTAGATGAAGCACTTTTCTTGTATCCCCGGTAATTTTTACCCGTTCATCGATCCTGTATTTACCGATCCATATTATTTTTTCACTATCCTCGAATACAGGAATTGATTTTCTTAAATGTACTGAAATCTTATTATCGATAAAAAAATCCTGCAGTTTCTTCTCGCTTTTCATGCCCTGGGGATAGAACCTGTCCCCATTTTTCCAATTTCTTACTTTTACCGGAGTTTTTATTCTGTCATAATCAAGAAAAGCTTCCGTATTTTTAGCTTTATTGAAATCCAATTTTTCCTTATTTAATTCCAGTACCTCCGACGACAGCTCGAGGTTAAAATCTTTTAGCTTCATTCTGGTTCCGATTTTTACCTCTATTCCCTTTCCTCTTTTATCTATTTTTTTCTCATTCTCTTTAAGAAATTGTTTGAATTCCGATAGGAGCCCTGCATGATCAATATTGGCAAAATAAATATAATTTCCTATTTTAAAAACTCTTATATTTTTCTCTATCTGTATAATTTTACTTTCTCCTCCCGGTACGCAGATTCCCAGAGTATCATCTACATTATCAAAACTTATATCTTCAAGACTCCCGTTTACTTTCTCTATTGCCGATAATATGATTCTTCTCCGGACAGCGATGGTTTCTTTTTGGATCCCCGAAACTGGTATTTTTATAAGTGCAGTATATTCGCCTGATCCGTTTCTCTCGATTGAAGCCATTTTTTTTAATTTAGCTGCAGAGTAATCCCTTAAAAATTCATCTTCATCCTTCAATATACTTATGGATCTCAATATATTGGATTTAAAGGAAACTCTGAAGTGCTTGCTCAAAAACGGTATAAGAAGATTTCTTATCCTGTTTCTGAAGTAAATATTTTCAAAATTGGTTCTGTCCAGACAATAAGATATTTTCTTACTACCCAGATAAGAAATAATATCTTTTCTGGAAATATCGATAAGGGGCCTTATAAATTTTCCGCTGACCGGTCTTATGCCGGAAAGCCCTCTTGATCCCGTACCTCTTAAGAGATTAATAAAAAAAGTCTCTATATTATCATCTGCATTATGGCCGGTGGCAATTTTTGTTATATTTTTCTTATCCGAGAGTTCCAGCAATTTCTCGATTCTGAGATTCCTTGCTCCTTCCTGGAAAGAAAGTTTATGTGATTTGCTCCATTTCGCTGCGTCCGTTTTTTGTTTTAATAATTTAATATCCAATTCCCTGTATAATCTTTCCACAAATAAAACATCTCTGGCTGATTCGCCATTTCTGGTCATATGATCAAGCGAGTAGCCAAAAAGAGTCAAATCCAGAATAGGGCGCATAAGATATAACAAATGGGTCAGGAATACGGAATCAGGCCCACCGGAGACAGAAATCAAAATACTGTCCCCTTTTTTTATCATTTCGTAATATTCAATGGTCTTCAATGCCCGGGAAACAACTCTGTCTCTGGTGAACGGGTAGTTATATAATTCTTTCATTTAAATACCTGAACTGATTCCAAAAATTAATCATTGATGAGCCGCAAAATTTATCCTGCTAATACTTCTCGCACTACCATTTCTTTCGTCTATATCGATAATAACCGCATTGATTAAATAATCGTCTTCCGCTACCGTAAATTTCTGCGGCATGATCTTTAAGAATCTTTCAATTATATTTTCTTTCTTCACTCCAATAACCGAGTCTCTCGGCCCGACCATTCCGACATCCGTGATATATGCGGTTCCTCCTGGAAGTATTCTTTCATCGGCTGTCTGGACATGTGTGTGCGTGCCAACCATCGCGCTTACTCTGCCATCGAGATACCATCCCATTGCAACTTTCTCGGAAGTAACCTCTGCATGAAAATCCACTACTATTATCCGGGTTTCTTTTTTTAAGTGTTCCAGAATTTTATCCATGCATCTGAACGGGCAATCGAGATATTCTACGAATACCCTTCCGCAAATATTTACCACAGCAACTTTATTGTTTCTTTTATCGGACATTACATAATACCCGCTTCCAGGGGTCCCCGGAGGATAATTTGCCGGTTTTAAAAGCCGGGGCTGCTCTTCGAGATAATCATATATCTCTTTTTTCTTATATATATGATTCCCTGATGTCAGGACATCTATCCCCATATTCAGCAGCGTTTTGCAGATCTCCGGAGTAATTCCTATCCCTCCTGCCGCATTTTCTCCATTGGCAATAACTACATCAACACTATTTTCCTTTATGATCCCCGGCAGTTCTTTTTTTAGAGCTTCCCTTCCCGGTTTCCCAAAAACATCTCCTAAAAATAATACTTTCAACTTATACCTTTCTGATTTTGATTTTTAAATTATATTAAATGCTTTGCTCCCAAAGGCAGTCTTTCTAATCCCAAAATACTATCTTCCAGCTTTCATCATCTTCTCTTAGGAGAGATACTTCAATTTCTTTAAATACTTTTTCTTCCCCATCATAAGAATCTGTTAAATCCATCCCCACTACGGCCAGGTTGTTTTTGATATCGACCCATTTTATATCTATTGAAACAATATCGGTCACATCTTTAAATTCATCGAAAAAATCTTCAGGGCTGTTTCCGGATTTATCTTTGCTGCTTATGTATTCATATGCCTTCTTGTATTCTTTATCTATCAGTAAATCAAAAAATGTATTCACGATTTCAGTCACTTCCTCAATTTCTTCGTCAACTGAAAATTTATCGGTAAAAAAGCTTTTTACATTTGAAAAAAAAGTACATCCTGAGAAATTAAGGCATAAGAAAATGGCCAGGATAATTACTAAAATTCTCAGGGTCAGTATTTTATTTTTATATATCTTGAGAAAATTAATTCGCATTATAAGACAGATCCTTCAAAATTCTCATTTTATATCTCTATAATCCTTAAAATATCAGGAATTCAACAATATTTACCAAATTTTTTCAAAACACATTTAAATTATAATTTAAAACCAATATTAATAAAAATGCATGTTTTGCAGAAGCAGTTTGCATAAAAATACAGTCGCCAACGGTCTGGTTATAAAAAAGAGCCAAACCTTTATCCCATAATGAAACAAGGGTTTAGCTCTTTTATTTTCTTACCTTTTATGGCGATATTATAAGTGTCTCTTTAAAACACCTTAAAAGTTATTTACAAAAAATGGAAGCATACTTTCCGTTACTATCTCAATATTGATATCATGAGCGCCTTTATTTTCTACCATCTCGTGATTGATCCCATTATCATCCAATATTTTGGAAAAATATCTGCAGCCTTCAGGAATCCATGCATAAGGATCATTTTTACCATACTCTATATGTATTGCTTTCAATACAATATTCTTATCCATATAATCACTCACCTTATTTTCCAGATTTCCAAACCCGTTTTCCCAGTTGGCTACGATTTTATTATCCTGCTCACTGCCATCAAATACTGGTATTTCGGCATAGGGTTCCGGAAGGTTGGTGTTGGGTGAAAAAGCTGCACCGTATGCATTTTTAAAGCCACTATCCCAATCGTCATCTTCAAATGCTCTTTCCAGACCATTTTCATCAAACAGCCCCGGTGAAAGAGAATATAAATATGAGAATACATCAGGATGCCTCAGGGCAAGATTTATTGAGCCGAATCCTCCCATGGAGAAACCAGCTATCCCCCTTGATTTGGAGTTGGCAATCGTTTTAAAATTACTATCGACATAGTTAACAACATCTTTTACTATATGGTCCTCCCAATTTCCCGTAACGGGAGAATTAACATAAAAACTATCTTTCCCGGTAGCACAAACAATAATGAATTCTTCTAATTCACCGCTTTTCATTTGATCTTCAATGGTAGGATAAAATATTTTTAAGCTATTAATATACTCACCGAATCCATGAAGATAATACAGAACAGGATATTTTTTATCCGAATCATAATAAGCCGGAGGTAGAAATACACTTATAGCCTGTTCTTCCTGTTCTCCTAATTTATTGTTTTCCAGAGATGGGGCAGGTATAAATGTTTTGATGATATATTCTTTTTCTATATCTTCTACACCATTAGGCGAGCAAGCACAAAATACGAGTATAATAATTACAAGATAAAAGTTAATAAATATTTTTTTCATAATCACATCCTTTTATCCATAATCCCGAGGTTTATATTATAATATCTATGCATATCTCAAAAGGCTATCTCTCTATGATTTTTGGAACCTTTTGCTTTTTTGGTAGCGGGGATAGGATTCGAACCTATGACCTTCGGGTTATGAGCCCGACG
>CAZFEN010000022.1:18740-20129 GCA_964517765.1 uncultured Actinomycetota bacterium | reverse complement strand
GATAATTTTAGAATTCTTGCAACCTGCTCGGCCGTGTATAACACCGGTTCCCTGTAGTCCGGTTTTACTGCCTCTTCGCCTATGAATTCTTTTAAAAACGCTTCCAGATCATCCTCTTTTATTCTTATAGCCTTACCCATCCTTATAGCCGGCAATTTCTTTATCATAACCACTCTTATTACCTCTGCTTCGCTTATACCGACCATTTCCGAAACTTCTTTTATGGTGTATAATTTTTTTTCTTCATCCATTATTAAAAGATGACTTTCTTTAAATCAGGCATACCTGCCTGCAAATCAAGAATATTGAAAGAATTTCTGCCGCTGGCTATAATCCTTCTTTTATCTTCGGGTATAAAAGATATCCGGTCATATACAGAAATACCCGATACATCTCTCCATTCGTCTACATAGGCCCTTTCATTCCGGTTAATCTTATTGAAAATAATCCCCTTTCTCTGGCCCGGGGGAAGGAATTTTTGAAAATTAATTACTCTCGGAACCATTTTTATATCAGGAGATAAGACCAGGATCGAAGTAGTTGAAAGATTCAGCATCTCAAGCGAAATATTATCATATCGGAAAGGAACATCGGCAATTATTATGTCGTATTTGTTCCTGGCAGAATAAACTATGCTATCCAGCATATCAATATTGAATTTATCGCTCTGGTATATGGACAATGGTGGCTGAAGAATATCGATCCTGTCGTTAGCAGTCAGGCTTATTATGGATTTATCAAAACAATCTATCCCCTGGGTGATCTTTTCGATAAATACGCTTAAATTCGGTGATAAATTCAAATCAAGATTAATAGTGAGATCCGATGGGCCCTCACAAAAATTCAAATCTATGATCAGTATTTTCCCTCTGACAATATCTTTCAAATACCAGGCGAAATTAAAAACTATACTGGTTTTTCCGACTCCACCCTGAACCGAGTAAAAAGAAATCACCTGCTGTGGTATAAATCTATAACTTTCTTTATCTTTTGGATCCGGTTTAGAATTTAAATTATCTACAATTTCCAGTATCCTTTTCAGATCATCTATTTTTTCTATATTTCCGGTTAAAATATTCCCGGACAGAGGACTTTTTTTGTCATTCGAGTCGGTAATAATAACCTCACTGTCTGCATTATCATTTATATAATCTGAAATTTCCTTATAATTTTTTAATTTTGCCGATAATATAATATATTTCGGCATATATTCTTCTAAATAATGCTTGATGTAATTTGTATTGTTTAAAACTAATATATTGTGATTTTTCAGTTTTATGCGCGGTAAATTTTGTGTGAATTCTTTATTTTCGGTTATTACAAGAATTATTTCCATATTTTGAAGTATTGCTAAATTATAATACAAGAATTATAGAATAGTTATAAATC
>CAZFEN010000022.1:0-18640 GCA_964517765.1 uncultured Actinomycetota bacterium | reverse complement strand
GTAACTGCGGAATTAGGTTTTATAATCAATTTTATTGTTTCAGTCTTCATCGGTTTTAAAGAAATCATTGATTATATCCGGATTGGCTATGTCTATTTTCTTTTTCATTCTCCTCGGTTTATAGTCATAATCCATTTCTTCTTTCTCTTCGGACTGGTGAATTTCCGATTGTTTCTCTTTCTCTATATCGACTTCCCCTTCCTCCTCTTCTTTCTCCTCTTCCTCTGCTTCTTCTTCTGTTTCTTTTTCTTCCTCTATTTCTGTTCTTTCATTCTCTCTTATGCTTTCAAGTATATTTAATCCTTTTTCACCGGAATATGTTGATTTTTTATTTTCCCGGATATTTTCATTTAAACCGGTGTTATTTGTTTCCAGATCCTTCTTTTTAATTTCAGGAATATTAAGAAATATCCCTTCCCCTAACTCTGAAGTATTTTTTTTCAAATCCTCTACCAGTTTTTCAATCTTACCTTTAAAGTCTTCGTACTTCATGCTCAGTTCTTTTACGTCCCTTTCCAGCTCTGCTTTCCTGGCCAACAAATTTCTATATGATTTCTCCTGCTCTGCAACTTTAGTTCTTATCAACTCCTCAGCTTCCAGTTCTGCCTTCTGTTTTATATCCTCGGCAATCTTATGGGCAGATACAAGTGCTTCCTGGATCACTCTTTTCATTTCACCTGATTCTTTATTTCCCTCGTATTTTAATCTTTCTATATTTTCCTGAAGCTCTTTTTGAGATCTTTGTAATTTATCGAATTCCATCGTAAGAATGTCTAAAAATTTATCGACCTCTTCAGGTTTATATCCTTTAAATACGACATGAAATTCTTTTTTCTGGATATTCTCCGCATTTATATTCATTATTTCCTCCCTATACTTTTTTATCCGTATATATCTATATTTTATATAAAGCTGTAAAAACACTGCAGCTTTTTAGTCAAGCAGATCCTGTAGCTCATTTGCTCTCTTTTTAGCACTTTCTATGGCCCCGCAAACTATTTCATCAAGTCTATTTTTTTCAAATTCTTTAAGAGCCCTTTCGGTTGTACCACCAGGAGATGCAATCTTTCTGATTAAACCGTCAAGTCCGATTCCGGACTTATCAATTACAGTTGCTGCTCCATTCATAGTGCCGGTCACCAATTTTTTTGATATCTCCGGATCCAGCCCATTTTTTATTCCAGATTTTATCAAATATTTACAAAAAAGAAAGAAATAGGCCGGTCCGCTTCCACTTAAGGCAGTTGCAATATCCTGGTACTTATCATCGATTATCACATAATCTCCTGTACTTTTTATCAATTTTTCAATAAAAGATAAATCCTCGTCTTTCGTAAATCTGCCCCTGCTTATGGCAGCCATACCCTTTCTGAACAATGCGGGATAGTTGGGCATTACCCGTATGACTGAAGCATCCGAATCAAAAAATTTTTCTATATAATCTGTAGATACTCCGGCTGCAATACTTATGATTGAATTTAGCTTATTATCGAAACAGGTACTGATCTCGCTCAGTACTGTTTTGATATCCTTTGGTTTCACAGATAAAAGAATGTATCTGCTTTTTTTTACGACATCGGAAATTCCTTCGGCCAGACATACATTATAATTGGTTTTAATATAGTTTCTGCGGGAATTGTCTATATCATAGGATATAATTTCATCAGTGTTTAAAAATCCTGAATCCAGTATTCCTCCGAGTATTGCTTCACCCATATTTCCGCAGCCTATCATTCCCAGTTTATAACTGCACAAATGAATACCCTCTTTTTTAAAAGTTATTATAAAAACCCTCTTCCCGCAGCAGTTCTTTCTCTTCGGAACTGACTTCTACGTTGAAAGGGGTAATTAAAAAAACTTTTTCTGCTACTTTTTTAATATTCCCTTCCAGAGCATAAGTAAGCCCGCTGCAAAAATCGATTATCCTTTTACCCAATTCCTGATCAGCTTTCTGCAGATTGATTATCACGGGAATATTATCTTTGAAATTGTCTGCAATTACCTGTATCTCCTCGAATTCTTTGGGCTCTGCAATAAAAACCCTTGATTTAATCACATCTCTCTCTGAACCGATCAATGAAATTTTTCTGGATGGTTTAGAACCAAAAATATGACCCCTCCTTGGACTCTCTTTTTCATGAACATCATGAACAGAATCTATTTTACCACTTTTGCCCCTCAATGTTCTGACTTTTACTTTTTCTGTTTCCCTGCCTTCCGTTTCGTCCAGATCTATTTCATCTTCATCGGATATACCAAAAAAAGAAAGAGTCTTCTTAAAAAATCTACTCATTTTCCCTCCTCTGTATAATTAAAATTTATTTAAATATAATAGAACCGATCCTTATCATTGTGGCACCTTCCTCGATTGCCACCCTGTAATCATTACTCATCCCCATCGATAGTTCCCTTAAACTGATATTTTTAAAATCTTTATTCGACTTATCACGGAGAATTCTTAATCTTCTGAAAATTTCTCTTACGTATTCGAAATTATCCGTCAAAGGTGCAACAGTCATCAATCCCACTAACCTTATATTTTTAAAATTCAATGATTTTTTAATAAAATCATGTAAATCATCCGGATTCATACCATATTTAGATTGTTCCCCTGAAATATTAACCTCTACTAATAATCTTTGAACTTTATTTAGTTTCGTGGCTTCATCGTTTACTTTACTTAAAGTACTTATATTATCTGTTGAATGTATGAATTCCACCAGCGGAACCACTATTTTTATTTTTCTGCTCTGAAGATGTCCAATAAAATGCCATACCGGATCTCCCTTAACCGCATTATATTTTTCCTCCAGCTGATCTGCCCTATTTTCACCAAAATTCCTGATACCCAGATTGTAAACCGATTTTACCTGTCCGGCAGAGGCATATTTAGTAGCAGCTATGATTGTTATATCTCTGCTGTCTCTACCGATTTTCTTACAGGTTGCATCTATTTCTTTTTTTAGATTATCGATATTCCTTCTTAATCTGTCACCTTCTTTAATTGGGTCAATGTTATCTTCCATAATTCAACAATTATAATTACTCGATAATTGCTATTCCTGCCTGTCTTCCGGTTACTCTATTTCTCCGATATGAAAAAAAATCCCCATCACAATAAGTACACTTCCCGCAGTCATAAACATTTTCTTCACTTATCCCTGATTTTTCCAGCTGCACACGATTTAGATTAATAAGGTCCAAAAAAATATCATTGTTTTTCTTTGTAAAAAAATTCCCCAAACCAAATTTATCCGTAAATTTTTTTAGAACATTACTATCGATTTTATAACAACATTTTCTTATACTTGGACCAAAAGCAACAAAAATATCTTTGCTTTTACTTCCGAAATTTCTTTTCATGTATGAGATTACTTTTGCTACCAGTTCCTGCAAAGTTCCTCTCCATCCGGCATGAACGGCAGCAATCACTTTTTTGTTTATATCTGCCATCAGTATTAGATTACAGTCTGCTCCCATCACCATAATCGGAATATTTTTCAAATCAGTGATCAGACAATCAGCTTCTCTCATAATATTGTCTGATTCAAGGTTCATGTTTTTATTGATATTCAATATATTTGTTCCGTGCACCTGTTTTGCCGAATATATTTTTCTATTTTTTTTCAGTTCCAGTTTCCTTAAAATCATTTCCCTGTTCTTCCTTACATTTTCCTCTCTCTCACCGGCATAGTAATCAACATTAAAAGAATCAGACTCACCTTTACCCTGCCTATTTTTACTGGTTGTAAAACATAAAATTATTCCATGATTATTCTTTAAATAATTCGATAAATATATTGGAAGGTTATGCGCCGATATATTTTCCATACCTATCATTTCAAACTTCCAATCATTAGAGATAGCTTATTTTTTATTTTTTCTCAAGAAAGTAGGTATATCAAGATAATCGTCGTCTTCTATAGACTTGAAGTCATCTTCCGATACTTTTTTAAAATCTTCTTTTTTAGTTTTCCCGGACAATATCTCTTTTTCAAACTCAAATAATTTTTTCTCTACTTCTTTTTTCCTCTTCTGACCTTCATCCACTTTTACTTTTGGAGCTTTCCTGGATTCAAATCCGGTTGCAATGATAGTGACCTTTACATTATCATTCATACTTTCATCGATAACCGCACCAAAGATAATGTTGGCATTTGGGCTTGAAGCATTCCTTATAATTTCCGCTGCCTGATTGACTTCAAAAAGTTTTAAATCCGGTCCGCCTGATATATTGAGCAGAATTCCGCTTGCCCCCTCTATGGAGGTTTCAATCAAAGGACTGTTAATTGCATTCTGAGCAGCCTTGATGGCCCTGCTTTCACCTGACGCCGTTCCATCCCCCAGTATTGCATTTCCTGCATTTTTGATAATCGATTTTACATCCGCGAAATCCAGATTAATAAGACCGGGCAGAGTTATCAAATCAGTGACCCCCCTTACACCCGCTCTCAGTACATTGTCTGCCAATCTAAAAGCATTAAGAAGCGTGGTATTATCATCGGAAATCTCCAGCAGCCTGTCATTTGGTATGATTATCAGAGTATCGACTTTGTCTTTTAAATCGTTGATTCCTTCTTCGGCCTGACACATTCTCTTTCTGCCTTCAAAGGTGAATGGTTTAGTCACAACTGCAATTGTCAGACACCCCGCTTCCCTGGCAGTCGCCGCAATAATAGGGGCGGCACCGGTTCCTGTCCCACCACCTTCGCCTACGGTCAAAAAAATCATATCCGCATCTTTTACAACCTCTTTAATAGATTCTATAGATTTTTCTGCAGCTACTCTTCCTATTTCAGGGTTAGATCCTGCACCCAGTCCACTTTCGCCTATCAGCACTTTCCTGTCGGCACTTGACATCATAAGCGCCTGGGCATCAGTATTTACCGCCACGAATTCACATCCGCTCAAATTATCTTCCATCATTCTATTTATGGCATTACTGCCGCCTCCCCCTACTCCTATTACCCTTATGACTGCGTAATAGCTTTTATCAAAATCCATACTCACTGCTATCACCTACTTTCGTTTTTTAAAATTTTTAAAATAAATTCTTTAAATCTATTAATAAAAGTATTTTGCTCTTTCTTTTCTCCGATCTGGTCCAGACTCCGGTAATTCTTCATCTGATAGGCGTATTTTAATAAACCTACTCCTGTGGAATAGATAGGATCACTTATCACTTCCTGGGGTCCTTCCGTGTCATATGAAACTCCCAATCTTACAGGCAAATTAAAAACAGAATTTGCAAGCGGAGCTAATCCTTTAAGCATGGATGACCCTCCTGTTATAACCAGCCCGCAGGGAACTTCATGTATGAAACTATAACCTTCAACCTTTTCTTTAACAAGACCCAGCATTTCCTTTACCCTGCAATTAACTATATTATACAATCTTATGTTTAATGTTGTCTTATTGCTATCTATCTTTATATCACCTATATTTACTTTATTTAAAGTATCATAAAAATTGTAGTCTACATTGGCAAATTTTCTTTTGATTTCTTCTGCTTTTGGAAGTGTTATGTTGAGACCAATGGAAATATCATTCGTTATCAAATCTCCCCCTACAGGCAGACAATATGTAAATACCATCTTCTTGTCTTTATATATTGCCACATCGGTCGTTCCCCCTCCTATATCAAGGAGTATTACTCCGCTTTCTTTTTCTTCCGGAGTAAGCACGGCTTCGCTTGAGGCAAGTGCCTCAATTATTATGTCCTCTACTTCAACTTTAGCAGCTCTCACACTGTTGACCACATTGTTTATAAGAGAAGCCGTTCCATAAACAGCCAACAGCTCGACAGATAATTTATTTGCTGATAAACCTATCGGATCTATAATGCCTTTTTCCTCATCAATGACAAATTGTTTGATCAGAGTGTGTATGATCTCATATTGAGAAGACAGAGTTACTTTATTTGCCGTTGAAATAAGTCTGTCTACGTCTGCTTTTCTTATTATATTATTAGGTGAATTGATATTTACATCGCACCAGTTGCTAATGAAAGAAATATGCTTTCCCGTTACTCCTATGTAGGCACTATCTACAAATACCTTTGTGGTTCTTTCTGCCATTTCTATTGAATGAAGTATAGACTTTGTTGCTTCATTGATGTTAACTATTAAGCCCTTCTTTATGCCATTGGAATGGGAAATTCCATAACCTTTTATTTTGAGTATATTGTTTTTTTCTACTTTCCCGATTAAAGTGGTGATTTTAGTAGTTCCTATATCGATACCTGCAATATATTCTTCATTTGCCGACAATTTAACCTCCGCTACATTATCTTAATACAGGATTTTCCCAGCTTCTTATATCTATTACAGTATAATCGGTTTCATCTTCCAATATCTGCTTCAATGCTTCGATTTTTTTAACCGTTTCGCTGCTGTCACCGAAAATTATTTCTTTTCCATCTATGGTTTCGAATACTATGTCTCCTGAAATATTGTCTTCAAGCCTTGCTTCGTTTATTGTAGATTTCATTTCACTGTCGAAAGCTTTATAAATATCTATACAGCTTAATGCGTTCTTTTTTGCAATTTTTTCACCTATGCTTACATTATAACTGACTGCATTTTTTATCAGAAGTAAATCTTTGTAATTATTCAGATTTTTTTCTGTGATCTTATCCAGAATCACACCTTCGCCATCCATAAGGAAATAATCGTTCTTATACACTATTATAAGTTCAGGTTTTCTCTCGACCAGTTTTACTATGACTCTATCAGGAAAAATTTTGCTGAGTTCTACTTCTTTTACCCAGGTCAACTCTCCCGTTATTGTTTCTTCGACTATT
Source organism: uncultured Actinomycetota bacterium (assembly GCA_964517765.1). Classification (GTDB taxonomy): domain Bacteria; phylum Actinomycetota; class Humimicrobiia; order Humimicrobiales; family Humimicrobiaceae; genus Hydromicrobium. The sequence continues at coordinate 11,838 of CAZFEN010000022.1, read as the reverse complement.
TTCTTATTGATTTCGAATATATTGGCCCCTATTACCTCAGGTATCAGATCCAGTATTTCTTCATTATCATAATGTGTATTATCTTTAACATCTATATTCTTTACTTTAAAATATTCGCTGTTGTAAAAAAAATTCAATCCCCAGACTGCCGATGCAAAGAACGTGACAATAAGTAGTAATTTAATAAAACTCCAGATTCTTCTTCTGAGAATCTTCCTTTTTCTTGCCAGTATGATATTTTCATTATTTTTAATTTTATCACCCGAGACTATACTTTCAAACTTGCCGAATCTAATATTATCTCTACTAACAAATCAAAATCAATTCCGGCAGCTCCGGCTGCCTTCGGAACCAGACTTGTAGCGGTCATACCGGGCATAGTGTTTAATTCAAAAAAATAAGCATTGTTTTTGCTGTCCAGAATAAAGTCCGATCTCGATATCCCGCTGCATTCCAGTACTTTATGGCATTTTACTGCTGTTTCTGATATATGACAGGACAATTCATCTGGAAGCTCTGCAGGAACTATATATTCTGTCATTCCCTTTGTGTACTTTGCCTTATAATCATAGAAACCGCTTCTGGGTTTTATTTCAATTATCGGAAGTGCAACCGGATCCTTACCTATGACACTTACTGTCAATTCACGGCCATTTATATATTTTTCAATCAAAATTTTTTTATCATATTTTGATGCATCTTCAATGGCATATTCTAATTGTTCGTCACTGCCCACAATATTGACTCCTATAGTCGAACCTTCGTTATTTGGTTTGACTATCACCGGATAAGAAAGTTTTTCGCCTATAAATAAACCTGTATTCGCCGGATTATTTTTGCCATCAATATCCAGAGTAATGTATTGGGGAGTAAGTATGTTTTCATAATCTAAAATCTTCTTTGTGAGTATCTTATTGATTGCAATAGCACTGCTAAGTACGCCTGAACCGGTATATGGAATTTTCATGACTTCCATTAGCCCCTGGACCGTACCGTCTTCGCCGTACCTTCCATGAAGAGCCAGAAACGCCAGATTGATTTTTTTTAAGTCATTATAAAAATCATTTTTTAAGTCTATAAAGGTAGTATTATATCCCGATTTCAAAAGCGACCTGTAAATATTTTCTCCGGTCAAAAGCGATATTTCTCTTTCAGAAGAAATACCACCTGCTATCACTCCGATTCTTAGCAATTTTTTCTTTTTTCTGATTTCTAGATCCTGAAATTTTTTTAATAAGTCCGACATATTAAAATCCGATTAACTTTACTTCATATTCTAATTTGATCCCAAACTTTTTCATAACCATACTCTTTATTATTTTAGAGAGGACAAATATGTCTTTCGAGGTGGCATTGTTAAAGTTTTCGATATAATTTGCATGCTTGCTCGATATCCTGGCTCCACCATAAATGAAACCCTTTAAACCACATGCTTCTATTAATTCTCCGGTCGGTCTGGAACTGTTACCGGTATTTTTAAAAAAACAGCCGGAGTTTTTTGTATTTACCGGCTGTGTTAATTTTTTATTTTTTATTCTCTCTTTTATTTTTATTAAAATATTACTTCTATCGGATTTCTTTGTTTTTAAAACCATCCCTGTAAGTACCACTAAATCCGTAATATAGAAATGACGGTAATCGAAATCACACTTTTTCAGAACATTGGTTTTTTCCATTATGATTCCGTCATTATTTGAGATATAGTTTACAGTCTCTATAAAATCGCAGATTCCCGCATTTTTGCTCCCGCTATTACCCATTACACTGCCACCTATCGTACCGGGTATACCGGAAAGGTCCGAAAAATCATACCCTCTGTCTGCTGCACTATTTACGAATTTCGAAAGGTTATAAGCCGCCCCGGCAATGATTTTATCTCCATCTTTAAATTCCAGAAAATTAAAATCCTTTCCGAGTTTTATGATTACAATATCATTATATTCATCGTTAAACATAATGTTTGTACCATCTCCTTCTACTATAAACTTAAATTGATTTTTTATACAGGTATCTATAATTTTTTTTAAATCTTTCATTCTATCTGCAGTAAAACAACACAGTGCTTTTCCGCCGGTTTTGATAGAAGTCAATGCTGATATATCCGCATCAAAAACAATATTATCAAGTAAAGTGCCCCTTAATACTCTCTTGATTTCTTCTCTGGTTAGTAATTTCCCCTTCATTTTAATATTTCATAACTAAAGTTTTAATATCTCATCTGTGACCCTGGTAATATCTCCTGCTCCCATTAACAGTATCATATCATCCTGTTTCATATTGATTTCCAGATATTCGGTTACATCCTGCAGTTTTGGAATATAGATTATTTTATTTTTAAAGCCATTATCTATCAGGGTGTCAATTAAAGTTTTACCGGTAATACCCGGTATTGGTTGTTCTCCCGAACCGTAAACGTCGGTAATTATAAGGATATCACCTGCATCAAAACAACCGTTGAATTTATCTTTTAAATTAGCCAGTCTGGAATATCTGTGCGGTTGAAAAACTATGATTATTCTTTTATTTTTTTCCTGAGTGGCAGCTTCCAGCGTTGCTTTTACTTCAGAAGGATGATGTGCGTAATCGTCAAAAATGACGGCACCTTTTTTTTCTCCCCTTTTTTCAAATCTCCTCTTTACTCCGGTAAAAAACTTAAGTATATCGGAAGCCTTTTCCATATCAAGACCCATACCATAACATACCGCAAATGCTGCCAGGCTGTTCCTTATATTATGCAGGCCCGGTACATTTAGCTTTACTTTTATCTTCCCCGGTTTTTTATCTTTATTTTTATCACGGATAATAAGAGTGTAAGAGGAAGTAAGATTAGAAAATTTTATATTTTCGGCATAAATATGATTTTCGGGATTCATTCCATAATATATAATTTTTTTATCATCGGATTCAAAGAAATCCTTTAGATATTCTTCGTCACCATTAAGAATTACCATACCTCCGGATATGGTATTGGTTATGAATTTTAGAAAGCTCTGTTTTATTTCATCGATATCTTTATAGAAATCAAAATGATCCCCCTCTATATTGGTCACCACACTTATAAAAGGTTTGTATTTTAAGAAGGATCCATCGCTTTCACATGCTTCCGCTACAACGTATTCACCCTTTCCGTATCTTGCATTTGATCCCAATTCATTTAACTCTCCTCCGACCATTATGATTGGATCCAGATCCAGTCCTCTGAATATCAGGGAAATCATGGAAGTTGTGGTAGTTTTGCCGTGAGTTCCGGAAATTGCAATGCCTTTCCTGCTGTTTAATATCCAGGCCAGCACATCGGATCGGGCAAGCAGAGGAATTTTTTTATTAACCGCAGCTCGCATTTCCACATTATTTTCCGGTATCGCTGTAGAATAAATTACTGTATCGGCACCTTCAATATTTTTTTGGTTGTGACCAATAAAAATTTTAATACCTTCATTTTTTAGAACGCTTGTATAATGGGATTCTTTTATATCCGAACCCGATACCTCAAATCCCATACCATGCAGCACATGGGCTATTGCACTCATCCCTGCTCCGCCTATACCGATAAGAAAGCACCTTTTACTCTTTTTTAAGACATCATAATTATTTTTCAACTTTAGTTCTCCATCAGTTTTGAAGAGATAATCTTAACACTATTTATATGCCTGTCCTTTATTTCCATATTTTTCATATTCTTATATTTTTTATGGTTATCCCTCATAAGCGATTCTATAACTTCAGCCATTCTTCTACTATCAAGGTCTCTATCTTCAATCAGTATAGCCTTACCTCTTTTTGCCAGAAAAACCGCATTATAAAATTGATGATTTGCAACTGCATCCGGATAAGGAACAAGTATCGAGGGTATGTTATATTCAATTATTTCCGATATAGTGTTTGCCCCCGCTCTGGAAATTATCAAATCCGAAATTCTATATATTTCCTGCATTTCATATATATATGGGAAAATATTTAAAACCAATTTATCCCCGGACTTAAAAAATTTACTTTTACTGCTGGCTATCTTATCATAGAAACGGCTGCCGCAAATAAGTAAAATCTGGATTTCATCGTTATTTTTAAAATGATTGTAAAGATCCATAACAGCACTATTTATTTTTTCGGCACCCAGACTTCCACCGAATGCAACCACTGTAAATCTGCCTTCTACAAGGCCCCATTTTTTGAATTCATGTTTTATGTTTCCTGATTGTCTTATCGCTTTTCTTAATGGATTTCCGGTAAAAACCACCCTGCTTTTTTTTACTTTAAAATATCCGGCTGTATCCTCAAAACTAATAAAAATATATTTCGCAAATCTGGAAAATAATTTATTCAGCCTTCCGGGAATATAATTTTGTTCATGCAGGGCTATCTTTTTAAAATTAAAAATACCTGCTGCAAGAACAGGAGCACAAATATAACCGCCCATACCCAGTATTATATCAGGTTTAAACCTCAACACTATCTTTAATGATTGAAAAAAACCTGAAGTAAACCAGTATAAAAATTTCATTGTATTTAAGAATTTCCTAAATATATTTCCGTTCAGATTCAAACCGCTGGATTTTATGTTTTTATAGTTTATATTAAACGCCGGTATTAAATCTTTTCCCAATCCTTTATCCGTCCCTATGAAAAAAAGCTCGCATAAAGGGTAATTATCTTTTAAATATTCTATTATTGCCATGGCCGGATAAAGATGCCCTCCGGTTCCTCCGCCGCATATTAATATTTTTTTTCTCATCTCACTCTATGGTTTAGATTTTAGATCATTTTATTTTAATTATCCGGATAATTCGGGATTCTTTTGAGGTAATGAATTTTGTCTGGATATATTCAAAAGTATACCGGCTGTTATCATACTGACAAGAAGCGATGACCCGCCAGAACTGATAAAAGGAAGCGTCAGGCCGGTTATTGGAAGTAGTCCGATGACCACGGAAATATTTATGATTGCAGGGATTATTATAATACTTGTAAGACCAACTGCCATTACTCTGCCAAAATAATCCTTTGCTTTTATACAGACTCTGATTCCAAAAACCATGAAGAGAACAAATAAAACAACTACAAGGATGGTGCCTACCAATCCTAATTCTTCACCTATAATCGCGAAGATAAAATCTGTATGCGCTTCCGGAAGATAAGAATATTTTTGTATACTATTTCCGAGACCTAATCCGGTCAGGTTCCCCGAACCCAGAGCAATCAAAGACTGCGAGATTTGAAAATTAACCTCTCCTATTTCACCTTTTCCGCTTAAGAGCGCAATTATCCTGCTGATAAAGGCAAAAAGCCTTTGTCTTTGATAATCTTCTGAAAATAGATATATTGCCGTTACTGCAAATCCTATAAATCCAAGACCAAAAAGATGTTTTAATCTTACACCCCCGACATATAAAACTATAAATACTATTAATCCTATGACTACCACCGTACCCAGATCAGGTTCCAGAAATATCAAGACAGCGACCACGCATAGCGCCAGAAATGACGGAAAAATTATATTTTTGATAAGTTTATTATCCTTATATCTTCGGTTAAGATTATCACTAAACAGCATAATCAAGGCTATTTTCACAAATTCAGATGGCTGAATACTAAAGAACCAGAAATTCAGCCATCTTCTGTAACCATTGATCTCGATTCCAAAACCCGGTATAAAGACCAGGGCAAGTAACGCTATAGATATAAGCATTATATAATTAGAAAATTTTTTATAATAATGATAGTTTATTCTTGAAGCCAGAATGAAAAAAATAAAAGAAATTACCCACCATATTATCTGTCTTCTTATAAACCAATAGGGATCGTTAAAGTATCTCTCGCCTATCGAGATAGAAGAACTTGATATCATAATGAGGCCAATTATCGATAGTATTAAAGTCAAAATAAATATAAAATAATACTCTATATCGACTTTTAAAAAACTGTATCTTCTGGCATTGATTCTTTTTTCCATAACACTTTACTTTTCGGAAAATACTAAATTTTTAAACCTGTTCCCTCTTTCTTTATAATCTTTAAACATATCCATACTTGCACATGCCGGCGAGAGCATTAAGACTTCTCCCGGGATAGCAACTTCAAATCCTTTTCTTACAGCTGCTTCAAGTGTGCCGCATTTATATACATTATAATCGCAGGTACCTTTCATCACCTCTTTATAGATGTATGAAGAAGTTTCTCCAATCAGGATGAGGTTCTTTACTTTTTTATTCAGAACCGGTATTAATTCGGAAAAATCCATGTCTTTGTCCTTACCGCCCATGATCAATGTAATTTCTTTACCAAAGTCATTGATAGCTACAACGGTTGCATCCGGATTGGTTGATTTAGAATCATTGAAACACCTTAAACCTTTTATATAACCCAGGTATTCCAGTCTATGGTCGAGGGGTTTAAAACTGTTAATTGTTTTTTCAATGCTTTTTTTGTTTGCTCCTATCAAAACCGCTGTTGCAATAGACGCCATGATATTGGATATATTATGTTTGCCTTTTAAGAGAGTATTTTTTATATTAATGTCCCCACTGCTTTTTCCTATCCGGTAATAAATATGGCCATTTTCATAAAAAAGATCCACACACTCTTTTGGTTCCAGACCAAACTTAATTATTTTTGGTAATTGGCTCCGGCTTTTTAAGATACTCCTGGTTTTTTCGTTTATATTCCTATCATCGTTGTTGACAATCGACCAGTCATTTTTATTCTGGTTTATCATCAATTTCAATTTCAAATCAATATAGTTTTCGAAAGTCTCATGTCTGTCTATGTGATCGCTTGTAATATTTAAAATCACGCTGATATGCGGTTTGAAATCATATATCCGTTCCAATTGAAAGCTGCTGACTTCTATTACCCTTATCAGGTTCTTCTGACAATCTGAATACTCATTTCCAACATCTATAGTATCTATTAATGGTAATCCTACATTACCGCAAACTACACAACTATTCCCTGAATCTTCAAGAAGTTTTCCTATCAGATTTACTACTGTCGTTTTTCCATTTGTACCGGTTACGGCTATAGTCTTATTCTTTGCCTCATTGCCTAATAGTCTCCATGCCAGTTCCAATTCGCTCCAGATAGGAATCCCGTATTCTGATACCAGTTTTATTATCGGAAAATTATCCGGAACACCGGGACTGATTATTAAGAGATCCGTTTTTTTCAATATTTCTTTTTCCCCTGATATGTTCTTACCCAGTATTATTTCCAGATTATCGTGCTCCGCATATGGATATCCGTTAAATGCATCTGCAAGGTTCAGTTCCGTGTTACTATCGATTCCTGTTATGGAAGAACATGAGTCAAGCAGTTTTTTTATTACCGAAATTCCTGTTTTACCAAGACCGATTACAAGCAAATTTTTATTTTTGACCGGATCAGATATATCTGTCATTTTTATTAATCTATGAATTTTAAATAATAAATAAAAAATCCCACTCCGGCAAATAAAGCACTCACCAGCCAGAATCTAATTATAATCTTGATCTCCGGCCACCCGAGAAGTTCAAAATGGTGGTGAATCGGAGCCATTTTGAAAACTCTTCTTTTAAAGATTTTAAACCATAAAATCTGGATTATTACAGACAAAGTTTCGATAACAAATACCCCTCCGATAATAATAAGCAAGAGTTCCTGCTTCAGGATTATTGCAACTGCCGCTATTAGTCCTCCCACTCCGAAAGACCCGGTATCTCCCATAAAAATTTCCGCAGGTGCCGTATTCCACCATAAAAAACCTATGCAGGCTGCAAGTGTCCCTCCGCTTACTACCGCTATATCTATTCCATAGGAAACATTCAGAACGGACCATTCCAAAAATGCAATCAGACAAAATATGGCCAGCACAATAGAAGAAGTTCCTGCAGCAAGGCCGTCAAGCCCATCAGTCAAATTAACCGCATTAGTGGTACTAATAATGATAAGCACTACAATAATATAATACCAGTTTCCAAGTTCAAGTTTTATGTTAGTAAAAGGTATTCCTATATAAGTGCTGGCATGAAGTATATATTTAGAAAACAATATAAAATATAAACACACTATAGCAAGAAGAGATATCTTTACCCACCATCTTAAACCAAGAGATCTCTGTTTTTTTAGCGCCATATAATCATCAATAAATCCTATCAAACTGCATAACAGCAGTACGGAAATAGCAAATATCCCCTCGATACTATAAACTTCATGCCTGTAATATTTTATCAATGTCACTGCTGCAAATGACGCCAGGGAAGATAAGACGAATATTACCCCGCCCATGGTAGGTGTGCCTATCTTAGTAGAATGAGATTTGGGACCGTCTATGCGGATCCTTTCACCAATTTTTTTATTCTTTTGAAATTTTATGAACAGAGGTGTCATCAGAAGTGAAACCATGCCTCCTATTATAATCGATAAAAATATCCAGGTCATATATCAGTTCCAATCTATATTATGTTAATAATATCTTCCATTTTATTTGCCCTTGAACCTTTTACCAGAATTAAATCCCCGGGTTCCAGCAGATCATTGATTTTCTCACATAGTTTTTCTTTACTTGCGAAATAAAAATAGGAACCATCATTCCTATTAAGATTACTTTCTTTCCTGTATCCTTCATATATGTTCCGGGCAAGACTGCCAACAGCGATTAGTACATCCACTTTTTTCCCGGAGAGGTACCCACCGATTTCTTGATGAAGCCTGTCTGAACCAATACCCAGTTCCAGCATGTCTCCCAGTACGGCCACGCTCCTCATATTTCTCTTTTTTGAAATTGAAACCAATGAATCTATTGCACCTTTTACCGAGAGAGGATTTGCATTATAGCAATCATTTATGATCATCCTGTCTTTTTTCTTCAAAATTTCCATTCTGGAACCTTCTATAATTGCACCTTCGATTCCTTCTTTGATGGACTTACTACTTATGCCGGAATATAACCCTATGGCTGCTGCGCAGCAGGCATTATATATATTGTGATATCCGGGTATATTCAAGTTTATATTTATAATCTTTTTATCATTTTTGAAAAAGTTAAAAGTAAATCTTCCCAGATCATCTATTTTTTCTTCTATGAAATTAAATGAGATATTATTATTTCTCCCGAATTTTTCAACTCTGCAATTGACTATATTTTCTATAAAATTACCGTATCCGTCGTCATTATTTAAAAACAGTGTTCCATTATTTTTATGAAGGATCTCACTCATTTCCGCTTTTGCTTCTGCTATCTCCTGCAAGTCTTTAAAAAAAGCCATATGCGATTGACCTACAGCAGTAATAGCTCCTATACTCAAGTTGCATATATCGGAAAGTACCCTTATCTGACCTTTTCCCCTCATACCCAGTTCCGCAATAAAAAAATCGGTACTTTTATCAATTTCAAGAATCGATTTAGACACTCCAATTTCTGTATTATAGTTCCTGGGAGTAAAAACGACCCTGTGTTCCTTTCCTAAAATATTTGCCAGAAAATCTTTAGTAGTTGTCTTACCTGCACTTCCTGTAATTCCTATAACGGTTGGCTTGAATTTTCGAATATAATTATATGAAATGCTTTTTAAGAAATCCAAAGTACTGTCAGACTGCAGGATTACGAGATTATCCGTATCTTCATGTCCGGCCTTTTTCTTCCATAACTCTAATCTTTCCCTGTATATCGATTCAAATACAAAGCCGCAGGCCCTCTTATTTAAAGCCGATTCAATAAAATCATGCCCATTATAATTCTCACCCGTAAGAGGTATAAAGAAATCACCTTTTTTTATAGTTCTTGAATCCGTAGATATATTACTAATGTATTTTTCGATATTTCCTGAAATTACCTCACAGTTTGTCCAGGAAATAATATCATTTACTTTTATGTTTTCTTTCATTTTTTTTAAATAACCATTCCTCGGCTACATAACGATCACTAAAAGGTATCCTGTAATCCTTGAATTCCTGATAATCTTCATGACCTTTACCCGCAATAATAATCACGTCATTTTTACTTGCCATTTCAAGAGCCATAAATATTGCTTTTTTCCTATCGACCTCTTTGATATATTCCTTACTTTCAGACTCGATCAGGCCTTCCTCTATCATACGTATTATAGAATCAGGGTCTTCTGTTCTTGGATTGTCGGATGTCAAGATCGTGAAATCTGCATATTTTCCTGAAATACGGCCCATGATCTTTCTTTTTCCCATATCACGATCGCCCCCGCATCCAAAAACCGTTATTATTTTCCCCCCGGATTTTAAAATTTGTTTTATAGTTGTAAGTACTTTCTCCAGACCATCAGGTGTATGTGCATAATCAACTATCACCGCAAACCGATTATCGGAATCCAGCTTCTCGAATCTGCCCCGCACTCCGCTTAAGGATCTTACACCCTCCTGAATCGACTTGTTGTCAATACCCATGTCGAGGCATACACCGATAGCAGCCAGAATATTATAGATATTAAAGTATCCGCACAGTGGAGATGATATGCTCAGTATTTTGCCATCTGAAGTATTTATATTCACCTCAATACCGGAAATAGAATTTTTAATATTGCTTGCCCATATGCTCTCCCTATCGGACCTGAGCGAATAAGATATTCTTTTAAGGTCTGTTGATTCGAATATTTCTTTCCCGTAATTATCATCTACATTTATTATAGCTTTTTTCCCCCCATATATTTTTCTATATTCTTTTAGAAACAACTTCTTCTTTACATTGAAATAACCGGCCATATCTTTATGATAATCCAGATGGTCCTGGGAAAGATTGGTAAATACAAAATAATCAAAATCAAGATAATCGATCCTATGCAGATCTATGGAATGAGAAGATATCTCCATGCAGGCAGCATCTATTTTCTCCTTCCTGCTTTTATCAAAAAAGTCATTTAAATCCGGGGATTCGGGGGTAGTGCGCTTAAAAGATACTTTCTTTCCATCCAGAAAAGATTCGACAGTGGTAATAAGTGAAGTTTTCATACCCGCCATATTTAAAATAGAATTTATCAGATAACAGGTGGTTGTTTTCCCATTGGTTCCCGTAATACCGATCAATTTAAATGAACTACTTGGATTTCTATAAAAATTCCTGCATAAAATCGGTAACACTTCTCTTGTGCTGTCGACCATAACCATGGTCATAGACAGAGGGGCACTCACTTTTTTCTGAACAATTGATGCTATCGCTCCATTAGAAGCAGCTTCTTTTATGTAATCATGTCCATTATGCTTAAAACCGTCAATAGCGATAAACAGACTATTCTTTGATTTATTTTTTGAATTTATGGAAAGACTCTTTATGTCCATCTCAGTATTTCCACAAATTTTCTTATAATTTATTTCCTTCAGCAAGTTATCTAATATCATTTTTTTCACATTTATCCGGTTTTTATGTAAAATTATGAAACACTTTTATTTAATATTCAACCATTCCTATCTGCATCAATCGAAACAATTTTTTATCTATTATTATGAGAATTTAAATTTCATTAAAGAAAATTCCATTATATCCCTGAATGCTGGAGCTGCTACGGTACTGCCCCAGATATCTTCGCCCTGCGGTTCATCTACAACCACAATTATTGCAACTTCAGGATCTTCATAAGGAGCAAAACCTATAAAAGAAGTTATCTGTCTTCCTTCGCTGTAACCAACTCCATTTTCATTATGTTTTTCGGCGGTACCGGTCTTACCACAAACTTTTATCCCTTCTATCTGTGCTCTTGTGCCAGTCCCTTCCTCTACTACGGAAAGCATCATATCCTTGAGCGCATTGGCCGTCTCCAGACTTATAATCCTATTTCCTTCTTCGGTCTTTATATTATTATCTTCTTCATTTTCCAATAATTTTATTTCCTTTACAATAGT
>CAZFEN010000021.1:0-24741 GCA_964517765.1 uncultured Actinomycetota bacterium | reverse complement strand
TGGTTCGAAATTTCACACATTGGGGGAGCTATCTTAATACATCTTTAAAAATTAATTAATAATTATAGTCTCCGGTTATGCTTTCAGAATTCAAATTACCTTCAAATTCTTCATAAGGTATATTGACTGTAAAATCTCCGGCTGCATATGGGGCCACCCGGTAGGCTTGAAATTTTATTATAAGTTCAGAAGGTGTCACAAGAAAGTTTGTAAAGTTATTCATGTTACCCGGATCAGTACCGTCTTTTAACCACTGCATATCAGGTTCAAAATCCCTGTCGTTTATCTGTCTGGTTAGATCTTCCCTGCAGTACTCAGAGATTGCACCCAGATAATCATATCCGACTGCAAAAAGGTCTTCCATCTCTATCAAACTCATTTTTTCAAGATCGAAATTAATGGTCTCAAAATACAGCATGCCATGAGCTCCTCCCAGGTAGGGATAGGTATCAAGACAGACTGAGATTACATTTTCATCATACATAACTACAGAATAATCTATTGCCAGAGAATAACTAAAGGCAAAATCTTCATCATCATATGAGGAGACCTCATCTTTAAAATCGTTTATTGTTGAAAGCACTTTCTGTTCATATATTATTTTATTAATACTTTCATCCAATCCACCTGCTGTGGCAGATTGAAACTGCGGATAAGAAACGTTAATTAAATATTTTTCCTCAAGATTTTCTTCAAAAAACCTTTTATCTATCAATCTACTGTAACCTGCCGATGCTCCCTTGAAATCATTTATCTGAAGTAGATACATAATAGAATCAAATGCATCGAACCATTCTGAAGCAGGGCCTGATAACTGGCCGGTTGTCAATTTATCATAAAACTCATCTTGTTTGTTAAAATCCCAGACCTTTTGACCAGCGCAGTTTGTTTCATCATATATGAAATATTGGTCCATGCTTTCTATTATTTTTTCTTTATCAGCTGAAAGTGTTATCAGTATTTGATAGTCATTATTATAAAAGTGAGTATTCCAATCAAAAGCTACATCACAGATATCATATTCCGTAAAGACCAGGAACTCTTTTACAAAGGTATCACCGATCTTAATCACTTTTCTTGAAGGCTCAAAGGAAAAACCTGTATCTGGACCAAAATCTCCAGCTTCAAGAGCATCTCTTTCGCTTATTGCAGCTTCTTTCTCAGACCCTTTCAGGTTTTCCATAGCATTTATACTGACATTTAAAAAAAGATCTCCATAATCTCCTGACCAATCAGGATATGAAGAAATGGTTAGATATTCTTGTGGATAGATGAAAGCGAAATTCACTTCACTGTTACAAAACATTATATTATTCTTTGGTTTATCTGATACTTCATGATTACTCTCATCATCACGGGTATCTTTATCATCCGCCTCTAGACCCTGTGCGGAAATTTCATCTTGTGCCCCTTCAGTATCTAAAGGCTCTTCAAGCTCTGGTTTTTTACAGGAGTTAAGTAGCAGTATCGAAAAGAGTAAACATACAATAACAAAAATAATAGAAAGATATCTCATAATAAAAAATAAGTAATTTATTTATTCTATTTTAGCTTAACTTTTATGTATTTTCTATATTGATGACTAATGCAGTGACGGTTATAAAGATACAAATTATTCTTAACTTTTAGTTTAAATAGGATTTCCCTGCTTCTTAAAGTAAATTATAGTAATTATTCGTTTCTCTATGTTAAGCGCTATTATAAAGAGTAAAATACCTACATTTTAATAAACTCAAAGATCTGGCAGCTTTCTACAACTAGAAATCTTTTACTTAATATTCATTTAACAATAGACAGATAACCTTATCCGAAGCAAATAAAGCTTTTTATATTAACTACTATTATAACTTAAAAAATATTACATCATTATATGATGCAGCAGCTCGTAAATCAGAAACGCTGGCCATACAAGAGCTTTTAAGAAACCAATAAATCCAGCTCCAAAACTGGCTGCCTGCTGAATGTAAAAGACTGCTGCACCAATAAAAGCCATAAAATAAGCTGCACCTGCGATCCCTGAGCCACTGTTATTTCTCATTTTTTTACTCTCCTTGATAGGTTGTTTACATAAATCATCATTGTCAGTCATTTTGCCTTCCTTTCTTTGGTCTCTTGAATGAGAACCAATTCTTTCCATGTTTTTATTGGGCTTCTATTATCAGTAATTATTTTAATATTATATCGTTTAATTTATTACAAAAGAATAAATAATAAGATTTGTCACAAAGACCTGTATTTCTGACAATCTTTCTTTTAAAAATAGCCACTATTTGACTATAGCGGCTGTTTTTTTGATTCTTATTTTAAATACCTAAAATATTACTTTTTACAAAATTTCTATATCTTATTTAATATCTTTTTCAAGTAATCTTGAAATTATCGAAGTAGGGCTTTCAGCCGCATCCACACCCCAGTTTTTATTGAAAAGCCATTCATTTTTAGGGTGATTTATGATAGAAATAACTTTTGGCATGTTGGGCTGAAGTTTTGAAAGCTGCGCTACTACGAGGTTATCCTCGTCATCTCCCGTGACTGCTACTACGACATCTGCTATTTTTATACCGGCATTTTCCAGAATACTCGGATCACATCCGTCACCACAGTATAATGTGACACCTTTCATTTTTTCAAATCCATTACAAACAGTTTCGTTCTTTTCTATAATCGAAACCCTGTGTCCCTTTTCAGCCATATATTTTGTGATGCTTGTACCAATTTTACCTGCGCCTATAATTAAAACATTCATAAGTCCTCCTATATTCCAAGAATTCGTTTAAGCTGGGGTATAGATGATGAAGCTACGGCAATATGGAGCAAATCACCCTGATTCATCACTGTCCCCACTACAGGGATAAAAGCTCTTCCCAGCCTGGTTATGGATACTACCATAATCTCCCCGGGAACATTGATTTTATCGCTTGTAAATCCGGCTAAATTTGTGCTGGCTTCCGCTTCTACTATTTCTACCTCGCCATTTCCCAGGCTTACCTGCGATAAAACATCAGTATGGCAGATAAGTTCCTTGATTTTATTTGCACCCCAGGTTGTCGGAGAGATTGTGATTATGCCCAGTTTATTATATACATGAGCCCTTACGGGATCATAGATCCTTGCAACTACGATAGGTACCCTGTATTCTCTTTTTGCTACTAAAGCACCTACAATATTTCTGTTATCACCCTCTGTGACGGAAGTAAAAGCATCTGCATGTTCTATACCTGCTTTTTCAAGTATTTCTTTGTCGAAACCAAAACCGGTGACCGTGGTTCCCCTGAAGCTTTTACCCAACCGGTTAAAAGCCTTTGGATTAATATCAATTATACTGACTTTATGTCCTTCCATAGATAAAAGATTTGCCAGCTGTGATCCGACTCTACCGCAGCCCATTATTATAATTTGCATTTAATCACCTTATTTTTTAAAAAATAATATTAATTTATTTAATCGATTCGACTTTATTTTACTATTTTCTATAACTTTTGTGTTTTTTTTCAAAAAATCCTGTTTATAAATTTTTATCAGGCATAAGATGTTTTTTTGAAATGCCTTATTATCAGCTTTCTTATTTCTTCGATTATCAAGACGGATGGAATAAATAAAATCGGAATTATCCATGAACTCCATCCAATTGGATAATGATTGAAAACACCATTGAGTCCGGGAATATAAATCAGCATACTCAATATGGTTACTTCCCCCAGTACTGCCCATAAAAGTAACCTGTTTCTAAAGAATCCTGCTTTAAACACAGAATCATATGTTGTCCTGTTCGCAAATGCATTCCCAATCTGTGACAGAACTATTGCAGCAAAAGATGCTGTTATCGCAGATTGATATATTGGACTTGAGACATAATTATTGGGATCCACTCCGATTTCCTGAATTTTGGAAAGAGTAAAACCATTATTGAAATAAACCATGAGGAAAGCTATCATTGCGGCTGCTGCCTCGATAGGTCCCAGTATCAGATAAGCTCTGATCATACCCCTGGCGGTCAGTAATCTCTCATTCCGCGGTCTGGGGGGCCTCTTCATTATTCCCGGTTCAGGAGGTTCCGAAGCGAGAGCAAGGGATGGTAGAATATCTGTCCCGAGGTCAATTGCGAGTATCTGCATTACCGTAAGCGGTAAGGGGATTTTAAATAGGACCATTGAAATAAAAGGAACTGCTTCCGGGATGTTACTGGCCAGGATATAATGGATAAACTTTCTCAGATTTTCAAAAACGGTACGGCCTTCTTCGATAGCATTAACGATGCTGGCAAAGTTATCATCAGTAAGTATCATATCCGAGGCTTCTCTTGCCACATCGGTACCAGAAATACCCATTGCTATTCCTATATCTGCAGCCTTGAGAGCCGGAGCATCATTTACTCCATCACCGGTCATAGCCACGATTTCACCGTTTTTCTTTAAAGCCATGGCAATGCGCATCTTATGTTCCGGCGAGACTCTTGCAAATATTATATTATCCTGTTTCAAAACCTCCTTTAATTTTTTATCGGACATGCTTTCTATATCTGTTCCAAGATAAATTTTAGATTCACCTTTGACGATACCGATCTTTCTGGCGATTGTATTGGCAGTAAGACCATAATCACCGGTGATCATTATTATCTTTATTCCAGCCTGATAGCATTTTTTTATTGCTTCTTCGACCTCGGGTCTCGGGGGATCGATCATTGCTGTGAGTCCAAGAAATACCAGGTCTTTTTCGACATTATCTATAGCGTATTCATTTCGAGAAGCTGTCAGATCTTTGTAAGCAATTGCGAGGACCCTCAGGGCCCTTCCTGCATAATCATCATTATACTTTAGTATGCTGTCTCTAATCTTATTGGTAAGTTCCTTTATCTGACCATTTATCTCTATTTTTTTACAGATCGAAAGCATCTCTTTAGGAGCGCCTTTTACAAAAGCTCTGACGCCATCTGATGTTTTATGGATAGAACTCATTTTTTTACGGTTGGAATCAAAAGGAAGGAGAAATATCCGGGGTTCGGTTTTAAGTTCATTTTCATAATCAAAGCCGGTTTTTTTTGCTATGACAAGAAGGGCTCCCTCAGTTGGATCTCCTTTTATTATCCAGGTGTTATTACTGCTGTCGAAATAAAGCCTTGAATTATTACAATAAGATATTGCCCTTGAGAAGTTTTTGAATATATTCAGAACCTCTTTCTTTTCAAGCTTTTTGTTATTCAATATAAAGTCGCCTTCAGGATTATAACCGTGACCGGTGATACTGTAACTCTCTCCATTCAACCATATTTCTCTTACCGTCATTTCATTCTGGGTCAGGGTCCCGGTTTTATCAGTACATATTACTGTAGTACTGCCGAGTGTTTCGACAGAAGATAATTTTTTTATTACAGCGTTCCTTTTTGCCATTTTCTGGACGCCGAGTGCCAGTGCAAGGGTTACAGTAGGGAGCAGCCCTTCGGGAATAAATGCTACCAGAATACCTATGGCAAATATAAAGGAACCTATAAAACCAAGTTTGGCTATAGTAAGAGATAAAATGAAAAATAGAAATCCTATTGCCAATGCGATATATACCAGTGTCTGGCTTGCTTTGTTTATCTCTTTCTGAAGTGGGCTCAACTCTTCTTTTATCCCCTGGGTCAGGTTAGCTATTTTACCAAATTCGGTTTCCATTCCGGTTGCATAAACGATTGCCTTACCGCTTCCGGAACTCACACTGGTACCGGCATAAGCCACATTTGTAAGCCTTAAAGGATCGATATTCCTTCCTATTATGGGTACGGTGCTTTTTCGCTGCGGGTCGGATTCGCCGGTGAGTACAGAGTTATTGGTTCTTATATTGAATGATTCAATGAGTCTTGCATCTGCAGAAATATTATCTCCTTCATTTAGAATAAGAATATCTCCGGGTACAAGCTCCATTGATTGTATTTCGATAACTTCTCCGCCTCTTAGTACTGTAGAGTTTGAAGGGAGAAATTTTTTTAGAGACTCCAGAGCTTTTTCTGCTTTATATTCCTGCATAAAACTAAAAATTGCATTTATTATGATGACAAGAATTATTGCGTACCCCAGCTGAGGCATGTCAACCCCCGGAATAAAACAGAGCCCTGCAGCGACCCAGAGAATTATTGCAAACAGATGGATAAAATTATCAATGAATCTTAAAACAAGGGATCTTTTTTTCTTTTCCCTGATTACATTTGGTCCATAGATTTCAAGTCTTTTTTTTGCTTCCTTGTCTGTCAGGCCATTTGAGTTTACTTTGAGAGTTTCGAATAACTTTTTTTCGTCAAGTTTGTAATATTCTATTTTCATGTAAGTTGTCTAAAAAACTTTAATATATAATCGAAGACTCGTGATCAAAACAATATTATAGTATTTTTTATATAATTAGCTATTGATAATATAAATACTTGCCGGTTCTTAGATAAAGGGAAATAAGACAGGATTATTACATGGAGATTAATATCAATTATTGATAAAGACTAAATATCTACTGATAAAAATATTGATACCGGGGTCAATCTATTTCAGCGTAAAAATTACCGTGACCGGTATCATAACCTCTTTTTCTATTGTCGAAGTATCATAGGTTCCCCAATCCGAGACTTCGGTGGATCCAACCGGTAAAACCTGGACCACGCCAAGGGTTGCCGATTTTATGACTCCGATTTCTTTGCCGCTTCCTTCGGCGATTTTCTGGGCTCTTAATTTAGCGTCATTAATTGCATCAGGAATAAGACTTATTCGTAATTCCGGAAGTTTAGAGTAAGTATATTCAAGGGACTGAGTTGAAAATATGACCCCCTGATCTATTAGCTGCTGTGTATTTTTAGCCATACTTGTGATCTTTTCAACATCGGTAGACTGAATTTCTACGGTCTGTCTCAAAGCGTTTTCCTTCGGAGCATTTGGATCATACAAATATAATTGCTCCATAAATACCGGTGATATTATCAGGTCTTCTTCGGTAAATCCATTATTATCAAAGAAATTAAGTACCTTTATCTGGTCATTTTGCATCATCTGGTAACCGGACCTCAACTCCTCGGCCGGAACGGTTCTTGAAAAATTAGAGGTCCATTTGATAACATCCGAAGTAACTCTTTCTCTGACCGAGCCGGTTACAGAGAGAGTATCCTCAGGTGACCTCACTATATAAAAAGTGAAAGCACCTATTGTAGCGCTTATTATCAGGCATATGCCCAGAATAATAGCAAAATAAATAATCTTATTTGAATTTTCTTTAATCATATATTACCTCTTGAGCATATATTTCAAACTTTTGTGTATATGATAATTTGTGTATCTTAAATAATGATATCAGTTTGAAGTGCATTGTCAATATTTAGAAGGAGCTCTTGAGGGGAGCGATAGTGTATGTTATCTTAATACTTTACCCTGGTATTTTATTTTATAAAAATAATTGACAAATAAGATTAATTCTTATATAGTTATAGATATAAATTAGATAACTGAAAAGATTTACTCATATTAAAACTATCAAAATAATAGAAAGGGGTATTAAATGGCTAAAGTAACAAGAGAAATGGTAGAAAAAGCAGGATTGAACGTAGATGAGATCATAGAACTTTTAGTAAAGAACGCAGGAGCTGAACTAACCACTTATTATTACTACACCATACTAAGAGCAAACCTGATAGGTCTTCAAGGAGAAGGAATAAAAGAGATAGCGGAAACTGCAAGAATCGAAGACAGAAATCACTTTGAGGCAATTGTTCCAAGAATTTATGAACTTGGGGGAAAGTTGCCAGAGCACATGAAAGATTTTCATGATGTATCAGCCTGTCCTCCTGCCGCTCTACCCAAAGATCCTACGGATGTAATGGCAATTCTTAAAGTACTGGTTGAAGCTGAGAGATGCGCAGTAAGAGGTTACACGCATCTCTGCGACATTACAGCAGGAAAAGATCATAGGACTTATGACCTGGCTCTGTCTATACTTAATGAAGAAATAGAGCATGAAAGCTGGTTTTCAGAATTCCTCGGCGAAGGACCATCCGGTCATTTCTTAAGAAGAGGAGAAACTTCTCCTTTTGTAGGAAAATTTCTTAGATAGTCAAAGCAGGCAGATTCTTAAGAGTAGAAGGCTTTGCACCATAAGCAAAGCCTTCTTATTATAGGAGGAGGCTTATATGAAAAAAATGAAGTGGCAGTTGATTTTAGGAGTAATTTTAATATCCTTATCTTTGTTACTTTATATACTCCACTATGTCATCTTTAAAGACATGCATCATATTTTCATATATCTGGTGGGGGATATTGCATTTTTACCCGTAGAGGTTTTTCTGGTAACAGTAGTTATTCATAGACTTATGAGTGACAGGGAAAAGAAAGCTTTACTTACCAAACTAAATATGGTAATAGGGGCTTTCTTTAGTGAAGTCGGTACAAAACTTTTAACCTATCTTTCAGACTATGATACCAGCAGCAATATTTTGATTGAACATCTTTCCGGGGTTAAGGAATGGACAGTTAAGGACTTCAAAGATACATATAAAAAATTTAAAGGATATAAGTCAGATATCAAAATAAATCCTGAAAATCTTGGAAATTTGAAAGATTTTTTAATCAAAAAGCGGGAGTTTTTACTAAGATTGCTGGAGAACCCCAACTTGCTGGAGCATGAATCATTTACAGATCTTCTGTGGGCTGTATTCCATTTAACCGAAGAATTGGAAAAGAGGGAAAACTTTAAAAAGTTACCCGGAGCAGATTATGAGCATTTGATTGGTGATATCAAAAGAGCCTACAATGCAATGATTTTAGAGTGGATTGCATATATGAAACACCTGAAAAACAACTATCCATATTTATTCTCATTGGCTGTCAGAACCAATCCTTTCGATCTCAAAGCTTCACCAATAATAATGACAGGTTAAGATAAATAAAATGGAAGAACTTACAAAAGAAGAACTGCAAAAATATGATGGCAAAGAGGGAAGAAAAGCTTATGTTGCCTTCGATGGGAATATTTATGATGTTACGGATAGTTTTTTATGGAAGGATGGAAGACACCAGGTGACTCATTCTGCTGGAGAAGATTTGACTGGAGAACTCAAGGAAGCCCCGCATGGGATAGATTTTCTAAAAAGGTTTCCCTTAGTGGGCAGATTGAGGATATAATTATTTTATCAGCACCAGACTTAATATCATGACTATCATTCCGGCAATGAAGCTTACTATAGGAAGATGAAGATATCCATAAGATTTGGAAACTGGCATAAGTTCATCGATGGATATAAAGACCATAAGTCCCGCTATTCCTGAGAGCATGTACCCCAAAACCTGCGGGTTTAAAAAAGGGAGAAGAACCAGGGCTGTAAGTATTGCCCCGATTGGTTCTACTACTCCTGATAAAAATGACCACAGAAAAGCCTTTTTTCTGCTGCCGGTTGCCTTATATACAGGGGCAGATACAGCGATTCCTTCAGGGATATTATGAATGGCGACGGCGACGCCTATAGCCATTCCTATTTTGACATCTACCATTGAACTATAAAAAGTTGCCATTCCTTCAGGAAAATTGTGAATTCCTATTCCGAGTGCAACGAAAAGGCCGGTTCTTAAGAGTTTCCTATCAGTTTTGTCATTTATTTTTTCTTTTTGCCCTATATATTCATGAGGTATCAAATAATCAATTAAAAAAATAAAGATAAAGCCGGCAATAAAAGCTATACTGGCTTTTGTGAACCCCAATTCTTTAAAGCCCGAAGGAAGAAGTTCAAAAAAAGAGATTCCCATCATGACTCCTGCCGTAAAGCCCAGGACGGCACTCATAAATTTTGAGTTTTCTCTTTTAAATATAAGACCGATTAAACTTCCGATAGTAGTAGATAGGCCCGCGATAGATGTTATAATTAACGGTGTTATTATTTGCGGGTCCATATTTTAAAAGGTTTTAAATAGGATTTATTTTTACTAACTATTATTTAATCAAAAATTTATTTTATTATATTCATTTATCCTGAATTTGTCTATTTATTGAAGTAAGTTTCTTCTTTATTAGATGAAAAATAAGCTATAACAGCTATAAATCTCTTTCAAGAAATTTTAATACGATATATAATCTGGTTATTATAGTGGACATATGAATTCGGAACCATAATGATTTTAGTCCTTTTTATGGGTAAACAGGAGATTTCAATCAAGAACAAAAAAAAACGATTATTTTAAAAATTTAATATGCTATAATTGTCTGAAATATTATAGATTTATAATAATTATTTAGTAAGGTGATATGGAAAAAGGCAATAGATTTTATACAATAAAAGAAGCTACAGACATGCTGGGAATAAGTGAACAGGAAGTAATGAATATGATCACCCAAAAAAAACTTCCTGCCATAAAAATGGAGAAATCTATAAAGATAAGAGAAGAGGATCTGGAAAATATACTGAATAGTTTTGGAATAAAACAGGCAGAAGGTAAAACCGGAGTAGAGAATGACATGGTAATACAGTTAGAAGAAATAGAAGACAGAGTTGAAACCGGAGAGGAACCCGATGAGGGAAAAATGGAATCGGAGAAATCGTATAAGGACCTTCTCAGGAAAAAGAAAGAATTGGAAGAAGACATAAATTATCTGCAGTATCAATATGATGAATTTAAAAACAAAATCAAGAATTTAGTTTCTGATGAGTTTAGGATGTTTTTTAAAAAAATAGATGAAGTAAATCCGGCAGAAGGCAATGAAGTTCTTCAAAATAATCTTAAGAATAATTTAGATATAGATGAAGAAGATGAAGATATAGATAAAACAACCGGATACCAAAAAGATGGTTATGATGATGAAGAAGAAGCGCTGCTGCTGGAAGATGATGAATAAATAGAAAAGATTGCTGTAAGTATTGATTAAATGAGGGTTTATTATTTTTTGGTAACAATAAAATACAGATATAAACTGAAACTAAATAATTTAAGGACTTCAAAAAAGTCAGAAGTAAGATTTCACTTCTGACTTTTTATTTTGGAATTATATTTGTAAGCTGTTTGGTGTAATATAAAAAAATGGATATCGAAAAGATTACAAAAGAACAACTAATAGATAAACTGGTGGAATTGAACAGGAAGGTTATAGATCTGGAGAAATATAAAATGCAATCCACACAGCTGAAAGAATCACTGGCAGAAAGTGAAGGGAAATACAGCAGCCTGATTGAAACAGAGTCTGTGGGTATCATAACAATTAATAGCAGGGGTATAATAACCTCATGCAACGATGTCGTACTTGATTTTTCAGGTTATTCCCGTGAAGAATTAATTGGTAAATACTTAACGAAGCGAGTCAATCTCAACACAAAAGATATTCAAAAGTATCTTGAGATATTTAAGTCTATTCTGGATGGAAAAGAGGTAAGTTCATTTGAAATTACACAGCATCGAAAAAATGGAGATATTCTTTTTGGAGAAGTCTATTTTGGACCTTTGAAAAATAAAGATAATAAAATTATTGGTTTCAGGATGATTATCAAGGATATTACAGAAAAGAAAAAACTGGAAAATGAGTTCCGGGAGAACAGAGAAAAATTCGATATACTTTTTAGATCTTCAATGGAAGGGATCGTTATTCATGATAATGGGAAAATTTTAGAGGTCAATGATGCTTTTACATTTATGTTCAAATGCAGTCCTTCCTATGCTGTCGGCAGGTATTTGCTGGATTTTATGGCGCCTGAGTATAAGGAAATTATGACAGAAAAAATGAAATCGGAACATGAGATCCCTTATGAAATAGTAGCTATGAAAAATAACGGTAACAGGATATTTACCGAAGTGACCGGCAGGCCGACTGTCCACCAGGGAAAGAAAGTAAGGATGGAGATTTTTAATAATATCAGCGAGCGTAAAAAGGCGGAGAAAAGAATTAGATATTTGAGTTTTCATGATAAATTGACAGAACTTTACAATAGGACCTATTTTGAAAAAGTACTGGTAAATATTTACAAGGACAGAGATCTGCCTTTAAATTTTATGATATGTGACCTGAACGGACTCAGATTGATAAATGACGCTTTTGGTTATAATGAAGGCGACAAATTGTTAAAAAGAGTAGCGAAGATATTGAAATTCTGCTCCCGCGAAGAGGATATCATTGCCAGATGGGGCGAGGATGAATTTTTTGTACTTATGCCCAGATCCACAGAAAAGGATGTGGAAGAGGTATCAAACAGAATAAAGAGAATCTGCGAAAAAACCCTGGACCAGAAGATACCTTTAAATATTTCTATGGGAATTTCAGCAAGAGAGAGCCGGGATCAGGATTTAAAGGATGTTATAAAAGAAGCGGAAAACAATATGTATAAGAATAAACTGCTTAAAAGAAAGAGTATTTATAATTCTATCATTTCCTCTCTGGAAAGAATATTATGGGAAAAGAATCGAGAGACAAAGGAGCACGCGGAACGTCTTAAAAAATTGATCCTTCAGCTTGGAATGGCCATTAATCTGCCGCAAAATAAACTGGACGAGCTGATACTTCTTTCTACTCTCCACGACATCGGAAAAGTAGCCATCCCTGATGCAATCTTAATGAAAAAGGGCAAATTAAATGCCAGAGAATGGAAAATCATAAAAAGGCATCCAGAAATAGGATATAAGATTGCCGAATCTACTCCGCAAATTGCGTCGATAGCCGAGGATATTCTGTCACATCATGAATGGTGGAATGGAGATGGCTATCCCCAGGGGCTGAAGGGTAAAGATATCCCGGTTAATGCATGCATTGCTTCTATTGTGGACGCTTATGATGTTATGACATTTGGAAGACATTATAAGGAAGCGATTTCCGAGGAAGAAGCAAAAGAAGAACTCAGAAGATGTTCGGGAACTCAATTTAATCCGATGTTAGTCGAGAGATTTGTTATGTCCCGGGAAAAAATGAATTGATATAAATGAGACATACATTTATAAAGGTTATTTCTATAGTAGTATCATTTTTTTTGATTTTAAGCTTTTCAGGCTGCGTCAGGACTATCGACACGGATATCAATGATGATAAAATCGGAGTTATTGTAAGTATACCGCCGCAGGCTGAATTTGTAGAAAAAGTCGGTGGCGATAAAGTAATCGTCACGGTAATGGTTCCTCCGGGAGCTAATCCTCATACTTATGAACCTTCTCCTGTTCAGCTGGAAGAAGTAAGCAGAGCTCAGATATATGCCAAAGTCGGTTCCGGGATTGAGTTTGAACTGGTATGGATGGATAAGATAATCAATATAAATGAAAAAATGCTGGTTGTAGACTCATCCGGAGGTGTAAAATTTTTTGCTGTAACTTATGAAAATGGTGTGCCTGTGGATTATAATGAATATGATAAGGGCAGCATGGATGAAAGCAAGTTAAAAGGAATCGATCCCCACATCTGGCTTTCACCGTTGAATGCAAAAATAATGTCAGAAAATATTTACGAGGGATTGGTTCAAGTAGATTCCGAGAATCAGGAATACTATAAGAAAAATCTTGATAATTATCTGGCAGAGCTGGACATACTGGATGAAGAAATAAGTAAAATGTTTTCGGAAAAAGAGAATAAAGTTATAATGGTCTTTCATCCAACCTGGACTTATTTTGCACTGGATTACGGTATCAAACAGATGACTATTGAAGAAGAGGGAAAGGAACCTACTGTTGAAGGTATAAAAGATTTGATAGATAAAGCAAGGAAATACAATATCAAAGTGATTTTTGCTTCTCCGGAGTTCAGCACCAAAAGTGCCGAAGCTATTGCGAAAGAAATCGGAGGATCTGTTAAGCTCGTAAGTTCACTAAAGAAAAATTATATGAAAAATATGAAAGAAGTTGCAAGGGCTTTTGCAGGATCGATGAAATGAGATTTGATTCCATTAGGAACCGGTCAATATGAAAAATGATATAGTAGTTGATCTAAAAAATATATTCTTTTATTATGGTGAGATACCTGTCCTTGAAGATGTAAGCTTTTCGATAAAAAGGAATGATCTCATGGCCATAATAGGTCCTAACGGAGGGGGAAAAACTACGCTGCTCAAGATTATACTGGGACTATTAAAACCAGATTCGGGAACGGTCAGAGTCTTTGGTAAAAGCCCCGAAGATGGCAGAAAATCAATTGGTTATTTACCGCAAAATATCTTTTTTGACTTAAACTTTCCAATTAATGTATTTGATATGATTATTATGGGCAGATACAGGGGACCCATAAAAAAATATTCGGAAAAAGATGAAAAATCTGTACTTAATGCCCTGGAAACAGTAGGAATGCTTGAATATAAAAACAGGCATATAAGCATGCTGTCTGCCGGTCAATTACAGAGAATCCTCATCGCCAGAGCAATCGCAAGGGAACCGGAACTCCTTTTACTTGATGAACCTATGTCAAGCGTGGATCCAGAGACACAAAAATCTATCTATGAATTATTTCTTGAATTGAACAAGAAAATGGCGGTTGTATTTGTGACCCATGATATCGGCGCAATTTCGGTTTACATAGACAGGGTCCTCTGTCTTAACCGGAAACTTTTCTATCATGGTCCGAAGGAAGGCAGTCTGGGTAAACTAGAAGAATCTTATAGTTGTCCGGTGGAAATACTGGCTCATGGGATTCCGCACAGGGTACTGGGGAGGCATAAAAAGTAATGGAAATCTTTCAATATGAATTTATACGGAATGCCATAATAGCTGCAGTTCTGGTAAATATAGCCTGCGGTATTGTCGGCACTTATGTAGTCATTAAAAAGCTGGTTTTTATAAGCGGGGGTATTTCACACGCTGCTTTCGGTGGTATCGGACTGGGTTATTTTCTGGGAATAAATCCAATTGTTGCTGCCGTTCCTTTCAGTCTTCTATCTGCAATTACGATAGGCCTTATAAGCAAGAGAAGCAAATTAAGTGAAGATGCGGCTATAGGAATTGTCTGGGCAGCCGGGATGGCAATGGGTATCATATTTATCAATTTAACTCCAGGCTATGCGCCGGATCTCTTCAGTTATTTATTTGGAAATATCCTGACTATCCCCGTATCGGATCTGTATATTATGCTTTTACTGGATTCTATAATCATCATAATCATAGTTCTATTTTTTAAGGAATTCTATGCAGTATCTTTCGATGAAGAATTTTCGACAGTAATAGGCATTCCCAACAGGCTTATATACCTTGCACTCCTGTGTATGGTCGCTTTAAGTGTAGTTATACTTATAAGGATTGTTGGCATTATTCTGGTCATTGCACTGCTTACAATACCGTCATCCATATGCAGACAATTTACTTATAATATGAAAAAATTGATAATAAGCTCTATTATCGTTGGAATCATATTGACCATAGCGGGGCTGTGGATTTCTTATTTATTGAATCTGGCATCCGGTGCAACAATAATCATACTTCTGGCAATAATTTTCTTTCTTTCTTTTTTTGCAAAAAAGATTATTTCATCTTTCAGACGGTTAGGGAAAAAAGATTCCGGTGTAAGGTAAACAATATACTTTCCTGGCATTATGCCTTCTTAAGCACTAAACATCTGGTAAGGTCCCTCTGATTCTGACAGCAATTTTTTGAAATTTGCACTGATTACATAAGATAAAATATAATGTCGGTGGTTATATACAATAAAATAAAAAAAGGATTGATTTAAATGAGTGTAAAAAAAATAAAAGAAAATATTTACTTTGTTGGAGCTATAGACCGGGATAGAAAGTTATTCGATGAACTGATACCTCTTCCCGACGGGACCTCATATAATTCCTATCTAATAAAAGGATCGGAAAAAACCGCTCTTCTTGATAGTGTAGATCCGACAATGTATGATACCCTGACAGATAATCTAAAAGAAGCGGGTGCCGACAGGATAGATTACATAATATCCCATCATGCAGAGCAGGACCACTCGGGTTCTCTGGCTGAGCTTGCCAGAGCATATCCTGAGTCTTTGATAGTCACGAACGAAAAATGCAAGTCGTTTCTTATGGATCTGCTTTTAATACCCGAAGAAAAGTTTCTGGTGATAAAAGACGGGGATACGATTTCTCTGGGCGATAAAACTTTGAAGTTTATTTTTACTCCGTGGGTGCACTGGCCCGAAACAATGTCCACTTATTTAAAAGAAGATAAAATCCTTTTCAGTTGTGATTTTTTTGGTTCTCATTATGCAACTGATGAACTTTTCGTAAGAGATGAAAATAGGACATATAGGGCCGCAAAACGTTATTATGCGGAGATTATGATGCCCTTCCGGACCAGCATAATAAAAAACCTGGATAGTATAAAGGATCTGGATATCGATATTATAGCTCCCAGCCACGGTCAACTTTACGATAGGCCGGGCTTTATCATTAATGCCTACAAAGACTGGTCCTCTGACAGGGTAAAAAATGAAGTAATAATCCCCTATATCTCAATGCACGGCAGCACCGAGAAGATAGTCGAATATTTTAGTAAATCTTTGGTAAAAAAAGGTTTAACGGTCAGGATTTTTCATCTTACGGATTCGGATATAGGAGAGCTTGCAATGGCTCTGGTGGATGCGGCTACAGTGGTGATCGCAACACCTACGGTGCTTACGGGTCCACATCCGAATATAATTTATGCTGCGTATCTGGTTAAGGCCTTAAGGCCAAAATTAAAATTCATTTCGATCATCGGATCCTATGGGTGGGGTGGTAGAACTGTTGATATGCTTGCAGATATGGTTTCTTCTTTAAAAGCTGAGATTATTGAACCGGTTATTATAAAGGGATATCCAAAAGAAGCTGATTTTAAGATGCTGGATGAATTGGCCGAAAAAATAAGCAACAAACATAGAGGAATTTCTATAGAGGATTAGACTGTTCCCCGTAAATAACCTGAAAGGGAGAAAAGAAATCAAAACTATGACAGGGATAGATGGACTTAAAGAAGAACTCGATAAATTATATTCAAGCTATAATGATAGAAAATTTATCCATCCCGATCCGCTGGAATTTTTATATGACTATGAAAACATAGCGGATCGTGAAATCTCCGGTCTTATTGCTGCTGTACTGGCATACGGAAGAGTGGCTCAGATATTGAAAAGTGTAAAGCTGGTATTGGAAAGAATGACACCCGGTCCGTATTTATTTTTAAAAAAATCTTCCCCTGATATGCTCTATGATACATTTAAAGATTTTAAACACAGATTTACGACCGGCCATGAATTATCCTGTCTTTTGACGAATATCAAAAATACAATAACCAGATACGAATCATTGAATAAATGTTTTTTGCGGAGTATGAAAGAGGAAGAAAAAACGGTTCATTCCGCTGCTCTGGATTTTGCAAAAAATCTCAATTTTTCTACTGAAAACAGATGCGATAGCCTCATACCTTCCCCGATGGGCGGAAGTGCATTCAAGAGGTTGAATCTTTATTTGCGCTGGATGGTACGTAAGGACAATGTGGATCCGGGTGGATGGATCGGGATTTCAAGATCAAAATTAATAATTCCGCTTGATACCCATATGTACAGAATTTCATTTGGACTTGGTTTTACTGTAAGAAAACAGGCCGATATTAAAACGGCTCTTGAGATAACCGATGCATTAAGGAAATTTGATGAAAGGGATCCTGTAAAATATGATTTTGCCCTTACACGGCTCGGGATGAATAATATTTACAAATCTTTGTTTAAAAAATATATTTAATGTTTTTAACCTGATAAGAATGATTGTATAATAGTAAGGAATTTTTTACTTAATAAAATGTAATTTAATTTTAAAAGGAGTAAATCATGCTTAGAAAGATACTTTCCAGAGGCAGGTATTTTTTGATAGTCGTCTTAGTAGGGATTTTGGTTATAACTATTTTCCCAACAACTCTCAGCGGTGGATCGAAAGAGCAGCTGCAGGGTTTTGTAACACGTTTTTACGTACAATGCCTGGAAAGGCAGCCCGATGCAGGAGGATTGGACCAGTGGGTCGGGCGTCTCCTTAACGGTTCCCAAACCGGTGCAGATGTTGTAGAAGGTTTTGTCTTTAGTGAAGAGTTCAAAGCAAAAAATCACTCAAACGAAGAGTTCGTGAAGATACTATACAGGGCATTTTTTGACCGTGAACCGGATGCCAGTGGTTATAGCTTATGGCTGGGGAAACTATCAAGCGGAACAAGCAGGGAAGCTGTTCTTAATGGATTCCTGGAATCTCAGGAATTTGCAAATCTCTGTAACAGTTACGGTATCAAACCCTACGCGGGTGCTTCTACTGCGGCAACCACAACTGTCGCTACTGCTACCACTACTGCCGCTGCTTCGGGTTACAGTTCAAGCGGAGTGTCCGGTTTTCAGGCAGGAAGGAAAGTCAATTTCATAATCTGGGGTGATGATAGCGCTTATGACAGGCCGGGAGGCCGGGTCAATGGAAGAACCGATATCAATATTTTTGTCCATATAAATCTTGATACAAAAAAAGCATACCTTGTGACAATACCGAGAGATACCTGGTATGGGGGACGAAAAATCAATGGATATCATGCTTTGGGCGGTAATGCCAGAGCATTGAGTGCCTTCGAGGGGTTTACCGGAGCAAAGATCGATTTTTACGTTATCACTGACTTTGATGGATTTGCGCCTCTTATAGATTACTTTGGCGGTGTTGATGTCACTGTCGAAGAAAATATCGCGGATTCTTTTTCGGGATGCTTTCTGACTCCAGGGACACATCATCTAAATGGAGCCCAGGCACTTGCTCTTTCCAGGGCAAGGCATGGCAGATCCCTTTATGGAGGAGGGGCTTATTCGAGGGAGAGACAAGCGGCAATGCTTCTTGCGGATTTACTTTTACAAAAAAGATCTATGCTAAATGCCGGAAATCTGGCTGGTTTTCTAAGTATAATGGGGCAATATGTCTGGACAAATATATCTATAAGTCAGGCGACTCAGATATTACCTGTGATACTTTCTATAAAAAGGGAAGATATCAATATAAGTACATTTAACTCGTGGCCCCAGTGGTTTGGAAAATCAAGTGCCGTTGGTTATAACGAAGCAGAAAAGAATCAATTTTTCCAGAATATCCTTAATCAATAATCAATATATATAATATAATCATATGAATAGACATCTGGATAATCGGTAATGTCTATTTAACTGGTGATGTCTATTACAACTAATTTGATACAAGAATATGAAATCTAAAAGAGCGCTGCTGTTAAACGGAAATATAAATAGTTTACTATTTAAGTTCTCGGCACCTGCTGTCATAGGAATGGTGTCAGCTGCCTTTTATAATATTACAGATACAATATTTGTAGGTAAAGGTGTAGGTTCACTGGCCATAGCTGCACTTTCAATAGTATTGCCTATACAGTTTATTATAATGGGTATAGGTATGATGATAGGTATCGGAAGCGCATCTATTATTTCAAGAGCTCTGGGGAAAAATAGAAAAGATATCGCACAGAGTACCTTCGGAAATGCTTTTATTCTCAACCTCATGATTAGTGCTGTCTGCATGGCTATTTTTTATGCTTTTATGGAGAAGCTTCTGATATTTTTTGGAGCATCGGCACAGGTGCTGCCTTACGCCAGAGATTATGCCTATATAATGCTGATTGGTTTTATTTTCCTTTCTTTTTCCATAAGCAGCAATAATTCTATAAGGGCCGAGGGAAATCCCAGAGCGGCTATGTATGTAATGGCAATAGGTGCCTTATTGAATATTATTCTGGATCCTATTTTTATCTTTGTTTTTCATATGGGTGTGAAAGGTGCAGCTATTGCTACGGTCATAAGCCAGGTAATCAGTTCCACATATGTTATTTTATATATTTTATTTGGCGGAAGTGCCTTCAAGTTGAAACTATCTGTATTTAAAGTAAAATTTTCCATCATGAAAGAAATTCTTTTTATTGGTTTCCCCTCTTTTATAAGTTCTGCAACGGCCAGCATAATAATCCTGATTTTTAACAGACTTCTACGTTTCTATGGAAGTGATCTCTATATTGCCATAATGGGAATCGGGCTAAGAATGTTAAGCCTGATCCAGATGCCTCTTGTGGGTATCACCCAGGGATTTTGCACCATTGTCAGCTTTAATTACGGAGCAAAACTTTATCCGAGAATTAAAAAAGCACTTGGTATAGCTATAGGTTGGACCGTTGCAATTGCAGGTTCCGGATTTTTGGTCATGATGATCTTTCCTGCATTTGTACTCAGTTTCTTTAGCAATGATGCCCACTTAATAAGCGAAGGGATCGGTATTTTGAGAATAGTTATAATATGTTTCCCCTTTATCGGAGTTCAAATGCTTGGAGGAGGAATGTTTCAGGCTATTGGAAAGGCAGCCCCTGCTCTTATTTTAACCATGTCCAGACAGGTATTGTTTTTAATTCCTGCGGCTTTTCTTCTTCCTCTGCTTTTCGGGTTAAATGGTGTATGGCTGGCTGTTCCTGTTTCGGATTTTTTTTCTATAACAATTACTTCAGGCTGGATCCTGAGGGAAATAAAAAACTTCAATAAAATAACCATAAAAGAACCTAAAATTATTTCGCAGGTGTAAGGCAAACTGGTCTAAAGACCAGCAAAACTCTCTACTTTCTATATTATAATACTGGACTTCCTACTGTTGCTTCAAAGCATATTTGAAATTATAATACTTATATACATGAGGGTAGACGTTTTTAATATGCTTAAGAAAGATCAAATGTCAATAATAAAGGAAAGGAAGACTATATGACAGAACTCAATGAATTATTACAAAAAGCGGACTTTAAAATAGAAAAACATATTCCGGTAATAGAGGCTCCCGATACGGTACAAAAAGGGGAACAAATTATGGTGACTGCAAGCGTAGGAAAAGAAATCGAACACCCTAATACTACACAGCATCACATAACATGGATAACTCTGTACTTTCTACCAGATGGGGAAAAATATCCAATTCAAATTGGAAAACTTACTTTTACTGCGCATGGCAGCTCGGTTCAGGGTGCTGATACCAGTACTGTCTATACAAATCATCGGGGAACCTTAATGTTTAAGACTGAAAAGCCAGGCACTCTTCTGGCTTCCTCTTATTGTAATATACATGGATTATGGCAGAGTTCTAAAAGACTTGATATATCAGGATAAGGATATTAAGGATAGAGGTGTAAAGATGAAAATATTTAAGGCGACTATACCCCTATTATAAGTATTCCCACCGAGAAAATTATCAGGAAATTAAATAGAAAATTGCTTAAAAGAATATGGCATTTTTGGCGATTAAAAACAAACTGGTCGAATGACCAGTCAAAAGATCCTACCTTTTATACTCTAAAACTATACTTGCTGCTATTAATATAATAATTCCTTTAATTATAATCATAATATAATCGAATCATTAAGATTTATACAATTTTTAGTGAGTTTACAATATTCAGTAATTGACAATGATTGGCTTTATACTTATCATAATTCAACAGTTAACTAATAATAAAATCAAAAATAGTAAAAAGTTATGATAAGAGGAAAACCAATAATTCTTATTTCAAGTTATTATCCCAGATTATGCGGAATAGCGACATTTTGTGAAGAAGCGAGGGAATTTATTCAGAAGGAATATCCGGAAAGAGAAGTTCTGATAATAAGTCATAAGGATGGTTCCGGAGAAGGAGTCTACCCGATAATAGATACATCCCACCGGTTCTGGTGGAAGCCTGTAGCAAAAAAAATTAAAAAATTATCCCCATATGTGGTCCATATAGAACATGAATATGGTTTATATGAACATGTGGACAACAGGGGTATCGGAGACAGGAACCAGGGATTTATCGAATTTTTGGGCTCTATAAATGAATTTCCTATTGTGGTTGAACCGCATACGGTACACGGAAGGCTTAAAGAATTTGAAGAAAATTTTATTTATCAGCTTTGTGAAGACGCTGACGTAGTTTTATTTAAAAGTGATTATCAGAAATGGAGATTAAACTGGACTTTCACTCAGAGAGGGTGGAAGATGCCTAAAAATATTATGATTATCCCTCACGGAGCAAGAGAAGATAAGAAGTGGGATGAAAAAGGAATTCAGAAATTAAAGGTGGAGCTGGGATTAAACAAACTCGAATATCTGAGCGATAATTTAGTTGGCCTGGTAGGCTGGATACAGTCAAATAAAAGATGGGATATACTGACCTCTATATGGGAAGAAATACTTATAGAAATAAAAGAAAGAACCGGTGAGAATTGGGACCTGCTGGCTGCAGGTACCGTAAGGGATTCAGCCCATATCGAAGATTATAATAATTATAAAAGAAGCCTGGAAATTTTAGAAAAGAAAGGAATTGCCCATTACTATGAATTTATTCCAAGAGGAGAAATTTACTACAAGGTAATGGCAGTTTGTAATTTTATAGTGCTTCCTACAGTAGATGAAACTCAATCGGGAACGCTTGCCAGGATAATCGCTTTAAACAAACCCTATATAACCACGGCTCCCCTGGAGGCATTAACGGCACAAACTCTGGAAAGTGAAGGGGGACTGCTATTTACAAACAAGCAAATGCTAAAAGAAAAAGTTATCAAGCTTGCGTGCGATAAGGATCTAAGAAAACAACTTTCGGAGAATTTAAAAAAATATCTGAAAGAAGTCGTATCATGGAAAATTACTGCCAAAAAATATAAGAATGCGTATAAATTTGCAAGACTTAAAAAAATAGCGGGGAAGGAAATAGATTTTCCTTCGGACTTTTAGTTTTGTCTTTAGAAAAGAGGTTTTTTCCAAAAGAAATTGAGGGAGGTGTTATTTGAATAAGCTAAAGAAAGTTATAAGAGAAAAATGTCAGGGTATTAATTGTATATATGTCTCATCATATGTCCCAAGAAAATGTGGAATTGCTACATATACAAGTGACTTAACAAGAGCTATCGATCTTATAAATCCGTATTGCGGATCGAATATTGTAGCATTGATAAGGCCCGAAGATAAAATCGATTATCCCCCGGTAGTCAAATATAAGATTAGCCAGTATAAGATTGGTTCCTATATCAAAGCTGCTGATTATATAAATAAGTCCAGAGCGGATATAGTCATACTGGAACATGAATTTGGATTATATGGCGGTGAATTTGGAGAATATATTATTAAATTATTAGAGCTGATAAAGAAACCTTTAATAATAACCGCTCATACAATTCCCGTTAATCCAAATGCAGGATATGGCCTGGTTTTAAAAGATGTTTTAAAGTTTGCAGATAAAGTAATAGTCATGATGCCTGAAATTTTGCGGAAGCTGGTTAAAAAATATAATTATCCTGAAGAAAATATAGAAATTATTCCCCACGGTGTTCCGGATATACCTATGGAAGTAAATTCCGGACATAAAAAGAAAAAGGGACTGACGGGAAAAATAGTCCTGGGCAATATCAATCTTTTATCGGAAATTAAAGGGCTTGAATATATAATAGAGGCTTTAAGGGAAATCAAAGAACTCTTCCCTAATGTTTTATATTTGATAATTGGTCAGACACATCCTGTTGTATTACAAACAGAAGGCGAAAAATATAGAAATTTTCTAAAACAAAAAGTGAGGCAGTACAATTTACAGGAAAATGTAAGATTTATAAATAAATATATGTCTTTAAAAAAATTAATTTTATGGTTACAGGTTATTGATATTTATATAACTCCATATCTGGACCCACAGCAAACCGCTTCGGGTGCTCTGGCATATGCAATCGGTGCGGGTAAAGTATGCATCTCGACTCCATATTTGTATGCGAAAGATGTTCTGGCAGAGGGAAGAGGAATAATTGTACCTTTTAAAGATTCCAGGGCTATTGCAGATGCTGTCAGAGATATATGTGAAAATCCTCAAAATAAATTAAAGATGGAATTAAAGGCATATAAATTCGGAAGATTGATGACCTGGTACAATGTAGCCCTGCAGCACCTCCGGGCGTTCAATGAGGTTCTGGATAAGTACGAGAATAAGAGATTTTCTAAAGCAATCTAATCGGGCCTTTACGAGTAAATATTAAAAATTGTTTAAGTATCAATAAAAAAATCTATGGATCCGTTAAAAAAATTAAGGTCAATGACTTCAGATATTGGAATTTACCAGCATGGAAAACTGGATAAGCCTGCTCCCGAATGTGGATATGCCCTGGAAGACCAGGCAAGGGCTCTTATTGTTGTTGACGGGTTCGGGGATAAAAAATTAAAGGATATTTATTTAAATTTCATTTTTAAGGCACAGAGGGAAGACGGTCTGCTTTATCATTTTTTTTATGAAAATAGTGGTAAGGGTCTGTTTGAAAATGAAGAACATGATTCGAAATGTAATATAAAAGAAGCTTACGGCTTGACTTTATGGTCCCTTTTATCAATAAAAAGTAATAAAGGGAGTTTCATAAAAAAAATTGTTGAAAATTTAATTAAGGATGCCTCAGGCTGGGTCTCACCAAGAGCGATCTCTGCAGCTCTGCTTGGATTATTAAATCTTCCCAGATCACACAACACGGAAGATAAGCTGAAATCAAATTTACATAATTTATATTTTAATACTTTTTCAGATGATTGGGCATGGTTTGAAAAATATCTTGTGTATGCAAACGCCATTATACCCTGGGCTCTCTGGGAAGCGTATTTAAGGAGGAATTGTAAAACCAGTCTTGAAATTGCTGATAGAACAACCAGATTTTTAATAGAAAAATGTCAGGAGAATAATATCCCGGCTCCGGTTGGGAATAAGGGCTGGTATTTTAAGGGAGATAAAAAAGCTTTATATGATCAGCAGCCAATTGATCCGGCTTATATGGTTTGCTGTC
>CAZFEN010000020.1:13981-24758 GCA_964517765.1 uncultured Actinomycetota bacterium | reverse complement strand
CCTTTTAATTCTCGAAATTAATTTTATCATTCAGAAATCTAGAAGGTAGCCCATAGGGGACTCGAACCTTTTTAAAGATTTATAAATTATTTTAGTGTAAATAATCCAGTAGTTCTCCAATCTGTTTCTCATCTCCGGTTGTAAGTGTCGTGACCATTACGGCCGGACTGGTTTCTCTCGCTTTCTTATAGGCTTTATAAATGGCCTGATAAAGTTTGTCTTCATCATCACCCCAGGTTATGGTGGACAGAGGTGTAACTTTATGGTTTATATTTTCCTCTTTAAGTATGTTCCAGAAATCATTAAGGGACTTCTTAATATCTTTTTCCCCCAGAGGGTAAAGACTTACCTGTATTGCTATCATTGTTGATACCTCCATTTGATACTTGATATATTTAATTATTTTTAAATATCCTTAATTATCTCCTGATATCCGGTGTTTTCTAATTAATTAACAGGATTTATAGCAGCTTCAGGATTTTTCCTTTGATTTTATTGAATTCTACAGATGTAAAAGTCTTGTTGCTTCTCGGTCTTCCAATATCGACATTAAAGCTGGTTTTGACTACCGCGGGGCGTTCGGACAGCAGGTAGATTTTATCAGATAAAAAAATTGCTTCATCTATATCATGCGTTATAAAAAGGATGGAAGACTTAAGGTCCTTTAAAA
The DNA here is from genome assembly GCA_964517765.1 of uncultured Actinomycetota bacterium. Taxonomy (GTDB): domain Bacteria; phylum Actinomycetota; class Humimicrobiia; order Humimicrobiales; family Humimicrobiaceae; genus Hydromicrobium. The sequence goes on along the minus strand of CAZFEN010000020.1, from coordinate 24,088 downwards.
TTCCAAGGAGCCAGAGTTGCATTTTTCTTTTGTTGATTGCATCCAAACTGCCAAAGGGTTCATCCAGCAGCATGATATCATTTGCAAATAAATAAGTTCTTAGAAGAGCGGCTCTCTGGCGCATACCGCCGGATAGCTGCGCCGGGAAATGATTTTCAAAACCCTCAAGCCCAAATAATGGGAAATATTTTATGGCTTTGATCTGTGATTCTCTTTTTTTTAATCCTTTGAGCATCAGAGGTATGCAAACATTATTTATTATTGTATTCCAGGGAAGGAGCAGGTCTTTCTGGTGCATATAGCTTACCCTTCCGGTTTTGCCATTATAGATCTCTCCTTCAATTAAGACTTTCCCTCTATCAGGTTTTTCAAGTCCTGAAATAATATCAAATAGAGTGCTTTTGCCGCAGCCGCTTGGCCCAACAATGGAAACAAACTGGTTTTTTTCAAGCACAAGAGATACGTCCTTTAGGGTGTGAAGATCCCCAAAACTTTTTTTTATATTTATTACTTCTATTACTGGTTTAATTTTATCCTTCATTTATCTGCCTGAAAGTATCTTATTATTTATGCTTTTTATTTCTTTTCCTTATGGTAAAAACTCATTGGTAAAAGCTTTGCCTGAATCAAATTTGCCTGTAAAAAGGTTATTCTCAAGCATCCAGTTTGAAAATGTATCCCAGATCTTTTCTTGCATCTCGCCCCATCTTTCAGAGTCCGATTTATATTGATTAGCAAGATATTTCTGGCTTGCTTTCACCAGCTCCTTATCCAGTTCAGGTACAAACTCACTTAATATTTCTGCTGCTTCTTCAGGATTATTGATTGCAAATTCATATCCATTGGATGTTGCACGTAAAAAGTTTTCAACTAAGGACGGATTTTCATTTACGATTTTTTCATTTGTAATTATCAGCGGAGTATAGAAATCAAGTGAAGGGTCCATGTCCTGCAGCAGCAAAAAGTTTAGCTCGATGTTCCGCAGTTCTGCAGCGACTCCATCCCATCCATAGTAAATCCATGAAAAATCTACGTCTTTTGTAATACTTGTAAAGAAGTCGGAAGCGCCTATATTTATTATTTCGAGTTTTGAAAAGTCAGCATCGTATTTTTCCATTAAAACTTTTAATACTGCTTCTTCGGTTGGTGAGCCCCAGCCGCCGTATTTTTTTCCTTCAAAGTCTTTAGGAGTTTTAATATTTTTTTCTACCGGTGATGCGAAACCTGACGTGTTATGCTGTATAATTGCGGCTACAGCAACAACAGGTAAGGGAATATCGGCTGTTCGCGCATAGGTGACCTGTTCCTGATAACTGATGCCAAACTCGCCCTTGCCGGCCGCAATTAAATCCGCACTTCCGCCTTCGGTGGGCTGGATAACTTCCACTTCGAGCCCTTCGTCAGCGTAATATCCGTTTTTAATTGCTGCATAAATTCCCGTATGATTGGTATTTGGAACCCAGTCCAGAACTACGGTTATTTTTTGAAGTCCTCCTGAAGCTTTGTCTCGATTTACTGAAAGTGTATCACTCTTACATCCCGCGGTAGAGAAAAGGTATATAAATGACATTATTAATACCAGTGCTGCCAGCATTAAAGAAATCGAAGCTGATTTTAAGTTATTTCTTTTCTTTTTCATTTTGATCACTCCTCATAATATTCCTCCTTTGAAATTTGAATCCATGGCATATATTTTTTTTCAATTAATTCAATAATTTTTAAAAAGAAAATACTCAATACAGTAATTACAATTATTGCGGCAAATACTTTATCTGTTGAAAAAGACTGTTTTGCTCTAATCATATAAACACCAAGTCCATTCTTACCGCCAACCCATTCTCCGATTGTTGCACCCATAATACTATATGTTGCAGCGATTTTAATTCCTGAAAAAAAGCTGGGCATCGCCGACGGGAATTTAACTATTTTATATATTTGAGTCCTATTAGCTCCCATTGACTTAAGCAAATTCAACAGTTCTTTATCCACTGTGGCAAAACCCTGCAGGAGACTTACCGTGATTGGGAAAAAACAGATAAGTATTACAATTATTATTTTTGGCAAATAGCCGTATCCAAACCATATGATAAAAAGGGGAGCCAGAATTATTATTGGAATTGTCTGCGTGGCGATAAGAAGCGGATTCAATATCTTCTTTATGGTAACAATTGAATCCATAGCGAGTGCCACAATGATAGAAATGATAACTGCGATGAAAAAACCTGATGCTGTTTCGAACAGAGTAATTAAAGTATTGCCGCCTATTGCTTTAAAATTCATTATCAGGCTATATAGAATCATTGTAGGGGCAGGCAGAATAAAAGGCTGTACCAGTCCTGATCTTGACACGCCTTCCCATACAATAACTAATACTACAATAAAGAGTACCGGCAGAATTATATTATTTATTTTTTTTATTTTTTTCATTTAATTCAAAGATTTTTTAATGCTATTTCTCTCATCCAATCTCTATAATTGTTTTATAACCAGAAGAATTCCTTTCTTGATTTTTATGTAAGCTTCTTTTTCTGTAAAAACATTGCTGATTCCTCTTACCGGACTGAACATGAGCTTTTCGTTTTCCAGTTCAAATTTTAATCCCTTAGTTTTTATAAAATAGGTATAGGGGCTGAGTGAAATAAGGGTTACCATAATACCAATATCTCCGGTTATGGCACCTGATTTTCTCATGATGACTATCTCGCTCGCATCAGTCAGAATCCTTATATCTATGTCCCTTAAAAAAGGCGATGTAAGGAGGAAAATATTTGCTATGCTGTGGTCTATCCTATTGCCCAGCGCACCCAGTATTACTATTTTTTTTATCCCAAGACCAAGTGCGTATTCTACAGCAAGCTGTGTGTCACTCTTATCCTTATCGGCCGATGTGGAAATATACTCTGTCTTGTTTGACCTGGCTTTGATATTTTCTTTGACCGTAGTTTTTATGCTGTCCATATCTCCTATTACTACATCAGGCACCAGATTCATCTTGAGTGTGTTTTCCGCACCTCCGTCGGCACTTATGACGATACAATCCACGAAATCAAATAAGTCTGTTACTCTTTTATAAGTAAGAGCAGGATCATTTATGACCCCATTTGCCACTATTACTGCCTGTTCATATTTTTTATTACTCATATGTACTCCTTACAAAAACAAAAAAACTACTAACCTGACTTTGATTAGTAGTTATGTATTTCTACTTTTCCTACGCTAGTATTGACTAGGTCAGGTTTAAGGGTCGACAGTTTGAAGTAATTTACTGTCCTCTCAGCCGAATGAGCTCCCCTAAGTATTTATAAATATTTAATTTTCAAAAGAATTTCTTTATAATATAAAAAATAAAGAAATAAGCTTACTGGATATTATCACAAAAAGTTTACATTAACAATTATAAGGGGATAATATTATTTTTAAAGGATTATACTATTAAGAAAGATTTAAATGTCAGAGAAGTGATTTTAAAATGGAATTCACAGGAAGAAAAATAGAGATTTTAAAAGAAGTTATTGGCAGATTTATTGCAAAGGCCAATCCCGTTTCATCAAAGAGAATAGCCCAGGATTCGGAATTTGACCTTAGTTCCGCAACCATAAGGAAAGAAATGGCCGAGCTGGAAGAGATGGGTTATCTTACTCATCCCCACACATCGGCAGGGAGAACACCCACGGATAAAGGTTATAGATTCTATGTGGATAATGTAATAAGAGAGCAGCTGGAAGTGAATTTAGATGATAATAAAAGTGAGTTAACCTTTGATATGGCAATCGGAAAAGACATGGAAATAGAGATGGTCCTTCAAAGATCAGCGGAGATGCTTGCCAGATTTACAAACTACCTATCGCTGGTCGTGGCTCCTACGATTCAGCAAAGTAGATTTAAACATATAGAACTTTTAAAATTCCATGGTGGGAATCTATTGATGGTCCTAATTACGGATACCGGCAAAGTATATAAAAGAAACTCCGTGCTGACGGGCGAATATACTGAATTGGACCTGCAGGCGGCTGCTAATATTTTAAATGTTCAGCTCAGGGATAAAAATATTATCGACATAGATATGGAAGATGTAAGGATACATAAGGGTGACTCATATCTCATATTGCTGGTAAATAAAATCATAGAACTTATAAAAGATTGCATTAAGGAAGACTTTCAGCATAACAGGGTTTTTGTTCATGGCGCATCTGTAATTTTACAGCAGCCTGAATTCATAGATCTTAAAAAGATCCAGAATGTTTTAAAGGTCATAGAAAATGAATATTTACTTTTGAAGTTATTATCGGATTTTTCACGTGACAAAGACTTTATTGTAAAAATTGGAACGGAATTATTTGAGGAAGGTACGGAGGATCTGAGTCTTATTGCATCAAAGTATAAGATTTATGGTAATTCTACCGGAGCCATAGGTATCCTTGGACCAAAAAGAATGGATTACAGCAGAGTTATCAGAAATCTTGATCTTTTCCGGAAGAATCTTACGGAGATTTTCAATTCGAGGGCCTGAGTGCCGGATGGATACTTCCCGATTCTGGCATAAAAGCGGCAACTGGAAAAAAAAATCAAAATAGGTTATTATTTCCGAGCTGCATCTCATGATCTCATGAATCTAATTTTATTTTATTTAAATTTTTAAGGTGAATTAAACAGTGGCAAATAAAAAAGATTATTATGAAGTTCTTGGACTGGAACGAAATTGTACACTCTCTGATATAAAGAGTGAGTACAGAAAACTTGCCCGTAAGTATCACCCCGATGTAAATGGCGGTAATCCTGAATCAGAGGAAAAGTTCAAGGAAATTTCCGAAGCATATGCAGTTCTGAGCAATGAAGATAAAAGAAGGCAGTATGACCAGTTTGGATTCAACAAGAATCTATTCGATGGTTTTGATTTCGGGAGTGTATTCTCTGAGTTTGGATTCGGAGATATATTCGATAATATATTTGGATCAGGATTTGGCAGTGTTTTCTCCGGAGGACGAAAAAGCAGCCGGAGGAAACGAGGTTCGGATATTGGCACAGGAGTAAAAATCAGCTTCAAAGAGTCTGCATATGGAGTTAAAAAGACGATCGAATATAATGTCGATGATATCTGTGAAACATGTAAAGGTAAAGGCAGCACAGCTGAAGACGGAATTGTTACATGCAGAGAGTGCGGCGGTTCGGGAAGCGTAAGGGTCTCAAGACAGACCTTCATTGGAAATATAATAACGACATCAACATGCAGTATATGCGGTGGTTCGGGAAAAATAATAAAGGACCCGTGTAAAAATTGCAGAGGAAGAGGCTACCGGGCAGCAAAGAAAAAAGTGGAACTGGATATCCCCGGTGGGATACATGATGGGGACAGTCTGAGAATTTCCGGTAAAGGAAACTCGCTTGGTAAAGATTCTATAAATGGTGATCTTCTGGTGACTGTAAGGGTAACTCCGCATCCCATTCTCAAAAGGGTCGGAGATGACGTACTTTCCAATGTCGAGATATCGTTTGCCCAGGCAGCTCTTGGTTGTAAAATAGAGATCGAAACTCTTGACGGCAAAGAAGAGATGATTGTAAGACCGGGAACACAGCCAAATGAAAAAATTATCCTCAAGTCAAGCGGGATGGTTCAGCTTAATGGATACAGGAGAGGTAATCATATTATCAATATAGATGTTAAGATCCCCAAAAGACTTTCCAGGGAAGAAATAACGCTTCTAAAAAAATATGCAGAAGGAAGAAAAGAAGTAATTGGATGAGTTACCCATACTTTTTCATAGATCCTCACAGCATCGAAGGAAACAAGATAAAAATCGAAAGTGAAGATCGAAATCATCTTATAAACGTACTTAGAAGTAAAATCGGCGACAGCGTTCATGTATCTGATAATGCTGACTACAGATATGAAACAGAGATTTCGGATATTAATAAAACCGAAGCAATACTGGTCATAAAAGATAAAAAAAGGATTTTCAGGAAAACTCCCCGGATAATACTTTTCCAGTGTGTACTTAAAAAAAACTCCATGGAACTTGTCATCCAAAAATCTACCGAAATAGGAGTTGACCGTATAATACCTGTTATAAGCGCAAGGGTGATAACGGATAAAAAAGATATTTCCGGTAAGATCTCCCGATGGCAGAAAATTTCAGACGGAGCTTCAAAGCAGAGCAAGAGAGATTATAAGTGTGAATTGCTCCCTCCGGAAGATATCTGTGACATAAGAATTCCGGATTATGATTTATTTTATGTTCCTTATGAAGAAAGTACCGCTATCAATACAAATCTTGCAGAGGTAAAAAATGCTTCCAGCATCGGATATATGATCGGACCGGAAGGTGGCTTCGAAAACACCGAATTGGATCTTTTAAAGCAAAAAGGTGCCAGGGAAATAAAGTTCGGGAAGAACATTTATCGTTCCGAAACCGCAGCAATTTATTTTTTGTCTGTATTGGATTATTTGGCTGCTAACCAGAAATGAATGAAATGAAATTTTCCATTGATACGCTCGGGTGCAAGGTCAATCTCAGTGAATCGGATTTTATTGTAAAAGAACTCCGGAAAAAGGGAATGGAACATGTCCCATACTGCGAAAATCCTGATTTCTGCATAATCAATACCTGTACCGTGACCTCTAAGAGCGACAGAAAAGCCAGACAGATGATCAGAAGGATCAAATCTCAGAATAAAAACAGCAAAATAATAGTGACCGGTTGTTTCGTTGTTTTTAATAAAGGATTTCTGAAAGAAAATGGAATTGATTATGTGGTTAAAAACAGCGGCAAGTATAAAATACCTGATTTGATCGGAGAAATAGCGGCAAAAGAGAAAAGCCGGCGGGCAGTTCGTGAAGAAAGTTTCGATAAGAATGAACCGGATCTTAATGAATGCTCTTCTTTTACTGATCAGATTCATTCGAGGCCTCTTGTAAAGATCCAGGATGGGTGCGAACAAAATTGTTCATATTGCATAGTTCCAAAAGTCAGAGGCAAATACTCAAGCGTCCCTTATAAAGAAGTTCTGGATAAGATAAAAGATTTGCAGGAGGAGGGTTTTAAGGAAGTGGTCCTTACAGGCATTCATATCGGAAAGTATGGAACGGATTTTAAAAAAAATAATCAGGATGACGAAGCAAAAACCGGCAGTCTTGCAGATTTACTTGAAAAGATAATAAGAGATTCCAGCATAAAAAGAATAAGAATCAGTTCTATTGAAGTGGGTGAGATCGATCACAACCTGCTTGATGTTTTAAAAGGAAATATCGGACGTTTTGCCCTGCACCTGCATATTCCTCTTCAGAGCGGCAGCGACAGGATCCTTGAATTGATGGGAAGGCCATATACTGCGGAATATTATTTAAAAAAGATAAAAATGATTGGCAGGATCTTCCCCGGTATCGCACTGGCAACAGATGTAATGGTAGGATTTCCGGGTGAAAGCGAGGAAGATTTCACAAAGACAGTAGAAATAATAAAGAAGATAGCCTTCAGTAAAATTCATGCTTTCAAGTTTTCTAAAAGGAGACACACTCCAGCATACTGGATGGCGGATCAGGTGGACGAGGAATTAAAAACCCAGAGAAGCAGTATTATAAGAAATATCGGAGACAAGTTAAGGAGTGATTATCTCAGGCATAATACCGGAAAGGTTTTAAATGTTGTATGTGAGGAAATTGATACTGGCAGTAATATGGTAAACGGTACTTCGGGTAACTACATTAAAGTCTATTTCCAAATGGATAAAAAAGAATTTCCTTTGCTGAGAGGCAAAATAGTAAAAGTCACCGTAGATTCCGAATATAAAGATGGTCTCAGGGGAGTATTGAGCCTGAAATATTGAAATATTTTTTGATATTGATTTATGGATTTATAAATCCTTACAAGTTGTAAAAATCAAAAAAAATAGTATAATCACCCACTTAGAATAAGATTGGTTGTAAAAAAGTATAAAAGAATTTTATAATTAAATAATATTAAACTTATAAATTGTGACTTTATAAATAAAAATTTTTTAGCAAAATGGAAGATTGTCTTTTTTGTAAGATTATAAATAAAGAAATAAAAAGCGATATAGTATTTGAAAATGATGCTGTTTTGATATTTAAGGATATATCACCCCAGGCGCCGGTACATCTTCTGGCTGTTCCAAAAGAGCATATTGAATCGATTCTGGAAATTGAAAAACTGGACTGCAGGCTGTTAAAAGAACTGATGGACGCGGTGAGTAGAGTTGCACTGGAAAATGGGCTGGACAAAGATGGATTCAGAATAGTTATAAATACGGGAATTGGTGCCGGGCAGAGTGTAAACCATCTGCATTTTCATATATTAGGGAAAAGAAAGCTTACCTGGCCTCCGGGGTAGAATTTAATCATTCTTTATTCACCTGTTATATAGCTTCTGATTTTTTTAATAATTTTACGATATAATCTTTATAGGAGGGGCTTTTGTCTCCGGTAAAACAAAAATTAAATATTGATTTCAAGGGTGAGCACTCTATGGCAGAATTAATCGGCGATAGGGATGAACTTCTCCGCATGATTGAAAGAAAATATAATGTGGAGATTTTCGTGCTGGGAAACAACCTGGAAATATCCGGGAAGAATAAAAATGTAAAAGAAGTTGCAAAACTTATAGAGGAACTGGCATTACAGATAAATCTGGGTCAGAAATTAAATTCCGAAAAAGTCGGCGATTCGATAAAAATAATGGAAGATAAATCAGGTTTAAAACCACATGAAATATTCAAGAACAATATTGTGGTAAACAGTGGTAAAAAAATCAAGCCGCGTACATTGGGTCAAAAAAAATATGTTGAAGCTATTAAAGAAAATACAATCGTTTTTGGGATAGGTCCGGCAGGAACCGGCAAGACTTATCTGGCTCTGGCACTGGCAGTTGAAGCTTTAAGAGAGGATAAAGTAGGACGAATAATTCTAATAAAACCGGTGGTTGAGGCAGGTGAAAAGCTGGGATTCTTACCAGGAGACATATATGATAAGGTAAATCCTTACCTCCGACCTTTATACGATGCTTTATATGAAATGCTGGACGTTGAAAAGTTTCAGCAGTATAAGGATATGGGGATCATTGAAGTTGTACCGCTGGCCTATATGAGAGGAAGAACCCTGAATGATTCCTTTATTATTCTCGACGAGGCTCAAAATACATCTCCTGAACAAATGAAGATGTTTCTTACAAGACTTGGATTTGGATCCAAAATAGTTGTTACGGGTGACATTACACAGATAGACTTACCACATGATAAAGAATCGGGTCTTGTCATAGTAGAAAAAATATTGAGAGGTATACAGAGAATCGATTTTGTATATCTTAGCTCAAAAGATGTTGTCAGGCACGAACTGGTACAGAGAATAGTCGATGCTTACAAGGTCTATGGGGAAAAAGTAAAAAAATAATTTTATAGTAAACCTATATGTGATTGAAATGATAGCCAGAAATAAAAATAATAAAGAATTATTAAAAATCGAAAAAAGCAAGCTGGAAAAGACCCGCGATTTTATTAGTAAATATTTTTCATTTAGAAGTAAAATCGCCCAGAGGATGTATATATTTATTTTGACTCTCGGTCTGATAACGGCAATTCTTACATATAATTATGCTCCTGATATAGGTATAGAGCTGGGAAAACCCAGCCCAAGAACCATTAAGGCAACCCGGGGTATAGAATTTGAGGATGTCATTCAAACCGAAGAAGATAGAAATATAAATGAAGCGGAGGTAGAAGACGTATATGCCTATGATATAGAAGTTTTAAATGAATCACTTTACCAGATCAGATATTTTTATATTCTAACCGGTATAGTCCAGAAGAAAGAGATATCTTTTGAAGAACAAGTGGATTATATGACCAATCTTTTGAGCAGTCAGTATACTGAATCAATTATTTCTACGGCTTTAAATCTCTCAGTGGATGATCTTAATTTTCTCAGGGCTAGTACCCAAGATATAGCAAGAGAGATAATGAAAGAAGAAATAAAGCCGACTGAACTGGATTTTGCTAAAAGCGTAGCTGTCGGGCTTATCGAAGAAGATGTCGGAATCAAGCCCGAGCTCATTCCTATAGTATCCAGTATACTCGAAAATAATATCCAGCCTACGGCAT
>CAZFEN010000020.1:0-13881 GCA_964517765.1 uncultured Actinomycetota bacterium | reverse complement strand
GAGCTCATTCCTATAGTATCCAGTATACTCGAAAATAATATCCAGCCTACGGCATTATTCGATCCTGCTGCCACAGAAACAGAAAGGGAAAAAGCAAGATTGAATACCACTCCGCATATGGTGACCATACTCGAAGGTCAGACTATTGTTTTCGAGGGGGAAATTGTAGGCGATACCGATATTCTTATATTGACAAGATTGGGTTTATTACAGACAGGTTTTAACTGGAAGAGACTTCTATATGTGTTTTTTATATCTTCCGTAGCCCTCTTATTGTTTGGATTTTATATTCAAAAGTTTAATCCCGGTATCTTTGATAATTCAAAAAAATTGGTAATAAATGCAATCCTGGTTGTAATATTTACATTGCTTATTAAGGCATTTACCATACTTTCATCCATCCACTTGAATTTGTGGAATTATTTATTCCCTGTAATGGCCGCATCTCTTATCTGTACTATTTTATTCGATGCACGTATAGCGATAATGCTTACCATATGTCTTGGAATATTTGTCGGTATTGCGACTGATTTTAATTTTAGCCTGGTTGTTGCCTATACACTGGGAGGTATCTTCTCTACTTATATGGTATCAAAAGTCTCCCAGCGGTTAGCGGTAATGAGGGCAGGTTTCATAAGTTCGCTTGTCCTTTCCTTTTTATTTCTTACCATCAACCTTATTGGTGGGGAATTAGGGTCGATTGCTCTCTATACTGTACTTGGAGTGGTAAATGGTATTATCTGTGCAATTATTGCAATAGGTTTTCTGCCATTTATCGAATCCACCTTCAATGTTACGACAGCTATGGGGCTGCTTGAGCTTTCCAATACGGACCAGCCGCTGCTCAAGGAACTTCTTATATCCGCACCAGGTACCTATAATCATAGTATTCTGGTAGGTCATCTTGCCGAAAGTGCAGCAAAATCAATAGGAGCCGATTCGCTGCTGGTAAAAGTTGCAGCGCTGTATCATGATCTTGGTAAAATGAAAAGGCCCGAATATTTTTATGAAAATCAGATGAATATCGAGAACGTTCATGACCGTTTGAATCCTTCGATGAGCAGACATATAATATCAAATCATATAAAAGATGGTCTGGAAATGGCAGTGAAGAATAAGATTCCCCGAAAGGTCTTAGATATCATATCCCAGCATCATGGAAATTCGATAATAACCTACTTTTATGAGAAGCAAAAGGATAGAGAGATAAATGGCAACGGGATTTCAAACGGCCTTAAAGAGCATTTTCGTTATCCTGCAAAGAAGCCGCAGAGCAGGGAAGCTGCAATTCTTATGCTGGCGGATTCATGTGAAGCTGCAGTGAGATCTATCAGCAGAGTGACTCCCAAAAAAATAAAACAAATGGTAAGCGATATATTCGAAGACAAAATAAAGGATGGTCAGCTTAATGAGACCAGCATAACTTTAAAAGAGATCAATACTGTCAGGGATACTCTGGTTGATGGACTGATATCCATTTATCATTCAAGACTTTCATATGATGAACCCGACCTGAAGACCAGAGAGGATACGGAGGCAAAATTGGAGGAAAAGTGGAAGTCACATTGATTGATAATCAGGATAAGATTAAATTAGATCCGGATCTAATAATGGAAGTTGCCGTATATATTTCAGATAAATTCGACAGAGACTCCAAAAGCCAGCTCAATATTATATTTCTGGATAGTAAAGAAATAAGAAAACTAAATAAAAAATATCGTAATACCGACAGCGAAACCGATGTTCTTTCGTTTTCATATATTTCCGATAGAGATAAACTAAATCCGGGAGATGATTCTTATACTATAGGGGAGATATTTATTTGCCCGGAAATCGCACTGTCCAACATTAAAGCTCAGGACAAGGATTGGAACCTCAACCTGGAAATAGTTTTACTGATAATACACGGGATATTGCATATATATGATTATGACCACCTTGAAGAAAAGGGCAGGATCGATATGGAAGGCATTCAAAATAGTTTGATATCCGATATAAGAAGAACCTTTAGCCTCTAAGTCTTTTTTTATTTCATATCTAAAAGTCACAGTTAATTGCGATCATGCCATAAAATTTTTCAGTCTGCCTATTGACAAATACTGTAGAATTGATAATAGGCATGTTTTTTCTATATTTTAATAGTCAATATTAATTATTAGTATGAATGAAATAATCATCCGGGATATAAGAAGCGTGGATCATAAGCTGGTCAGGATGATTGAAAAACTTGAAAGAAGAAATCTGGGGAGAGAAGCTTCAATAAACCAGTGGTTGATACCGGTAATAATCAGATACGGAAAGTTTATTGTGGCGCAAAAGGACGGAAATGATCCTGATATTGTGGGTGTATGCGAACTTATAAGAAGCTGGAAAAGTGAAACCTGCGCTTTTGTACATTCTTTTTATATAGATAAGGCATACAGAAGAAAAGGAATCGGTAAAAAGCTTCTGGAGGAAGTAATTTCTAATTTAAAAAAAGACGGTTTTAGAGAAATAGAACTGACAGTAGATCCTGGAAATAAAGCAGCCAACCAGCTTTATAAAAAATTTGGTTTTAAAAGAATAGACTACAGAAAAAATGAATACGGCAGGGGGATAAACAGGGATTTGATGAAGTTGGATCTATAATGGAAAAGAGCAATTTTAAATCTGGTTTCGTTGGCCTGATCGGGAGAACGAACGTTGGAAAGTCTACGCTGGTCAATAAAATTTTAGATCGGAAGGTAGTCATTACTTCAAGCAAGATACAGACAACAAGAAATAGGATCAATTGTATTTTAAATACTAAGGGCTCACAGGTTATTTTTATTGATTGTCCGGGTTTTTTCAAACCAAAGGGCCTGTTTGGTGAAAGGTTGAGCAATACTGTTTTATCTGTGCTTGATGATGCTGATTTAATTGTTGTTATTGTAGATACAGCCGCCGGGATCGGAAGCGGGGACCTTTATATTTTTAACCAAATTAGAGACAGGCGTCAACCCAGGTTTTTACTGTTAAATAAAATAGATCTTATTTCAAAAGACAAATTAGAAAAAGAGAAAGAAAAACTTAAAGGGTTCGACTTTTTTGATTATGTGGGTGAGATCTCAGCAAAGACCGGGGAAAATGTTGACGGATTTTTAAAAAATTTAATCAGGAAACTGCCGGAAGGGCCAGGGTATTTTGAAGAGGATATGGTTACCGATCAGCCAATAGGAAAAACAATTTCGGAAGTAGTAAGAGAAAAATTATTTGAAAACCTGTCTCAGGAACTTCCTTACAGTATAAATGTCGAGATGGAGAGATTTGAAGAAACTACAACTACAAATGGTAAGAAACTTATTGTCATAGAATGCAGCATCTATACTGAAAGAGTGTCTCAAAAGGCCATGATTATCGGTAAATCGGGAAATATGCTTAAAACAATCGGAAGCCAGGCGAGACTGGAACTTGAAGATTTATTAAAAAGAAAAGTTTTTCTGGAGTTATGGGTCAAGGTCGAGAAAAACTGGACCAAAAGTGAGTCCATGCTCGATAGATTCGGTTACTAACGAGAAAAGTCATTGTTTAGAAATATTATTAGTTTATATAATTAAAGGCAGGTGGTCAAAACGTTAACTAAAGAACAATTGGCTAAAACCATCGATCAGACATTACTAAATCCGATCGCAACTTCAAAGGACATAGAACAGTTGTGTATTAACGCCAAAAAGTATCATTTTGCTGCAGTATGCATCAATCCCACTTTTGTAGCCCAGGCAAAAAAAATTCTTGACGACAGCGATGTAAAAGTCTGTTCAGTAGTAGGTTATCCACTGGGGGCAAACACCGTAGAAACAAAAGTCTTTGAATCAAGGGATAATGTGAAGAAAGGTGCAGACGAGCTGGATATGGTGATAAACCTTGGTGCTGTTAAGGGCGGCAATTACGAATATGTGGAAAGGGAGATAAAAATAATAGTCAATGTGATAAGGCGCGAACAGATTGCTGAATATAATCGTCACATAAATATTAAAATAATAATAGAAACCGCAATTTTGACAAGAGATGAAATAAGAAAGGTCTGCGCAATTATCGAGAGGTCAGGGGCGGATTTCGTAAAAACGTCTACAGGTTTTGGTGTAAAAGGTGTGGAGCTGGACGATATCAGATTGATAAGAGAAGTCGTCACAAGGAATATAGGAGTCAAGGCCTCAGGTGGGATAAGGACCTTCGGGGATGCACAGGCACTTATAGATGCCGGTGCGACCAGACTCGGGACAAGCAGTGGAATAAATATAATCAAAGAATACGGCGCTATTTTTGACAAATAAGAAATGCCATCTTATAAAGCCAAAGCTATTATTTTAAAATCTTATAAGCTGGGAGAATCAGATAAAATAATCAAAATGTACTCCTCCGAAGGAGATATAATAAGCGCGGTGGCGAAAGGATCCAGAAAGGTGCGCAGCAGATTCGGAGGAAGGCTTGAGTTGTTTAATCTGGTTGATCTGGAACTTGCCACTGGCAGAAATCTTGATGTTATAAATCAAGTCGAAATAATAAAAAGCTTCAAAAACATCGCCTCTGATTTTTATAAATTCGTTTTTTGCGAAATAATAAGCAAAATCATCTTAAAGACACAGGTTTCCGGAGGGGACCAGTCTCCGCTTCTTTTTAAATTGATCTATATCTCATTCAATGAGATCAATAATACTGATCCGGAGGACACCGAATCTCTCAAGAAAATAATGTGTTTTTTCGAAATCAAGTTTTTAAGAATCACGGGATACGCACCTTTACTTGAAAGCTGCAGCAAATGCAGCCAGCCATTAAAAGATCCGTATTCTTTTCATAAAGATAAAATTTGTTTTTCGGTAAGGCATGGCGGGGTCCTCTGCGAAAAGTGTGCAGATTCTTTTGCTGACAGAGATACCCTGGATGCATCGGACTACAGATTTTTATTTGATTTGTTTAATTTGAAATTGGAAGATTTTAGAAACATGGAAGTAAATCCCGGCAGTCTTAAAAGAGTGTATAAACTGATAGAAGATTATATAATTTATCATACCGAATGCAACGTAAATAGCTTTAAATATTTTAAAAAAATCGGGATATAAGTTAGAATAAGGAACTATGAATTTTCAGGATATCATTTTTAATCTTCAGAGATACTGGGCAAAAAAAAATTGCATTATCAAGCAGCCGATGGATCTGGAAAAAGGTGCAGGGACATTCAATCCGGACACGTTCCTGCGATGCCTGGGTCCTGAACCCTGGAATGTTGCTTATGTCGAACCAAGCAGGAGACCCACGGATGGAAGGTATGGACAGAACCCTTTCAGGACTCAATTTTATTATCAGTTTCAGGTACTGTTGAAGCCTTCACCGGATAATGTAATAGACCTTTATCTTGGCTCACTGAAAAATCTGGGCATCGATTTAAAATCACATGATATACGTTTTGTCGAAGATGACTGGCAGTCCCCGACCATAGGAGCGGCCGGCCTGGGATGGGAGGTATGGGCCGATGGAATGGAAGTCACTCAATTTACTTATTTCCAGCAGATGGGCGGCTTTGCACTTAAGCCTGTGTCGGCAGAAATCACTTATGGTCTGGAACGGATAGCCATGTATTTGCAGGACAAAGATAGTTTCTGGGATCTCAGCTGGTCCGATAGTATAAGTTATGGTGATTTACATCTTGAATCCGAAAAACAATGGTCCGTTTATAACTTTGAAGTGGCCAGCATAGATATGCTCCTGGACCTGTTTGAGAAATATGAAAAGGAATTCCGGAAGGTCATGAAAAAAGGACTGGTTTTTGTAGGGTGTGAATATGTACTTAAATGTTCGCATGTTTTTAATTTACTGGATGCAAGGGAAGCTATAAGCGTATCGGAGAGGACCTCCTATATTTCCAGGGTAAGGGATCTCGCTAAAGTCCTGTGCTCCGCTTATCTTGAACAGAGGGAAAAGATGGGTTATCCGCTGCTAAAAAAGGATAAAAAATAATTATGGGAAAAGATTTACTTTTTGAAATCGGAACCGAAGAATTGCCTCCTTCATGTATGGAAGAGGGAGTAACCGGCCTCAGGAAAGTCCTTGAGAATAAGCTGAGTGAAAGCAGATTGGAATTCAGGGATATCCTTACTTACGTTTCACCAAGAAGATTCGTGGCTATGGTGAAGGGATTAGGAGAGGTTCAAAAATCGAAAGAAGAAATAGTAACGGGTCCTCCAAAAGGGATCGCGTTTGATAAAAACGGCAGACCAACAAAAGCAGCGGAAGGTTTTGCCCGAAGCTTAAATCTTAAAGTAAGCGATCTTGAAGAAATCGAAATAAAAGGCAAAGGTATATATCTTGGCAAAAGTATCACGGAAGAAGGGAAAAAGACAAAGGATTTGCTGGGAAATATTTTAAAGGACTCCCTGCTTTCTTTGAGTTTTAGTAAACAAATGACCTGGTCGGATTACGATATAAAATTCATTCGCCCGATAAGATGGATACTTGCTCTATACGATAGTGAAATAATCAGATTCAATATCATAAACTTGACTTCGGGAAATGTCACTTTTGGACATCGTACCCTGAGTCCCACAGCTATAACTATTAAGAATACCGGGGACTATTTTAAATTCCTTAAAAGTAAGGGGGGAGTGATAGTCGATTCCGTAAAAAGAAGGGAACTTATATTAAAACAAATAAACAAACTGGAAGAAAAATTATGGAAAGGTAAATATAAGGTGGTCCTGAATGAGGACCTGCTTAAAGATGTAGTAAATCTTGTAGAAATACCAAATACTATTACAGGGAATTTCCCCCGGGAATTTCTATATATGCCAAAAGAATTACTGATAGAAGCAATACAGTACCATCAGAAATATTTTGCTGTTCTTGATAAATCGGGCAATGTCAGTACAAAATTCATAATCGTCCAGAATGGAATAAAGGATACAGGCGGGGTAAAGAAGGGAAATGAAAGGGTACTTAAGGCAAGACTTACGGATGCCGCGTTTTTTTACGAAGAAGACAGGAAGCATGATTTTCACTACTGGACAGAAAAATTAAAAGAAGTGATTTTCTTCTCCGGTCTTGGCAGTATGTATGACAAAGCCGCAAGGCTTAAAAAATTAAGTTTACATATAACAGACTTGATGCATGGCAACAGTCTTAAAGGCGAGGAAGATATATCTTCTGACCTGGTATCGGCAAGCTTGTTGTGTAAATGCGATCTTGTAACAAGTATGGTAGTGGAGTTCCCTGCACTGCAGGGGATAGTCGGTCGCCAATATGCAAGGGAGAAGGGTGAAAAATTCGCGGTAGCGGATGCAATTTTTGAACACTACCTTCCAAGATTTGCCGATGACATCCTGCCGTCAACGGATGTAGGACTTATATTATCCATTGCTGATAAAATTGATACCATAACCGGAATGTTTATTGCAGGGAAAATACCTTCCGGTTCAGCAGATCCTTTTGCACTGCGAAGAAAAGCCTCCGGTGTCGTACTATCGATACTTAAAGGCAAATATGATTTTGAATTGGCAGATTTGATAGATTATAACCTTAAATTGTATCTTGAATCTTTTAGTTCAAAAGATACTGAAAGTAAGATCGTTAGCGAAGTCAGGGATTTTATAATTGCGAGACTGCGGTTCTTATTGGATAAAAAGGGGAAGAGACTGGATGTCCTGGATGCTATCCTCCAGTCAGGGTGCGGATCCATTACGGATATCGGTTTGAGATATGCAGCAATTGAAGAATTCATTCTTAATAAGGATATCAAGAAAATTTATTTTCCCATGACGAGATGCAGAAACATCATTGGGAAAAAAGAATTCGGAGAAGTTAAGGAGAAACTGCTGACAGAAGAATATGAGAAAAAACTATTTTCATCTATCGAATCAAAGAAATCCAAAATAAAGGACCTCGTGATTAAAAAAGATTTTGCTTCGGTTCTAATTGAGCTCGATAAGTTGGGAACGGTTGTGGATCAATTTTTTGATAAGGTTCTGGTAATGGATAAAGATGAGAAAATAAAAACCAACAGGATCAATCTGATTAAAAAAGCAGTCGATCTCTATATGACAATGGCAGATTTCTCCAGATTGATTGTGGATAAAGGGTAGAGGAACGAAGAAATCTTTTAATCATTCTGCTCTTATTTTTTTTTCAATTTTCTGATATCATAATGCGGTTTGTTTTTTATAATCACAGGAATAATTAGCAATTTTATATTTGAGGAAAGGGTTTAATACAAAATGGTTTCTAAGAAATATGTTTATTTTTTTGGCGAAGGCAGTAAGGATATGAGAGAACTTCTGGGAGGCAAAGGCGCAAATCTGTCAGAAATGACCAATATAGGTTTGCCGGTACCTTTCGGTTTTACTATAACTACGGAAGTTTGCAATCTTTTTTATGAACTTGGCAAGAGATATCCTGAAGGCCTGGATGAGCAGATAGAAGAAAATCTAAAAAAATTGGAAGAAAAAATGGGTATTAATTTTGGGGATGAAGAAGATCCTCTTCTTGTTTCCGTAAGATCCGGAGCTGCTTTTTCAATGCCGGGAATGATGGATACGGTTCTGAACCTTGGTCTGAATGATAAAACCGTTATGGCGCTGATCAAAAAAACCAAAAATGAAAGGTTTGGCTGGGATTCTTACAGAAGATTCGTCCAGATGTTTGGAAATGTGGTAATGGATGTGGAACACGACAAATTTGAGGAAGCAATTCAGGCCAGAAAAGATAAAAAAAATGTGAAGTTTGATACCGAATTGACTGCAGAAGACCTCAGGGGACTCGTAGAGGACTATAAAAAAATAATAAGAGAAGCCAAAGGTAAAGATTTCCCTCAGGATCCGAGGGAGCAGCTCAAGATGTCAATCGATGCGGTATTCGGATCATGGAACAATAAAAGGGCCATATCTTACAGGAATCTTAATGATATTCCCCATGATATCGGTACTGCGGCAAATGTTCAGGCTATGGTTTTCGGGAACATGGGAGAAAATTCAGGAACGGGCGTAGCCTTCACCAGAAATCCTTCAACCGGTGAAGATAAGTTTTATGGTGAATATCTGATGAATGCACAGGGTGAAGACGTGGTTGCCGGAATAAGGACCCCGCAGCATATTTCTAGGCTGCAGGAAGAAATGCCCGAGATCTATAAAGAGCTAACCGATATTAGAAAAAAATTGGAAGAGCATTACAAAGATATGCAGGATCTGGAATTTACTATACAGAATAGAAAACTGTATATGCTTCAGACAAGAACCGGGAAGAGAACGGCAGCTGCAGCACTCCAGATCGCAGTCGATATGACCGAACAGGGATATATAGATAAAAAAACTGCGGTAACCAGAGTGGAACCACAGATGCTGGATCAGCTTCTGCATAAGCAACTTGATAAAAAAGCCAAAGAAAATGCGGAGTTACTTACAAAAGGACTGCCTGCATCTCCTGGCGCGGCACTGGGCAGGGTAGTTTTCGATGCGGATATGGCTGTAAAAGAGGCAAAGAATGGAAATGTGATTCTGGTGAGAACGGAAACATCTCCCGAAGATATTCAGGGCATGGCCGTGGCACAGGGAATTCTGACTGCAAGGGGAGGAATGACCTCACATGCCGCTGTAGTGGCGCGGGGTATGGGTAAGTGCTGCGTGGCAGGTGCGGAAGATATCAAAGTATTTGAGAGCAAAGAGTATTTTGAAGTAAAAGGCAAAAGGATAAACAAAGGCGATTGGATCACTCTGGATGGTTCAACCGGAGAGGTTTTTAAGGGTAAAATTCCGGTAGTGGATCCTGAAATGGGGAAAGATTTCAAAAAATTTATGAGCCTGGTCGATGAATTTAGAAAGATCGGAGTAAGAACGAATGCTGATACCCCCAATGATTCCATGGTTGCCCTGGAATTTGGAGCTGAAGGAATCGGACTCTGCAGAACAGAGCATATGTTCTTTGAAGCAGATAGAATAAAAGCTATGAGGAAAATGATAGTAGCCAGCAGCAGGGAAGAAAGAGAGAAAGCTCTCGCAGGACTTCTTCCTTTCCAGAAAAAAGATTTTATGGAGATATTTAAAGTGATGAATGATCTGCCTGTAACAATAAGGCTTCTGGACCCGCCCTTACATGAATTTTTACCCACCGCAGATGAAGACATAAAGGAAATAGCCGGGGAACTGGGTCTGGAATTTGATGAACTAAAGGCGACCATTAATTCTCTTCATGAAATGAATCCAATGCTGGGACACAGGGGATGCAGGTTATCCATTACATATCCTGAAATTCTTAAAATGCAGGTAAGAGCTATATTTGAGGCAACCATTGAACTTACCAGGCAGGGATATAAAGTCAAACCCGAAGTAATGGTTCCGCTTGTTGGAATCGTAAAGGAATTCAAGATCTTAAAAGACGAGATTGTGAGAGTTGCCGATGAGATAATGAAGAAAGAAAATCTGAAGTTTGACTATAAGGTTGGAACGATGATAGAAATTCCAAGAGCATGTGTCATAGCGGATGAAATAGCAGAAGAAGCAGAATTTTTCAGCTTTGGAACAAACGATTTGACCCAGATGACTTTTGGATTTTCAAGAGATGATGCCGGTAAATTTCTTCCTGAATATATAGAAAAAGGAATCCTCGAAAAGGATCCTTTTGCCACAATAGACATAAAAGGCGTCGGCCGATTAATAAAGATGGGATTGGAAAAAGGCAGAAAAACCAGGGAAAACCTAAAGATCGGCATCTGTGGGGAACATGGCGGCGACCCCAGTTCAGTCGAATTTTGCCATATGATAGGAATGGATTACGTAAGCTGTTCACCATACAGGGTTCCGATTGCCAGACTTGCTGCAGCACATGCAGCGATAAAGGGAGATAAAAAATATAAAGAAGCTTTCCTGGATGTTTAGCTATAACCCTCTCTAATAAATCATATATTAGTGGTAAAATAAATACAGTTTCTTTTGTATTTATAAAGTGATAGCAGTTTGATTTTTTCCGATAAAATTTTGCCGGATATATTATATTGCTATATTTCAATTCTTAAGGGAAATGAGCAAAAGTCTAAAAGAGGGCGAAGTAGAAGAATTAAAATCCAAAACGGACATTTATGGCATTGTTTCAGGCTATGTAAAGCTTAAGAAGACTGGCAGGAGCTATACCGGACTCTGCCCTTTCCATAAAGAGAAAACTCCATCTTTTACGGTCGATACATCAAAACAGCTTTATCACTGTTTCGGATGTGGAGAAGGCGGCGACGTAATCAATTTTGTAGAGAAGATTGAAAATATGGAGTTTGTGGAGGCTGTTGAATTCCTGGCCAAAAAGATTGGTTATACTTTAAAGTATAATTACAGCGGTTTTTCGAAAGAATCATCGAAATCAAAAGACAGGCTAATAGAATTAAATGAACAGGCTAAAAAATATTTTAGTTTCGTACTTCTTAAAAGCAAAAAAAGCCTGCCTTCGTTAAATTATTTAAAGGGCAGAGGCTTTACGGAGGATACCTTAAAGGAATTCGAGATAGGATATAGCCCGGACAGCTGGAATGACTTCTCGGACTTTGCCAGAAAAAGAGGATATAAACCGGAGGAACTGGTAAAGTGCGGACTTGCAATCGAAAGTAAAAAGGGCGGCGGTAAAATATATGACCGCTTCAGAGGAAGAATCATATTCCCTATTCAGGATATAGTAGGGAAAACGATAGGTTTCGGCGGAAGGATTATCCAGAAGGACAGTAAAACCGGCGGCGGGGAAGCCAAGTATATAAATACTCCTGAAACAAGGCTTTATTCCAAGGGTAAAAATATATACAGAATATTTCAGGCTAAAAATCAGATTGTAGAAAAAGATGAAGTTCTTATAGTGGAAGGATACACTGATGTAATGGCCCTGTACCAATCCGGAATAAAAAACGCTGTTGCCAGTATGGGTACCGCACTTACTACGGATCAGATAAAAGTGCTGGGGCGGTTTACAAAAAATATCGTTCTGGTTTTCGATAGTGATACAGCCGGCATGGATGCTTCTCTCAAGGGAATAGAGAGATTAAGAGAATATAATGAAAAACTGGATCTATATTATGAGAATAACCTGAATATCAGAGTATCAATACTGGAAGAAGGTTATGACCCTGCCGATTATATATTTAAAAGGGGCAAAGAAGATTTTGTAAAAAGAATCGAGGATTCGCCAACCATTATCGATTTTACGATTGATGCAATTATAAAAAGGTATGATATCGGCAATCTGGCGGGCAAACTTAAGGCCAGTGATCATCTCATAAGGTTCATATCCACCCTTTCTTCAAGTATTATTCAGGAGGAGTGCATAAAGAGAGTAGCTCAAAAATTGAATCTTAAAGAAAGTTTGCTTATGGAAGAAATGTTAAAAAGGCAGTACGACAGCAGGAATAAAATCGTGTATAAGGACCGAGATCAGAATACTGGAAAGAAAGAACACGGAGACGAAAATATCGTTCCTTTAAAAAGAATAGAAGTCGAAGCATTAAAATTAATAATAAATGGACCGGGAAACAAGATCGATGAATTCCTGGATCTGGGACCGGACTATTTTAGATTCGAGGATACGAGACAGCTTTACCTTATAATAAGAAACGAGGTTGCAAGGGCAAAAGAAGATAATAAAAAGATAAACTTTCCAATAAAAATTACGTCTGGAACGGTAGAAAACGAGGATGTGAGAAAACTATATAATCATATTTTATTTAGTGAACCGCATTATACAAGTCAGAACATGGACCTTGTATCCAGTGAAATAATCAATAATTTGAAGCAGGTACACATTTCCGAAGAAATCGAGGGCATCAGAACAAAAATGATGGAGTATGAAAAAAATAAAAATGCCGGAGTCAGGAAAAAAGACGATACCGCAAGTAAGTATGACGAGTTGTATCAGAGATTGATAGAGCTGGAAAAAGAAAAAATGAATTTGAGAATAACTTAAGTTTTTGAGGAGTATTTATATGAAAAGAGGATCGGAGTTTAAGCTGGAAGAAGTGAAAATGTTGATAAATAAGGGTAAGACCGATGGTATTTTGACTACTGAAGAGATTGCCGACACCCTTTCGGATATAGAGCTGTCCAAAGATCAGATTGAAAATATCTATGATGTCATCCAGAATCTGGGTATAGAGATCGTAAATGAGGAAGATGAGGATATTGACAGCGGAAGTCCGCGTAAGAAAAACGAAGAGGCAATTTTCAGCCGAAAATTGGATTTGACTATAAAATCTCCTACAAATGACCCGGTCAGGATGTACCTTAAAGAAATCGGCAAAGTAAGACTTTTGACTGCCTTCGAAGAGGTTCAACTTGCCAAAAAGATCGAGCTGGGTGATCCGGAGGCCAAGAGGATGCTGGTTGAAGCTAACCTAAGACTTGTCGTAAGCATTGCCAAAAAATATGTGGGAAGAGGAATGTTGTTTTTAGACCTTA
Source organism: uncultured Actinomycetota bacterium (assembly GCA_964517765.1). GTDB lineage: Bacteria > Actinomycetota > Humimicrobiia > Humimicrobiales > Humimicrobiaceae > Hydromicrobium. Next base: position 460 of record CAZFEN010000020.1, on the reverse strand, counting down.
TACAGGAAGGGAACTTAGGTCTTATAAGGGCGGTTGAAAAATTCGATTATAAAAAAGGTTATAAATTCTCTACATATGCCACATGGTGGATCAGGCAGGCAATAACAAGAGCCATTGCCGATCAGGCAAGGACCATAAGGATCCCGGTGCATATGGTAGAAACAATAAATAAATTAATAAGGATACAGAGGCAGCTTCTGCAAAAATTAGGCAGGGAACCCTCTCCGGAAGAGATTGCAAAAAAAATGAAGTTTTCCCCTGAGAAAGTAAGGGAAATAATGAAAATCTCTCAGGAACCGGTATCTCTTGAAACTCCTATAGGGGAGGAGGAAGACAGCCATCTTGGAGATTTCATAGAAGATTCCGAAGTAGAAGCGCCTTCTGATGCAGCTTCCTTTACAATGCTTCAGGAGCAGCTTCAGGAAGTATTGAATACATTGAACGACAGGGAAAGAAAAGT
>CAZFEN010000019.1:0-25484 GCA_964517765.1 uncultured Actinomycetota bacterium | reverse complement strand
CTTCTTTTACGTAAACAAATAAGGTTGTTGAAATCTACTCTTTTGACAGAGATTTTAACAAACTGATGGACATAAAGAGACTGGGAATTTAAAAATAATTACTTTTCATTACTTTGAAATTAATAATATTTTATTTAGTCATTCTTCTTTGTTATAATAATTACTATTTAGAAATATATATTAACAAAATGTAGAAATAATATATAATTAAAAGATTATAAAATAAAGGAGGTGAAATCATGATAGAGAAAGATTTGGAATTATCATCCCAGGATTTAAGAAAAGTGGCAATGCGTGCAATTAAAAGAATAGAAAAAGAAGATATTCCCGAAAAAACAAAACAAAAGATAAAAGGAAGAATTAATGAAGCGGTACTTAAAGGTTCAACCAAAGAAGATGCTTCAACACCTGATGTATTCTTATATAATATAGCAGTAATATGTCTGGGGTTTATTGTGTTATTGTGTGCTTCTTCTTATCTTATAGTAGCATTATATGGTGCAAGTATACCTGAATCAATAATTACCATAGGAACTACTGCAGTAGGTGCTTTAGCAGGTGTATTGATCCCTACTTCAAAAAAACAACAAGGAAAGTAATATGAAAATTATCAGGTGAAGTATAAATCACAGTTGAATTATTGACTATGATTGATGATGATAAGTAAAAATACTTATTTTAGAAAGGAAGTGTAAACCATGGCAAAGTTTTCAGATGTATATACTGAAATTATTAAAATACCAGAAGATAGCGACGAAAGTTCTTTATTAGAGACAGTATTATCGGAAGAGATTAATAGATTTAAAAACAGAAGCAGTTGGAAATTTATATGGATTAGACGTTTATCTATTATTTTCTTAGCGAGTGCAATTTTAATCACCGTTGTTGGTATAGTCGTATGGACTATTGTAATAAAATTAGGGATTTTTGAACCAAAAGTAGCAGAATTTCCAGTAGCACTTATAGCGATCGGGTCATCAGCACTGGGAGCAATAGCAGGAATATTAGCTCCAATATCAAAGGAATAAGGGAAATAAGTTTTTTAACAGGTAGGAAAAGATAAAATTATTTATAATTGGTGAATCTTTTTATCTGGAATGATACGGGTTTAAATATATTAAGGCATTAGTTGTATTTGTTGCAATAATTGTGACAGTGTTCGGTTGGAATTGAAAAGAAGGTAGTCTCTAAATAATAACATAATGGATAGAAGGATATGCATATGAATACAAAAGAAGTTCAAAAACCTAGATATATAAATGTTCACTGTCATTTATTAAATTTTGAATTCCTTCCCGATTCATTTTTTGGCAATTGCGGAGTACCAGAAAGTTTCATTAAATCAAGATTTACAATATTTCTCATTAAATTAATTAAACCTTATTTATTATTAAGGAATAAAATAAAAGGTTACTTGCCTCTCTATTTAATAGATACGTGCATTTCCAATTTAAAAAGGGAAATAACTGAGATCAGAAAAATTTATTCCGCAGAAATGTACCAAGCAAAATTTATCCTGGCAACGCCACTTATGATGGATGTTGAGATTGCATCTTCCCGGCAAAAGCCCGAGTGCCCTTACCGGCTTCAAATACAGATAATTTCCGAGTTGGTTGCTAAGAGATATTTTTGGGAACTTGAGTATTTCATAATGATGCCTTTTATAATGTTTGATCCACGTAGGGAGATAGAGAACTTCAAGTTTCCCGCAGCAGAGATGATGGCCAGGGATGCAATAAAAAAAGCTATTGAGGATTATGGTTTTTTAGGTGTGAAAATGTACCCTGCGTTAGGGTATCATCCTGATCCTGAATCAATCTATAATCCTGAAAGTGTAAATAAGGAGCTGAGAGAAATATATAAGTATTGTGATAAAAATAGAATACCAATTACTACTCATTGCTCCAGGGACGGTGCATATAGTAGTGAATTAATTAGATCCAGGCAATCTGTTAAATTTCTCAGCAGTCCTTTATATTGGGAAAAAGTTTTAAATGACTATCCGGATATCAATCTCAATTTTGCTCATTTTGGCGGTGGGTGGGATTTTTTAAGAAAAGATGATAGAGATTTTGAGTCCTGGACAAGGGAAATATTAAAACTAATGAAGAAATATAAAAATGTTTATGCAGATGTTTCATCACACTCAGGAGCCTTAATGAGTAAAATTTCTAATAATTATTTTAAAGATATTTATAGGGATTTTGAATTTGATCCTAAACAAATTAAAAAGGTGAATAATAAAGAATATTTCAGGATTCTTAATCGTCTCTTGGATGATGAGAGCTACAGATATAAAATTTTATTTGGTACCGATTGGCCAATGACCAGGCATTCCTGGTATGAGAAGACATACGTACAATTTTTTATCGATGGATTAGGAAAAGATAATTTTGAACAGATTGCCCTTAAGAATCCCTTAAAATTCTTATTTCCTGAAGATAAAGTGCCAGAAAGAATCGAGAAGTTCCACAAGGAAAATGAATGTGGAAAAGAAGCGATTAATTGGTTAAATACCGAAATGGAAAAGCTAAGAAAAAATTAAAATAGATGTAAATGGGTAAGAGCAAATTAGCAATAAGGTTCTAAAATTAATAGAATGAATAACAAAGAATTCTTTTAATCCAACCTCAAGCTTGCATAAATAACCACTTCAATATTATTTTTAACTAGTAGTACTATTTGAATATCATTGGTATTAATCTTTTTAAAGGTACCATTTCTGAGGATAAATGAACGGATAATATTCAAAGCAGTTTCAATCCTTAATATATCAGAAATTAAATATTACATATTTTTATTGGCGGTGAAATAAACGAATCCAAATAGGAACAGAAAAAATAAATGAATATAATTTAATTTTAATAAGATAGATCTAAAAACTATTCAGTTATATTACTTGAAAAGAAGTCTGCAGGGAGTTAGAATAGCACAATATTATCCAGCGGATAAATATTATGATAAATAATAATATTAACAGGTTCCAGTAATGAACAGCAATAATAAGTCAGCGGATATAATTACAAGAGTGGATATAATGAAATCCATGATCGAGTAAAGTAAAGGGCAGCAATAGATTTAATATCAGAACAGATGGTTTTCAAACTGCAGAATAAGGTAAATTTTATGTAAATTAGAATTAAAGGATGCTTCTATGGAAGTTGTAACCGGCGCGACAGGATATATTGGTAATATACTTACGAGGGAACTGCTTAGTAAGGGTAAAAAAGTAAGGGTTTTGGTGCGCCTAACTTCCGATACCTCTTCACTTGAAGGCCTGGAAATAGAAAAGGTTCTGGGTGATATTCTGGATAAAGATTCTTTGATGAGAGCTTTTAAAGGTGCAGATACCGTATATCACCTTGCGGCAATAATATCGATAATGCCAGGAGACAGAGCGTTGATCCGCAGGGTCAATCTTGAAGGAACCAGAAATGTCATAGACGCCTGTCTTAAATGCGGAGTCAGGCGGTTAGTTTATACAAGTTCCATACATGCTCTTAAGGAGCCCCCTCACGGAACGGTTATAGACGAAGATATGCCTTTTGATATCAACAGCCGTAGGGGCGAATATGACCGGTCAAAGGCTCTTGCCAGCCAGGAAGTCATAGAATCAGCTAAAGCGGGACTGGATCCAGTGGTAGTATGCCCAACCGGCGTTATAGGTCCGTTTGATTTCAGGGGATCGCTGATAACAGGGACATTTATTGATTTTGCCAGAGGTAAAATGAAAATAACTACAAACGGAGCTTATGATTTCGTTGATGCCCGGGATGTGGCAAGAGGACATATACTGGCTGCCGAAAATGGGAAAACCGGTCATTGCTATATACTATCCGGGGAAAGAGTTACTATGAATAAAATGATGTCGATACTCAGCGAAGTAAGTGGGGCACAATCACCAAAATATATAGTTCCTGCATGGCTTGTTAAAACCTTAGGCATCATTACTCCTATCTATTATAAGTTAGCAAATAAAACTCCCCGGTTTACTTATTATTCCATAAATACTCTGCTAAGTAATTCATATATCAGCCATGAAAAAGCCAGTCGGGAGCTTGGCTATGAGCCTATGACCATTAATAAATCAATTGAAGATTCTTTAAAATGGTTAAACGAAAATAAAATGATCTGATCGGCTTGCTTTTCTTTTTTTTTATAGTAATATTGAAAATCGGAAAACAAAAATGCTCTTTTAAATAAATAATTGTTTTTACAGTAAGTATATTTTGATTTTAGGGAATCCAGTTCAAATCTGGAGCGGTCCCGCCACTGTGATAGGGTGTGTGCTCTCTAACTAAGCCACTGGCAAAAGATTGCCGGGAAGGCAGAGAGTAAAGTCCCTTAAGCCAGGAAACCTTTAAGTATTTTAGTTATCTCTCTTCGGCAGAAAGAGGATGATTTTTTATTTAAAAAACTCTCATCCGAAGAAGGTGGGAGTTTTTTTTATTTATAAATAATAAAAAGATCAAAAGATCAAAGGAGTAATGATGTTTAAAAGTAAAATACTGATAGTCGTAGTTGTTGCAATTTTTATTGTTGCAGCTGCTCTGGGTGTATTTCCGGGATGTAAAAACACCGGAGATGTTGAGGTTGCAGGAATAGGAGAAGCAGAAAAAACCCCGGTAAGAGTTGTGGATGGCGACGAGAATACAATAGAACTTGCCGGACCTGCGGCAAGTATTGTCGTGCTTGCTCCAAGTGCACTGGGGATAATAGACGCTCTCGGCGCAATGGAACTGGTAGTAGAAGTCGATAGCTGGAGCGTGTCGGAACATGATCCGCTGGCAGAAGGATTTGAAGGTGCCGGCGATGCATTTGGCCCCAATGTAGAAAGAATAGCCGAACTGAATCCGGATATACTGATAGCACCTACAGGCGGCCCCGAGGATGATTTCGGAAAAATAAGTGAACTTGGAATCGAGATTTACAGAGTCATCAATGTTCAGGGTATCGAGGGTGTTTATGATGAGATAGTCAATATTAGTAAAATAATCGGATTTGGCGATAAGGGAGAAGAACTTGTAAACGAACTCAGGAAACAGGTCGATGAAATATATAACCAGGTTAAGGATTTAAGTGACGAACAGCAGCCGAGAGTTTTCCTGGAGATAAATAGCGAACCATTAATGAGCATAGGATACGATACTTACACTAACGACCTTATAGAAAAAGCAGGTGGAATAAATATAGTAGCAGAAGATAATCTGACCGGATGGCCCGAATATAGTGTCGAAAGATTGATAGAAAAAAATCCCGATATAATAATCGCTCCCGCAAGTCTTGCAGCGGATCCCTCGATAATAACAGGAGAGCAGAGATTTGCAAGTATTGATGCAGTGAAAAACGGCAGAGTTTATATTATTCCGGATGATTCTATTTACCAACCGAACCAGAATCTTATTAAAGGGCTGCAAATGCTGGCAAAAGCAATTCATCCTGAAATTTTTGGAGAATTTGAGATAATAGAATAATGAGGACCGGAACAAGGACATTAAAATATGTTGTTGTATTGCTGATAATACTTGGGTTACTGATAATAATCGCCGCTTCCACCGGGGTCGCAAAAATCAGTCTTAAGGATACGGCCCTGATACTGGCAAGTCATATACCGGGGATAAATCATTATGTAAATACCGATCTTATTGAAAACCAGGACATTGTGATAATTACACAGATCAGACTACCCCGTATATTATTGTCCGTATTTGTCGGGATGGCACTCGCTGGAGCGGGGGTGATCTTCCAGGGTCTTTTTAGAAATCCGATGGCGGATCCATTCGTGATTGGCGTTTCATCAGGAGCAGCTCTGGGAGCAACCATAGGGCTGGTTTTTGTTACCGGTGCAGGTCTGTCCGGTATTTCTACCACTACTGTTTTTGCTCTGCTGGGTGCTTTAGGTACAACATTTCTCGTATATAATATTTCCAGAATCAGGGGAAAAGTATCTGTTATCACACTTCTTCTTTCCGGCATTGCTCTCAGTGCCATGTTAAGTGCAATTACCTATTTTATTATGATCATAAAAACTCAGGATATGGCGAAAATAGTATTCTGGGTAATGGGCGGTTTTACTTCTGCAACCTGGAGCAATTTCATCATTCTGGCTCCCATTGTCACTGTCCTCATCATCATTTCCGGATTTTTCATGAGAGACCTGAATATAATATCACTCGGGGATGAAAGAGCTATGCAATTGGGGGTACAGACGGATAGAGTAAAGAAGATACTGCTGATACTGGCGTCGCTTATTGCGGCGGTTGCCGTATCGGTGAGCGGGATCATAGGATTTGTGGGACTTATAACCCCGCATATTTTAAGGCTTCTCGTGGGTCCCGATCACAAAATATTATATCCGGCTTCAGTGATTGCAGGAGGAATAGTTATGCTTATATCGGATACTCTTGCCAGAACGGTACTTATGCCCCGGGAAATTCCGGTAGGTATCATAACTTCCATTGCAGGAGTCCCATTTTTTCTTTATCTTCTGGTAAAATCGAAAAAACAGTTTTTTTAGACAGGCAGGTTTGAGTGTAAAATGAGTGTGAACAGAAACGTACTTTCAATAAAAAATTTAAATTTTTCTTACAGTAAGAAAAAAATTCTGGATGATGTCAGTTTTAATATAGAAAAAGGAGATTTTATATCGATCCTCGGTCCGAACGGAGCAGGTAAAAGTACCCTGGTAAACCTCATAAGCAGAATCCTTAAGGATTATGAGGGGCTAATCGAAGTAGGTGGGAAAAACCTGAAGGGATTGAATTCAAAAGATGTTGCAAAAATGATGGCAATCGTGCCTCAGTATACCAATCCGGGTTTCAGTTTTACCGTGGCCGAGATGGTCATTATGGGAAGGAACCCCTATGTTCCGAGATTTGGAACAGAAAGAAAAGAAGATTTTCATGCGGCAGACGAAGCTATGGAAAAAACCAGACTGCTACCTTTTGCGAAAAGAAAATTTTCGGAGCTTTCAGGAGGAGAGAAGCAGCGGGTAATCATAGCGCAGGCTCTGGCACAGGATAGCCCCATACTTATTCTGGATGAGCCCACATCTCATCTGGATATAAATTTCCAGATCGAATTTATGAACTTATTCTCAAATTTGAATAAAAAAGAAAATAAAACCATAGTAGGAATTTTCCAGGATATAAACCTTGCCATACAGAGCAGCAAAAAAATAATGCTTTTAAAAGAGGGCCGGATCTTTAGCTTTAGCAGCGTGGAAAATACGATAAACAGGGAAAATATAAGAAGTGTATTCGGAAGTGATGTCTTTATTGGTAGGAATCCCATAACCGGCAGTCTTTATGTAAGTCCGGTTTTTAATACAGCAGTTGAGAGAAGTAATATGATACAGGCTTCAAACAAGTACTCAAAGGTCCATGTGATTGGCGGCGGTGGAGCCGCATCACAGGTAATCAGTTTATTGCATAGCAGCGGTTATATGATATCCTGCGGAGTCGTAAATACTCTGGACACGGATCTTGATACTGCCAGAATGCTCGGGATCCCTTATGTGGCAGAGGCACCTTTTTCTCCTATAAGCCCGGATTCGCAGAATAAAAACCTTGAGTTTATAAAATCCAGCGATGCAGTAATTTTACCTGCAGTGGAATTTGGACCGGGTAATTTTTCAAATCTTATATCGGTAAATAAAGCGGTAGGTCTAAGAAAAAAGGTAATAATAATAGATAAAGAAAACATAGGGGAAAGGGATCACACCGGTGGAAAAGCAGAAAAGCTTTACAGAAAAATAATAAAAGATGGCGCAATTGTGGTTAAGTCAGTAGATCAGGTATTAGGCTACTTGTAATTACTTTATGATAAAAAACAAATCGAAATCCATAATGATACAGGGTACTGGTTCACATGTTGGCAAGAGTGTGGCAGTTACTGCAATATGCAGAATTCTAAAACAGGATGGGTATAGTGTATGCCCATTTAAATCACAAAACATGGCCTTAAATTCATATGTCACTGCATCAGGTGGAGAGATGGGTAGGGCTCAGGTAGTCCAGGCGGAAGCATGCGGATTGGAGCCCGAGGTATATATGAATCCGATACTTATTAAACCTGTAGCGGACTCAAGAGCACAGATAATATTTATGGGAAAAGTGGTAAAAAATATGAGTGCTGTTGAATATCACAAAAAGAAGATTTTTTACTTAAATGAGATTAAAGAAATCTTAAGTGACTTAAAGAAAAGGTTTGATTTTATAGTGATAGAAGGAGCTGGCAGTCCGGCAGAAATAAATCTTTTAGAAAATGATATTGTAAATATGCGTACAGCCGAGATTTCTGCATCTCCTGTAATATTAATTGGGGATATCGATAAAGGGGGCATTTTTGCAAGTTTCTATGGTACGGTAAAGCTTCTTCCAAAAAAATATAGAAAATATATAAAGGGTTTACTGGTAAATAAGTTTAGGGGAGATATAAGCCTTCTCCAACCTGGAAATGACTATATATGCAGGAAATTGAAAATTCCTGTAATAGGTACCATTCCCTATTATAGGGATATCTATATAGAAGAAGAGGATTCAGTGAATTTAGAGAGGGAAAGAAATAAGAAATTAATTTTAAACAATTCTGGAGGAAATAATAAAGCTGAGAGGATAATAATTGGTATAGTCTATCTTCCACACATTTCAAATTTTACTGATTTTAATGCTTTTGAATTAGAAAAGGATGTCAGTTTGATTTATATTAGAGATTGGCAGGAATTAAAAAGTTTAAAACCTCATATGATTATTATTCCAGGAAGTAAAAGCACTATAAGTGATCTGTTGTATTTAAGGAGTTCCGGGCTGGAGGAAGAGATTAAAGAACAATACCGGAAAGGTTCGATGATATTTGGAATATGTGGAGGCTTTCAGATTTTAGGAAAAAAAATTAAAGATAAATTCGCAAGTGAATCTCCGGATATTAAAAGTATTGATGGCATTGGATTAATGGATATAGATACAGAATTTTTGCAGTATAAAAATACATATCAGGTAGAATTTGAGTTAAGCGATGATGTTTTTAGGTATAACCCTGATTTAATAAGGATGACTAAAAGATTTGTGGATGATAAAGTGAAAATTATGAAGGGTTATGAGATTCATATGGGTATATCTAAAGCAATACCGGGTAATTCATCTATTAATTTGGTACCACTCTTTAAGATAAAATCAAGAGGAGGTAATATTGTAGATTTTGATGACGGATTTATAACTTTTAAAAATAAGGTTGCTGGTATGACATTAGGAACATACATACATGGGATTTTTGATAACTCTGTTTTTAGAAAATTCATTCTGGAATTGCTCAGAAAAAGGAATAATATAAAAACTACTGATATTGATAGTCCGGTTTCATTGTATGAAACTTTTAAAGAAGAGCAATATAATAGACTGGCTGATGTTTTCAGAGAAAATATGGGGATGGAATTGTTTTATAAAATACTTAAGAATGGATTATAATAAAATATAAACGATGGCAGAGGTTAGCAAGAAATGGATTCAACCGGAAATAATAATCGCACCGTAAAAATATGCAGAAAAGATTTAGAAGAGGGTCCGGTTCTGATAAATACAGGAGAAGGCAAGGGTAAGACCACGGCAGCGCTGGGTATGGCACTGCGGGCGGCGGGCCATAATCAGAAAGTCCTGATAATACAGTTTATTAAAGGGCGTTTCGATACCGGTGAATTTAGAATCATTAAGAAATTCGAACCCTTAATCGAAATTGAACGGCTGGGGAAAGGATTTATAAAATTTAAGGACGGAAGACCGGTACCTACAAAAGCTCAGGTGGCAAATGCTTCCGAGTCTTTTGGGTATGCCTGCAAGAAGGTTGCGAGTGGTAAGTATGATATGATTATTCTGGATGAAATCATTAATCTTATAGCATACGGACTCTTAAGGATCGAAGACACAATCGATCTTATAAAAAATAAACCCAAAAAACTCTGTATGGTACTAACCGGAAGAAATGCTCCCCGGGAACTTGTGGATATAGCGGATACGGTGACTGAGATGCGGGAGATAAAACATGCTTTCACCAGGGGCGCAAAGGCAAAAAAAGGCATCGAATACTGATAATAAGAAAGGAAAAAATAACATGGAATGTAACAAAGAAAGAAATTTGAAAAACTGCAACTGCACATATGAACCATGTCCGAGAAAAGGGATCTGCTGTGATTGTATAACCTATCACAAAAAGTTAGGCGAGCTTCCTGCCTGCTTTTTTGACGATAGTGCTGAAAAAACTTACGATAGATCAATTGGACACTTTGTTAGATTAAACAGGTGACCTGTTTTGATATCAATTTATATTAAAATACATATAAGATGATCAAGAATATAAACAAATCCGAATTTGAAACACAAATAGGCAGGTTTTATTATTTATGGCAGTATAAAGCCGGCAGGATAGTGATTTCATATCTTGGAAACAGCAAGAAGGATTTCCTGGATTTTATTAAAAAAATCAAAAAAATTTACGGGGATATGGATGAGATTTATTTTACCGATAAAAAATCCAATGTAATCGAGACCGCGATTACCGGTTATTTTAATGGGAAAATAAAAAAATTTGATTTCACAATCGAATTTCTGGCCGGAACAAGTTTTCAGAAAAGAATATGGGGAAAACTGATCTCAGTGCCCTACGGAGAAACAATAAGTTATAAAAGATTATCCTTTCTTTCTGGCCATGAAAGAGCCTGGAGGGCTGCGGGTTCTGCGTTAAACAGGAATCCGGTGATGCTTATTATTCCCTGTCACAGAGTAATAAAAAGTGATGGCAGAATAGGCAGATTTGCCAGCGGGACAAAGTTAAAAGAGTTTTTGGTGAATCTGGAAAAAAGAGTCGATAATACTTAGAAAAGTCTATTTTTTTATGTTACAATTTGGTTGTATTGCAAACGAATTATTTTAACCTTTTTGATGGGAATCCTTTAAAAAATGAACTTTTCTAGAGATTTAAGTGTGATTGTTCTTGCTGCAGGCAAAGGTAAAAGGATGAAGTCGGAAATTCCCAAAGTACTTCACCGGATATCAGGTCAACCAATACTCTATTATGTTTTATCACTGGCCGTTAGATTGAATCCAAAGAATATATTTGTAATTACAGGACAGAAAAAAGGACCTGTAAGCGATTATATAAAAAACAATTACCCGGGGATCAGGAACGTACCACAGCCAGATCAGCTGGGTACTGCACATGCTGTAAGTATGGTCAAAAAATATAAAAAGGATTTTGGAAAGAATATTTTAATATTATCCGGCGATAGTCCCCTGGTCAATATCGGGACCCTGAAAAAATTGGTTGAATATAGAATGAATTCCTGTAGTTCGGCTTCTTTGATTACTTCACTTTTTCCAGATCCGGCAGGTTATGGGAGGATCATAAAGGACAGAGACGGAAATATAATGAAGATTGTCGAGGAAACCGATACAAATCCCGAAGAAAAGAAAATAAATGAAGTAAATTCTTCCATTTATTGTTTTGATAAAAAATCCCTTTTTGAGAATATTGATAAGATAAAAGATCAAAATAAACAGAAAGAGTATTATCTCACCGATATAGTCGAAACGCTTATAAAAAAAGGTAAAAAGGTCAGCCCGTTGAAAATTTCGGATTATCTGGAAGTAATGGGTGTAAATGACAGGTTCCAGCTTTCCGTAATGGAAAATATTATGCAAAAGAAGATAAATGAAAATTTAATGAAAGGTGGAGTGACCATTAGAGATCCCCGGTCCTGTTATATAGAAAGTTCAGTGATCATAGACTCCGATGTTATCATTGAACCTTCATGCATTATCAGGGGGAAAACCAGAATCGGAAAGAATTCGGTGATAGGTCCTTTCTGTCAGATAACAGATACCAGGATAGGTAAAGATACAAAGATAAATGCCTCGGTCGTGCTGGATTCTGATATCGGAAATGATAACAATATAGGACCTTACAGTTATGTAAGCCAGGGTACTGCAACAGGGGATAATGTCGAAATAGGAGCATTTTGTGAAATTAAAAAATCCCATCTTGCAGCAGGAGAAAAAAAGTTAAAAAATAAAGAGAAATAAGTTATTTAAAATTTAAGAATTATATTATTTAAGGCGGGAGATATGAAGGATATGAAAGAAACTCGGGATAATAAAAGAATGATGCTCTTTTCAGGGTCATCTTACCCTGCTCTAACTGATAAAATCGCGCAGGAACTTGGAGTCAAGGCCGGAAAAATCACCAGAACCAGATTTAAAAACGGTGAGATATATATAAAGTTTGATGAAAGCGTAAGGGGTGCGGATGTCTTTGTGGTGCAGACATGCTGTGAACCGATAAATGATAATATAATGGAACTTCTTATAATGATAGATGCTCTCAAAAGGGCTTCTGCGGGCATGATAAATGCAGTTATACCACATTATGGCTATGCGCGGCAGGATAAAAAAGCAGAAGGAAGAGAACCGATCACCGCAAAATTATTCGCTGATTTACTTTCGATTGCAGGAATGAATAGAGCAATACTTCTGGATCTGCATTCCTCGACTATCCAGGGTTTCTTTGATGTTCCCGTCGATCATGTCACCGCTATACCCATAATAGCCAAATACATCAACGGAAAAAACATTAAAAACGGCGTAGTCGTGAGTCCGGATGTAGGAGGTGTAAAAAGGGCCAGTATTTTTGCTAAAAAACTCCATTTCCCTCTGGCAATACTGGATAAAAGAAGGCCGGCTCCCAATATGGCCGAGATGGAACATATAGTGGGAGACGTAGAAGGAAAAACAGCTATAATATTTGATGATATGATAGATACCGGAGATACGCTGCTTAAGGCTATCGATATGCTCCGGCGACATGATGTAGAAAAGATTTATATCGGTGCAACCCATCCAATTTTTTCAGGCAATGCCATAGAAGAACTGGAAAATTCAAAAGTCGAAGAGGTAATAGTAGCGGACACTATTCCGATAAGTAAAGAATTTAAATCTAAAAAAATAAAAGTCCTTTCAATTGCACCCCTGCTTGCAAAAACTATAAAAAAAGTTTATCATTGCATGTCTGTAAGCGAGTTATTCAAAGGTGAAAATTTAGTTTAATTTGTAAATATAAGGCAAGGTGTAGGAATATATGGAAAACATAGCTCTGGCAGTAGAAAAAAGAGACGACAGTGAAATAAAAAATAAAGCCGCAAGAAAATTAAAAAATAAAAATTATATTCCGGCAATTATGTATGGTTTGAAAAAAGAGCCGGTAAGCATCAAAATTAAGGAAAAAGAATTTAAAGATATTTTAAAAGGCAGAAGCATATACAGTTTGATTTTCGATATGCATATAGACGGTGTAAAAAAAGATAAGAAAGAAACGGTTTTAATAAAGGAATTTCAGAGAGATCCCATAACCAGAGAATTTTTACATGTGGACTTTTTAAGGATACAGATGGAAAAGGAAATAGAAACCTCTATTCCAATCCATATTATAAATGAAGAAATAGCTCTTGGAATTAAAGATGGCGGCGGTGTTCTGCAGCACGGTCTAAGGGAACTGCATGTATCCTGTCTTCCTGTAGATATTCTGGAATATATCGAATATGACATAAAAGACCTTGATATGGGTATTACAATCAGAGTCTCCGATATCAATATTTCCGATAAAATAAAAATACTCAATGATCCAGAGGAAGTCGTGGTTTCAATAATCCATCCGACCCAGTTAAAAGAAGAAGAATTAGTTGCCGAAGAAGAAGCTGAAGAAGAGATTACCGAACCCGAGGTAATTGGAAAGGAAAAAGAAGAACCAGAAGAGGAAAAAGGACATCCGAAGGAAGAGGGGCATCAGAAAGAAAAAGGATCCAGGGAAAAATAACCGTATGATTTTAATAGCTGGTCTTGGTAATCCCGGAAAAGATTATGAATTCACCAGGCACAATATAGGTTTCAGGATTGCTGATAAGTTTACCGAAGAATTCGAGAAAAAAAGTCTTTACAGAAAATTCGATTCTCTCATATGTGAGTTATCATTTAACGATCAGAAATTAATAATCCTCAAACCTCAAACTTTTATGAATAATAGCGGCATTTCAATTGCTCTTTACTACAGGTTTTTGGGAAATCAAATCAATTCGTTGATGGTGATCCATGATGACATCGATATTGAATTCGGAGAAATCAGGTTAAAAAAAGGTGGAAGCACAGGCGGGCATAAAGGTCTTGAATCAATAGTAGAAAGTCTCGGGAACTGCAATTTTGACAGACTGCGATTTGGTATTGGCAGGCCTCCGGGCAAACAGGATGCAGCAGATTATGTACTGGAGGAGTTTAAAAGAAAAGAAAAGGAAGATGTTGAAGTCGGTGTGCAGAGGACAGTGGATATTATAAAAGATTATCTGACAGAAGGCATTGACTTCGCAATGAATAAATATAACTAATCCTGCAGACTGCATTATTTTTTAGAATTAATACTTAAAAAATCAATTATTTATTCATATCCGGATTTTGTTGGCCCAGTCCTCATAGATGATCCTGTAAATTCATTGACAGTTTTTTTATAATCATTATTGACAGGAGTTTTAGAATATTTGTTATGGCAATGTTTTTAAAAAATTTTATAAATGAAAAGCAGTGGCAGCAGTTTATAGAGAAATATGAGAGAACCAATATCAAAGGTAAGAAAAATGGAGCTGCAAATCTTGATACCCTGATCGCAGATGAAAATATCTGGCCCTTTGTTATCAGTGCTTTTTTAAAATATTTCGATATCCCGGCCCTGGCAGTCACATCGACTTTCGAGAGGGCCTCCGAACTTGAACAGGAAATAAGCTGTATTGTCCCGGAAATTAAAATATTGAATTTTCCAAGTCTTGGAAACGGAATTTTTTATAAAAATAGAATTACTGCCCCGGAAAATCTTACTGGAAGGCTTAATGTCATTAGAAATTTACTGAATACCGGAAGTTCCGGCGATAAGTTTTTGATTATTGCTACCAGCAATTCTTTATTGAATTTAATGCCTGTTTCTAAATTCAAAAAAATTAAAAGTATAGAAATAAAGACTGGAGGCGAATATAAAAGGGATCAATTGATATCGGATTTTATCGGAAGCGGTTACGAAAGGGTCCATATGGTTTACGATAGAGGAGAATTCAGTGTAAGAGGTGAAGTCATAGATATCTTTGATGCGACAGGCGAAAATCCGATAAGGTTCGATTTCATTGGAGATGAGGCAGAGAAAATATTTTCGTATGATGTTTCAAGCAATAAAATGATAAAGAATTTAAATAAAGTATCTCTTTTTCCTAATATTAATCCCTGGGAGATAGAAGAAACGGTCAGCCCAAAATCCGCTGACCGAATGATTTCTTTTATTGATTTGTTAAAAGATAGTATACCAAAAATTGCCGTGATACTCTGTGATCCTGTGGAGATTTATTTAAAAGTAAAAAGCGATATCGATATCGCCGGGGAGATCTTCGACAGGGATAAAGATATTCTAAAAATTGGCAGTAAAGAAATTGCATATGCCCATATTGTAAAAAAGGATTTTCTGGAAAGAAAAGATTTTTATTTGAAGTTTAATATAATCTCCGCCAGAGAACAGGCCAGAGGTATTGGCGAGTTTAATCTCAGAAAAATTGTAAAACAGAAAAAAAGTTTCGGTAATTCTGTCAATTTTATTCAAAATGTAAAAAATGATTTTAAAGCAAAAAGGAAGGTCATCATTTCTATCGACGGAAGTGAGCGAAGGAAAAAGATAGAGGAGTTATTCTTGAGTAGTTCGGTATCCTTTAATTATTTAAAAACCGGAGACAACGTTGACTTTAATTTACTTAAGTCCGATATTGCAGGCATATCGAACTACCGGCTATACAGGGGTTATGAGTCCGGGAGTGTTTCTTTATACGGCGAACTCGATATTTATGACCGTATGCAATATCAGATATCCCCGGGAAAGATTTCGACTGCTGCCGGTGCAGAATATTTTGAACCCGGGGAATATGTGGTACATAAAAATCATGGTATTGGAAAATATGTCGATATGATTTCTAAACAGGTTAATGGTTACAAAAGAGAATATTTCTTAATAGAGTATGCGAATGAAGATCGATTATATGTTCCCACCTGGCAGGCTGACCGTATCAGTAGATATATCGGTGAAAAAAAACCTAATATAACTTCACTGAATTCCACGCAGTGGGATGGCCTTAAAAAAAGGGTACGAAAATCCGTACATAAACTTGCTATAGACCTTGCAAGGCTATATGCAGAGAGGGATTCAGCCAGCGGATATGCATTTCCTGTTGATAGCCCATGGCAGAAGGAAGTAGAAGACTTATTTCCGTTTAAGGAAACCCACGATCAGGTTAAAGCGATAGAATACGTAAAGGATGCTATGAGTAAACCAAAACCAATGGATATTCTGTTGATCGGTGATGTTGGATTTGGGAAGACAGAGGTTGCGATAAGGGCGGCCTTTAAATCGATAGAAAACGGTAAGCAGGTTTTAATGCTGGTTCCTACCACAATTCTTGCCGATCAACATTATCAGACTTTCAGCGAACGTTATAAAAATTATCCGGTTAATTTAGAGGTCCTGAGCAGGTTTAGAGCCAGAAAGGAACAAAAGCATATAGTAAAAGATTTTAATGAAGGCAAAACAGATATGATAATAGGCACTCATCGTATTCTTCAGGAGGATATAAAGCCCAGAGATCTTGGTCTTATAATAATAGATGAAGAACAGAGGTTTGGAGTCGGAAGCAAAGAAAAAATAAAACTGCTGAAGACTGAAGTGGACGTACTGACCCTGAGTGCCACACCAATTCCCAGAACATTGTATATGTCTCTTACCGGAGTCAGGGATATTGTACTTATCGAGACTTACCCTGAAGGCAGAAATCCGATAGAGACCTTTGTGGGTGAGATTGATTATCAGGTAGTAAGAAGAGCCATAGAAAGGGAAATGGCCAGAGGGGGGCAGGTATACTATGTCTATAATAGAGTAGCCGGTATAGAGAATAAGAAAATCCAGCTGCAGCAGCTGGTTCCACACGCAAATATTGCCCTGACGTACGGCCAGATGGAAGGCAGCAGAATAGAAAAAATAATGACTGATTTTATAAATAAGAAATACGAAATACTGCTGACCACTTCCATAATAGAATCTGGAATGGATATCAGTAATGTAAATACATTAATAGTAGAGAATTCACAACTGCTTGGATTATCCCAGTTATACCAGCTCAGAGGCAGGGTAGGCAGATCTTCGGAAAGAGCTTATTCCTATTTTTTCTATCCCGGCAGGAAGAATCTGAGTCTTCAGGCATTTCAGAGGCTTAAAACACTTGCAGAATATACCGACCTTGGTTCCGGATACAATATTGCCATGAGAGATCTGGAGATAAGAGGAGCGGGCGAAATATTGGGGCCCAGACAGCACGGACACATAAATAGCGTTGGTTTTGATATGTATTGCCAGATAATAAAAGAAGAGATTGATAAACTAAAGGGTGAAAAAATAGACGAAGACATTAATGTTAAAATCGATCTGCCTGCCAGTGCGTATATCCCAAAAAGTTATATCGAGAGTGAAAAAGAAAGAATCAATATTTATAAAACACTGGGGAGTGCGGAAAGCCCGGATGAAATTGATGAAATAAAAGAAAAAATGAATCAGCGGTATAAAAAGATGCCGCAGGTAGTAAGTAATCTTGTAAATATTGCCCGAATAAAATATTTGTTACGAAAAGCAAAGATAGAAAAAATTATATTTTATGACGGAAAAGGAATTATCTTAAAAAGAGTAGATATGCCTCAAAGCAAAGCAAGGGAAATGAACATAAAGAATAGCAATATGTTATACGAACCGGCATCAAGACAGATAATCATAAAAAAAACTGATAAAAATATTAATTTGGATTTAGTCTTAAAGGATCTTAATGATATAATAAGTTTTATTTAATATTTATAAAAAGAAAGAGGTAGGAGTTGAGTAAGAAATTAAAAAGAAACATCTTCATTGTAGGTGCAGTTGTAGTGGTTTTAGTAATTTCTGCACTTGTTTATTTTTTCGTTTTTTACAATAAGACAGTAGCTGTTGCGGATGGAATAAAAGTAAACCAAAAAGAAGTAGATGTTTATATGAATTTTTTAAAAACCCAGGATACCGGCGGTGAATTACCCACTGACGAAGAGGAATTAAAATCTCTGGAGGCTAATATTATCGATTCGCTTATTGTAATGAAATTGCTTGATAATTATGCCGGAGAAAATGATATTGAAGTGACGAGTGAGGAAATTGATGAGCAGATGCAGACTGCATCTGCCAATTATCCTTCGGAAGAAGATTTTGAAAATGATTTAAAATCTATGGGTATAAGTAAAAAATTTTTAGAGGATTATTTAAGAAGTCAGCTGTCCAGCAGTAAGATTTATAATACAGTCACCGCAGATGCCAGTGTAACCGATGATGAAGTAAGGCAATACTATGATGATAATAAGAGTACACAGTTCCTGGTTCCTGCCAGAGTTGAAGCAAGCCATATCCTGGCTATGTTTCCATGGATAAAAGATGGTTCCGAGGAAACTCAGGAGGGAAGAGATGAGACTTTGGCCAAAATAGAGATTGTTCAGGAAAAATTGCGAGAGGGTGAAGATTTCGCAGATCTGGCAAATCAGTATTCGGATGATACAACAAGCGCAGAGAATGGAGGAGAACTTGGTTTTATTAGTGAAGGTCAGATGGTCGAGGAATTCGATAAGGCACTATTTGCCCTTGATGTAGGAGAAGTAAGCGGAATTGTTGAAACCGAGTATGGATTTCACATTATAAAAGCTACTGACTATGAAAAAGAATATATTCAAAAATTTAGTGAAGTTAAAGAAGCCATAGGTACATATCTCCTTAACCTGGACAAAATGGAAATATGGGAGAATTTTATTTATTCTCTGATAGAGAAGACTGATATCAAATATTTCACGGATGTAGAAGGAACGTTGAAAAGCACAGAAACCGGGACTGAAACGGAAAATAATACAGATGCTGATACTGGAACAGAAGAGGAAAGCGAATGAAATTCCAACTAGATGAAGGGGATCTTGAAGAGATTGATAATATAGACGACAGTGGAAAACTGTTTGCCATTTTAGTAAGTATAATGAGCAGGTTAAGGTCATCCGAAGGCTGTATCTGGGATAGAGAGCAGGATCATAAAACTATCAAAAGAAACCTGATAGAAGAGACCTATGAAGCAGTAGAGAGTATTGAGGATAAAGATTACAAAGGTCTTAAAGAAGAATTAGGCGATCTGCTTCTTCAAATAGTTTTTCACAGTCAAATCGCAGTCGAAAACAAGGAATTCGATATAAATGAAGTGCTGCGGGGAATCATAGGAAAATTGATAAGAAGGCATCCTCATGTATTCAAGGGAATGGTTCTGAACAGTAGTGATGAAATTCTGGCAAACTGGGAGGATATTAAGAAAAAAGAAAGAAAAGAAAAATATAAAGAACCGGGTTCAATATTCAGTGGAATTCCAAAATCACTTCCTTCGCTTCACTATGCTTATGAAATTCAAAACAGAGCTTCGAGGCTGGATTTTGATTGGAAAGAAGCAATCGATATCTTTGAAAAAATAAACGAAGAACTTACTGAATTGAAAAAGGAAATGGGAAAAAAAAGGAAGATCCGGATCCCGGATGAAATTGGAGACGTCCTTTTTAGCATAGTAAATCTTGGCAGGCATCTTGGCATAGATTGTGAAGAAAGTTTATATGGAGCCAGTAAAAAATTTATAAAAAGATTTAATTTCATAGAAAAATATGCTGATGAAAATAATTTAAATTTTAAGAAACTTCCTCTCAAAGAAAAAGATAAACTCTGGGAAATTGCAAAGAAAGAATTGCCATGAAAATAAGAAAAACCAAAATAATCTGTACTATCGGACCTGCGAGTAAAAAGGAAAATATTTTAAAAAAACTTATAACCGGCGGCATGGATATAGCACGCATAAATACCTCTCACAGCAATTCCGAAGAAGTAATCGAAATAGTCAAAAAAATAAGGACGGTCTCACGGGAACTTAAAAAAAACACAGCAATAATACTGGATCTTCAGGGTCCTAAGATTCGGATTGGCCAGCTGAAAAATAAGATAAATCTGCATAAAAAACAAAAAGTCATTTTTACAACAGCAAGAGGGCGCATGTCCGATTACCCGGATACGGAGACTATCATAAAAGTCACTTACGATAAATTTATAGAGGACCTTAAACCGCGGACCCGCATATTCATAGATGATGGTTTGATCGAGTGTAAAGTGCTGGATATAAATCTATCCAAAAAGACAGCTGTTTGTGAAGTTATATCCGGTGGACCTCTCGACTCTTATAAAGGGATCAATCTTCCCGGAGTAACCATAAGCGTGGGTTCGGTTACCAGGAAGGATATAGAGTTTTTAAACCTGGGTCTGGAATTGGAAGTGGATTTCATAGCGCAGTCTTTTGTCAGGAATTCATATGATGTTGAAAAAATCAAGAAAGTGATAAGAAAGAAAAAGAAACATACCATGGTTATAGCCAAGATAGAAAAACATGAAGCAGTGAATAATTTTGATGAAATTTTGAATTCTGCAGATGCTATTATGGTAGCGAGAGGTGACCTCGGAATTGAAATAAATGCAGAAGAGATTCCTTATATCCAGAAGGAAATCATAAAAAAAACTAATATAGCAGGGAAACCGGTAATTACTGCTACACAGATGCTTGATTCCATGATACGAAATCCGAGGCCCACAAGAGCCGAAGTAAGCGATGTAGCAAATGCAATAATAGACGGTTCGGATTCGGTCATGCTTTCAGGTGAAACCGCTGTGGGCGCTTATCCTCTGGAATCTCTGGAAATGATGGTTAAAATAATAAATAAAACCGAAATCTCTCTGGATTATGATTTATTATTAAGTAATATCGCTTTAGAGAAAAAGAAATCAGGGATCTATCATAATACTATCACCGGGGCGATAAGCTTTGCATCCTGTGAAATTGCCAGAATACTTAATGTAAAAGCTATTATTTCTTCAACCGAGTCAGGGCATACAGCAAGACAGGTATCCAAAAATAAGCCAAAAAGTATGATAATCGGTGCAAGTTCCAATGATTGGGTAGTCAGACAATTAATGATCAGCTGGGGTGTGGTCCCTGTAAAAATGAAACCAGTCAAGAACATAGATTCGATGATTGATGAGTCCGTATGTGTTTCTAAAAGGCTAAATTATGTAAATACGGGAGACAGGGTAGTAATTACTGCCGGTGTGCTGGTAAATAAACCGGGAAGTACCAACCTTATAAATGTTAAAGAGGTGGAGTAAATTATTATAAGGGATAATCCGGGACGGGCCTGCTTCTTAATCTTCCGTGAATCTTAATTTCTTAAGCAGTTTATTCTCTCCGATCAATGTCAGGATATCATCTTTCTGGAATATATAGTCCACGTTAGGGGGAGACATAATCTCATTTTTACTGTTTTTTATACTTATTATGGTCACTCCATATTTGTGTCTCAAATTTAACTCTATCAGGTTCTTTCCTATTATTGTTTCCGGTGCCGGTATTTCTATGATGCTGACATCCGGACTGACCTCCAGAAAATCGATAATGTTTGAACTTATAAGGCTTCTTGCAACTCTCTCCCCCATATCTTTTTCAGGGTATGCTATTATATCTGCTCCTACTTTTGAAAGCACTCTTCCCTGTGTTCTGGTACCTGCTTTGGCAATTATTTTTTTTGCGCCTTTTTCTTTAAGGAGAAGGGTTACAAGTATTGAATTCTGGATATATTTTTCTCCGATGCATACAATGACAGCTTCATAATCGGAAACGCCCATAGATTCCAGTATATCTGCATCAGTGGCGTCACACTTTATTACGTCTGCTATACTCTCGGACATTCTTTGAACACAGGTTTCAGATTGATCTATTCCGACCACACTGTGTCCGGCTTCCGTCAGAGTAGCGGCCACACTTGCTCCAAATCTTCCCAGTCCAATTACTAAAAATTGTTTTTTCATTTTTCCTATCCGATAGTTATTGTTTCTTCGGGGTAAGTAATCTTATTGACTACACCTCTTATGGCAATAGCCAGAGATAAAGTAATGATACCAATTCTACCAATAAACATAGTCAGTATCAATATTATTTTGCTGGCTATGGAAAGTTCCGGTGTAATTCCGGTACTCAAACCCACGGTTCCGAATGCCGATACCACTTCAAATAAAACTTCTTTTAAAGAATATTTTTCGAAAGCAAGTATCCCAATTGTCGATATTATGATTAATGTAACTGCAATAAGGATCATAATCAAAGCTCTGTGTATAAGGCTTGATGGAAGTTTTCTTTTGAATAATGTAACCTCGCCTCTTCCTCTGATGGAACTAAAACCGCTTGCAGCAACTGCAGCAAATGTGGTTGTTTTTATACCGCCTCCTGTTCCTCCCGGTGAAGCTCCTATGAACATTAAAAGTGCAAGTATAAAAATAGTTGCAGGGTTCAACAGGCCAGTCTTTATGGTATTGAAGCCTGCTGTCCTGGCAGTGACTGACTGAAAGAAGCTTGCGAGAATTTTAGTTGGCAGGGGCTTATTTGCGATGGATTCGGGATTTTTAAATTCAAGAATAAAAAACATTACTGCTCCCGCTAAAATCAAAATGGCAGTTGCAGTCATAACAATTTTGGCATGCAGGGAAAAATGTCTGATTCTTCTATAGGTTATTATTTCGGAGATTACAGGAAAGCCTATTCCTCCGAGTACGATTAAAGTCATGAATACAAGATTCAGAGGGATATCGGAAGAAAAACTTTCCAGGCTGTTTGTAAATATTGTTAAACCGGCATTATTAAAAGCGCTGACGGTATGGAACAAACTGAAGGTCATAGATGTTTTAAACGGAAAAGCATGCTTGAAATAAAAAATACAAGTCATTATGGCAAATCCAATAAACTCTATAGTAAATGTAGCTCCCGCTATTACCATAAAAAACTTGGATGCACTGAAAGATTGTTTTGAACCGAAGCTTGCATTTATATAAAATTTATCTCTGATGTGAATTTTTCTTCCCAGAATCAATCCAAAAATAGAACCAATGGTCATGATTCCAAGTCCGCCGATCTGTATTAAAATAAGTATTATAATTTTACCCATATCGGTAAAATAAATTGCCGTATTCTGAACTGTTAGTCCCGTTACACATATAGCACTAGTGGAAGTAAAAAGTGCATCTATATAACTAATTCTCCCGCTCTGTGTCGCCTGAGGGATAATTAAAAGCAACGAACCAAATATTATGGCAATTGCAAATCCAAGAAAGACCTGTTTTGCTATCTTGTTTTGCGTCCTGGAAGAAAATAGAGGTATATCTTTCATTACAATTATAAATTAATTTATTTGATTATATCTATTATATATATAACATATAAGTTGATATTTTATTGGAATAAGCCTTTAAAAACAATGACTTTATTTTTTCGTTCTTAATTTATAGAATATTACCAGAATCTACGGATATTGGCATTATTGTAACATATGTTATACTTAAGAAAATATGTGGATTGATTTTAGCAGTATGTAATTAAAGCAGCAGTAATATAGCAATAAAAGTAATAAAAATATAGTAATAAAATATAAAAATGGATGATAACATTAAAATTGTAAGCAGGTTGTCCAGAAAAGCTAAAATAAATATCACCATCGTCATTTTCTTAATTTTTATCGTACTTACCGTCCTTATATCAATAAATCAAATAAGAATTATCGTAGAGAACAGAGAAAAGTTAATCGAACTGGGAGAAAAATTAAACTGGTACAGGAACCAGAATATAGATCTTCTGGCTCTCGAAAAGAGTCTCTATAGCGATGAAGCTCTGGAACTTGAAGCGAGAAAACAATTCAATATGACTACCGGTGACGAGACCAATGTCTCCGTAGTGGTACAGGATGAGGAAATCGGCAGTGAAGTTGAAGACAACAATAGCTCATCATCAGTCAAAGAAGTTTATTCCAGTGCGGATTTGTGGGGAAATATAAAGATTTTCTATAATAATGAAATAAAAAGCAATTAAATCCTTCAACGGGAAAGGTATATCGGACCAATCATAAATGAAGCTTGCAGCAATCGATATAGGTACCAATTCAACAAGACTATTAATCACAGATTACCGTAATAAAGAGTTCTTTCCGCTGGAAAGAAAAATGGAAATAACACGCCTTGGCAGGGGAGTAGATAAAAATAAAATAATCCTGAAGGATTCTGCCAGGAAAACTCTTGAGGTCCTTTCAGGTTACCGGCACAAATTAAAGGATTATGATGTAAAAAAGTACAGGACAGTAGGGACAAGTGCCGTTAGAGAAGCATCAAACGGAGATTGGTTTGTGTCTTATATTTATGAGAATCTGGGGATGAGAATAGATATCGTAAGCGGAAGCGAAGAAGCAAAGCTGGGTTTTTACGGTGCCGTAAAAAATATTGACCTAAACCATCCGGCCTGCAAACCGGAGACCGGTGCAGCAATTTTAGTGCTGGATGTCGGAGGAGGCAGTACCGAGTTTATACTGGGTGATTGCAATTGCAATCCGAAACTTATAAAGAGCGTAGATCTTGGATCCGTTAGTTTGACTGAAAGATTTATTGGTTCCGGTAAACCTGATAAGGGTGATTTGAATAAAATGCGGTACTATATCACAAATAAATTCGAAGAGATCATTGTAAAGATCAAACTGCATAAATCTTTACTGGTTATCGGAGTTGCCGGTACGATAACTACGCTGGCCGCTATCGATTTGAAACTGAAAGTATATGACACCGAAAAGATACACGGACATGTTCTGAACCTTGAAAGAATCGAAGAGATACGGGGACATTTATGTAAGCTCGACCTTGAGGAAAGAAAAAAAGTTACAGGTCTGGACTCAGCAAGGGCAGATATAATAATCAGTGGAACGGAAATTGTTCTTGCAATTTTAGAAATGCTCGGTAGAAGAGAAATCCTTGTAAGTGAGAGAGATATTCTGGACGGGATCATTTACACCCTTATTGATTTTTGATAATATGAATCAGCAAATTTTACTCCTGCCCGAGTGGCGGAATTGGTAGACGCAACGGACTTAAAATCCGTTGAGGTTTTACCTCGTGCCGGTTCGATTCCGGCCTCGGGCACCAGCTTAAGACATATATAAATACTTATATTAAATATAATTGGCTCTTCACCAATTAACGGGGTAACTCCAGTCCAACGACATAAATTTCGGACTTTGAAATTATCTATATGATTTCTATAAATTTATTAACCAGTGTTGGGTCAAACTGAGTGCCAGCACATCTCTTTAATTCCTCAATCGCTTTTTCAGTGCTTAATGCTTTTCGGTATGGCCTATCATTTGTCATGGCATCATATGCATCAATGACTGAAATAATGCGAGAAATAAAGGGAATATTTTCGCCTTTTAATC
>CAZFEN010000018.1:0-26703 GCA_964517765.1 uncultured Actinomycetota bacterium | reverse complement strand
GAAATCTATAATACATTTATAGAGGATATGAATCACATAGCCGATGTTTATTTCTCCAACCCGAATTACTTTAATATAAATGGAAGGCCCGTATTATGGATTTATATTACAAGGGAGATGCGCGGTGACTGGAAAAGTGCTATTAATACTGCAAGGCAGAATATGAACAGCAAGGGATTTAATGTCTACTTAGTAGGAGATCATGTTTTCTGGAATTATAATTATGATGGTATTGAATTATTTGATGCTGTTTCTACCTATACTGCTTACGCAGGTAGACCGCAAAATACTTCTGATTTTGCAAATAGGTTGAAAATACTATATTCGAGATGGGATAAAGTTGTACAGTCCAAAGGTAAGGATTTTATCCCAGGAGCGATACCTGCTTTTAACGACACCTGTTTGGCAGCTGAAAGAGATTGCATACCTCCATTAAGTGGTACAAAAGAAGATTTTAATTATATGCTAAGAGTCGTTTCAAATTATCTGGATCGTGTAAATGGCGCCGAGAATCTAATGCAAGTAACAATAGCTACATTTAATGAAAATCAGGAGGGAAGCGGCATTGAACCTTCATTAGAGTGGGGATATGATAGAATAAGTCAGGTACCGATTGTTTTTGGAAGCAATTAGCATATATTTTTCATATCTTTTATGTTCTAAAAGCATCCAAGATGGGGAGCTTAGTTAATCATAAAATTCATTAATTTCAATAATTTCTTCTATAATTTGGTTTGAAATTGTAATATTTGGGGCTACCAGTTGAGTCTGTAATTAGTTTTGTGTAAAACTCCTGATTGCCACCTTCGCTTTTTTAAATTCTATTATTTATCTGTCTGGTTATATTTTAATAAAAAATCATAAAGTATTTTTGAATTATCCTTTAAATTCCTTAAAATCACTTATGAAGAGAATTTAATATTTTAAAAAATAAACTACTTATTCTTTTCACGAGATATCTTTTCCAGTTTTATTATATTTCTTTTGACCTGGCTATATAATTTTTGAAGCTTTCTTCTTTCCTGTATACTATCCTCAAGCTTGGAAATTTCATCTTTATCTAATTTTCCTAAATATTTAAAAATATTTTTTTTATTATCTCTGTAATTTAGATAATAATAAGTATACCCCTTTATTTCCTTTTTTATCAGGCTACCTCTTAGAAACTTCTTTAATTTATTCTCATAATTTTTTTTAAAGTTTCTCTTAAAATTATCTTGACAAAAAAAATTATTTAGTTAAGATACTAATTTGATTAGTAGCTTAACTAATTTTTAATGTAACTAATTTGAATTGTAATTTTATGAATTGATATGGATGATAGAAGAAAGCTAATCGAAAAGATTCTCGAGGATATCCGCGCAATAAAGCATGAGATTGCTACTGAACTCCACTTTTTCTCTGCGGGTATACAAATTACACATCCGCAGTGGTTGGTCTTATACCTTGTAAAAAGTAATGGAACTATAAATATCAAGGATCTTGCTAATTTACTCGATACTACAAGCAGTGCAGCAACACAGATTGTTAATGGCCTGGTAAATAAAGGGCTGCTTTTAAGAAAAAGAAATCCTGATGATCGCCGGACTTTAAAAATAGAGTTATCCGGAAAATTCAAGGATCAATTTGATTCAATAAAAAATAAAAGTTTTAAGACATTATCTTTACTATTTGATGTTCTGGATGATGACGAGCTTCTAAAATATTGTCAACTTAACGATAAAATTGCAGGTAAGATCTTACTTAAGGAACAGATTGGAAAGAGAAAAAATAAATGATCAGACTGACCAGATACCTCAAACCTTTTATTCTTATGATTTTAATTGCCATTGTCCTGTTGTTTGTTCAGGCAATGGCTGACCTTTCACTTCCTGACTATATGTCGAATATAGTAAACAATGGCATACAGCAGGGCGGTATAAAAAATGCTGTGCCGAAAGCAATCCGCCTGAATGAAATGAAAAAACTTACCATATTTATGAGTGCAGATGACAAAGCAGAGGTACTGAAGAATTATACACTTATCGCTAACACCTCTTCAGATTATGATAAATATTTAAAGGATTATCCACAGCTCAGTAAAGAGGCTATTTATGTACTGAAAAAAATTGATCAGAAAGAAACCGATAGGATTAATCCTTTAGTGGGAAAAGCATTTCTTGCCGTTTCCGGTATCGAACAGATTATAGCGGACCCATCCAGGGCGGCGGCTGCTGGCAGCGAACTGGGTCTTGATCTGACAAAGATTCCGGGAGATATGACATCGGACCAGATTTTTAATATGCTTGCAAATTTACCTGCCGATCAGCTTTTGAAGATCCGTACTGCTATTGATAAGCAGTTTGAGGCAATAGGTGACAAAATGGTAGCACAAATGGCTGTTGGATCTGTAAAAGCAGAGTACTCTGCCCTCGGTATGGATACAAATAAGATTCAGAGTAATTATATCTGGCGTACGGGACTACTAATGCTTCTTTTATCCCTTTTATCTGCGGCTTCTACGGTTACAGTCGGATACCTTTCTGCAAGAGTAGCAGCCGGACTATCAAGGAACCTGCGTAAAAAGGTGTTTGATAAAGTTGAAAATTTTTCAAATGCTGAGTTTGATAAATTCTCTACTGCCTCACTTATCACAAGGTCAACCAATGATATTACCCAGATCCAAATGCTTATCATAATACTGATAAGAATTGTCTTCTATGCACCCATTCTGGGTATCGGAGGAATAATACTTGCACTTGATAAAAGCACATCAATGTCCTGGATTATCGCTGTTGCCATTGTTACTCTAATCTCTCTTATAATTGTGGTATTCTCTATAGCTTTACCAAAATTCAAAATTATTCAGAACCTTATCGATCGTCTGAGCCTTATAACACGTGAAAACCTCTCGGGTATGATGGTAATAAGAGCATTTAACAAACAGAAATTTGAAGAAGATCGCTTTGACCGGGCCAATACTGACCTTACAAAGACAAATTTATTTATAAATCGTGTAATGGTCTTAATGATGCCGATTATAATATTTCTGATGAACGGTCTGTCTCTGCTCATTATCTGGGTAGGTTCACATCAGGTAGCACAATCTAAAATGCAGGTTGGTGATATGATGGCATTTTTGCAGTATGCGATGTTGATTGTTATGGCCTTCCTGATGATGTCTATAATGTTCATAATGGTACCAAGGGCTTCAGTTTCTGCCGGCCGTGTTGCCGATGTATTGGACACTGAGTCTATTATTCGAGATCCTCAAGACCCGAAGCATTTTAACGGTTCCAGCCATGGAGTAATTGAGTTCAGAAATGTTTCATTCAGATATCCCGGGGCCGATGAGGATGTGCTGCATGATATAAACTTTACAACAAAACCGGGGCAGACAACAGCATTTATTGGACCTACCGGTTCAGGCAAATCAACACTTATTAATCTTATTCTGCGTTTTTATGATATCAGCAAGGGAAAGATACTCGTTAATGGTATCGATATAAGGGAAGTCAAACAACATGATTTGCGAGGTAAGATTGGATATGTACCTCAGAAAAGCATACTCTTCAGCGGCACTATTGAAAGCAACCTGCGTTATGCAGATGAAAATGCAAGTGAAGATAAATTAATAACAGCTGCAGAGGTGGCGCAGGCAATGGAATTCATAAGTGAAAAACCTGAAGGTTTTAAATCGGAAATTTCACAGGGTGGAAAAAATGTATCGGGTGGTCAGAACCAAAGGCTTTCAATTGCCCGTGCACTTGTTAAAAATCCTGAAATCCTTGTTTTGGATGATTGTTTTTCCGCTCTTGACTTCAAAACAGATTCGGCACTCCGTAAGGCACTTAAATCCTACTCCAGGCAAAGTACAATCCTTATTATTGCCCAGCGTGTGGGAACTGTTATGAATGCAGAACAAATCGTTGTTCTTGAAGATGGCAAAATTGCAGGCAAAGGCACTCACAGGGAACTGATGAAGAGTTGTGATACTTACCGGGAAATTGCCCTGTCGCAGCTTAGCAAGGAGGAATTGGAATGAGTGAAGAGAAGAGTAGAAATTCAGAAAATAAATCTATGAGAGGCCCAGAAGGCTTCGGCAGTCGACGTGTCGGAAGTCAACGCCCCAAAGGTCCCATGGGCTTTGGTCCTCCTGGCGGTCATTCCCAGATGCAGGGAGAAAAACCCCGGAATTTTAAGGCCACAATGGCCAAGTTTATGAAATATATCAGTGAGTTCAAAGTGGCAGTATTGGTGGTAATGATTTTCGCCATGGTTTCAACAGTATTTGCCATAGTTGGACCAAAAATTATCGGTAAAGCTACAACTAGATTATTTGAAGGCATAATGGGTAAGATAACCGGAACAGGAAGCGGCATAGACTTCAAATATATCGGAAACATTATTCTGATTTCGGTAGGCCTATATGTGATTTCAGCGCTGTTTTCATATGCTCAGGGCTGGATCATGTCAAGTGTATCAATGAAAATAACATACCGTTTCAGAAAAGATATATCTCAAAAAATAAACCGTATGCCATTTAAATACTTTGATGGTACAAGTCATGGTGAGGTGCTTTCGCGTGTGACCAATGATGTTGACACTGTAGGTCAGACTCTCAACCAGAGCCTGACACAAATCATTACATCGGTTATCACAGTTCTGGGCGTGCTGATAATGATGCTCACAATAAGCCGGATTATGACACTTGTGGCGCTTTTAATCATTCCTCTTTCTCTTATAATCATATTGGCTGTCGTTAAAAAATCACAAAAATACTTCAAGCAGCGGCAGGATTATCTGGGACATGTCAATGGTCATGTTGAAGAGATGTACGGTGGACACAATGTAATGAGAGCCTTTAATGGAGAGGAAAAAAGTGCCGAGAAGTTTGACAGCTATAATAATGTCCTTTATGGCGCAGCGTGGAAATCACAATTTTTATCCGGTATGATGATGCCCGTAGCATCTTTTGTCGGAAATCTCGGTTATGTAGCAGTATGCGTACTGGGCGGATGGCTTGCAGCTCAAGGCAAACTGGCAGTCGGTGACATTCTGGCATTTATCCTATATGTCCGGTCATTCATGCAGCCAATATCACAACTTGCTAATATTTCAAATATTCTTCAGCAGACCGCCGCTTCAGCAGAGCGTGTATTTGATTTTCTGGAGGAGAAAGAAGAAGTACCCGAAACAAGCACTCCTGTCAAGCTTGATTCTGTTTCCGGCAATGTTGAATTTAAAAACGTTCATTTTGGATATAATCCTGAACAGATCATCATAAAAAGCTTTTCCGCCAATGTTAAACCTGGCCAGAAGATTGCCATAGTAGGTCCAACCGGGGCGGGAAAGACCACCATGGTCAAACTGCTTATGCGTTTCTATGATGTAAATGACGGCACTATCCTGATAGATGGAAAAAATATCAAAGATTTTACACGCCAGGACTTGAGGGCCATATTTGGTATGGTTTTACAGGATACATGGCTTTACAATGGCACAATTCTGGAAAATATCAGATACGGTCGCCAGGATGCGAAGGACGAAGAAGTAATTGAAAGTGCAAAAATTGCACATATTGACCATTTCGTTCATACTCTGCCAAATGGCTATAATATGGAACTAAATGAGGAAACTTCCAATATATCAGAGGGGCAAAAACAGCTTATTACAATAGCAAGGGCAATTCTTGCAAATCCTAAAATTCTTATCCTTGATGAAGCAACAAGCTCCGTTGATACGCGTACAGAGCTGCTCATCCAGAAGGTTATGGATAATTTGATGAAGAACCATACAAGTTTTGTTATTGCCCACAGACTCAGCACAATTCGCAATGCTGATTTAATTCTTGTAATGGATAATGGTAATATCGTAGAGCAGGGAAACCATCATGAATTACTGGCAAAGGGCGGTTTCTATGCAAAACTTTATTATAGCCAGTTTGAAAATAATACTAAATAGGTTCTTTTTATAGAGGATTTATATCATATTCTTTTATAAAATCATCTACTTTTTTTATGTCGTCTCCATCCAGTTCTATATCGCCCGCTCTGGCATTTTCAATAGCCTGCTCTTTATTTCTTGCTCCGCATAGTGCTATGACTTTTGGATTTTTAAGCAGCCAGGCGGTTGTTATATGACCATATGAGGCATTATGTTTTTCTGTAACAGTTTTCAAGTGCTTTTCCAGCAATTCATTTACCCTCTTTATATTCTCAGCAGAAAATCTTTGGTCACCGAACCTTACATCACCCTTTTTAAATTCTCTATCCGGTGACATTTTTCCGGTAAGGAGCCCTTTAGACATGGAACTATATGCAAGAACCGAAACAGTATTTTTTTCGCACCATGGTAAGAGATCGGATTCCAGACTCCTGTCAAGGAGGCTGTACTTTTCCTGATCGGAATCTATGACACCATATCTGGAATATTCTTTTATTTCTTCAAGTGACGCATTGCTTACTCCTATTGCTTTTATTTTCCCTTTTTCCTTCAATCTCAGAAACGTTTCCATTGTTTCGGAAATCGGTGTCGTCGGATCCTGCCAGTGACTTTGATATAAATCTATATAATCCGTTCCAAGCCTCTTCAGGCTCTGATCCAGTTCATATTCTATGGACTCTCTACTAAGATATTTATATATGGGAACACCGGGAGCATAATCAAAGAAATATAAACCTTTTTTTAAATCCCATCTGAGTCCGCATTTAGTTGCTATCACGACTTTATCTCTTCTTCCTCTCAGAGCCTTTTCGATGAATCTTTCGGAAAGACCCTGACCGTAAGCCGGCGCCGTATCTATAAAATTTATACCCGAATCTATTGAAGCCTGGATAGCCTCTATGGATTCTTTTTCGTCCGTGCCTCCCCACCATTTTCCGCCAATCGCCCATGCTCCCAATCCGATTACGGAGACCATTATTTGTGAGTTTCCCAATTTGACAAATCTCATTTTTACCTCCTTGTGCTCATAATAGCTGTTAATTAACTCGCTGGATCATTAATAATTTTTTGATTTTTTGATACATTATGATAATTTTTATTTGAACTTAAGGCCCACATTGCTGTTTTAAAGCTTTTTGTTGCGAATATAGTTTTAAAGAATTTTTTCCATATAACTTTACCGACCTTAGTATTGCATCTATTTCACAATTGCATTATTTGTTGGTGAAGCTCCAACCGCAAAAACAATAATGCGTCTATCCTGTAATTCTTCAGCAATCCACCCGGCATATTTATTTGTATAACCGGATAATGATTTGTATATAACCAGTGTTTTCATAATTATATAATAATAACTAAATTAAAATGATATTTATATATCTTTTTGTTTTGAAATATCTTTAACCGCTGCATAGGGATGGGGATAACGGCTTTTTTCTCTTGTATGGGATTTCATCCAGATTTTTGAATAAATCTGGACTGCTTCAGAGGGACAGTAATTCAGACATGAATAACATAAATAACATTTTATATCACACTGCCAGACTGGCCTGCTACTGACCATTTTGATTTTTCCTGAAAGGCATACCTTTTCACATATACCGCAGCCGGTGCATTTTGAATCTGCGTAAAAATACTTCTTGATCAGTGGAGATATAAAATGTGTCATAAATGGAATAAGCCGTTCCAGCATATAATTCAAAAGGCTGTTATTAGAAAAAGAGACTCCACTTTTATCATGATATTCTTCTCTATTTAAAATAATTTTTTGAATTTCTTCCAGTTTTTTTAAAGCACTTTTTTCAATCGTATCCAATTCATCCTTTGTTGGAACAGCAAAATAACCTAATTTTGGATCATTAAGTCCCATGTTGATCGCAAAAGCCGCATTCAAATGTTTGCCCTGTTTCTTAAAGTAATCCTCAATTACTTTAAAACCTTTAAAAACTGTTCCCCCGCGGGTAGCTATGGCAAAGAGGTAATCGGCAGATGTTATATCTACCCTCTTTAAGAAATCCCTTACAGGAATAGGAACGGTAAGGCCATGACAGGGAAAAACAAAACCAGCGTTTTTCCCTTTCGTGCTGTAGTTATTCTCTTTTATGCGCTTAACAATCGGTATTAGTTCTGAACCAGGCAGGAGTTCCTGTAGTTTTTTTGCCACAAATAGTGAGTTCCCCGTCCCTGAAAAGTAATAAATCCCTGTTTTTGTCACATTTCCTCTTTTCAATTCAAATGAATGCTATTTTTATCCTATTGTAACAGGTTATTTTCAGCCAGTATTCATAAAATTTTTAAATTAAATCACAATGAGAAATATTTAATCTGTTTGAACACCTCAAAGTGTTTATCATGCGTGGCGATAAAGTTAATCCCGTAGTAGTCCATAGTAGCAACATGGATCGCATCCCGCGGAAAGATGCCCTGATAACTATTTTTTCCCAGTATATTTCTGGCCCCGCTTATTATATTAAAATTTACAGACAATATATCATCCACAATCTGCGAGAAACTATCAAAAACTTCAAGGCCTTTTCCCAGCAGGCCGATTGACTGGTAGCGGTATAGTATCTCCTGTAAAATCTCTGTTGAGGTCACGCCGACAATCTTATTTTCCGAAATTAATTCTAATACTTTAATAGAGGGTACTCTATTTGGATGTCCCTGGCCCGCAGCATACATCGGAATATTTGAATCTATGAAAACTTTAGTTTTCTTTATCATCTAAAGCCCCTTCTATTATTTCTTTTTCCATTGATTCATAGCCAACCGCAGGAAGATTTAAGGATTTTAACCTGTTCAGGGCTTCTAACTTATCTTCTTTATTTTTTATGCCGTAGTAAGTTGCAACAGCTTCTCTCACAAGCCCGCCAATAGACACATTTTCTCTTCTTGCTTTCTCTTTTAACTTTACATACACGTCTTCCTCAAACAAAAGCGTTGTTTTTTTTAAAGACATTATTTAGTCCTCTCTACATGGCAAATAATTATTTAAGAGTTATGTATATAGCTCCATATACATAATAAGACTTTTTTGAGAACGAGTCAATTACTGTGTAAATAAATTCCTTTTCCCATAACCTATATTTTGCAGTTTTACCTTTCTCTCCTTTGCATTGTAACTATTACTCAGAACCGTTTAGCAAGCAGCTCCACCAGCTGATCCACCCACTCTTCCAACATGCTAACCTTGGATGCCGAAGTCACAGCGTCCACACCGTGTATGTTGGCCCTTACCGATTCCGGTAGCGCTTCTTCAGTGCTATTCGTAAGGAACAAAATCACTTTCGGTTTTTCCTGTTTATTTAAACTATTTTTTATGGCTAAAGATTTTTACTGTACAATCGTTTGCTGTATAATTACTTCTAATAAATTTATGCAAATAAACAATCGATTCTAAGAAAAAAGGTGGTTTGATGGATCCAAGGATAAAAAAGCTTGCAAAAACCCTGGTAAATTATTCATGCAGGGTACAAAAGGGAGAGAAAGTCTTAGTGGAGTGCGTGGGAAATTCTGCAATTCCGCTGGTGAGAGCCGTTATTAATGAAGTATATAAAGCTGGAGGAATGCCTTTTATAGATTTAAAAGACTACAGCGTTATGAGGGAAATACTTAAAGAAACCACTGCCGAGCAATTGAAATCCATGGCAAAGTATGAACTTACCCGGATGAAAGAAATGGCTGCTTTTATAGGAATAAGAGCCAGCGATAACATAAGCGAATTAAGTGACATCGCACCTGACAAAATGGCAGATTATATGAAATATTTTATAGAAGCTGTAAATAATATTAGAATAAATGACACCAAATGGGTTATCTTACGATATCCTAATAAGTCAATGGCTCAACTTGCAAATACCAGCATGGAAGCATTTGAAGATTTTTATTTCGATGTGTGCAATATGGATTATGACAAGATGTCAAAAGCAATGGATAATCTTGTAGAACTCATGAATAAAACAGATGAGGTTCATATAACCGGTAAAGATACGGACCTTTCTTTCTCTATAAAAGATATTCCTGCCATAAAATGCGACGGCGAATTCAATATACCCGATGGTGAAGTGTTTACTGCTCCGGTAAAATCCTCCGTAAACGGCAAACTTGCCTTTAACACTCCTACTGTTTTCCAGGGTGTTATTTATGAAAATATTAAACTTAAATTTAAAAATGGCAAAATCATCGAGGCTTCTTCCAGTGATACAGAAAGAATAAATAAAGTTCTTGATACAGACAGAGGAGCCAGATATATTGGAGAATTTGCCCTCGGTGTCAATCCCTACATAACCCAATCCATGAAGGACACTTTATTCGATGAGAAAATAATGGGAAGCTTCCACTTCACGCCCGGTAAATGCTACAAAGAAGCATCGAATGGCAATGATTCCGCAATACACTGGGATCTTGTAAATATCCAGACACCCGTGTATGGTGGCGGAGAAATACATTTCGACGGTGTCCTTATAAGAAAAGATGGAAGATTTGTAATACCCAAACTAAAAGGATTAAATCCCGAAAATCTAAAATAACTCGGATCACTTAATCTTTTTTATTGGTGCAAAACTTACAAGCAGGTGTCTCAACCCGGCCTGATTAAACATTACATCCAGTTCACAATCACCGGCCAGCTTCTTCACTTTTAAAACTCTGCCCTGACCCCAATATTTATGTTCTATTAAATCACCTTTTTTATAACTGTATTTTCCCCCGTATTCATTATCTCCGCTCTTCGATATATTTCGTTTTATATTCTCGGATTCGATTTTATTTTCGTCTATTAAAAGATCTTCATTTATTTCATTTATGAAACGGGAAACATTTCTAAAACCTGTATCTCCGTAAATGCTGTGCAACTGTGAAGAAGATAAAAATACTTTTTCCATGGCCCGTGTAATTCCCACATAGCAAAGCCTCCTCTCCTCCTCGACCTGCTCTGCACTGCTCATACTTCTTGAATGTGGGAAAATTCCCTCCTCCATTCCAATAATGAATACGACCGGAAACTCCAGACCCTTAGCATTATGAAGGGTCATCAGAATCAGACCGTCAGTATTTTCATCATAATTATCAATGTCGGTAAGAAGCGATACTTCTTCCAAAAATCCATCCAGATTGTATAAATCAGTGGCACCAGTGGTATCCTTCTCATTCCCAGTTTGAGTATCCCTGGATTCTTTAAATGAACTTTCAGTTAAACTCCCTGATTCGGATTTTTCTTCATACTCTTTGGTGACCGTTAAGAATTCTCTCAAGTTCTCTATTCTGTTTAAAGCCTCTATAGTATTTTCATGCTCAAGTTCCCTTATGTATCCTGTTTTTTCCCAGATCCTCTTTAGTACTTCGCTTACTCCATGCTCCATGGAAAAACTTCTGAATTCCGCAATAAGTGATATGAATTTATTAATTTTTTCCTTTGTGCCCTTACTAAGTGAAGGAATTTCATCATTTCTATAAAAAGCTTCACAAAAAGTGATATTTTTCCTCTGTGCGTACTTCTCTATTACAGCAATCGTAGATTTACCGATCTTACGCCGCGGGACATTAACGATCCTGACAAGACTTACCACATCCCTCGGATTTGAGATAAACTTCATATAAGCAAGCATATCTTTTATTTCTTTTCTATCGTAGAATCTAAGGCCCCCATAAATCTTATAAGGTATGTTCCGTCTTACCAGGTATTCTTCCACAGCCCTGGACTGGGCATTGGTTCTATAAAAAATAGCAAAATCCCTGTATCTTTTATTTTTTTCTTCCATATATTTTTCTATTTTTCTGACCACAAAATCGACCTCCGCTTTTTCATCCGGGGCAATATATTTTGAAACCATCTCCCCTTCGGGATTCTCGGTCCAGAGTTTTTTAGGTTTTCTGTTTTCATTGTTTTTTATTATATAGTTTGCGGCATTAAGAATATTTTGGGTGGAACGATAATTTTGTTCCAATTTTATAACCACCGTGTCGTCAAAACGTTTATCAAAATCTGTGATATTTTTTATTTCAGCCCCCCGCCAGCTGTAAATATTCTGGTCCTCATCTCCTACCACACAGATCCTTTTGTGTTCTTCCGACAGGAGCATGACAAGTTTATTCTGAGCAATATTCGTATCCTGGAACTCATCTACCAGAATATATTTAAATTTTTCCTGGTATTTCTTTTTTACCTCCGGAAACATCTCAAAAATATTGACGGTAAACATCAAGAGATCATCAAAATCAAGCGCATTTGCCTCAAAAAGCTTTTCCTGATAATGGCGATAAATCTTTGCCGCTATTTTATCAAAATAATCAGATGCATTCTTTGAAAAAGTCTCATAATCGATTAACCTGTTTTTTGCATCGCTTATGACAGACATTACCGCTTTGGGAGGGAATCTTCTGATATCTATATCCAATTCTTTTTCAACATTTGATATCAGGCTTATAGAGTCCTTATCATCATAGATCACATAATTTCCAGACATACCCAGGTGATGAATCTCAAACCGGAGAAGTCTGGCGCAGAACGAATGAAAGGTGCTTACCCACATATACTGCCCAACTTTTCCGACTAATTCGATTACTCTTCTCTTCATTTCTCTTGCTGCTTTATTGGTAAAAGTAATGGCAAGAATATTAAAGGGATCCACGCCTTTGTTTTTGATTAGATAAGCAATTCTGTAAGTCAGTACCCTTGTTTTTCCACTACCTGCGCCTGCAATAACCAGAAGCGGCTTCTCGGTACTTTTTACGGCTTTAATTTGCTGGGGATTTAAATATTTTTCTAGTTCCAAGTTTCATCAACTTATCTTATTTTCTTTCCAATTACACCGGCAACATTTTTTAACTGCCGTATTAATTCCACCAATTCCTTTATATTTAACTGTTGCTGTCCATCACTTAATGCTTTGGAAGGATTGACATGCGCCTCTACCAAAAGACCGTCTGCTCCCACAGCGACTGCAGCCCTGCTCATGGGAATAACCAGATCGCTTTGCCCGACAGCATGAGAGGGATCAATAATAATAGGAAGCTTACTCAGTTTCTTTATAACCGGAACTGCTGATAGATCCAGTGTAAACCTCGTGTCAGTCTCAAATGTCCTTATCCCTCTTTCACACAATACTACTTCCGTATTTCCACTTAATGTTATATACTCAACTGCCAGCAACCATTCCTTTATTGATGATGCCCATCCTCTTTTAAGGATGACTTTTTTATTTTTTTCATTTGCCACTCTGCCAACTTTCTCCAGCAGAGCGAAGTTAGACATATTTCTGGTGCCGATTTGAAGTACATCCACGCTATCGGCTACGATATCAACATGCTCTGTATCAGTAACTTCAGTTACCGTCATAAGGCCATATTTAGCATTGATTTCCCTCAGATACTTTAAGCCTTCTTCTTTTAATCCCTGAAAACTGTACGGAGATGTCCTGGGTTTATAAGCCCCTCCGCGTAAAAATGAAAGGCCAAGATCCTTTACGACTTTTGCAATGGCATCCAATTGATCCCAGCTTTCAATTGCGCAGGGACCAGCAATCACGGTAATATAGCCGTCTTCAATCAGTTTTATACTGTCTCCGACTTTTTTTTGTTTTTCTTTTTTATCTTCCATTTATTATATTTTTTAAGATATATGAAAATTTGCTTTGAATACTTCACTTTAGATACTTTAAAAATACGATAAAAAATTAAACCTTTACTTAAAGGTTTTCGTCTTTTTCCAGAACCTGGACATTCCTTAAAATACTTTCGAAAATCTGCACAATATTGTCATTATATAAGGGCCCTTTATTGTATTTGACGACATTGTTAAATAATTCTTCTTCTCTTTTTGCATCATATAATGGTACGCTTCTATCTTCTTTCAATCTTTTTATTTTCAACACCACTTCTGCCCTTTTATTTAAATAATCTACGATATTTTTATCGATTTCATTGATCTCTTTCCTGTATTTGTTTAACTTTTCCTTAAAATCGTTATTCATCAATACTCCTTTGACACTTTTTAATTTTCCTCTACTCCCATTCTATGGTGCTTGGCGGTTTGGAACTTATATCATATACTACTCTGTTTACTCCTTCAACCTCATTTACTATTCTCGTGCTCATTCTTTCCAAAACTTTATGGGGTAGTCTTACCCAATCTGCAGTCATAGCATCCGTACTGCCCACTGCTCTTATTATAATCGGGTATTCGTAGGTTCTCTCATCTCCCATTACTCCCACACTTTTAATGCTGGGGAGTACAGCAAAAGACTGCCAGATTTTCTTATACAATCCCGCTCTTTTTATTTCCTCCACTACTATCTCATCAGCATCCTGAAGTATTCTTATTTTTTCTTCCGTAACTTCACCTATTATTCGGATTGCCAGGCCGGGACCGGGAAAAGGCTGCCTCCAGACTATTTCATCCGGAAGACCAAGCTCTATTCCAATCTTTCTTATTTCATCTTTAAATAATAATCTTAAAGGCTCGATCAATTTAATTTTCATATCATCAGGAAGCCCGCCGACATTATGATGTGATTTTATCCTCGCCGCATCTCTGGTACCGCTTTCTATAACATCGGAATACAGCGTTCCCTGCACGAGGTAATTGGCATCCTTTATTTTTAATGCCTCTTCTTCGAATATCGCTATGAATTCTTTGCCAATAATTTTCCTTTTGCTTTCCGGATCAGATACTCCTCTCAGTTTACTCAGGAACCTTTCCGCAGCATTTATATGGAGCAGATTGATTTTAAAATTTTCTCTGAAAGTCTCTATGACTTTGCCAGCTTCTCCTTTCCGGAGAAGCCCATGGTCGACAAAAATACATGTAAGTTTATCTCCAACGGCTTTATTTACCAGGACAGCTGCAACTGAAGAATCTACCCCTCCGCTCAGTCCGCATATAACTTTTCCGTCTTTTGCCTTTTCTTTTATTTCTTCTATCTGCTTTTCGATTATCGATACCATAGTCCATGTGGGTGAACATCCGCAAATATCAAAGAGAAAATTCTTGAGTATATCCATCCCGGATGGGGTGTGCATTACTTCAGGATGAAACTGTATTCCATATATTTTTTTCCCGGGCTCTTCTATACCAGCTATGGGAAGATTGGAAGTGGAAGCTATTACGCTAAATCCCGGCGGAATCTTAACCACGCTATCTTTATGGCTCATCCAGCATGTCTCCGCGGGTTTCAAATCTTTAAAAAGAGCCGATTTTAGATTCAGTTTTATTTTTGTTTTTCCATACTCGTTATGTCCGCTGGTAGATATCTCTCCGCCAAATAATCTTGCTGTTATCTGCATCCCGAAACAAATTCCAAGAATGGGGATGCCCAGCGAAAAAATCTCTTTATTGACAACCGGGACCTTTTTACTTTCCGATAGGGTACTGTAAGGAGAACCGGAAAGTATCAGACCGCATGGTTTCTTTTCTTTTATTCTCTCAATATCGGTGTCATAGGGAATAAGTTCGGAATAAACTCTGAGTTCCCTGATCCTTCTTGCTATCAGCTGACTGTATTGTCCGCCGAAATCTATGACGAGTACGCTATCCATATTATGATCCCTTCTATGCTCTTACCTATGTTATGACCCCATACCCACTCTTTGCTGCTGCTGTTGTAGTTTACCTTCAGTTTTGATGGATGGTGCCACCATCACTTCAGCTTTTTGAAAATCTTTGATATTTTCATACCCGCAGGTAGCCATCGAGGTTCTGAGTGCCCCGAATAAATTTAAAGTTCCATCGTTTTCGAAGGCAGGCCCTACTAATATTTGCTCTAGGCTTGCCACTGCATCAGTTTTGATTCTGGTACCTCTTGGAAGATCAGGATGAAATGTAGCCATACCCCAGTGATAACCTCTGCCCGGAGCTTCTTTGGCTCTTGAAAGCGGGGAACCTACCATGACCAGATCGGCGCCGCAGGCAATGGCTTTTGCAATATCACCACCGGTACGCATACCACCATCTGCAATCACCAGCGAATATTCTCCTGTTTCTTCCAGGTGTCTGATTCTGGCAGCAGAGGCATCCGCGATAGCGGTAGCCTGAGGTACACCTATACCAAGTACCTGTCTTGTGGTACATGCTGCTCCCGGACCGACACCTACAAGAACTCCAATTGCTCCCGTCCGCATCAGGTGAAGAGATGTAGAATACGATGCACATCCGCCGACTATTACCGGAACAGGACATTCGGGGATGAATCTTTTCAAATCAAGCGGTGCTTTTGTCTTACTGACATGCTCGGCACTTACCACTGTGCCCTGGATCACCAGGATATCAAGGCCGGCATCAATTGCTAACTTATAATACTTTTCGACATTTTTAGGAGTCAGAGAAGCGCATACTATATCACTTTTCTCTTTTATCTGTTTTATTCTTTTGGTAATCAATTCTTCTTTAACAGGTTCCTGATAAATTTCCTGCATCTCCCTGGTAGCTTCCTTATCAGAAAATTTTGAGATCCTCTCCAGAATCTCATCCGCATTCTCATACTTGCACTGCAAACCTTCCAGATTGAGTACAGCAAGCCCGCCAATTTTTCTCATTTCTATGGCAAATTTTACATCCACGACGCCATCCATTGCCGAAGCCAGTACAGGTAATTCTAACCTATATTTACCGATACTTGCCGAGATATCTATATCCTCAGGATCCCTGGTCCTCCTGCTTGGAACTATCGATACTTCATCGAAACCATAAGATCTCCTGCCGGTTTTCCCCCTTCCAATTTCTATTTCCATTTATTCCCCTTATCTTTTAAGTTTTTTCTCTTCTTTTTTAATTAATCTTTTAATATTTTCCCTGTGAGTGATAAAAGTAAGCACACTCCAGAAAAAGGCCGCTATCACTATTGCCCATCCGTATCCAGTGAAATAGAAAGCAAATGGATTGACAACAGCCGCACACAGAGATGCGAGAGATACAATCCTGAAAATCGAAAAAATTATGGCCCAGGTGCCCAGAATGATAAAAATCGGAAGTATTTCCATCCATACGGGATTATCTATAAAAGGAAGACATGAAACAGCTATTATTACTCCAAAAGAGACTGCAATTCCCTTTCCGCCCTTAAATCTAATATAAACTGGAAAAACATGACCCAGTATGACGGCAATAGACACAAGAGCCAGAAGTATCATATTTTCAGGAATATCTTCAGGATAAATGAAGTATAGAACAAGTATGGGTATAAAACCTTTGATGATATCGGCTATAATAGTTATGATACCATAACTTACTCCAAGTGTTCGGGTGACATTGGTTCCTCCTACATTTCCGCTTCCATATTTTCTTATGTCGTCGCCTTTTTTAATTTTATAGACCACATAGGCAGTTGGAAAAGAACCAAAAAGGTAAGCTCCGATTATAAATAAGATCCTGTAAAAAAAATTAATACCCATAATAAATATACCTTGCTAAAGAAATTCCAGAAATAATTAAAAGACTTAGATCTTTTAAAAAACGGTAAAATTACTGTTCTGAAGTTCACAGAATAATATTAAAAGAAATATTACTATAAGTCGTTGATTTATTCAATTTATAAAGTACAGATGTAGTTCAGTTTTGCTATTATTTATTACCGGTGAAAAGAAAATCATATTTGGTAAAAGCTATGAAAACTTAATTGATTTTATCTCCAGTTTATTAAAAAGATTTTTTATAATTGGGGAAATTTTTTGTATATACTACTACTATTTTATTTAAATGCAGCAGCACTCTCTATCAGCTTTTTAAGGCGTTTTACAAACCGGGCAGCCGGTGCACCATCTACTATATCATGATTAAAAATTACGGTCATACTCAGAAATTCCCTTATCAAGATATCCTGTCCTACTACCGCAGGTTTTTTAGTGACACCCCCCAGGGCAAAGGAAACAGCGCGCGGACCTCCAAGATAAGGAATTGCAAATCCCGAGGCTATCGTAGTCACAGAAGTAATAAAAGTCGTACCGGACATTTTTTTTACATTAAAAGGATTACTAACAAGCTTTCTTAAAATTAAAGTTCTCATAAACTTCGGCAATATAAATAATATTCTCATCAGCCTCAAAACCCATTTATCTTCTTTCCCTGCATCTCCAAATTGCTGGTACTGCTTTCTTGCCATATCAATCTCATGATTAATTTCTTCAATAGTCTTTTTGGCTGCATTTCTGACAACAATTTGATGTACGAACTTTTCTCCATCAGAATTTAATTCTATGGGTACATTAATATCAATATCCTCAAATTCAATAATCCGGTTTCCACTGCGGATAGAATTCAACTCTTTATACTCATTGAGAGCTGTAGCAATTGACTTTACTGCAAAAGAAAACAGTGATACTTTTTTACTATTTTTCTTTTGTGCTTTGAGGATTTTTCTCGCTTCTGTAATATCAAATTCTATTAAAGCCATCATATTGTGACCAGCTGGAACAGCATCAAAGCCATCCACAACAAGACGCCGCAAAAAAGACATTTTTTTAATTTGATATTCCCCGAGTGTATTATTATAGTTTTCTGATCGATTATGTGCACTTCTAAACATCTCTATTTATACCTTTGTTAAGTCAAATATTCTTTTTCATATGCCTGATTATTCTATCCCACATACTTGGGATAAATTCAGGAAATAATCTATAAAGCCACCAATATATTATCTGCTTTTTGGGTGAGAAGATAATTCCACGATTTTTCTTAACTCCCATCATTATTCGATCAATACAATCCTCTGGAGTATGGAATTTCATATCCGCTTCCATTTCTATATTTTTTTCTGAGTTCATATAATCTGAAACAATTAAAGTAGTCTTTTGAATATTCGTTCGCATGTATCCCGGGCAAAGAACACTTACTTTTATTCCGTATTGTTTTGCTTCGCTTCTTAAAGTCAAAGAAAAACCAACCACCGCATGTTTACTTGCAGAATAAATTGTTGTTAGTCCTCCTGGCATAAGACCGCCAAGTGACGCAGTATTAATGATGTGACCAAATCCCTGC
The DNA here is from genome assembly GCA_964517765.1 of uncultured Actinomycetota bacterium. Taxonomy (GTDB): domain Bacteria; phylum Actinomycetota; class Humimicrobiia; order Humimicrobiales; family Humimicrobiaceae; genus Hydromicrobium. Next base: position 7,811 of record CAZFEN010000018.1, on the reverse strand, counting down.
TTTATCATAACAGGATAAACAAAACGGCATCCATAAATCACGCCCCATAAATTAACATCCAGCACTTGCTTCCAATGCTCCAGATTAAGATCTTTGAATTCCCCATTTATAGAAATTCCAGCATTGTTAAACAGATAATCTATTCGCTTATGTTCTTTTATAGTATCTTCTACTAACGACTTCATATCTCCAGGTTTAGAAACATCAACACGTGCTGCTTTACCATAACCACTATTTGAAGTAATAAAAGACTCAGTCTCTTTTGCTTCATCCGGATTACGATCTGCAATAATAACTCTGGCGCCATGTCGTGCCAGATAAACACAGATTGTTTTACCAATGCCTGAAGCCCCACCAGTTACTATAGCAATCTTATCTGCGAATGGATTCTTTTCCCCCTTTTTAGAAAACATAATATCTCCTTTTAGCTTAGCTAATTGATAATTCTTTCTACTGCTTTGATGTTTGAATAAAACTAATTTTCTCTAAAATATTTAACACCTTCTAATTTTTTGTAATTTCACGCATCAGGGTTCCGATATAATTTTTACAAGTTGCGGTGAAATTCTTATGAAGTCATTGATATTTAAAGTTAAAATCCTGCCAATCTTTATTTGCCTGGCAGCATATAGTATTAATTCATCATAGCTCGCACCATCGATAATATTGTTAGATGAACTTTCATCTAACAATCCAATATAATCATCAGTATTATATTTGCCATTATAATATGGTTTATGGCAATTTTAAATGGCATTCTGCATCTCATATATATCAAATACTGGTAAAATGATTATAAGACTTAAAATTATCCTTAGTATTAATCTGCTATAAAATAAGGGCTGGCTTTATAAATAAAACTAGCCCTTATTTTTTCTATTTTTACTGATAAAGTTGGAGTAATTTTAATATAACTTCACTTCAACTTTAACTAACTTCCAGTTATTACATCGGGGGCATTCCTCCGCCGTATCCGCCGCCTGGAGGCATCCCCATTCCTTTATCTTTTTCAGGTTTTTCTGCAACGATTACTTCAGTTGTAAGCAACAGAGCAGCTATGGACGCAGCATTCTGCAGTGCACTTCTTGTGACTTTTGCCGGGTCTATGATACCTGCATCTATCATATTCAAATATTTTCCGTTTAACGCATCGAATCCTTCACCAGCAGGCATCTTCTTTACATTCTCTACTACAACCGAACCTTCCATGCCAGCGTTGGAAGCTATTTGTCTTAGCGGTTCTTCCAGAGCTTTCAATACGATAGCTACGCCGGTTCTGACATCACCGTCAAATTTACTGAGATCGATTTTCGGAATTATATTTATTAGAACCACTCCTCCGCCTGAAACGATCCCTTCTTCAACTGCAGCCTTGGTAGCAGAGAGTGCATCTTCTATCCTGTGCTTTTTCTCTTTAAGTTCGACTTCGGTCGCAGCCCCGACCTTTATTACTGCAACCCCGCCTGACAGTTTTGCGAGTCTTTCCTGGAGTTTTTCTTTGTCGAAATCCGAATCGCTCTGCTCTATCTCATTCTTTATTTGTTTTATCCTGCCCTTAATGTCATTTGCGGATCCTTTTCCTTCGACAATAGTCGTATTCTCTTTGTCTACTTTTACCTGTCTTGCCGTACCGAGCATATCAAGAGTGACATTTTCCAATTTTATACCGATTTCCTCACTTATTACTTTTCCATTTGTCACTATGGCAATATCTTCCAGCATAGACTTCCTTCTGTCACCAAATCCGGGAGCTTTTACAGCAACGACAGTAAGAGTTCCTCTCAGTTTATTGACCACAATCGTTGCCAGTGCCTCTCCTTCAACATCCTCAGCTATTATAAGAAGCGGTCTGCCTGACTTCTGTATCGTTTCGAGAACCGGAATCAGGTCCCCGACTGCCGCAATTTTCTGATTTGAAATAAGAATATAGGGTTCGTTTAAAACTGCTTCCATTCTTTCTGTATCGGTTACCATATATGGAGAAAGATATCCTTTATCAAACTGCAGTCCTTCGACAAGTTCTATTTCGATACTAAACTTATTCGACTCTTCAACAGTAATAACTCCGTCCTTACCTACCTTATCCATTGCATCAGCAATGGTGTTTCCGATTACTTCATCGGCAGCCGATATTGCCGCAACTTCGGCGATTTTCTTTTTATCGGTTGCAATATCCTTACTCATCTTTCCAATTTGATCCACAACTATTTTTACTGCTTCCTCTATACCTTTTTTCAGCATCAGTGGATTGGCTCCTGCAGCCACATTTCGCAGTCCCTCTTTTACCATTGCCTGCGCCAGGAGTGTTGCGGTTGTGGTACCATCTCCTGCAACATCGTTGGTTTTGGTAGCAACTTCTTTCAAGAGTTGAACACCTGCATTTTCAAAAACATCCTCGACTTCGATTTCCCTTGCGATAGTTACACCATCATTAGTAATCGTAGGGGCACCGTATTTTTTATCCAGTACCACATTCCTGCCTTTTGGTCCAAGGGTTATTTTTATTGCATCCGCTATTATATTTACACCCTTTTCGAGGGCTCTTCTTGCAGTCTCATCATACTTAAGTTCTTTAGCCATTGTTTTTTACCTCCATTTTAAAATAAAATTTACTCTACGATTGCCAGAACATCACTTTCTTTGATAATCAGATGTTCCTGGCCGTCAATTTTAACTTCTGTTCCCGAATATTTGGAATAAAGCACTACATCTCCGACTTTTACTTCCATGGGAATTATATTGCCTTTTTCATCCTTTGCGCCTTTTCCGACTGCCAGTACTTTACCTTCCTGTGGTTTTTCCTTTGCAGAATCCGGAAGAACGATCCCGCTTTTGGTTTTTTCTTCACTGGGATTAGGTTTCACCAGTAATCTGTCACCAAGTGGTCTGTATTTCATTGTTTTTCCTCCTTAAGAAATATGTTACAGATTTGTGCTAAAACACAAAATAATGTCAGCACTCTTATATGTAGACTGCTAACATTAAAAAATAATATTATAACGCAACTAAAAAATCAAGAATAAAACGTGAAGAATTTTAATTTTAAGGAATCAGACAGAAAATCTTCGGCTGTTTTAAATTGACTATTTATAAAAAAAATAAAAAATAATGTTTATTCCAATGTTTAAATGTCACTCCTCGAATAAACATCTACCTTAAGGTCATTGAATCTTCCATCTATACATCTATGATAACCAAGACATCCAACCATTGCTGCATTATCCATACACAGATAAAGAGGAGGAATATATATTTTGATATTTTTTTCCTCGCCCTTTCTTAAAAACTCTTTTCTTAGTTCGCTGTTAGCTGCAACCCCGCCGCTAACCAGTATTTTTTTTACACCAAATCTTCTTGCTGCCTTTAAGGTTTTTTCTGTCAAGACTTCGACTATTGACCTCTGGAAACTTGCAGCAAGACCGGGAATATTTTTTTCGGACATAAGTGTCTTATCTTTTTTTGTTCTGTAGATAAGAGCTGTTTTAAGTCCGCTGAAACTGAAGTTAAAATCTCCGCTGTCTATCATAGGCTTCGGAAAGTCTATATAGGAAGGATCTCCTTTCCGGGACAGCGCATCAATAAGGGGGCCTCCCGGATATCCAAGCCCCAGATACCTGGCAATCTTATCATATGCCTCTCCCGCAGCATCATCTACGGTATGACCTATCTCTTTTATATTCCACCCATTGTCCACAAGATAAAGGCTCGTGTGTCCGCCTGAGACGATGAGCCCAATAAATCCTCCCCCCATATCGGGATTCTCCAGAATATTGGAATATAGATGAGCCTCAAGATGATTTACTACTATAAGTGGTATGTTTCCGGAGTAACTCACAGCCTTTGCCGCTCCGACTCCCACTAAAAGGGAACCTATGAGACCGGGTCTGTTCGTAACACTGACCGCATTTATCCTACTAAAATCGATACCTGATTTTTGTATTGCTTCGTTTATTACCATGTCTATCACTTCTATATGTTTCCTCGACGCGATCTCGGGCACCACGCCTCCGTATTTTCCGTGGATCTCATCCTGAGAAGAAACTATACTGGAAAGCACCATCGAACCGTTCCTGACAACTGCAGCACAGGTATCATCGCAGGACGTCTCGATGCCCAGTATATATATGTCTTTTTTATCCTCGTTTTTTATAATCTTCATAAAATTTATATTTTATATATTTTTCCCTTATCTATCTTCCCTTTATTTATCATTCCTTTACCTACCTCCATTTATCTATCCTTATTTTTTCATCCCGCCAAAGGGCATGAATTCCCTTACATATATAGGTATAAGATTTCCGCCTTCCACTTTCCTTTTAGCATTGATATAGGTGCAGGCATTAAGATGCCTTGCACGCGGATATGTTGTTTTTTTATCCAGTTTAAAAATATTATTTTGCCTGGCTGCATCCAAAATTGTATCTTCATAACTTGAGAAGCAGTTTCCTCCGATCAGTACTCCTGGATTTCTATATCCATCTATGCTGCCAGGTATATTTAAAATCCCATTTGCAGTCATCTTACTTAAAAAACCTGTAAGTTCGCTATTGTGTAGCAAAAAATTTTTCCCAACCTTATTTATAATGTAACGCCTGCCCCTTATTTCAATCCCGGCAATGTATCTTTTTCTTCCTTCTCCTTCTTTTTCCTTTCTCTCATTGTTGATTTCGACGGTAATTTCATAGAAAGAAAAATAGACTTCCGCCTTTCTGACATCAAGACAGGGCATAACCAGAACAGAAATATCCCTGTTAAGACACTGGGAAATAAATTTTTCGTTTTCTCGGCTGATTCCGACCGCGAAGACATCAAGCGAATTGATGCCAAATGAAGATTTTCTCTCCAGCCAGGCTAAAGTCTTGATAACGCTTATCCCTATCCTGGTGCCTGTAAAATCTCCCGGACCGATATTTACTCCGAAAACATCGATATCTCGGACAGTAAGTTTTGCCTTCCGCAGAGTTCTGTCAAGCAGGCCCATAATATTTACCATATGCTTCATACTGTCACTGTCAGTCATTTCCGATAACAGCTCCTCATTCCGGTTCACAGCGACACTCAACCTTCCTGTGCTACTGTCGATACCTAAAATATTTTTGATATCATCTGCCATCTTTCACCTGCCATTCTTCATCAACATCTTTTTATAACCGGATAGTTTATTGTCCCAGTATTGGCCTGAACTTGTAAAAACAATCTTTCTTTTTGTACCGGTACTGCTCTCATCTATCAAATAGCTAAAATTTATTTCAAGATAATCTTTTTCAATATTATCTTTTATCCTGTCCCCCCATTCTATGCATATAATCGAAATCCCATCGTAAAAATAGTCTTCCAGGCCTGTTCCGTCTATTTCCTTCGTGTTTTCCAGTCGGTAAAGGTCAGCGTGAATAAATCTCCTGTTACTATCGATACGATATTCATTCAGTATGGTAAAGCTTGGACTGGAAAGATTCTTTCCCAGACCAAATCCTTCGGCCAACCCGGAGATAAAAGTTGTTTTTCCTCCACCCAGTTCTCCGGTAAAAAGAACAATATCTCCCTTCGAAAGAACTGTTGATAATTTTTTTCCGAGGTTTCGGGTAAAAACAGGAGAATTTGAAATAATCTCGATTTGCATATCAGAATAGCCCTAACTGTTCATCTTTATCTTGATTATCCTCCGGTTCCAAGCTTGAAATACCCTTCTGTGAATCAGAAACTTCGCTGCCGGAATCTAAAAGCTTTTTTATTTTTTGAAAATCCTGCTTTAAAATTTCCATTTTTGACGGCATGTAAAGAGCGGCAGCCGGATGGTTTATAGGCATGATAATGTGGTTGTCTATTCTAAATACTTTACCTCTCAAGCCCGTAATGCCTTTATCAGTATTCAGAAGAAGCTGTGTAGAAAATTTGCCGAGGGTGCATATTATTTTAGGATCGATTACCTTTATCTGTTCCATCAGGTGATCCTTGCAGATATTTATTTCTTCTACTTGAGGATCCCTGTTCCCGGGGGGCCTGCATTTTAAGACATTCGCTATAAAAACTTCGCTTCTATCAAACCCGATCGAGCCAAGCAGTTCATCAAGAAGTTTCCCTGCCTGACCCACGAAAGGCAGCCCCTGCAGGTCTTCGTTCTTCCCCGGAGCTTCTCCCACAAACATTACCTCAGCATAGGCACTTCCGCTGCCAAAAACAAATTTGGTCCTGCTTTTACATAATCCGCACATCTGGCAATCCCTGATCTCAAGGTAAAGTTCTTTTAACTTTTCTCTTTTATCCTGCTTATCCATTGTTAATTGACCTCTTTTAACTTCTTTTAACTATTTTTAATATCTATTTATAACCCATAACAATACATACTTCAATATCTATGTGTCTTCATTTACAAAAATATAAAATTCTTCTATCATAAGCCCGAAAGTAATAAAAAAGAATTATATAAAAAGGATCCAAACATGAAAAACAAAACATTGATCTTCAGTCTAATTGCAGTATTTGTTTTGGTACTACTTGCAGGGTGTTCGCCGGCTCAGGTTTCCGAGAAAATCACATCTTTTATAGAGGGAATATCCGGACCGGTAGAAGTAGAGGAAATAACCGTCTGCAAAAACGTCAACACAGATTACAGCCCTATCGATCCTACAGACACATTCTCTTCGGGAACAGGCATCATCTACATCTCAGTTAAGATCAAGAATATGACAAGAGAAGATAAACTAACCGTCAAATGGAATTACCTTGAATCGGGAGAGGAAATCTATACCACCAATTTTCAAACCGATACACCTGGTTCGGGATATGTAGGGTTTAGTTTAACAATTGAAGGAACATTTCCTCCCGGAAGATATAATGCAACAGTTTATCTAAACAATGAAACACAAGAAACTGTTGAATTCTCCGTAGAGTAATTATTATAGCGATTTTAAAAACCTTTAATCAGTATCGGCTAAGTCCTGGCTGGTTTTACCGGTTTTTTCTCCATCACCGGGGTCACTCCCGAAGCATCGGTTACAATTGTCTGGACTTTATTTGTATCTACTAAAAACTTTGCATTTCGCTTCAGTGATTCTTCCGTGGCTTCCAGTTTTCTTAAAATTTGAGCATTGCCTACGAAATATTTCTGGGCAGATTCGTTTACGACCTTGATCCTATCCGCATCTGCATTTGCAACCTGTCTTATAGCTTCGGCTTTACCTTCTGCCGATAATATAAGCCCTATCTTTACACCTTCGGCTTTTTTAATCTCCGCTCTTCTTTCGCCATCCGCTCTTGTCTCCGTAGCCGTCGCCATATCTCTGGCTGCGATTTTTTCCTGTTCGGCCTTGACCACTTTGTTCATCGATTCCTGAACGTCTTCGGGCGGTTCTATTTTCTGTATCTCGACTCTCAGAACTTCTACGCCATAGCTGTTCGTTTCCTTATCCAGAACCGTTTCAACTTTATCATTTATGTCGCCTCTTTTTTCATTTGCATCAGTCAGCGACATATTACCTATAACTGCTCTCAGCGTGGTTCGTGCAAGACTTGTAAGCTGCTTTCTATGGTCATCGACATTATAAATACTGGCTTTTACATCCTTTATCTGATAATAGACAACGGCATCCACCTGAGCGTTTAATTTGTCTTTGGTTATTACCATCTGCGGGGGCACATCTACCATCTGCTCGGTAATATTTACTTTATACATCTTTTCAAAAGAAGGAATGATCCAGGTGAGCCCGGCTTCTTTGGTCCTTGTATATTTACCGAACCTCTCTATTACTCCCCTCTCGATCGGCCTTACGGTCCTGAACCCGGAAAATAATATTATTGCCACTCCTATTAAT
>CAZFEN010000017.1:0-27858 GCA_964517765.1 uncultured Actinomycetota bacterium | reverse complement strand
AAAAAAGCTTTATATGATCAGCAGCCAATTGATCCGGCTTATATGGTTTGCTGTCTTGAAAAGGCATACCGTGCCACAGAAGATAAGTTCTTTCTGGACTGGGCCGGGAAATGGTACAGATGGTTTTCCGGTAATAATATAAATAATATTTCTCTTATAGACGAAAATTTTGCATGCTATGATGCATTGAATCCGGAAGGTGTAAATTTAAATCAGGGTGCCGAATCAAATATATGTTTCCTGATGGCGTATCTTGCTGCGAAGCGGTTGGGGATCATTAAATGATTGAAAAATTAAATATGAATGTTTTCAGATCAGAGAGAAATCCAATAATAAAACCGGAAGACGCGGCTCCATCAAGACCCGATTTTAAGGTTGTGGGTGTTTTAAATTGCGGTGTTACAAGGTTTAATGGTGAGATTATACTTCTTATGAGGGTTGCCGAAGAACCAATCAATGATAATGAGAAGGTAGAACTAATACCTCTGTTAGATTTAAAAACAGGCAAACTTTCGGTAAAGAAATTTAATAAAAATGATTCCTTTGTTGGTTTTTCTGACGCCAGATTTTTAAGGATAACCTCTGGTGGGTACCTAACATCTATTTCACATTTAAGGATTGCCAGGAGTAAAAACGGTACCGATTTCGATATAGATAAAAAACCTGCTATATTTCCTGAAAATAAATATGAAAGATTTGACATAGAAGATCCGAGAATAACCTAAATTGATAGAAGGTATTATATAAGTTATAGTGCAGTATCAGATAAGATCGGAATTATCGCCTGCCTGGCATCTACTGTCGATTTTATTAAGTTTACAAGACTTGGAGTGATTTTTTTACCTGATAATAAAGATGTCGCAATTTTTCCGGAAAAGATAAGAGATAAATATTATGCCCTGAGCCGTCCTGTATCCACCGGATGTGAAGCGAGAGATATATGGATATCGGAATCACCCGACTTTATTTGCAGGGGTAACCATATGAAGCTTATGGGGACCAGAAAGCAATATCGGGACGAGGGGAGTATAGGCGCCGGAGCTGTTCCTTTTAGAATAAAAGAAGGCTGGATGGAGATATACCACGGATCTTCAAAATCCTCTGTAAAGGACCAGTTATGAATCATATAATCAGGTTTAGGGAAAGGTTCTCCTTTAATATGTTTTAATTCCTTGATCTCTATATTTTTAAGCCATTCCGGCATTCCCTTGCTCTTTATTAAATCAAGAATATCCTTTTTAATCAGCTTTGAAAATATGGGTGCTTCTTTATATGGATTTATCTGCTGTAATGGATATGTCAGGAATGAAAATAAATCGTGCAGGAGAACAACTGCCGATAGTCCGTCGCAAATTGCATGATGGAAAACAAAAACAATATCGGAAATATCTTCCTCCTGGGATAAAAAGACATGGACCATTGGCCCTTTAAAAATATCAAATGAACTACAGAGCTCCTCGCCTGCAACAGCTTTCCAATCCGTTTCTTTTTCATTAAATTGGTTTAAAGGTATGGGAGGTACATTTTCTGTAGTTATATACTGCTTTTTGTCTTCTGTCATTATAACTCTTACTCCCGCCAGAGGATGTTTTTGCTGTAATTTATAAAGAGCTTCTTTCAGTTCATCCTGGCTGAAAATACCTTTTACTTTTAAACGGAAAGCAAAATGCATCAGAGAGGTATTTCCCATGTGATATAATATTCTCTCGTAAATTGTTGTTTTTCTTTTCATAGTCGCATCATAAAAATTTTTCACACAATTTTTGTTTGCTTTGTCAGGTTATGGATCCATTTATTTGAAAGAAAGCGGTAAAAACCGGCTATCATTTTTACTAATTCTTCAGTAGCCGCTATTGCCATGACATAATATACCGGCAGTTTAAAAATAAATGCAGCTACTGCCGCCAGTGGTACACCCACAATCCATATTCCGCCAAGTTCATTTATCATGCTAAAAAGAGTATCACCGCCTGCCCTTAAGATCCCATTCTGAAAAATAATATTCATTACCCTCAGCAGCATAATGCAGGCCATTACCAGTAATAAATAATAAAGATAGCGGTTGCTCTGATCGGATAGATTATAAAAATTCACTATATATCCTCTTACGAAAATAAGGATCACCGCAATTATAATTGAAAATCCGACTGATATAAAAAGAAAATTCTTGGAATAATCCCTTGCTTTATACGCTTCGCCGGCCCCGATTCTATTACCAACCATTATGGCACAGGCGCTCGCCAGTCCCATGAAGAGCAAAAGACTTATACGTTCGATAGAGCAGGCTATGTTATAGGCGGCAAGTGCTGCGGTACTTATATGTCCGTATATTACACTGTACATAGTGTATCCGAGGGCCCATCCTACACTCTGTCCCATAACCGGTGCCCATATTTTTATATATTTTTTTATCATCTCTTTTGAATAATTAAAAATATTTTTTAAGCTGGCAGCTATAGGATATTTTTTAAGGTAGGTAAAACCAAGTATAATACAAAATTCTGCACTCCGGGCAATTACTGTTGCAATTGCCGCACCCCTGACTTCCAATCTGGGAAATCCGAATTTTCCAAAAATAAGTAAATAATTTAGTAACGTATTGGTAACAAGCCCAATAAGACTTGCAACCATGGGGAATTTTACATTTTCGGTACTTCGCAGTATTGTGGCATATACGATAGATATTGAGGTCAAAATTAAACTAATTGCAATTATTCTTATATACTGTACGCCCAGTTCTATTACCTGCGGATCATTGTTAAACAATCTTATTAATGTATTTGGGAACAATAGGGCCACAAAGGTAAAAGTAGCGGAAAATATCAGCGCAAATGTAATGCCGATTCCCAGATGTGGAAGTATATTTTTGATATCTTTCTTACCCCAGTACTGTGAGGTAAAAACAGCAGCACCGGTGGCTATACTGAACACAAACATTAAAAAAAGAAAATATATTTGATTGGCAATACCTACTCCGGCAACTTCTCTTTCACCTAATTGGCCAACCATAAAGACATCTAAAAAATTTAAGGTAGAAGTAAGAAAATTCTGTAATATTATAGGAGATGCAATCGCAATTAATTTTGGTATAAACTCTTTATGTTTTGTAAATGACTTAATCATGATTTAATGCTCCCAAAGAAGATAAAAAAACATTCTGTTACAATATGATTAAAATGTCAATTGAAATTTATTGTGAAAAATATGTTATTTTATGGTAAGAACCTTTAGAATAATCACATAATAAAAATGAAGAATTTTATGATAAAAAAAATAAGGGTATTTGTAATTATTGCCGTTTTTATACTATTTTATATTATTCCTGTTTCTTCCTGTATGCGCCAGCTGGATTTTGGTGATTTAATCATTTGCAGTGAGATAGACCCGATTACTTTTTCTCCACTGGATACTAAAAATGCTTTTGATATCGGAATTCAAAAAATTTTCGCAGCTATAGAAGTATCAGGAATCAAAGCCGAAGACATATGGAAGTTTATCTGGATAAACGAAGACTCAGAAGAAGTAATCGCACAGTCTACTGACAAATATGCAAGTGAAAATTCAGGGTATATCTCGGGTTATCTTTCAAACTACGTCACACCCGGTAAAGAAGGAGATATCATAGGAGAACCGGGAAATTACAGAGTAGAATTTTACCATAATAGCAGGTTTATAAGCAGTGTGGATTTTACAATTGAATATCCTGAGATGGAATTAATTGATGTGGTATTATCAAATGAAATAGATGAAGCCGGGCAGCCTGCAGCAGCTATGGATAATTTTTATCCCGATGATGTTATTTATACATGTCTGAAGCTAAATTGTCAGATAAAAGGCGAGACCGTCGGAGTCAGATGGCATCTGGGCGAGGATGAGTTACTGGGCGAGAAGGAAATTGCTGTTGATGCAGATTATTATTTACCTCGCTATATTGTCTTTGAAATAACCAATGATGAGTTGTGGCCGATCGGAGGTTACAGGATCGAAGTATTTGGAAGCAGTTTGACGGAACGGGAATATCACTATGAAATAAAGGAAGGGGAAATTTCTGATGCCACTTTTAATTCAGAAAATATTTATGAAAAAGAATCATATGGATTTTCTATACTTTATCCTGATGGATGGGGACATGAAGACAATGAAAGCAATAAAGGTCTTAAAATTGATTTTATACCGGACTCCGATAATATAAATGTTGTTATTAATATGTGGGTTTTGAAAAAAGGCTATACTCCTTCTGAAGATCAGTATTCGGATTTTGCGGAGGAATTATTAGAAAAATCAGAAAATATAGTTGACTCGAGTGAAACTTCAGAGATTGAAAAGACCGAAAGTACCGGGGAAATCAATGATATCATTTACAGACGGATAAGTTACCGTTATCCCGGTGAGGATAATGACGGCTGGGACGGAAGCATCATTTTCATAAAACAGGACAATATGCTTTATCTTCTTATAAAGGTTTCGGATATATATTACCGGACATTTGCTGATAATGTATTGGAAAGTATGCTTAAATCTCTTTCTTTCCAATGATTTGAGGTTTTGCACTGAGGATTTTAGTTTATTGATGGATTGGATTGTAATATAATTACTCCTGTTTGTTCTGAAAATCATTATTTTTAAGAGATATTATGCGTGGTCTAAATAAAAAATTAAGGAATCTTGGGGAAAAAGGGGAATCCATAAAAGTTGCCGTTGCGGGAGTGGGGCAGATGGGAAGAAGCCTGATATCCCACATCAGGGATCTTGGTGGCATGAAGATTTTAGCGGTAGCAAATCGAGATATTGGTAGAATTGCCTCCGTACTTAAGGAACTGGAGATTAGCGATGACGAAATCGTACTGGCAGGAGCCGCAAGTAGATTAGATCCGGAAAATGACAAGATAAGTAAAGTCATAACGGAAGGCAGTATCCTTCAAAATAGCATCAGAGAAAAGTTAAACCAGCTGGCCGGAAAAGGGAAGCTTATAGTCGCAGATGATCTTAATGTGCTTTTTGCCATCGATGATGTGGATGTGATCATAGATGCAACGGGTAGTCCCGAAGCCGGAGCATTCATAGCCTCCACTGCAATATCATATAAAAAACATATAATAACCTTAAACGTAGAGGCAGATGTAACCATAGGGCCATATCTAAAAAAGATGGCAGATGAAGCCGGCGTGGTATATACGGTATCAGCCGGAGATGAGCCAGCTGCTCTAAAAGAACTTTATGATTTTGCAGATATGCTGGGATTCGAAGTAATTGCTGCCGGAAAAGGTAAGAATAATCCTCTCGACAGGTATGCAAACCCGACCTCGCTTAAGGAGTATGCCAGGAGTAAGGGTTCGAGCCCTAACATGATGACTTCATTTGTAGATGGCACAAAATCAATGATAGAAATGGCCTGTATTTCAAATTCTACCGGTCTCGTACCCGACTGCAGGGGGATGCATGGTCCGAAAGCAGACATAAAGGATCTGGTAAATGTGTTCCGGCCAAAAGAAGATGGTGGAATATTATCAGGAAAAGGAGTGGTTGACTTTGCAATCGGAAATCTTGCTCCCGGTGTTTTTTTAATTTATAGCACCAAAAATAAAATGGTAAAAGCCGACCTTGAATACCTGATGCTGGGAAGCGGGCCCTATTATCTTCTTTACAGGCCCTATCATCTCACCAGTATTGAAACACCTCTCTCTGTTGCCAGAGCATATTTTTATAATGAGCCTACAATCACGCCGGATTGCGGTCTGGTATCAGAGGTCATAACTCTTGCTAAAAGGGATCTAAAAGCCGGAGAAGTAATCGATGGTATTGGAAGATATATGGTCTACGGACTCATCGAAAGGTACGGTAAAGCAAAGAAAGAAAATCTGCTGCCCATTGGAATTTCAGAAGGTTGCGTTTTGAGAAAAGATATAGAAAAAGATAAACCAATAGAGTATAATGACGTGAGTTTGGTTAAAAATTCATTGTTGCACGAGTTTAGAAGGTCGCAAGATAAATTATTTATTGATCTTAAATAAAATAATCAAAAATTATCCAGGAGGGGGAATTCTTAGTGCCAATTTTTAAAAGGAAAAAAAAGGTACTCTGGTTGTTGAGTGTTTTCGTAATAGCAAGTTTTTTATTTTTATCTTTTAGCTCCTGTAAATTCAGCACTATAGAGAGAGTTGAAGAAACCAGAGAAGTGATGGGAAGTTATGCAACCATAACCGTGTTTTCAGATGAAGAAACCGGAAATGAAGCCATAAACGCCGCGTTTGACAGAATAAAGGAGATTGAGGATATAGCGTCGGTTTATGACGAGAATAGCGAAGCATCATTTTTAAATAAAAACGGTTATCTTGACGACCCTTCGTCCGATTTTCTAAATCTTATAAATAGTTCTATCGAATACTACAATATTACTGGCGGGTGTTTTGATATTACCGTTCAGCCTCTACTTGATCTCTGGTCCGCAGGCGAATTATGGAAAGAAACTCCGGAAGTTCAGGCTCAGAGAATAGAGCAGACTTTACCGGTGATTGGTTCAGATAAGATAATTGTCAGTGATGATAGAATAGAGTTTAACGTGGATGGAATGGCCATTACTTTTGGCGGAATTGCCCAGGGATATGCGGTTGATGAGGCAATAAAAATCATAAAAGGATTTGGAATAAAGCAGGCGCTTGTAAACATAAGCGGGGATCTATATGCGATGGGAATCAAGCCGGATGGAGACAAATGGATCGTTGAACTGGAAAATCCCGACCAGTCCGGGGATACAGACACTGATATCGAACCTCTTCCGACATTTGTTTTCACAGATAAAGCAGTTACTACTTCCGGGAACTATTACCGTTATTATGATCCGGAAGGTGAAGTAGGGCATATAATGGATCCGAGAACGGGATATTCTGCCGGCAGTTGTATAAGTTCAACTGTGATTGCTGACACATGCATAGAGGCAGACGTCCTTGCAACTTCCGTTTTTGTGTTGGGACCGGAAGACGGGATGGATCTTGTTGAATCACTTGATGGAGTGGAAGCGTTAATAATAGATTCAGAAAGAATTGTTTACAGTTCTTCTGGACTTTCAGAATATATAAAGTAAAATTACGTATTGTTTTTTTACCTACTAAAAATTAAATGAATATTGTAATAAAGAAAAAAAGAGCATTCAAAGGTTTATATCTGCCGGAAAATAAAATAACAGCTAAAAAGCCCATTGAAATGTTACCTGTTCCGGATAAAGTAGTCATACCTCTTCAGCAAAATATAGGGGCCCCCTGTGAGTTCATAGTCGAAAGGGGAGATACAGTAAAAACGGGCCAAAAAATAGCTGATTCCCAGAACTATGTTTCGGCACCCATTCATGCTTCTATCTCCGGCAAAGTGACCAGAATCATTAAAGTAGTAAATCCGGTTACAAGCACTATGATGGATTCGGTGATCATAGAATCCGATGGGGAGGACAGCTGGATAGAATTAAAGAAATTATTCGATATCAAGAAGCCTAATGATTTCTCCGGACTAAAAAAAATAATAGACTCCATTGACGGAAAAGAAATAATCAAAAAAATAAGAGAAGCAGGAATCGTCGGTCTTGGTGGCGCCACTTTTCCGACTCATGTCAAACTCAATCCTCCACAGGATAAAAAAATCGATACGCTGATCTTAAATGGCTGTGAATGTGAACCGTTTATAACTTCCGATCACAGAGTAATGTTAGAGCACGGCAGAGAAGTTTTAATGGGTCTTTATATAATAAGTAAAGTACTTCTTTTACCCAAAAATATCTATATAGCAATAGAGGAAAATAAGGAAGATGCTATCATTCATTTGGGAAAACTTGTGGAAGAGATGGGGCTGGGCAGTATTTTTAAAATAATCGAACTGGAATCGAGATATCCTATGGGTGCAGAAAAAACATTGATAAGGACCATAACCGGAAGAACTGTTCCAATGGGCGGACTGCCAATGGATGTTGGAGTCATAATGAACAATATAGCAACTTCCAAATCGGTTTACGAGGCTGTGATAGAAGGAAGGCCGATGATAGATAGAATAGTTACGGTTACCGGAGCAATCGAAAATCCAAAAAATTTACTTGTAAGGCTGGGTACAACCATAGATCGCCTTATTGATAATTGCGGCAAAACGGAGAATGGAGTCAATTATTTGATTATCGGAGGACCGATGATGGGTATTTCTATCGTAAATACCGATTTTCCGGTAACGAAAGGTATGAATTGCTTACTTGTAAGAAAAAGCAGGGTCCCGTTTGAACAAAATTGTATAAATTGCGGCAGATGTGTGAATATATGTCCTATGAAGCTCATGCCTCTGGCTTATGTAAGGTATGTAAAAAAGGGTGACTTTGAAGTTTGCAGGGAATATTATATTGAAAATTGTATAGAATGCGGCTGCTGTTCTTATGTCTGCCCGGCCAATATACCTATTGTAGGTTACATAAAAACAGGCAAAAATCAACTTTTGAAAGTTGTCGATTAAAGTAAAAAATGGAAAACGATAAATTTTTAATTTCACATGCTCCTCATATTTGGGGAGGATTCTCTACGGGTAAGACAATGTTCGTAGTTGTGTTTGCTCTGCTTTTTCCTACTGTTGCAGCGATTTATTTTTTTGGATATTATGCAATTTATATAATACTTATAAGTACTGCAACGGCTGTTCTTTCGGAATTTGTCATAAAGAAACTGCGTAAGAAAAGATTTATAATGGATGGGAGTGCCATAGTCACCGGACTGCTTCTGGCGCTTACCTTACCCCCGAGGATACCTTTATGGATGGTTGTAGTTGGTGCCTTTTTCTCTATAGCAATTGTAAAGGAAGCTTTCGGGGGCCTGGGATACAATATATTCAATCCGGCTCTGGCAGGAAGAGCATTCTTATCCGTGTGTTTTCCCAAAGAAATGACTTCATGGATCATCCCACCGCATTTTAATTATGATGCCATAACAGGAGCCACTCCGTTAAGTGATAGTTTCACCTATCATGCAGATAAGTTTTCTTTATACAAAGATCTTTTTTTTGGAAATAGGGGAGGTTCGCTGGGAGAAACATCGGTGATGCTTATTTTGATAGGGGCCGCAATTCTCCTGTTGTTGCGTATAATTGACTGGAAGATCCCGGTATTATATATAGGAGTCGTTGCGCTGGGGTCATTTTTAATGGGAAAGGATGTGTTGTTTCAGGTAATGGCCGGTGGCCTTATGATCGGCGCATTTTTTATGGCTACTGATTACGTGACCTCACCTGTGACCTGGAAAGGAAGAATAATATTTGCGGTTGGCCTCGGAATACTCACAATTCTTCTGAGGAATTTCAGTAATATGCCTGAAGGAGTGTGCTTTTCAATACTTATTATGAATGCTTTCGTTCCTCTTATAGATAAATATGTAAGGATAAAACCATTTGGTTTTGTCAGGAAAAAGAAAAATGCTTAAAAAAGTTTTATCAAATAAAGCATATCCGATTGTTTTTCTGGCCGTGATTGTGACCATTTCCGTGGTCTTGCTGATTGCGGTCAATAGTTTTACTTCGACGGTCGTGGAATCCAGAAGGGGGGAAGAAGTCACCGCTATCCTTGAAGAAATTTTTCCGGAGATGAGCCGGTATGAACTCGAGGATGAAGTGTATACCATATATCAGGATGATACAAAAACCGGTTATGCTTTTAAAGCCAGCGGCAACGGTTATGGTGGAAATATAGATATCCTGGTTGGGCTGGATAATAATTTTACAATTATAGGAATATCCATACTTTCGCAAACCGAGACTCCGGGTGTTGGGAGCAGAATAACAGAAAATTCATTTACGGATCAATTCAAAGGATTGTCTGCAAATGACATTGCCCTCAGTTCGGAGGGTGGTAAAATAGACGCGGTAACCGGGGCAACCATAAGTTCAAGAGCCGTAATAGACGCCATAAAGGAAAAAATAGTTGAAGTAATAGATACTCTGAAGTAATAGTATATTACAATTCCGGAACATTGAAATAATGGAACATTGGAATGAATGATAATAAAGAACAAAAAGACTATCAGCAAACTCGAACCTGTCATTCACAGAAAGAAGATATAAAAGGGAATAAAAAAAGCGGTAGTGGATTCTGGAAGGAACTTGTTAAAGGCATTATAATATCGAATCCTGTATTCATACTTATTCTGGGGTTATGTCCGGTTCTGGCTATTACAAATACGGTCACCAATGCGCTTGGCATGGGTGCAGGTGTGATATTTGTCCTCCTTTGTTCTAATGTATTGATTTCAAGCATAAGAAAAGCAACACCCTCTATGGTAAGGATACCGGTCTTTATCGTTGTAATAGCTACATCTGTCACCATTTTGAGTCTGGTTTTTGAAGCATATATACCTCCACTTTACGAATCACTCGGGATTTATCTTCCGCTTATCGTGGTAAATTGTATTATTCTTGGACGGGCAGAAGCATTTGCATCAAAAAATTCAGTACTTCTATCTACTGCGGATGCGATAGGAATTGGCATCGGCTTTACGCTTGCTCTTGTAATAATTTCATTTATAAGGGAAATTATGGGAACCGGAGGTCTTCAGATATTCGGAAAACAGTTATTCAGTATTCCGGGCTTATCAACACATCCTCTGATCTTTTTTATTTCTCCTCCCGGAGCTTTTCTTGTAATAGGTGTCATTATGGCACTTCTGAGACTTATTGGAGTGATGAAGAATGAATAATCTTCTTACCATATTTGTATCGATGGTTATCATAAATAATATGATCCTGGCCAAGTTTCTGGGATTATGTTCTTTTTTCGGCGTATCAAAAAAATTATCCAATGCTTTCAGCATGGGTATAGCAGTGACCCTGGTGATGTTAATTGCTTCTGTTTCCACTTCTGTTATTTATAACTATATACTGGTGCCGTACGAAGTAGAATTCATGAATATCGTGATATTTATTCTGGTAATAGCATCTCTGGTGCAAATAGTGGAGGTTGTCATAAAGAGAACCAATATAATCCTATATAATGCTATGGGTATTTATTTACCCCTGATCACCACTAATTGCATAGTAATGGCTATAGTACTAATAAATTCAGCAGAGAATTACTCGGTCCTGGAGAGTACCGTAAATGCTTTAGGAGCTGGAATTGGTTATACTCTTGTTATTATTATGATGTCAGGCATAAGAGAAAAACTTGATCTTGCAGATACTCCAAAATCCATGAGAGGGCTTCCGGTAGCTTTTCTGGTTGCGGCACTTTTGGCACTGTCATTCATAGGCTTTAACGGAATGATATAATATACAGAAATCCGGATAGTTTAAATTAATATGAATATATTGACCATAATAATTTTAAGCGCAATAGGGGTTGCATGCGGGATATTGATTTTTTTGGTATACAGGTTTCTTCCAAAAGAACCCGCATCTCTTAAAAAAATCGAGGAAATTTCAAGTTGTCTTCCAGGGGCCAATTGCGGTGCGTGCGGATTTCCTGGATGCTTTGCATATGCACAGGCACTGGCAAAGGATAAGAATATATTTTTTACTAATACATGTGCTACCGTACTGCAGGAACCAAAGATGTTGAAGGACCTGGAAAAAGTATTAGGAATTGAAGTTGATTCTTCTAAAATAAATAAGAAGGCAGTGGTCCACTGTTATGGAAATTCAGATGTAATCGGTGATTATACCGGTATAAAATCATGTAAGGTTGCCACAAAACTTGTGGGTGGAAATAAAAGGTGCCCTTACGGCTGTCTTGGATATGGTGATTGTGTAGCAGTCTGTCCGAATAATGCCATATCCATCGATAAAGAAATGAACGTAGCGGTAATAGCCCCTGATAAATGTATCGGATGTGGCCTGTGCGTTAAAGAATGTCCGAGGGGGATTATTAAGCTCGTGCCTGCAAAAGCAAATATAGTATATCAGTGCAGTTATGAATCCTTAAAGAATATACCAGGTAGAGAAAGATGTGATATGGGATGTCTCCACTGCAAGAAATGTTTTAAAGCATGCGAGAATGGGGCCATAATATGGGATGAGGAAAAATCTGTTCCCCATTTTGATTTTTCAAAATGCATAATGTGTGGAAAGTGTATTGAAGCATGCCCGCGTGGCAGATTAATAGAACTTTCTGATATTAATTCAAAAAGAAAGTTACCTGATATCAAGAAAAATAAGGAAGAAATTAAAGAATCTGTGAAAATATCCTGAAAAACTTCACTTATGATATAAGAAATATTTTATGTAGAATAACGCGTTATCTTCTTTAAGATCTTAAATTTTTTTATAACTCAAAATTCATATATTTGCCTGCTTCAAATTTTTTACCGGCTTTATCGAATAATCCTTTTATATTGTCGTCCATTGTCAGGTAGATAACCTGCCATCCTTTATCTGCAATGTCTGCAAGTTTATTTATAAGAATCTCACGTTTTTGCCAGTCCGAATGTTGAAAAGCATCGTCGAGGATCAGGAACAGGGTATCTTCTTTTAAGATTTTTGAAGTAAATCCGATCCTGAGTGCCAGCATTACCTGCTCTTTGGCTCCCGTACTCAAATCTCTTATATCAAAATCATCATACTTATCTGAAACGATTAGTCTGTCATTATCAAGTGTAAGTTTATTATATCTTCCTGTTATGTCCTTTAACGGAGTCAGGACCGTTTTTGACTGTAATCCTTCCTGTATTTTTACATCCTCTTCTTCACGCAATCTTGAGATGACTTTATAAACACTATAACCTGCCGCTATATTTGCAGTGATATCCCGCAGTCTGTCTTGTACTTCAAATCTTTTGAGGCGTAAATTTTCTATAAGGTCTTCCCAGCTGATACTTGGATCGTCTCTTGTCTTTTCGCAGATTCTATATTTTAACTTCCCGATCCTGTCTTCCTGATTTTTGATTCCTTCTCTGACACTTTCAAGTGCAGATCGAGTTTTTTCATATTCCTGATGATTGTATATGGTTCCATTATCTTCAGAAATATAGTCTGTTTCCGATACTGCCAGCTTATATAATTCCCGTGTTTCTTTATCGATCCTGTCTTTCAGGTTCCTATTATAAAGCTGTAAATCCTTCAGTATTGTTTCCCTGTCCTTTTCTTTGATTTCCTTTCCTGTAAAACTTTCTATTTTTTGATTGATGGAAGAACTTAGTTCTATAAGTTCCTCATTAAGGCTATCTGCCTGTTCTTTTATTACTATCGACTCGCCGTTGAATCCTCTTTCTTCGTTCAAGGCAGATTCAAGCAGTACAATATTCGATAATTCCTGGCCGATTCTCGTTTTAAATTCTTTCTTGATTTTAATAAGTTCTTCGGATTGCCCCGCCTGTTTTGAAAAATTTTGAAATTTTTTGATATATGTAAAAGTAGATATTAACGAACCTAAAAAGCAAAAACATATAATAGCAAGATACAGGGTCAACACAATGACGGAAATTTTCTGATAATGGAAAAGTAAAACTACTGCAGCAGTTATACCGGTAGCTGCAAAAATACCGCATGCAAAAAGTAAAAAGTTGCCGGGTTTTTTTGTAGTTTTTAATGATAGATCTTTATAATGAGGGAGAGCGCTTTCAAGCCATTTAAAGTTCCTGCTTTTTTTGAGAGTATTTTTATATTTTTCTTCCAGCTGGCTGCAGTATTCTTTTTTACTTCTATATAAAGAAAGCTCGTTTTCTATTTTCCTTAACTCATCATCAGGAATATATTTTAACTTTAAATCCAATTCTTTTATTTTTTCCGATATCAGATAAGCCTTATATCTTTTTGCTTTATCAAGGCGATCCAGGTTATCCTTCAGGGATTTTTCTTTAATCCTGTATGTTTTTAGTATCCCCTGAGTATATTCGGATTCTATTTCTTCGAATTGTCTTTCGATACTATTAAGCTCGTCTATGGTATCGCTGTAATCTTTACCTTCTCCGAGCAGTGGTATGTTGATCTTTCCATCTTCGATCTTCACTTTTTTTATGGTTTTTGAAATATTGGTGTCTTTGCCTATTTTATCCAGGACATTTATACCCGATAATACTTCTTTGACAAGGAATTTACTTATGCCGTCATCTGTTTCTATCCCTGTTTCTCCGCCTTTTACTACAAGAAGTTTTGCCATTGATACCGGAAGTCCCTTTTCACTTATTTCCCAGTAATCTTCGAGTTTTTGTCTGGAAGATGGAGAAAAATCAATCGTTTCTTTCCTCAGTCCGCTGATGGTGATCTTTCCCTTTCCTCCTTTTCTTAAATTGCACCAGCGGCTGATATTTTTAAATAGTGAACAAATAATGAATTCAGTAAGAAAGGTCTTACCTTTCTCGTTTCTGCTGTATATAAGATTGAGAATGCCGAAACTGGCCGTAAAACTCTTAATCGGCCCCAGGTCCTTTACTGATAATTTGTCGATCTTGATTCCCATAAGTCTTTGATTATGTAATATAGTTATTCTTTTAGAATTAAATTGAGACCTTTTTCCAGAATATCTTCCTTTGAGACAATTTCATTATCCCATTCCATTTTTTCAATCTCTTTTATTAATTCCTCTACAATGGCTATTCTTTCCGGATCATTAAATATAGATACTCCGGTCAGATCAGGTTCTTCATTATTATAAAAAGTAAAATCTTTGAGTGTTTTTTTTATTATTTCAAGCAGCCTGTTTTTATCAGACGTGTATCCCTTGATTCTTAAACGGATCCTTGCCTTTGGTATTTTATTCTTATCCAGGTTCCATTTTTTGATCATTTCTTTTATTTTTCTTTCCATATATTCGAATTCATTAATTACCGGCAGGGATATCAGAGTCTCGTTAAAAAATATATAGTCGGTATCGATTGACTTTTCCATCAGTTCGAGGGTACCTGTATTCAGTATTAAGAAACTCCTCTTTCCGGTTTCATTTATATCAAGGCCGCACGGTGATCCGGGATAATAGACTTTGCCCAGATTTATTTTTTTGTGTATATGACCCAGTATGATTTCGGCTGGATTATAGTACTGAACATCATTTCTGGCCAAAGGCATATAAATACCCGGTTCATAAGGATTGGAATCACGAAGTCCCGCTACATAGTCGCCATGGCCAATCAGGATCCAGGATTTGGTTGGAAGGCTTTCTTTATATTCGGCAATGGCTTCCCCCATGGACCTTGCCGGCTGGTAAGGGACAAAAAGAAAGACAGCAGGTGGTTCCCCTAATTTGATGATCTCAGGTTTACTAAAGACTATAATATTATCTGAAGTAAAATACTGCTGCTTAATTATTGGATCATGATTTCCGGGGATTATATAGAATTTAACCTGATTGTCGATAATTTTTTTATTTTTACAAAATCGGTCAAAATCTGAGTAATTCTGGCTTTCTTCATTAAACAGGTCCCCTGCGATAATCAATGTTTTGATATCTTCAAAAAGCATTTTCTCAATAATATCCGAAAGTGCATTCCACCTTTCAGGGGATTTTTCTTTAGTTTTCAGATGCAGATCAGCTGTAATCGCTATTTTCATTTCACTGCCCCAAGCTAATATACTATATTTTTTTAAGATAAAGAGAATTACCAGTAAATTCGTCAGACGATTTATAATATACTTTAAATTGCGGTTAAGTCCAAATATTTTATTATTTTTTATTATTTTTATTTTTGTTATTTTTATTTGATTTTTTGTTTATATATGTTATGTACAGAGAGAGGCAGGGCAGCTTTTATATGGGTAAATAGTACATGTTATGATATCATAAAATTCATGAGTGAAATGGTATAAGTGCTATAAAATTAAAACGAATACTGAAAAAGTGGATTTTAAGTGAAAAATAAAAATTTTGAATTCAGTCCAGATCTGTATGACCTTCAGGTAAACTGGACCGAAAGATTAAAAAAAGAAAAAGATTTCTTTTCGCGTATATTTAAAAATAACAAGATTGAAAGTATGCTTGATATAGGCTGCGGCACCGGGCACCATGCTGAATTTTTTTCCGGATATGCAAAAAAAGTAATTGCCATCGATCCTTCCGGAGAATCAATAGATTATGCCAAAAAAAATATAATAAAATCTCCCAATATCACACTGTTAAAAGAAGGATTCGAAGGACTGGAAAAGCTTCCCTGCGGTGAGTTCGATCTTATAACATGCCTCGGAAATACACTGCCTATCTTAGAAAATCGCAGGAATGTGAAACAGGCACTGAAAAAAATAAGAAATAAACTGGCGCCTCATGGATTGGCAATGATCCAATTTCTGAATTTTAACTCTGATGTTCTGGAAAAGAATAGATTTTACAGTCCAAAGATATTCGAAAAAAACGAAAAGACCTATATTTTAATCAAACATTTTGAATACGGAAAAATTAAAACCAGAGTAGATTTTATAATGACCGTGATCCATAAAAATAAGTTAGAGGATTTCTTTATAAACTCTTCTTACCTCTGCACATTAAAAATAAATCTATTTTTGAAAATGGCCAGAAATTCAGGATTCAAGAAAATAGAGCTGATGGGACCGGCAGGAAAAGAAGCATTCGATAGTAGGAAAGATATAAGTATCTGGGCGCTTCTTTACAGGTGAGAGGGCAGGTAAGAATAATTCAAATATACGGAAATATTGAAAAGATAAACCGCTTAGAATTTTATGATCCTATAATATCAGATATTTTCCTGACCGTATCTGCAGTATTTAAGAAGACTGCAAACAGGACATTTGGGTTTTTTTGCAAAGCAAATAGTTCTGCCAAACACTATCAATCTGTGTGAGAAACTGCTCCAATTTTTTTCGGGGATTATTTTCATGAGGTCGAACTCGATTTTAACAGGATCCAGATTTACCGTGAGGCCAAGTCTGTTTGAAATTCTTTTTACATGTGTATCAACTATTATGGCCTGTCTGTCGAAAACATTTGCCAGTACCACATTGGCAGTTTTTCTTCCCACACCATGAAGCGATGTCAGATCTTCTATGTTATCCGGCATTTTACCATCGAATCTACCCGTTATATCTTTTGCGCAGTTAATTATATTTCTAGCCTTATTACGGAAAAAACCGGTTGATTTTATATCTTGCTGAAGCTCTCTTAAATCCGCTCTGGCAAAATCTTCTACGGTCCTGTATTTTTTGAAAAGCTGCGGTGTTACTTTATTTACCAGCTTATCGGTGCTTTGTGCGGAAAGAATAGTGGCTACAAGCAGCTGAAAAGCATTTCTATTCTTAAGTGAGGTATGGGTGTCTTCGGGATATTCCCGGTTTAGAAATTTGATTATTCTGCCGATATTCTCGACAGCAGGTTCGAATATAACAGTATGGATATGATCTTTTTGGATTGCGTTTTTTTTATTTTTCATGTTTAAAAACTGCTATTTATTTTTTTTATTCTTTAAGTAAATCTCCATTTCTTTTACTGTCAGGGTATTGGGCACATCTTTTTTTTCCAGCCACCCTTTACGGGCTATATTAACTCCAAAAATATAATCACTAAGGTTCTTTATATTGTGTGCATCCGGATTTATAAAAATCTTTACTCCTTTTTCTTTTGCATACTTGCACATTCTCCAATCAAGATCAAGCCTGAAAGGACTTGCATTAAGCTCGAGGTCCACATTGTTTTCTGCAGCCGCATTGATTATTCTGATTATATCAACTTTATAAGGGTCCCTTGCCAGAAGCAGCCTTCCGGTCGGGTGGGCTATCATAGTGGTAAACTTATTTTCAATAGCTTTTATTATTCTTCCCGTCATCTCTTCTTCATTGAGGTTAAAATTGGAATGAATTGCGGCTATTACGAAATCGAATCCGGATAGGATATGGTCATTATAGTCAAGCTTACCATCCGGTAAAATATCCGATTCTATTCCTTTGAATATTTTAAAATTATTATAGCTCAGATTCAACCTTTCAATTTCATTAAGATATCTACCAATATCTTTTTCCTTTAGTCCTCTGGCATATGCAGCTGTTTTGCTGTGCTCACTTATTCCTGCATACCCGAACCCCATTTTTTGTAAATGGCTGCAAGCATGTTCCATATCGATGTTACCGTCGCTATAGGTAGTGTGAATATGAAAGATTCCCTTTATGTCTTTTTCTTCTATTAATTTCGGAAGGGTCCCGTTTCTGGCGGCTTCGATCTCTCCATAATTTTCACGTAATTCGGGAGGGATCCAGTCCATTGAAAAGAAATTAAAGATGTCTTTTTCGTCTGAGCAATTGATAAGTTTACCGTTTTTGAAAAGTCCGTATTCATTCATTTTTATATTTTCTTTTTTGGCTGCGGTTCTCATGGCGGTATTATGCTCTTTGCTTCCGGTAAAGTGATGGAGAGCGTATGGGTATTGAAAGTCATCGACAGTTCTGATATCAATATTGATCCCGGATTTCAGCCTTATACTTGATTTGGTATCTCCTCTGGCAATTACGTCTTTGGCTTCTTTTAAACCGGTAAAGAAATCCATTACTTCACTGCTGTTATTGGTGCTTGTTACAATATCTATATCCTTTACTATTTCTTTCTTTCTGCGGACACTGCCTGCGATACTTGATCTTTTAACATATTTGAAATCCTGTATTTTCCGGTGTATTGATTCGGCTTCTTCTATAATATCGGAAAAAAGAAACTTGCCCTGGAACTTCTTTAAAATCTCGATGCCTTTTAGTATATTACGCTGAGTTTTTTCTCCGAAACCGGGTAGATCTCCAAGCCTGTTCTCTATACAGGCACATTCCAGTTCCCCGATATTACTTATTTCCAGATTGTCGAATAAATATTTTATTTTTTTGGGTCCCATTGTGGGAATAGAAAGCATTTCCGTAAGTCCCGGAGGCATGGTTTTTTTCAGGTCTTCATAGAATTTTAGTTTTCCGGTATCGATCAGTTCTTTTATTTTCTCAGCGATATGGATCCCTATTCCTTTTATGCCGGTAAGATCCTTTATTTTTAAATCGCTTCCAAAATCAATATCGGATGATTCGAGGGACCGTGCGGCATTTTGATAGGCTCTAATTTTAAAAGAGTTCTCGTCCTTTAATTCAAGAAGAACACTTATTTCTTTTAAAATTTTTATTATTTCTTCCTTATCCATAAAAGACCGAAAGCTTCTTTATCGCTTTTATTTTTGCATCTCTTCCAATTTTACTATCCCTGACTGCTTTATGTAAAATATCGATCGAACGGTTATAATTCTCTTTATCTACCGGAAAGTGGAAAACATCCTTTCCTCCATGAAGCGTGAGGTTCATGGTTCTTGTTCTCATAAAATAATCCTACTATCCTTCTTTTAATTTTAAAATTATGATACCTCAATTTATATATTTATCTGTTTCTTACCAGAGGAACAAAGGCTACCCCGCACAAAGCTATTTTCTTGATGCTATTGCCCTGTTTGATAACTTTATAGAGGATCTGATTCCAGCTTGAAGGTCCGACAGGGATCACCATAATACCGCCTTCTTTCAATTGATCTATAAATGGCTGCGGGATATGATCGGGTGCAGCTGTGACTATTATTCTGTCATATGGTGCATATTCTTCCCATCCCAGGTAACCATCGTGGTTACTCATCTTTATATTTTTGTATTTTTTGAGTAATTCCTTGTTTTTCTCATATAATGAAGTATTTACTTCCACGGTATATACTTCCCTGGTTATATCAGCCAGTAATGCTGCCTGATAGCCGGAACCGGTGCCGATTTCCAGAACCTTTTCATTTCCCGTAAGTTCGAGACTCTCAGTCATGAGTGCCACAATATAGGGTTGTGATATGGTCTGGCCCGAACCGATCGGGAGCGGCGTGTCTTCGTAAGATGAAGATTTGTATGTTTCATCCACAAAATAATCACGGGGCACTTTTCTTAATGCGTCCAGGACCACTTTATCTTTGATTCCCCTCGAAATGATCTGGTTCCGTATCATATCTTCTCTCAGGGACTCATAGCCTGTGTCTTTTCTTTTCATAACTTGAAGTATTTTATGATATAATAACTTCCTTTGAATTTTAAATCATAGATATTATAACATAGAGAAATATCATAAGATGATTAATTTAGAACTGGCAAATATACTTACAGATATCGCAGAAATCAATAAATCAAGAACTGATAACAATGATATATCGCTGCATCTGACAATAGCTTCAAGGACCCTCAGGGATGATCCTGAAAGAGTCGATAAAATCTTCAGAAACGGAAGACTAAAGGAACTCGTTGGCATACAGGGCTTATCTTATGATCTTATAAAGGAATATCTGGAAACTGGCAGTATTCGGCTTTATGAAGAAATAAAACAAAAATATTCCAGTGACTTAATAAGACTCATCAGAATAAGTAGTTTCGGGAAAAAGACACTATTTAAAATTTATGATGCACTAAGTATAAAAACTCCGGAAGATCTAAAGGACAGGCTTGAGGAAGGTGCAAGGATCTCCAGCGTTCTTTCCGAGATCACATCAGGGAAAGAGGCCGCCATCGAGACATATATCGGAAGACTCAAATTGTCACTGGATTATATGGAAAGCATAAGGGGTATGTCTTCGCGCTGGGAAGTCGAAAATTATCTTGATGAAATAAAAAACAGCCTTTACAGGATAAAAGATATCGAAAAAGTCATGGTGGTCGGTTCGCTGAGGAGAAAAAAATCTATAGTAAAGGATATAGATCTGCTGATACGGCCATATTTTAATGACCGGACATATGATTTTACAAAAAGCGAGAAGCTTCTGGAAGAAATCAAATCGCTTGATTTTGTAAAAAGACTTATAAAGAAGGACATAAGACAGGAAAATATAAGTGCGAGATTCGAAACTATTTTTGGAATCGAGATGGAGCTTATAGTAAGCAGCCGCAAGGATTGGGCCATAGATATTCTGTATACTACCGGAAGTAAAAAACATATAGAGAAATTGGAAGCAGTGGCAAAAGACAGGGGATTTTTCAGGGACGGTAGGATATATGCCGCTGCAATCAGCGAAGATAAGTCAGGAGAGATAACAAATCACCCGGCTATCGAAAGCTACCCGGAGACCGATGGCAATCGATTCGAGGAGGTTATTTATGGCAGGTTGGGTTTACAATATATTCATCCTGAATTAAGGGAAAATCTGGGAGAAATAGAGCTGGCGGATAACCATTCACTGCCAGAGCTTTTAACCACGGAAGATATCAAGGGCGATCTGCATATCCATTCCGGATGGAGCGATGGGATAATCAGTCTCAGCGATATGATCGAAAGGATAAAAAAGTACCACTATGAATATATAGCCATTTCCGACCATACGACAAGCAACTATTACGGAAGGGGACTGGATGCCGAAAGACTCCGGAGGAAAACAAATTATATTGATCGATTAAAATCCAGATTCAAAGATTTCCGTATTCTACTGGGGTCGGAAATAGATATCAGGGGAACAGGCAAATTTGATTATCCTGAAGATATAATCAAAAAATTGGATATCGCAATCGGATCGCTGCATTCGTCCTTTCTGAATACCGAAGATGAAAATACAGCCAGATCGATAAGCGCGGTTAAAAATAAATATATCGATTTTATAGCGCATCCCACAGGTGTTGTTTTCGGGAGCAGAGCCCCTTATTTTATAGATATAGACAGATTGATCGAAGAAGCAGCCAGGAACGATAAGGCACTGGAGATAAATTCATATTTTTTAAGGATGGATCTTAATGAGCAAAATGTCAGAAAGGCAGCCAGGATGGGAGTAAAGATGGTTATAAACACAGATGCCCACCGCCCGAACAATATTGACATGATAAGACTTGGAGTTGATATTGCGAGAAGAGCAGGTCTTCAAAAAAAAGATGTGCTTAATACGCTCCCACTTGAAGAATTGAAAGCATGGAAGAGCCAGAGAAGCAGGATATGATTCGTCACTTCTTCCTGTAATACTTAAAAACTTTCTTATCTTTAAAATCAGGTATAAATAAGTCTTCTCCCTCGCTGAGGGAAACATGATCCTGGGTCCATCCTGAAGTAAGGCCCTTCTTTTCAGCATATCTTATTACATCCAGATATTCTTTTGCTGTGATCATTCTATTTAAGTTCTGATATTCGCATGCTCTGTAAACCGGATGATACTGTGCCATAATACTCAAGTAGACATCGGTAGATAATTCATTTTTTATAAAATCCAGAGTCTTTTTTATCCCGCCAATGTTTTCAGGTAAAACAAGCAGTCTTATCAGGAGTCCTTTTACGGCCACTCCTTTAGAATCAAGCCTGAGTCCTCCTACCTGTCTGTACATCTCTTTTATAGACTGGCGGTTGTGCCGGACATACTGCCCGACCATTGAATATTTCAAAGCCATATCATCACTACTGTATCTCATATCCGGCATATAGATATCGATTATACCATCCAGCATTTTTATTATTTTCGGTTCATCGTATCCGCCGGTATTGAATACCGTTGGGATCGAAAGACCATTATTTCTGGCTGTAAAAAGAGCGCTTGCTATTTGAGGAATCCATATGGTAGGAGAGACTAAATTAATATTATGACAACCGGAGTCCTGCAGTTTGATCATGATCTTCGATAGTTCCGGTATGTCATATTGCCTTCCTTCAAATTCCTGGCTGATCTGGTAGTTCTGGCAGTATACACATCTCATGTTGCAGTGAGAGAAGAAGATCGTCCCGGAACCTCTGCTTCCGGAGATCGGAGGTTCTTCGCCATGATGGGGTATGGCTGATGATACCACAGGCTCATAGCCTGACTGGCAGAAACCTTGCTCTCCCTGTTTCCTGTCGACCTTACAGCGGTGAGGACAAATAACACATCTGGTTAAAATTCCGTCAAGTAATTTTGATAGTTCAAAAAATTTCATTTAAATTAGGATTATTTAATGTAATAAAACTAAGTTATAATAATTTCAGTGTTTTGTGAATGGCTTTTTTCTTTCGGCTACTTTTAATTTTTCTTTGTTTGAAAGGTTATTTACGAAGTCGAATGTTTTATCGATAATATGAGGGTGATCTTTAAGTTCTTTTTCGATCTTATGGATTCTATATTCCATAAAATATTCAGGAGATATACCCAATCCATCTGAAATTAACTCTATGGTAAAGATTGGGGGAGAACTCTCTCTTTTCTTGAGTTTGCTAAAATAACTATAGTTTAGATTTGTTTTATTGGCGAGACTTCTCAATTTTATTTTCTTTTGTTCTATTATCTCTTTTAAAGCTGTTCCGAACTTTTTATTGGAATACATCATATATACTATATATATTTAATATACTTATTTTTTATGGTATTTGTTTAATTCTATAATAATAGGAAAAGTTCTATAAGTTTTCCAGCGAATAATAAGTTGACAATTGTATCAACATTTTTAAAAAAGAGGTTGATTAATCAAAAAAAACAGTTAAAAGAAGCAGATAATGCAGTTAATGAATTATTAAAATATTTAGTATATAATTGTTAAAAAATAATAATAATTAAAATCTTTAAAAGAATCCGGTGATGAAACCCGAAAAAAGCAAACCAAAATCAAAGCAAAAAAAAGAGCTGGAAAAACTCAAAGAAGATGAAAGATATTTCAGGTCGCTTATCGAAAATGCTTCGGATATAATATACAGATATAAACTGTTTCCTAAACCGGAGTATGAATATATAAGTCCTTCCGTAAAGAGAAATCTTGGCTATGAACCACAGCAATATTATAATAACCCCAGGTTTAATAATAAAATAGTTCACCCGGACGACAGGAGCATCCTAAAGAAAATACAGAGCGGCGATTTCAATTTTTCAAAGCCCGTAGAAATCCGTATTATTCATAAGAACGGTACAATTATATGGTATGAAGAGACGATAACTCCATTTTACAACAAAGAAGGGAAACTGATTGCAATAGAAAGCATCATGCATAATATATCCGAGAGAAAAAAGATGGAGGAGCGTCTTTCTTATATGTCTTTTCATGATAGTCTGACTGATCTTTATAACAGGGCTTATTTTGAAGAAGAGTTAAAGAGACTTGATACAAAAAGGCAGCTTCCGCTGAGTGTCGTTGTAGGAGAT
Organism: uncultured Actinomycetota bacterium; assembly: GCA_964517765.1. Classification (GTDB taxonomy): domain Bacteria; phylum Actinomycetota; class Humimicrobiia; order Humimicrobiales; family Humimicrobiaceae; genus Hydromicrobium. The sequence goes on along the minus strand of CAZFEN010000017.1, from coordinate 3,865 downwards.
ATAAATGGATTGAAACTGATAAATGATGCATTCGGACATAAGGAAGGGGATGAAATACTTCAAAGCTGTGCGAATGTTCTTAAAAGCTGCTGCAGGGCAGAGGATATTGTCGCAAGATGGGGCGGGGATGAGTTCTCCATGCTGCTTCCCAAAACAAGTGAAGAAATTGCCCTGGATATCGTAAAAAGGATAAAGGAAAAGAGTGCCAAAACAAAGGGCGGCAGAATATCCTTGAGCATTTCTCTTGGTGCTGCAACGAAGAGTAAAAGCCAACAGGATTTTACGAAGATGATAAAAAAAGCCGAAGACAACATGTACAGGAACAAACTCATAGAGACAAAAAGCATTATCAGTTCGATAATATCATCACTCGAGAGAACATTATTCGAAAAGAGTATTAAAACTGAGAGTCATACAAAGAGAATAAAGAAAATGGCTCTCCGGTTGGGAAGAGCCATAAAGTTGTCCGCAAACGAAATCGATGAGTTATCTCTGCTCGCAACTATTCATGATATTGGTAAAGTGGCAATTCTTGATATCATACTGAATAAAAAAGAGAACCTGAGTAAAAAAGAATGGGAAACAATAAAAAGGCATCCTGAAATTGGCTACCGTATTGCAATCTCATCCAATCAGCTTTCAAGTATTGCCGAATATATTTTAACTGTTCATGAGAGGTGGGATGGAAAAGGTTATCCCCAGGGACTTAAGGGGGAGAAGATACCTGTCCTGTCGCGGATAATAGCTATAGTGGATGCCTATGAGGTCATGATAATGGGCAGACCCTATAAAAAAGCTATCAGTAAGAAAAAAGCAATAGCAGAGCTGGAGGAGTGCAGCGGTACACAGTTCGATCCCGATCTGGTAAAGAAATTCATAGAAATTTTAAAGCGTAATAACAAGTACTGAGTAGATAGGAGTATTATATTATGATCAATTTCGGGGATATGAGAAGAAAAAAAATAGTTATAAGCATATTGATTGTGTTAGTAATAATACCTCTTCTTTTTTTGACAATATCCTGCACCAAAGAAAGCACAGACAATGCTGTCGCAGATAATGCTATCACGGATGATATAGATTCCGCAGAAGAGGAAATAGGCAACGGACAGGAAATTGGAGAAGTTTCCTGGAAATTGAGCACACAGGATGAACAGTGGAAGGACATGGAAACTTTATTTCTGTTTGAAGAAGATAATGATCAAAAAGCTGATGTAACAGTAGATATCACATCTCCTGGCCAGGAAATTGACGGTTTTGGCGGTGCCTTTAACGAAAAAGGCTGGGAGGCGCTCCTGCTTTTAACTCCTGATAAAAGGGACGAAGTAATAAAGGAACTATTCGATCCGGAGGAAGGCGCGAAGTTTAATATCTGCAGGGTGCCGATTGGTGCAAGTGACTATGCAATCAGCCGCTATACGTTAAATGAGACAAAAGATGATTTCGGGATGGAGGATTTCTCAATAGAAAGAGACAGAGAATATCTTATTCCTTATATAAAAGCCGCCCTGGAACACAGGCCTGATTTACAGATCTGGGGTTCAGACTGGACACCCCCCACCTGGATGAAAACAAGTGAGGATTTTGATGGAGGATATATGAAAGATGATCCCCTTATATATGAAGCATATGCGCTGTATCTTGCGCGTTTTGTAGAAGAATACAGGAATGAAGGAATTGATATATTTATGGTTGCAGTGCAGAATGAACCTTTTATTGAAAGAAATTACCCCACCTGCCTGTGGACACCGGAGCAATTTTTAACTTTTATCAGGGACTATATGGGTCCTCTATTTGAAGAAAGGAATGTAGGAGCGGAAATAATGCTGGGTACATTACAGGATGGCGATTATACAGCTTTTCCGGAAACTGTATTGAGCGATCCGGTGGCCAATGATTATGTATCTACGGTAGGTTTTCAATGGGGAGGGCTATATTCCGTAGCGCAAACACGGAGCAATTACCCTGATAAAAAAAACATGCAGACGGAAACTGAATGCGGTAATTTTTACTGGGAGCCCGGTTATAATCCTGATTTTCCTCAGAATGACTGGGAATACGGTATACACACCTGGAATAAAATAAGGGATTATTTTGATGAGGGAGTAAACTCATATCTGCTGTGGAATATGATACTGGACGAGGAAGGAAAAAGCATTGATTCCGAAAGTCCGTGGCCCCAGAATGCAGCAGTTGTAGTGGATAAGAATACAAAAGAGGTTATTTATACACCGATGTTTTATGCGTTTAAACATTTTACTTTCTTTGTGGAAGAGGGAGCAAGTTATGTAACTTCAATTAGTATTAGAACGGGCGTTGTCTCCTTTTTAAATCCGGATGGTGAGATTATTATTATCCTGCAAAATGATGGAAATAAACCTAAAGATTTAAAAATAAGTACCGGTGAGTACCATTTTAATGTAACATTGCCTGAAATGTCATGGAGCACTTTTGTCGTGCCATCTCTTGAATAAAAATTATAAAATTTAGTTTTTTAAGGTCTATAGCAATCCATAAAAGAATATTTGTGTGATTATCATTAGCTTACCTTAACAGCTAAAATACTTTAAAGTTAACAATACCAAATTTTAAATCAATGAATGTTAAAATTTATATAAAAATAATAAATGAGCGAAAAAGAAGTTATTAGTAAAAGTAAAAGCCCTCCAACTGTCGAAACTCTGATCAGAGATTTTAAAAACATTGGAGTCAAAGAGGGGATGGTGCTTCTGGTCCATTCTTCCCTGAGCTCAATAGGATGGGTAAGCGGCGGGGCTGTAGCAGTTATACTTGCTCTTGAAGAAGTGCTTGGGAAGAGAGGAACACTTGTGATGACTGCCTTTTCAGGGGACCTGTCGGATCCTTCCAAATGGGTAAATCCTCCGGTACCTGAAAACTGGTGCGATACAATAAAGAAAACGATGCCTGCATTCGATCCGGATTTAACACCGACAAGAGGAGTAGGGAAAATTGTAGAAGTTTTTAGAAAACAGAAAGGTGTGCATAGGAGCAATCATCCTCAGGTATCATTTGCAGCAAAAGGTCGATATGCTAAATACATTACCGGAAACCATGGTCTTGAAAATGCTTTAGGTGAAGGATCACCTCTGGCAAAGATTTACAAGCTTGGTGGTTATGTGCTTATGATAGGTGTGGGACATATAAACAGCACGTCTCTTCACCTTGCCGAATACAGGGCGGATTATCCTTCAAAAATGGAGGAAATCTGCGGTGCTCCTTTATTGGCCAAAGGAAAAAGGAAATGGGTAAATTTAAAAGATGTTACACTTGTTATCGATGATTTTGAAAAACTCGGTTTCGAGTTTATGAAAAATAAGGAAGCTGATATCAGGACCGGTTATATCGGTCAGGCAAAATCCCAGTTATTCTGCCAGAAAGACCTTGTTGACTTTGCAGTAGATTGGATGGAGAAAAACCGTAAATAAAATCTATTACTTTTACTAAAATAAATCATGATATCGATTAATCATATTAACTTAAGTTTTGGCGGGCGCATACTGCTTAATGATATTTCATTTCTAATAAACCCGAAAGACAGGATAGGACTTGTTGGAAACAATGGCGCCGGAAAAACGACTCTGTTAAAAATCATCCTGGGTCTGCAGGTACCAGATACCGGTACTATTGAAAAGCCGTCCAACCTGACTATGGGATATCTTCCGCAGCAAATGATCCATAAAGACGGCAAGACACTTTTTAATGAAGCAAAAACTGCATTTTCACAAATCCTTGAAATCGAAAACATAATCATTAAATTAAATCATGAAATAGAAAAAAGTACCGATTATAATTCTGATGATTACCTTAAGCTTATTAACAGGTTATCCGATATGAATGCAAGGAT
>CAZFEN010000016.1:0-28711 GCA_964517765.1 uncultured Actinomycetota bacterium | reverse complement strand
TTGGAGTCACTTCAACAAGTTCGCTGTCATCAATATATTCAAGAGCATCATCCAGGCTAATAATCCTCGGAACGTTAAAATGTTCCATACCGCCCTCACCTTTGGAACGCATGTTTGACAACTGCTTTTCCTTGCAGGCATTTACCCATATATCTTCCTTTCGGGAATTTTGCCCGATTACCTGGCCTTTATATACATGGGCACCCGGACCATAGAATAATTCACCCCTGCTTTGAATACTGGTAAGACCATATAATCGCGTCGTTCCGCTCTCGCATACAACCAGTGAACCTCTCTCGCGCTTTTTCCATTCGCTACTGTCCTCCAGATAATTGTAGAAAAGGCTGTTCATTATACCACGCCCGCTGGTATCAGTCATAAATTCCCGCCTGTAACCAAATAAGCCATATGTCGGTATTATAAATTCAAGGTAGGTGATTCCTTCTTTCATTTCCATTTTCTTCATTTGACCATTCCGGCTTCCCAATTTCTGAATCACTGCCCCTGAATATTGTTCCGGCACTGAAATAAAAATTTCTTCATACGGTATGAATTTTTTGCCTTCTATTATTTTAGTGATAACCTGTGGCTGGGAAGCCTGCAGTTCATAGCCTTCCCGGCGTAATCTTTCAATAAAAATAGCTAAATGAAATTCGCCCCTGCCCGAAACAATCCATCCGCCTGAAGGATTATCTTCCACTTTCAATGCTACATCATTTTCAAGCTCCTTATAGAGCCTTTCCCTTATTTGCCTTGAAGTTGTAAACTGGCCTTCTCTGCCCGCAAAGGGAGATGAGTTGACAGAAAAATTTATTTTGACAGTAGGTTCTTCAATCTTAATCAATGGCAGGGCTATCGGTGTGTTGGTGTCGGCTATTGTTTCGCCGATCATGATATCGGGTATCCCTGCAATTGAAACAATTTCTCCGGCTGCTGCTCCCCCGATCTCTTCCTGTGCTAATCCCTTAAATGTCATAAGTGAAGTCAGGCGATACTTCTCCATCTGGCCTTCGCGGTCTATTCTAATGACTTCCTGCCCCGCATCAATTTTCCCGTTATAGATCCGGCCCGTTGCAATACGGCCCTTGTAATTATCCCAGTTTATTGAAGTCACAAGCATCTGCAAAGGCAAATCTATATCTCCATCGGGTTCAGGGATATAGTTTATAATCTCATCGAATAATGGCGTAATATCCTGCATCAGATGCAAATGGGGCTCCAGACCGGATTTACCCATTCTTGAGGACGTATAAAGAACCGGAAAATTTGCAGTTTTTTCACTGGCTCCAAGATCTATAAAAAGGTCAAAAGTATCGTTTAAGGCTTTATTCATGTCGGAGTTTGGTTTATCTATTTTATTTATGACTACAATAATTTTATGATTAAGTTCGAGGGCTTTTTTTAAGACAAAACGTGTCTGCGGCATAGGTCCTTCCTGAGCATCCACAAGTAGGAGCGAACCTTCCGCCATTTTTAAAACCCTCTCAACCTCACCGCCAAAATCAGCATGGCCCGGGGTATCTATAATATTGATCTTTACATCGCGCCAGATAACCGAGGCATTTTTTGAAAAAATTGTAATACCCCGTTCCCTTTCAAGTTCATTGCTGTCCATTATACAGTCTACCGAAGCAACTTCCTTGTTTAATTTTGTTTTAGATTGACGAAGGAGGGAATCCACCAGGGTGGTCTTCCCATGATCAACATGGGCAATAATTGCTATATTACGAATTTTCATGATTATTAAATCTCAAATCATTCCTGCCGGGTATCACTATTGATTGCTTCCGGATTTTATTTTTTAAAAATATCCTTTATGGCTTGTTTAAGCTCTAATATCTTAAACCTCTTGCCGCATAATTACAACTTCTATTTTCTTAAACTTATTGTAATCATTAATTAAAGAATTGTGTTTGTCACATTTCTTTTTTATCAAAATCTCTTCTATTGCAATTTTAATTATTAAGTTTAAAATATATTTATATAAGCTATAGAACACTATAATTAACTATAGTGGATACTATTTAAATAAGAAAAGGAATTGCTATGGTAACTACTATACAAATAAGCAAGGAATTAAAAAAGGAATTGTCTAAAAAGAAATTTTCAGATAGAGAAACCTATGAAAGTGTTATCTGGGATTTGATTGAAGATACAATGGAGTTAAATGAAAAAACAAAGAAAGCGTTACAAGAGGCAAGAGAAGAGATTAAGGCAGGTAAAATCTATACACTGGGTCAAATTAAGAAAGAACTTAAGATAAAATAAGCATCGGTGATTTTATTGTACGAGATTATCTTTTCTCAAAAGGCAAAAAAACAACTGTTTAAACTGGACAAAGCAATACAGGAAAGAGTTATTTCTGCTCTTGAAAGGATCAGAATAAGACCTGAAACTTATATTACAAAGCTTATTGGCGATCCTGGTTATAAAATAAGGATTGGAGATTACAGAGTAATAATAGATATAGATAAGCAAAACTTGCTAATTCTTATAATTAAAATAGGTCATCGAAAGAATATTTATGAGAAATAAGAATTACTAAACAGATTTTTTATATGTTTAAAGATGGTTTTAAATTATTTATATAGGTATAAGAGAAGAGGCTAAAAAATATTGAGCAAACACTAAAAGGATTAGGACCATGAAATATATGCGTTTGTTAATTATGCTTTTAATTGTCTCTATCATGATAACCGGATGCAGCGGCAACAATGATAGTGCTCTTCAAAATTCAGATCAAAAAACACTTGTTGAGTCATTTATTGAGTATTATAACAAAGGAGATGCAGATTCCGTGATTGGGCTTTTAAGCAATGATATCGTAACGGAGCAAAAGATAGGAGATCAGGAATCGGAATCGGCAGATGTAAAATCAATACACGATTCCATAAAACATAATGTCCTGTGGAAACATAATATAAAAATCCTCAAATGGACCAACACCAGTGGGGACATCATCAGCGTACAAATTGAAGAATCCAGTGATGAATATAAAATAATAGGCATTGATACAATTCAGGCAGACATGACTTTTGAAATAAAAGATGGGAAAATCATAAAAATCAGAACTGTGATAGATAAAAGTACTGCGGATCAGATAATTTCGAAAGAAAGTGGCGGAATTGGATTCGAGATCGAGGTTTCTCAGAATTTCATTATCATAAATGAAATTGCCCCGGGCCTGCCTGCCGACAAAGCAGGACTTAAAAAGGGAGACAAAATTATTGCAATCGATGGAATCAATTGTTCTGATATGAGAGAGGGCGAAGGTTTGTTACGTCTAAGAGGTCCTATAAATAGCAAAGTTACTCTTACAATATCGCGGGGAGAGAATGAGGAACCGTTTGATGTTGTTATTATAAGAGGAGATTTATCAAAGGCTGCTGGCAACTAGGTTTGGTACATATTACAAAATAATCTTAGAAACATTATTATATTGATCTTATATATAATTTTGATTCCAATCTCCTTATTTCTTAAGTCATATATAAGGAGAGGGTTATTTGGAACACTTGATTGATTTTAATTTAATCCTATATGAGAAAGCTAAAGCATATAATTATAGATAATTTCAAACATTCAGACTTGTATATAAACGAAAATATTTTATTACAATGATCTGAATAGGATATATAATATTAAAAATAATAAAAATATGTGATTTGATGGCATGATAAAAGTTTTAATATTCACATTTCTGACATTATAGATGGACTAGTTTTTGGGGAACCCTCAAAATGGTTTAAGACTAACTTAAAAACTGGACTCAAGATCGGGGAAAAGTCAGGGGCAGTCAAATATATTAAATATTTTTCTTAAATTAGTCCTTTTTTTTATAATAAAATTGGAAATATAATTAAAGACAGTCAGAATAAATATTATTTTTAAATTTACTTATCAGCGCAGTCATTACTTTTCTCCTCGGCTGGCTCATGATCGCTGAATTCTTCGCATTCTATAACCGGAAATCTCCTGGAGAAAGTACATTCTTTATCATGCACGCATGTTTCACATAATCCTTTATTTTCCATAGTTCACCTCTCCGCAAACACTTAAACTTTTCTATTGATCAGACATACTTCTTATTTCACAGTCTGCCTATCCTTCAAGAATTGCCTCTGCTTCTTTACGATATGCATCCATCACGTAAGGAATGCCGGAAATTTTTGCAGCTTCTTCAGTCAAAGACATAAGGTCATCGCGTGAAATCGTACCAAGTCTGAAGTTTCTGCTTCCTGCCATCAGCTGCTGTAGTCCAACCTTAATTTTCTGAACAAAAGAATATACACCTACAGCACCTAAAGTTATATCTTTCATATCCTTACCGTACTTCTCGGCCAGTTCTTCATAACAGACAAAAATTTCTTTTTCCGTTTTTCCGTAATTAGAAACCGTAGACGGAAGATTACCTTCCTTAAGCCAGATGGCAATATTTTTTCCTACCATGCCCGGTATCATCAATGCCCTACCCATACAGACAGCTTTAACAAATGGCGCACCCATTGCAATGACTTTAAAGATATGGTCTTCAGTTGAAAAACCTCCTGCTATGGCTATATCGGGAAGACGTGCTCCTTTTTTAACTAACTTCTGACAGAATTCATAAGTAAGTGCCTCCAGATAAAAAGTAGGTATACCCCATTCTTCCATCATCCTCCATGGGCTCATACCTGTTCCGCCCGGGGCACCGTCGATGGTTAAGAGATCTATTTTAGCCATTGCAGAATATTTAATGGCCATGGCAAGTTCCTGCATCGAGTAGGCTCCGGTTTTGAGTGTGATACGCTTAAAACCTAAATCTCTTAAACGCTTGACCTCAGCTAAGAAACCCTCCTCAGATACAAATCCTAAACGGGAATGACGTTCAAATTCCTTAATCGCACCATCTTTAAAAGCTTCTTGATTTGCATGTAAGGATGGATCCGGAGTAACGATATAGCCGCGTTTTTGCAATTCAAGAGCTCTATCCAGGCTTCCTACCTTTATCTCTCCGCCAATACACTTTGCACCCTGCCCCCACTTCAGTTCTATGGCCTCCAGATCATGTTTTTTTCTTATATACTCTGCTACACCTAAACGTGTATCCTCCACATTCATCTGTACCAGTATCTCACCATAACCTTCATGGAATCTTTTATAAATCTCGATACGCCTATCCATATCCGGTGCGCTCTTGATTCTACCTTTGCTGTCCAGCTCAAGCTTGGGATCGATACCACATACATTCTCACCGCAAACCAGTGTGATGCCGGATATTGCCGCTCCGATTGCAAAATGGTCCCAGTTTATTCTGGCAATATCTGTTGAACCTAATGCGCCGGTAAAAAGAGGGATTTTCATTTTTACTTTAGAACTCCAGCCATATTCTGTCCCGGTATTTACATCAGGAAATTTTGTATTATCCGGATTACCCCTGGCTTCATCAGGTAATCCCTTTGCCCCTAAAGCATACCCCTGGATATTGAGATGTGAGTAATCCACCGGATAATCCTTGTCTGCGCCTGCTGTGATTTCACCGAATTTGCCCGGATAAATCACTTCCCGGCTCCTAAAGGTCGCTTTAAACACTTCACAATTACCCCTGCATCCATCAATACAACGGGAACAAATACCCGAACCCGGAACTACATTTTTAGAACGGTTAAACGTCCCGGTTGCATCATTTGCATTTGGTCTTAGCAAATTCATTTCTTTTCCTCCTTCTCTGGTTATACTTATGAATTACAATCTCTTCACCTGTGCTATCTTCTTCATATATTTTGGTTAAGGCTTCTATTTGTTCTTTATAAGGTATATTTAGCATACTAAAAATCATTTCTATTTATATTTGACAGGCATGAGGACAAAATAAAAAGCGTCCTCCGTCCCTAATTAGGAACGATAGAACGCCAATGTTCTTATTTTTAAGCACAAACTCTGTGCTTTTTAATTTTGAAAAAAGTGTAACAAATAATCCGTATTTGTCAAGTAAATTTCATAGGGTTTATTTTTTAGAACTGATTGCAGTTATCAATTAAAGAATTGTGTTTGTCGTGTAATCAAATCTTAAATAATCTTTAAATTCTCCAAAAATTGGTTCGAAACTTCACTACCTGGGGGCGCCAGGTTCATATTCATTTATCCTCATATTGAAAGACTTCTTTTAAGGGTACTTTAAATACTCTGGCAAACCTGAAAGCGAGATCAAGTGAAGGTACATATTTACTTTATTTGATAGCTAATAAGTGAATAGAATTCAATTTAAGTACTCTAATATATTAGATTTTTATTCCACGTGATACTTAGCAAGATCTCTATAATAGTTTTCGTGACTTCCAATCATTATAAGATTTAAAACATCATTTTCAAATTCATAAGCCAATAAAAAAAGCTGTTTATCGATGTGGAATTTATATACTTTGACATTTCTAAGGATTCCTTTTTTCCCCTGGCCGATCCCTGAATTTACAATTATTCTTTTAATCTCTTTATCTAGTGCCTTGATCTGATTCCTATGGATTCTTTTCTTTTGTTTTTCAAAAAGCGGTGATTGGAAGACTTTAATTTCTAATCACCTTCTCCAAAAATATACGGTGTTCCGAGTCCTTCTTTTAACTGCTGCCTTCCAAGTAAAATATCTTTGATTACTAAAAAGGATAAGTCCGGATTATCTTCTGCTATTTTACCTATAAAAGCCCAGTATTCAACTTGACCCGCCATGGACCTTCGTGTTACTTTTGCTGAGATCCTGGCTTCATCTGCAATTTCCTTTGATATTTTTATTGCTGTACTCATAATATAATATTATCTCCTTGTTAATAATTTGGTTGCATATTAACATATAATGCAACCTTTCACAACTTTAGCGCATATACTTAAGCGTTTGAATGCTCAGGATCATCAACTTTTAAAACAAACGAGTCTTTTGGAAGATCTGGCTAGAGCACAAAACAATAAATAGGATTTTTAAAAATTCTTTAATTCCTTTAATTGATTTTTATTTTTAGATTCTAATATTAGGATTGTTACCAATAACAGGTAACGAAAATACTTTAAAAAAGCTCTAATTACTCACCTGGTCTGGCAATAATTCTTTTCTTCCTAATTAAAACAATAATACCGATTACACTGGCAAGTAATAATATAGGGCATAAATATTGTGCAAGTATAAAGAAGAGCCATTCAACTGCCGCGCCTATTCTACCCGGATAGTAACCTTCTCCCGGCACAGGTTGTATAGCGCTTAAAGCCATAACAACCGCTGAAGATCCTGTAAGAATAAATAACGCTTTTGATATTCTTTTAATATGAGCTTTTACAGCTAATACGATAAGTATTATTCCGAGGATAAATATTAAAAATATCAAAGGAATAGCAATAAAATTCCACAGCGATTCATTGAAAGCCTGACCTTGAAGGCTTTGCATGCTTATTACAATAATTATTGGAATAAATGCTGCAACTATTATCCAGAAAATTATAAGGATTGAGGTCTGAACTTTATTATTCTTATCTTCCATTTGCTGTCTCCTTCATTTCCATTTATTGTAAGCTATAGACGCTATTTGAATAGATAAGATTTGATCATTATTCCTTATATTTTTCCAACTCCTTTAAACTATTATCGATTATTTTAAATTTTCTTAGATAAATTGTCTGATGTGAAATAAAGGCGATAATGTATGAGAATACTATTACGACAAGGGATAATATAAGAAAAAAAATTGGATAATCATAAAGATTAATATTTCTAATAAATTTTGTTCCCAGCGGAATAAAAGTGATAATCACCGGAGGAATTAAAAACATTAATATTTTAATGGATCGATTAACCAGTTTTTTATGCATAAGTATCCTTTGTTTAATATCCACTATGCTTTTCGAAAACAATTGAATACTGTTTAAATTTTTAATAGTAAAGATACCGGTTATTATGCAGCAGATTAAAAAAAGTGTTATAAATATTCCTGAAAATAAGAATCTCCAGTCATCCATAAATTTATATGTAGCAATAAGCATAAAGAATAAAAAAATCGTTATTTCTATCATACTGAAATATTCCCATCTCAGCATATTATCAATAACTCCATTCGACCTGTGCTTTAATGTATGTTTAAGCAGATTTTCATTTATGACCGTTATTTCTTCAAGTTTGCTATTATACTTATCCCATGTATTTTTTAAATCTTCTTTTTCCATTGTTTCATATCCTCCATTTTTTTAATTTTCTCAAATCGATCTTTGAGTTTTAACTTAATCCGGCTGATCTTTGTTGCCACATTAGTTTCTGAAATACCAATAATGTCTGCTATTGAGCTGTAGGGCTGATCGTCAAGATATAACAAGATAATTGCCTTATCTAAATCATCTAATTGATAAATAAACTTGTACATTTCAATAATATTTTCCTTCATTTCAAGATCATTTTTTAATTCCGGAATTTGATAATCATCCGGTAAAAGTTCTTTGCATTCTATTCTCCTCTTAACTTTTCTGAAATTTGAAATAGCTGTATTCAGGGCTATTCTATAAATCCATGTACTTAATTTTGATTTATGATTGAACTTTGGATACGCTTTCCATAGCTGTATTAGAATTTCCTGTTTTAGATCAAGTCGGTCGTCAATGTTGTTGGTGTACCCAAAACATACTTTGTTTATTATTGTCTGATTTTCATTAATCATTCTTATAAACTTGTTCTGGTCTTCTTTCATAGTTTTTATTCTTTATAAAGGTTAGTCGTTTTAAAACATAAAAAATCACAAATATATTAAAATTTTTTTATTGTATTCTTTTTAAGATTAGAATAATAAAGTTACCGTTGCCTAATATATGTTTTATTTTAAATAACATCTATATATTATCAAACTACATTTAGATAGGCATTGAAGCTAAATTTAAATGGATTACAAGTTAAAGAATCTAAATAAATTTTTATTCTCTGTTGACACGAACATGTGTTCGATATAATATAGTAGTCACCATTATGCAAATTCGACAGAAAGGAATAACATGGGAGAAATAGAAATCATTAATCTAGAGCCACAACTTGTAATCGGCATCAGGAAAAAGGGCTATTATAAAGACATAGCAGAATTGCTGCCAAAACTTTATGAATATGCCTCAAAGAAAGGGGCTGAATTTTCGGGAATGCCCTCTTTTATCTGCCATGAATCTATGGAAGAAATGGAAGAAGCAAATAAGACCGGCAATGCCGATATTGAAGTTGTTGCTCCAATTAAAAATAGAATAGAAGAAAATGATGAGACGCACTGCTATACCCTGCCTGGTGGGAAAATGGTAAAAGCAATCCATAAAGGTCCTTATGAAGCCTGTGAAGCAACTTATAATGAACTCTTTGAGTGGATAAAGAAAAACAATAAAAATATTATTGGACCAATAAGAGAATCTTATTTAAACGATCCAGGAGAAGTGGGACCGGAAGAAACATTAACAGAGATCTACGTACCAATTGATTAGCCTACAATACTCAATTCCTTGAATCATTTATAGAATTATCGCAATCCATTAGAGGCTTTTAAATATAAAAGATTTTACTGTATGTATAGCAGCTCCCCAATAGAATGAGCCAAATCCTCTAATTATATTTCCAAACTTCTCCAAATGGATTTGTTTAGCAATACGCTGACCAATATGTCTAGAAAATCACAATATTCATAAAACTATTCAAATAAATATTAATACTTGTATTATTTATCTATAGAGTATATTATAATACTAATTATTATTACTGAAATCTAACTTAGAGGACAGTTTATGAATATTTTCGGACAGATTGGCTTAAATTGTTTTTCTCTGATTATATGCACGGTAATGTATATAACCAATCTAAAATTAACCGAAAAACATATGCTTCAAAACCGACTTTTCCGCTGGCTGATTCTGGCTACAATGACATTGCTGGCTCTCGAAATCGGAACTCTGCTCGTTGATGGGCAGCCGGGTGAACTTTTTTATATATTAAATAAAACTACAAATACAATATTTTTCATCTTTGGTCCCATACCTGCCTCAATATGGGCTCTGTATACAAGTTATCAGTTATTACATGATTTACATCGTTTGAGGACTGAAATAATACTGCTGCTTTTCCCAATTTCTATTAATACAATAATGTCACTGCTCAGTCCTTTTATGGGTTTATTTTTCAGAGTTGATAGCAGTAATATCTATCAGCGCGGACCTTATTTTATGGTAATGGTATTTGCATCATTCTTACCACTTTTTTATTCGACTATTCTATATATCGTCTTTCGGAAAAGAATTCCAAGAAAATTTTTTATTCCTATGCTGCTTTTCATAATACCTCCCGTAATAGGTGCAATCATGCAAACTTTATTTTATGGCATCGCCATATTATGGACCAGCGTCACAATATCAATATTCATCGTACACAATTATGTTCAGAATGAGAGACTTAATTTAGATCATTTGACAGGAGTGTTTAATCGGAGGCAGATAGATAATTACCTCAATGATCGTATACAATCCGCTAAAAAGGGTAAAAGCTTCTCATGCATTATTTTGGATGTTGACAATTTCAAATCCATAAACGATAAGTATGGACACCTTACAGGAGATAAGGCACTGGTTGATATAGCGCAAATATTAAAAGCATGCATGAGGGATGAAGATTTTTTAGCCAGATATGGCGGTGATGAATTCATTATCGTGCTTGATATCAATGATGAAAAGATAATAAAACATACTATCGACAGAATCAGAGGTAAAGTTGCGGAATACAATCAAAAAAGTTCTAATCCATTTGTACTTAGTTTCAGTGCAGGGTATAAGGTTTATGATTCAAGGTCAGGATTGTCCAGAGAGGAATTCATTGCTAAAACAGATTCATTGATGTATCGGGATAAAGAAATCAAAAATATGGTCAAAGAGCACTTGCCGACATAGAAGTTGCCTGGTTCAGACTTAAAATATTTTTAGTTTTACTGGATCTTTAGCTCAGAAGTACAATTTGGACAACGGGTAGCTTTTATATTAATTGATGTAAAGCAGAAAGGACAATCTTTAGTTGACGGTTTAACTTCCTTTTTCTTTATTAACCTGTTAATAGCTCCGATAATAAAGAAAAGCACAATAGCAATTATCAGAAAGTTTATAATTGTATTTATAAACACTCCATAATTTAACGTGACTGCTCCTGCTTCTTTGGCTGCAGTTAGTGATAAGTATGGTCCGGAAGTAGCGGCTTCTTTAAGTACAAAAAAGGTTGGAAAAATCTACCTTTCCCAGGAGAAACCCTATTGGTGACATTAAGATATCATTTACCAGTGAATTTATAATAGTCCCAAAAGCTATACCGATAATTACGCCTACTGCCATACTGACGGCATTGCCCCGCATTATAAACTCTTTGAAATCTTTTAGCATTTAAGTCAACCTTTTTTAATTAATATTTTGTATTCTAATTATAATACCTTAAGAAAAATTACGAAAATTACTAAAACTTATATCATGCATGTCCATTATCTTCCCTTGTCATCAAAACATGTTCTATCCCTGCCTCTATAAAAGTTTTACCTTCTGTTTTAAATCCCAACCGTTCATAAAACTTTATGTTGCTGACCTGTGCATTAAGTTTATATTTAAATATCCCCATATCATTACCGGCTTTTATCATAAAATTTACAAGCTTCGAACCAATTTTACGTGATCTCCATGCCCTCCTTACGGCTATCCGTTCGAGTTTTAACCAGCCCCCGGTTATATACATCCTTCCTGTGGCAACTGGTTCCCTGTCCTGCATGCCAAGTACATGAATCCTGCTCGACTCATTTTCATCGGTTTCTATATAATATGGGACATTTTGTTCTTCACAAAATACACTAAATCTGACATTGTAAGCAGCAATAAGTTCCTCAGAGGAGGATATAATTTTAAAAGTAATATCTGAATTCTTTTTCATATCTTTATCAGCCGCTGGCCAACATGGATTCTTTGATTACTTCTGCAAATAAATCCTTATTTGCAGATGAAATCTTTCGCTTTTTTAAATAAGAGAATCTGAATGGTGAATATTCCTCTATTTTCGTTAAAAATGATTTACTATAAAATTTATCATTGAGACCAATCGATTCAACAAGTAGTTTCCTGGTACTTTTTTCTATAAGGCTCTTCAGACAGTCCAGATTGCTCCCTTTAAAACAATTGATCAGATCCATTATCTTAATACCAAAATTGAAAGTGCGGCTGACATACTTGTCCAGCAATGAATGTATAGAAGCCTGTGAAAAAGGAGTCAGGAGCCCTGCCCCGGAATCCTTA
The DNA here is from genome assembly GCA_964517765.1 of uncultured Actinomycetota bacterium. Taxonomy (GTDB): domain Bacteria; phylum Actinomycetota; class Humimicrobiia; order Humimicrobiales; family Humimicrobiaceae; genus Hydromicrobium. The sequence continues at coordinate 16,426 of CAZFEN010000016.1, read as the reverse complement.
TCCGTATCCTGTATATCATCGGCCATTTGAAGATATGCGCCGAAACCAAATAAAAATCTCTCCTGAGATTTCGTCAGGGAACCGGAAACAAGGTAACCATCTGCAAGAACCGAAGCCCCTCCTTTCTCGATACATATTTTTAAAATATCTATTTCTGAAAGTGAATTTGAATTATCAAGCAAACGTATGCTATTTGTTTGACCGCGGTGAATAGCCAGTAAGCTTTCATAAACCTTCGGATAACGTTTTCGATCATACTCTTCCTCTATCATTCCTATCAGGTCGAAAATATTTTTCTCATTATTATTTTTAGGAATAATCCTCTTTCCTTTTATTCTCTGCTGAAAACGTTTACAAAAAGTGATCTTGCTTTCCGAAGTGGTATCAGGATTATCAAGATAATTATCGGTGTAGGGATAAAGCATGCTGTATGCAAAAATAGAAGAAGTTAATTTTACAGGCATACCCATCATCGATTGTATGCTGTTTATTATCCAGACATTACGGCTGGCCTGAAGAATATCCTCCATGTCAAGATTGGGGTCAAAGCGCTGGCCGGTTTCTATAAATTTTTTTGTTGCCTCTCTATAACTGTCTGAGAATATGATATTTAAATGATTATCTTCAAAACCAAATGTTGATTTGAAGAAAGTTCTTATTTCAGGAAAAATAGATTTAGCAGGACCTGAATTATTCACATCCTGTTTTAACTTTTTGTCTTTATTCTTTTTTATTTTTTTAAAGAATTTTTCTAATCGAGCCTCACAGGATAATTTATCCTTATGAGAATATACAGGATCCAGATATGGAAATTCAGTGCTGCACCCCATCCAGACTTTAGTAAATTCTTCAATGTATTTTTTTGTTTGCATATAAAACACCGTAGGCTTCTTATTATAACCAAAAATATATATAGAATAAATTTATTTTATAATTAATTCAGCTATAGCTATATTGAGAATCGATTATATTTACAATGACAAAGTCCTTTTACACTTAAGAAAATATTTAGACATCTGGAAATTAGATATGCCACTTCGCGGAAGCCGACTTTCTCAGCGGTTTCTTCCCCATGATATATCATTTAGTATTTAATAAAATGATTATCTTCAATTCCGAAGGTAAGTGTTCTTTCGGTACCATCTGGAAATTCTCCGTTTATTAAAATAACATAACCATTTTTCTAAAGAATAGTCTGATAATATGTATTTCTGATACCTTCCAGTAAAAGCAGAGGCGAGTCAAGCTCAAAGGAAAGAACAGCTTCTCTATAGATTCCATTTATTTCTTCAAAAACAGATTCATTTATAGTATTGTCTGTCCCCGCCAGTATTTCCTGGTAGGACCTTATGAGGTCTGTTGTCACGTAATCGGGGTATTCCGAAAATAATTTATCATAACTGTCCAGGACCTCGGGATACATAGTATTATTTTCATAACTATAAGTCAGAGTATTGTCCTGCCCGATTATGTAAGATTTGAGGTATCTCATATAAAGATCTCCTACAGATCTTTTTCTTATAGTCTCATCAGGATAGTTTAGCAAAAATTCTTCACTGTTTATCAATCTTAAAGCCAGCTCGTCCCAGGATATGGTTAGTGCCGCATCCCTGGAAAATACTTTATTTGATTCCAGAGCCATAACGTTGATGTAATCAAAGTACATTGGGCTTAGATATTCCGAATACTTCTTAATAAATTCATAATCAATATATGGATAAAATGATCCTTCAAGGGCCACGAGTTTAAATCCTCCCTGGAAAATTTCTGTCATCAACTCTTTAAGCTGTATGTCATCAATATCTATAAGATCTTCTGACCCGATGTCCCGGTGAAAGATGGCGTTAAGTTTATTTTGCCAGTCATCTTCAGATAATAGATCCGTGTAATATTGTATGTCTTCCTCCTGTACCATTTCTAATTTTTCAAGTAAAATGTCGAAACCTTCAGATGAAATTTCTGCCATATTCTCATCAATAAAAGAAATAAGCTGATATGATCTCGTCCCCTGATCCAGCAGTTCATTAAATGCGTTAATGATATCTTCATCACCAGTACCGGTTTCACCGTCTGGTTCTTCCTCCGTACCTGGCTCATCTCCCGGTTCTTCCTCACCTGGTTCTTCCTCTATACCGGCTTCATTATTATCAACTTCCTGTTCTGGCTTACAGCCCGAAAAAATTAATATAACGAGCATCGTCAGAATCAGTATGCTTGCAATTATTATTTTCAGTCCGGTAGATTTAATATTCATTTTTTATATGTCACCTACTGCTATAATTTTTTAAATCGTATTATATATTATTTTTCTTTATTAATGTAAGTTTACCTGAAGTATTAGTTGAAATAAAAGCATCTCCATTATTGAATAGATCACGCCCTGTTACCAAAATTATAGAAATACTCCATATTACGAGAATAACAATCGGAACTTTTAGTTTATTTATTTTTCTGTTTTTATTCATTTTTTCAGGTTGATAACACAATATTTGACATAATTTTAATCTATTCATTCTTATTTTAAAATATTATCGAACAGCTAATTATAAAACTCAACATCAAAGCAACCACAAATACAACAATAAATACAAAAATTTGCAACCGGGTTATCAGATGGATGTTGACTGCTGCAGTTTTCTGATATAAGTATTGACATCATTTTATCTATTATGTTAGTATAACGTCATACGATATAACGATTAGCGTTATATCGTTAATCGTAATAGAAATATCAGAAGGATTTATATGAATAAAATCAAAAAACTATCTCCTCTTACGGAAACTACATTTTACATTTTAATATCATTATTAGAACCACTTCACGGTTATGGGATCATGCAGGAAGTATTGAGTTTAAGCAAAGGCAGGATCCATCTTGGTCCGGGCACACTATATGGTGCGCTGGGTAACCTGGTGAAAGCTGGCTTGATCGTACCCGGAGAATACGGGGAAACAAATCCCCGCAGAAAGATTTATATTATAACCGGACTGGGAAAAGAATTAATAAAATATGAATTACTCAGACTTAAGGAGATGACACAGAACGGTGAAAAGCTTTTGCATAAGAAAGGAGCCGAGAATGGGAGTAAATGAAGATAATAGAAGATTTAAAACAGTATCCAGGATATTTTTCGCCTGGCAGGCAGAAAAAGAAGAAAACTGGTTGAACGAAATGTCAAAGAAAGGATGGCACCTCGATAATACCGGCTTTATAACTTATACATTCAGAAAAGGCGAATCAGAAGACATTATATACCGGCTTGATTTCAAGATTATCAGAAATGAAAATATAGACGATTATATAACTTTATTCGAAGATGCAGGATGGGAATATATATCAAAAATGGGACCCTGGTATTATTTTAGAACTGAAGCAAAAAAAGATAAAAATCAAGAGCTGTATAGCGATAACACATCAAAAATAAGAATGTATAACTCTCTTCGCTGGCTTCTTATTATATTATGTGCTCCCGTAGCATATAACTTACCCAATCTTTACAGAAGAATTATAGAAGCACTGAAGGGCAGGATTATGGATGATATACCTGCCCGGGCAGTGACCATTAATTTTACTTTACCACTGGCAATATTTCTGACACTGGTTTTATGTTTGATGATATATGGGATCATACGGGTCTCTATGGTAATAAAAAGAATGAAGTCTGATATTAGAGAATAACAAATATTTAAATTTTAAAAAATTTATTTATTTTTTTCGTTTCCGATTTTTATACCCAAAATTTTTTCAAGTTCCGATAGTTTTTCTTTATCTCTGAACATAAAGGGGCATTTATCCTTTAAGGCAACTTCGGGATTTTCTGCAATTGCTTCTGCATATTTTTCGCAACCGGCATATCCACATGCTCCGCAATCTCTCTTGGGTATTATTTTCAGTATTTCCTGAACTTTTTTTGGTTTATCTTTTTCCTTTGGAAGCAGGCTGTATGTGGCAACTATTAAGATGCCAAGAAAAAGGGCAATTGATATGAATATTAGTATAACAGTCAGGTTGTTTATCATCTCTTAAAAAAATTATATTCTTTTCAATTTTGATAGTTCGATTATTATACAAAATATTGGCGAGGATACAACATTCTTATATCATAAACCATTTTTCTATATCAGGCTATACCAGTCATCGTTACCTTGATTTCTATTCCACCCAACGATATGCTTATATTTACTGTATCTATAAGTAGAACGATGCGACTTTTATGGAAGAGGCTGCAGAAATTTTTTTATGCTAATAAAAAGGACAATTTAGAAAATATGGAAAATAATAATTTACTTGAATTCGATTTAGAAGTATCTAAAAAAAATATAATTGATTTTATAAGAAAATACGTAAAGGACCTTAACAGGCAGGGCGCAGTAGTGGGCTTAAGCGGTGGGATTGATTCCGCGCTGGTTTTAAAGTTATGTGTTGAAGCATTGGGTCACGAAAATGTAATTGCGGTCATGCTGCCCGAAAGAGACTCCAGTCCTAAAAATATAACCGATGCAAAAAAGCTTGCCAGGGAGCTTGGGGTAAGGATCATTTATAAAAAAATAACCTATATATTATCCTTAATAGGTGCGTACAGGCTTTATCCTCCGACTTTTTTTATTAAAAGAAGTTTAATTGAAAAATATGTTTATCGGAAAAGAAAAGATTTATCTTTAAAGCTGCAAAAAGATATATTCCTGGCAAACCTTGAGGGAAGCAGCGATAAAGAGCTATCAAAAGCAATAGCTTTTTATAGAATCAAGCACAGGCTTAGAAGCGCGATCTTATTTTACTACTCCGAACTTAACAATTATTTGCTTGTTGGGTGCGCAAATAAAAGCGAGTGGCTTACAGGTTTTTTTGTAAAATACGGTGACAGCATTGCAGATATAATGCCTGTAATATCTTTATATAAGACTCAGGTCTTCAGTTTGTCTGAATATCTAAAATTACCGGATTATATATTGGAAAAAGCGCCAAGTCCTGACTTAATACCTGGAGTGGTTGATGAAGAAATGCTGGGAATATCATATAAGAAGCTTGATTTAATATTATCCTGCCTGGAAAAAGACTATCCTGCTGATAAAATTATCCAAATTTCAGGTACAACAGATGAAGAAATAAAAAAAGTATCACTGTATATGAAAAAATCCGATTATTTAAGGAAATGGCCAATAAGGCTATGAATACCGGAAGGCTGCTCTTTCTTTCCAGGAATAAAATCCATTGATATGGAGTTGACGCAATGTCTGGTATTTTTAGAAGTAAAACCCTCTCCTTCGAATACATGACCCAGATGACCACCGCATCCGGAACATACGATTTCAGTTCTTATTCCATCTCTGTCTTTCAACCGCTTTACTGCTCCCGGGATCTCGTCATCGAAACTGGGCCAGCCGCACCCTGATTTGAATTTACTTTCGGATCTATATAGCGGTGCCCCGCACTGCCGGCAGATATATGTACCTTCTCTGAAGAAATTTTCGTATTTACTGCTGAACGGCAGCTCGGTACCTTTGTCGATTATCACTTTTTTTTCTTTTTCGGTAAGCTTTCTTTTTTTCATTTACAAAAAATTTTTTTAAATACTTCCGATACCTCTATCTATGACCAGGCCAACCAAATTTTTGAATATTTCCGGATTAAGTGCATATACAATGGCAAAACACGTAATAAAGATTACTGCTGCCAGCCATCTGGTATAACGGCCGCGGGTTCTTACAAAAAGTATGATAGATAGAATAGCCATAATAGCAGGCCCTACTACTTTAATATCACCTAATGGAACAGCATAACCCGCTACGACCTTCTGGCTTGCCCCGAAAAAAGATGCCAGATCATAGCTTATGTTTGCCGCAATAAATACTATTTCCAGAATCAACACAATCAGCAGGAGCCACGATGCCCATACCGTAGAAGGCCCTTCGGTCCTATAAACTTCATAGGCTGTAGCAGGGATTAGAAAAATAACTATTATAAGTGGTTTGGATAACCATATTCCTATAATAATTCCAATAAGTGCAAGAATACTTACAATGGTACAAATTAATGTTGCGTATTTTGTAGGTCTGGCCATTTAATCACCTCATTTGTTCTGATTTCAATAAAAGTTCGATAGAATTTAAACATTACTAATTTTGAATTATAACAAATAAGAGATACTGTTTCCACTTACACTGGTCAATAAAACATTCTTAGAATTTTTCAGAAAGTTAAAGAATGTGCAGATTCTTTTAACTGCGAATGAAAAGGCAAACTGCTATACTTAGTTTATGTATTTGTTTATAATTACTGATATCCAGTAATTAAAAAAATTAACAGGTGAATAAAATATGGCAGATTGGAAATGTACTGATTGCGGATATATTTTTGATGTTAAAGTTGAAAGTCCGGAATTCGGTCTGGAGCCTCCTTATGAGTTTGAGAACCTGCCCGAGGATTGGACATGTCCCGTATGTGGAGCTTCCAAGTCCGAATTCAAAGTTTGTAAAATAGAAAAACCCTAGTTTGTAAGACTTATCTGATAATTCATCAAAATTATAATTCTTTAAATATTTTATAAAGTTTAAGTTAAATTAAATTAATTACTTAATTTAATTCTTTAATTATCTCCTGTAAATTATATAATATATAAAAATAACAAATTTACCCAAGAGGGTGATTAAAATAACTCCAATCGATATAAATTTTATGATGTCTACAATTTTAGGTATGCTGCCCTTCATTATCCCGTTACTGATAATCGAATACGGTCTCATGATCTTTGCTCTTGTGCAGGCTGCGCGAAATGAAGTTGTATATCTGCCAAAGTGGGCCTGGATATTGATTATAGTTTTCTTTGGAATCGTCGGTCCAATTGTTTTTCTAATAGTCGGCAGGAAGAAAGAAACTGAAAATGATTAAAGTCGTTGGCCTGAAAAAAAATTACGGCCGTGTGGAAGCATTGAAGTCTATCAGTTTCGATGTAGAAAAAGGTTCGGTATTCGGATTTATCGGACGAAACGGTGCCGGGAAAACCACGACAATGAATATTCTTACCGGTCTTATTAAATTCAATGACGGTAAGATTATCATCAAAGGCAAAGATTTCCAGAAGAACAAACAAGAAATTTTAAAATCAATTGGTTACCTGCCTGAGACTCCTACCTTTTATGATTATATGAATGCTTACGAATACTTGAGATTCATTGGTGAAATTATAGGTTATGAGGGAAAAAATGTCAGCAAACTCCTGGAGATGGTCAAGCTGGCCAAACAGAAAAAGAAACGTATCGGCGCATATTCAAGAGGAATGAAACAAAGACTTGCCCTGGCAGTGGCATTCATGGGCAATCCTGAGATCCTTTTTCTTGATGAACCTGCATCCGCCCTGGATCCTGAAGGAAGAATGGAGATGTTAGAGCTTATTGAAGGTCTTAAGGATGAAAAAATTACTATTTTTCTATCGACACATATATTGAATGACGCAGAGAGAGTATGCAATAAAATATGCATTATAGACGAAGGTAAAATACTGTTGACCGAAAACTTATCACAACTTTATAAATCCTATATTCAGCCAATTTTTGATGTTGAGTTTGAAGAAGATCCCGCAGGTAAGATAAATTTACTAAAAAAGCCGGAGTGGGTAGAAAACATCAAAGAAAATGGGCGTAAGATCAGCATTTATGTTAAAGATTTGGATTATGCCAAAAAAGAGATCATAAAGGAACTATCGAAACTAAATACCGGTATCGTAAGCTACCAGATAAGGAAAAGCACGCTGGAAGATATCTTTATGAGAATGGTCAAGCAAAAATGAAATCATTTAAAGCTTACTTTAAAAAAGAGATAACCGAAGCAATAAGGACTTATAAATACCTGGTTTTATTTATCGGTATTATTTTCTGGCCTGCTATGCTCGGCCCCATGATGCTGAAATTGCTCCCTTTACTTTTAAAGAATTATATGCCTGCCGAGACTATGGCATTATTTTCCGATTTTACCCGCGATTATGCTTTTCAATCTTTCCTTAGTGATTCCTTTCAAATCGGGATGATTGTCATAGCATTTGCTTTAATGGGACTGCTTGCAAATGAGGTCCGCCTGAAACGACTTGTTTTCCCTTATTCCAGAGGTGCAAATCCTGCGGGAATAGTGCTTGCAAAATATGCTCATTATGCAATAACGATTTCTCTTTTTATACTGATAGCTTCCTTTATCGATTATCTATATGTTGATAGGTTTTTCATCGGCGGAATACTCTCGATAAAAATCTTACTTGAATCATCGCTTTTGTATATGCTCTATTTTTGTACAATTTTATCCATACTTTTATATTTGAGCAGCCTGTTCAGGAGAGGTCTGGCTGCTGGATTTACGGTTCTTATCCTTGCATTTAGTTTAAGTATCTTCAATCAGTTTGATACCATAAGAGCATATTTCCCGAATTACCTGATTTTGAAGGCAGCAGATATCGGGCACGTTTTCGATAATTCACTGATTCCTACAATCATCGTTTCATTTTGCCTGATCATACTTTTCGTGTTCTTGTCGATACTACGTATGAAAAGAATCGATGTTGCTTGATTTACTTGTTTTTTTTGATAAAATGAAAATCCAAACTTAACAAATTTCAATTATTTATTTTATGATAAATCCGGAATTTTTCAGAAACATAGGACTCATAATAATCTGTTACCTCGTAGGAGCAATACCTTTCTGCAATATCATTGCAAAAATCCACAGCAATAAGGATTTAAGAAAGATCGGAGATAGAAATCCCGGCGGATGGAATCTGGTATTCAATGTATCAAAATACTGGGGAGTCTTAGGAATAATTCTTGATCTTGCCAAAGGTTACCTGTCATACTTTCTGGTCCTAAGAATCACCGGTATAGAAGTCGTAGCCATACTGGCAGGTTGTGCAGCAGTTGCGGGCCATAATTATTCCCCGTATCTAAAACTAACCGGCGGTAAAGGCGTTGCAACCACACTTGGATTTTTACTTGCGGTACATCCACTTACAATCATAGCTTTCGGAATTGGCATAGTATCAGCATTATTTTCCATTAGAAATATGATCTGGGGAGTAGTTTCGGGAATCATTGCATCAAGTATTTTCCTGTGGCTGTTAAAAGACTCGTCGGTCTATTTAATAATGGGACTTGTTCTTCTTATAATCATCATTCCTAAATATATCAACCACTCGATAAAATTATCTCAGAATTTTAAATTCAGGAAAGAAAAAACCGTAAAGGACCTTTTTGCACCGAGAATAAGGTAATCACCTATAATTATTGTTGACCAGTCTTAATTCCTTTTCTTTGCTTACGTCGTATATTCTACCTTTCCAACATATACCCGATCCAATTTTGACTCTTAAGATCGAATTTATGGCTATCACTATAAGATATATCATCGCAACAGGATGAAGTATTATATCGATAGTCTTGCATCTAAATCTTATAATAAGAATTATCCTGGTAATAAAAATAATGGTTACTTGTAAAATAAGGAGTTCAATTAATAAAAGCGGCCAATCAAGTAGTATCACCATAGGAAGTAAAAAAAACGGTGATAAAAAGATTACAAATACAAGAACGATAGCCATTGATATCATATAAACTTTATAATCAAAAACAGCAAATAAAACCCTTGAATATCCTTTGACAATTTCTTTAAAGTTTTTATACATACGGCAATAGACATTATTCCGGCCGTCAAAAATCATGAATTTATACCCCATTTTTTTAACACGCTTCGATATCTTGATATCCTCCAGCATCTCGCTTCTTATGGACTTATGACCTCCTATTTTTTTATAAACATCCTTCTTGAATAACATGAACTGACCTATTGCGGTACAGAATAACGCTGTTTTTAATTTCCTTACAAAGTAAAGCGGCATCAGACATAAAATTATATAATGACCAAACATGTTCATCATTCTTTCATGAATGGTAACCATTATCTGTTTTGGAAATACTGATAGTGCATCCAACTTATATCTAAGAAGGCAGGCAACTGCACTTGAGATAGAGTTTGGAAAATGAAGCGTATCTGCATCGGTAAATATAAGATAATCTCCTCTGGCATATTTTGATAACTGCCAGCAGGCGTATGACTTACCCATCCATCCCTTTTTTATCGGTTCGCCGCTGTATAGTCTGATCCTCGGATCTTTTTCAGAAAGCTCTTTTACTATCTTTACCGTATCATCAGTGGAATTATCATCAAGTACCAGGATTTCTATATTGCTGTAATCCTGTTTTGTAAGGGAAATAAGACATCTTTTTATATCTTCTTCTTCATTCCTGGCAGGAATGAGTATGGATATTAGCGGATTCTTATCAATTATATACTGCGGTAGCTTGAATTTGGAAGTATCCTTAAATAAAATATTGTTAATTAAAAAGTTTATCAGTATAAAGAAAAGTACTGCAGCTATTATGTATTGAAATAATAAAAATATGTCCATATTTTAACTTAAAAAGTAATGTGGACACTAATTATATCATAATTGCCATTTTTAATTATAAATATTTATATATTTATAAAGCTAAAGAATAGATCTGGTACAACTTTACATATTATAGTAGTTCGCTAATAAGCGTATAATTTCCCATATGGACGGTTGGAATATGGGACCAATTTTAAAAAGCTGCCACTCGGAATTTTTTTCCGGTCAATATTAAATAAATTACAATAAGCAGTAATGTACCTATCCAGCAGATCCAGATCATCCTTACCGGCAACTGATTTTCTTACTTCCTTACCCAGCTTATAATCTTCTATATTCCCTTTTATATATATCTTTCCTCCATGCATCCCTGTCCCCGTATAATTTCCTATAATATCCGGTTTCCCGGCAAAGAGCAGACCCGCCTTTCCCCTTTTATGCAGACCCAGAAGAATTATAATGCCCCCGGCCATGTATTCCCCTAAGAAATTACCGGCACTTCCGCCAATAACTATTACTGGCACTTTCTCCCGGTAAGACTTCATATGGATACCGCCCCTGAAACCAATACTCTTCTCTATGTATATTTCTCCGCCTCTCATCGAATATCCCAGAATATCTCCCGCATCACCATGTACTATGATTTTTCCTGAATTCATTGTATTTCCGATACCATCCTGACCATTACCAAAAATTTCAAGAGTTGGGCCATCCATGAAAGCCCCGAGATCATTTCCCGGTGTCCCATAAATATTTATAAGGGCGTTTCCTTTTAAACCGTCGCCAATATATCTGTGACCCAGAGCGTTTTTTATGATGACTTCGCGGCTGAGATTATCATTGTTGCCTTCGTAGTTAATATCATTACCCCTGCCGCTGCCGTTCAAGAAATTCCTGACTTTTAAGTTAAGCTCTCTGTATCCCAGGTTCTTTGCATCAATCGAAAGCCTTTCTTTCATACTTCTATCCCCTCTCCGACAACAAGATGTTTCTTGTAATCAGTGGGCAGATGTATTATTCCAAAATCTTCCCTGGATATATTTTCCTTTACACTGCTTATATCTATTTCATTTCTGATAAGTCCCGAATAGATTCCTGCCCTTTCAATATTACCGATCAGTATAACTCCAATTATCCTGTTATTTTTAATTATTACTTTTCTGTACATGTTTCTATCAGCATCGAAATCTCTTAATACTTCTATTCCTTCTGCTTCCTCCCCGATATTGGTTATACCCATGGAAATGGAGGGAATACCCAGTAACTCGACCGAATTCATAAAAAATCCGCCGCCGTACCTTTTATTTCTACCGGCCATATTTACCCCGGCTGCTGTGCCCTGTCTCACGGCAAGCGGCCATATGGCAATATTTCTCTTTCCGCCCGAAAGCATATCCGGACCTTCGACTACGTCTCCTGCAGCATAGATATTTTTTACCGATGTCCTCATATGATCATCCACTATGATTCCCTTTACCATATCAAGGCTGCCGCTTTCGATAAAGCTGGCATCAGGATTGACTCCGACTGCAATAATGAGCAAACTGCATTCCATTTTTCTTCCATCTTTCAATTTATATCCGGTAATCTTTCCGCTTTCGATATAGATTTCTTCTATAGTATTGTTCCTGTAGATATTACTGCCTGCGCTTTTTATCTTTCTTTCGATAATGCCCGAAGCTTCCCTATCAAAAGTTGTCGCAAGGATCCTATCGGCAAGCTCGATTATATTTATATCGATACCCTTTTCCAGAAATGCTTCTGCAGCCTTTAAACCAATCAAACCTCCGCCCAATATGGATATATTTTTAATATCATTTTTTTCAATATAATTTTTAACTCTTATTGCATCCTCAAGATTTGTAAGCGTGAAGATCCCTCCGACTTTTTCGTAATTTGTGCCGTCAATAAAATCAAAAGATCCGGCACCGACTACTTTTATTTTTGGGATAATGGGTCTGCCGCCGCTTGCAATAAGAAGTTTCCTGAATTCATATCTCTTTCCGTCATCGGTAATTAAAAACATTTTATTCGTATCTATGGATTTTACTCTTGTATTCAATCTGATATCCAGCCGGTTATCAGTGTAAAATTTTTCATCCTTGAAATGTATCATATCCAGGTTCACTGCTCCCGCAAGGAAATATGTTATCATCGGTTTGGAATAATTCAGGTAATTTTCCGCAGTCAGTATAATTATTTCTCCTGCCCTATCCAGTTCCCTTATGCTTTCCGCAGCAGCAAGTCCTGCGGCTGAATTACCGATGATGAGATAATCGATTGTTTCATTATCTTCAAACGTTTTATTATTTTTCCTATTGTTATTCTTACTTTTCATCTTTACTACCCACCTTTATTGCCCACCAGATTTTTTTCTTTTGCATCTTTATCCATAAATTTCAAAGCTTCGTTGGGACAATTCTGAACGCATACGGGAATTTCTTCATCAATGCAAAGGTCGCATTTGGAAGCTATCTTCTTACCGGAAAGGTCCCTTTTTATCACTCCATATGGACAGACCATTATGCAGCTCCAGCACCCCACGCATTTATCTTCATTGCAGGTTACGACTCCTGTATTTTTATTTTTCTGCATGGCACCCGATATGCAGGCTTCGACACAAGGAGCATCCGAACAATGCCTGCACTGAATAGCAAATGAATTATAGCCGATCTCCTCCACCAGTACCCTGGGCAGTATATCGACCATTTCTTCCTTGAATGCCTTGATTATCTTTTTACTTTTAGAATGCTTTACCTGACAATAAATCTCGCATAGCCTGCATCCTATACAATATTCTTCCTGGATATATATTCTTTTCATCTTTCAATCACCACGCCTCTCCTGCATGTTTTATTCCGAGAATCGCAAGTTCCCTGTCATTTAAACTTATACCCCTCAGGTGTTCCCTGTTGCTCTTAAGACTTTCTATAGCATTTATACCGGCACCGCCCAGCATCTCTTTTATTTCGAGGGACCATCCCCTCAGGAGGTTTAAAAGCTTCCTTGTTCCGATCTCCGGATTAAGCCTTTTTGTAAGATAAGGATCCTGGGTAGCGATCCCCCAGTTGCACTTACCTGTATAACATTTCTGGCAGAGATGGCATCCCATTGCTACAAGCGCAGCGGTACCTATGTACACGGCATCGGCGCCCAGGGCTATTGCCTTTATCACATCTGCGCTGGACCGGATACTTCCGGCTGCAATAATCGAAGACCTGTGTCTAATTCCCTCTTCTCTCAATCTTTCATCGACAGAGGCAATCGCCAGTTCTATTGGTATTCCTACATTATCTCTTATAGTCTGGGGAGCAGCTCCCGTTCCGCCCCTCAGTCCGTCTATAGTCACAAAATCAGCGCCTGCCCTTACTACTCCGCTGGCAATAGGTGCTATGTTATGAACCGCCGAGACTTTTACTCCTACAGGCTTTGACCAATTGGTGGCTTCTTTTAATGCATATATCAACTGGGCCAGATCTTCTATCGAATAAATATCATGATGGGGAGCCGGAGATATTGCATCCGTTCCCTCAGGGATCATCCTGGTATTCGATATGTCTTCGGTCACTTTTTCTCCCGGAAGATGACCGCCTATACCGGGCTTTGCGCCCTGACCTATTTTGATTTCTATTGCTGCACCTTTGTTTAGATAATCCGTATCCACTCCATATCTTCCCGAAGCAACCTGTACAATGGTATTATTTGCATATTTATATAAATCTTTATGCATTCCTCCCTCACCAGTATTGCAATATGTTCCGAACTCCGAAGCCGCTGCAGCCAGGGATCTGCACGCATTGAAGCTTATGGAACCATAGGACATTGCCGAAAACATTATAGGCGTGGAAAGATCCAGCTGAGGAGATAGCCTGGTCTTAAGCCTTATATTTGTATTTTTCAAACCTTCTTTCGAACCCTTATTTTTCTTCATTTCAAACTCAAGACCATCTGGTTTCCTTCCTATAAATGTCCTTATTTCCATAGGTTCGCGCAAAGGATCGATCGAAGGGTTGGTAACCTGCGAGGCATTAAAAAGAATATGATCCCAGTATATGGTATAAGGCCTGTCACTTCCCATTCCGGTAAGCAGCACTCCGCCGGAATCAGCCTGCCTGTATATATTGTTCAAATGAGAAGAGGTCCAGTTATAATTGGCCCTGAATTGATCTTCCCTGTTCCTGATCTTTAAAGCACCGGTAGGACACAGGGCCTCGCATCTGCGGCACCCTATACATTTAGAGTTGTCACTATATATTGTGTCCTGATTGCTGTCATATTCATGGACATCATTGGAACACTGCCTTACGCAGACTTCACAGGATATACATTTACTTTGATCTCTTTCTATATCAAATTCAGATTGCTTTAATTTCAAAGCCATTTAAATCACCTGACTTTTATTTAATGAAACCGCTTCTGTCTTTACCAGTTTTGTGAATTTTTCATTAATTCGTGTTTCTTCCGCAATATTTATTTCTTTTGTTATCTCTTCTTTCCTTACTATTCCGATAACCGGCTCACCGCCATCCGGATGCCACAGACGATCGGGGGAAACACAAACCTTTCTAATCGGAGCTTCCTCGCTGGAAATAAAAAGATATTCACCTTTTCTTGCAGCAACAAGTGGTCTTAATTTTATTCTGTCATTTAATGCATACATAAAATTGCCGCTTCCCACTATTATGCTGAAAGGACCATTAAGAAGTGCGCTTCCATATAATATACGCAAAGACTTTAATATTTCCCTCTCTTTCGCAGGCATCCTTTCTATATCTTCCCAGAGCGGAGACGCTAAAACCAGATGAATCAGCTCCATATCTATCTTCTGCTTTCGGACCAGAAGATCCAGTAAATATGTAATGACTTCGGTATCCGTAGAAAGTGTGCATTCATATCCAAATCCGCTTACGAATCTTTTGTTTGTCCCGAAAGATGAAATCTCTCCGTTATGAACGACTGACCAGTCAAGCAGCCCAAAAGGATGCGCTCCGCCCCACCAGCCAGCGCTGTTTGTAGGAAACCGTCCATGAGATGTCCATAGATAACCTTTGTACTGGTCAAGTTTAAAAAATCTTCCGATGTCTTCCGGAAATCCAACTCCCTTAAATATTCCCATATTCTTTCCGCTGGAAACTACAAACGCACCTCTGATATTTCTGTTTATGTGCATGACAAAATCCACAATCAAATCCTCTTCTGTTTCAAAAGCATCTCCGTTCCTCTTTGTCTTTAAAAAATATCTATATATTATAGGCGGATTTACGATTCCGGATATCTTAGTGGTGGGGATTTCCTCACTAAACAGGATTTTAAAGCTCCGGGCTATCTCATCTTCAGTCTGTCTTTTTGCTTCTGTATCGTCATATAAAATATGAAATGCCCAATCATCTTTAAACCCGGGATAGATACCGTAAGCTGCAAATCCTCCGCCCAGACCATTGGATCTCTCACGCATGACCGAGATCCCATCCATTACCATCTGGCCGGAAAATCTTTCCCTGGCTTCATTTACGACTCCGAATATGGCGCATCCGGAGGGAATCCTGAACCGCGAAAAATATTCCTGCGTGTCTTTATTATTTTTATTTATATTATTTATTCCATTCATTTTTATCTTTACTCTTATCTAATCGATTCCCCAAAAACAAAAACCTCCTTAAAACATCTCTGTTTTAAGAAGGCTTCTTTACCTCTTATTTCCACCTGCACTTCTATATGCAGATAGAATTTTTATTATTCAACTAAAAATAATAACAATATATTGCTATTTGTCAAATATTTTTTAATAAGGTTCTTATTTTATGTTATTTATAAACTGCTTTCATTTCTTCAAGGGTCATCGGTTTGTAATCTCCTGCATGACCGGCAGTTCCAAAATCTATCATCTTTCCCTTTACAATTTGGTATACTGCATCTCTGGCAGCCCCAAAATAACCTCTGGGGTCAAAAGCATCGGGATGCTCGGAAAGATATTTTCTGACTGCACCAGTCATAGCCAG
>CAZFEN010000015.1:2117-32416 GCA_964517765.1 uncultured Actinomycetota bacterium | reverse complement strand
CCGTGAAGGCGGCAGGACCATAGGTGCAGGCAGTGTCACAAAGATAATAGAGTAAAGAAAGTAATTTAAAAAAACGAGAGGAATAGTATGGCAGCAGGTAAATTAGGTCAGAAAATAAGGATAAAATTAAAAGCTTATGATCATGAAGTAATCGATCGTTCAGCAAAAAAAATAGTAGAGACTGTAGAAAGCTCAGGCGCAAAAGTTTCTGGCCCGATTCCATTACCAAATAGAAAGAATGTATATTGTGTTATAAGGTCTCCCCATGTGGATAAAGATTCAAGGGAACATTTTGAGATAAGGGTTCATAAAAGACTTATAGATATTATCGATCCTACTCCAAAAACGGTAGATTTACTGATGAGACTCAGTTTACCTGCAGGGGTCGGCATAGAGATAAAGTCTTAAAGCAATATACTTTGCGGGAAGTGATATAAATATGATAAATGCAATATATGGGAAAAAACTGGGATGTATCCAGATATTCAGAGAGAATGGGAATGCATTGTATGTTACTGCCATTGAAGCTGAACCATGTGTGATTGTTCAGGTTAAAGATGATGAGAAAGACGGATATAATGCTCTAAAAGTGGGTTTTGGTAAAATCATAGATAAAAAAGCAATAAAGCCACATCAGGGCCAGTTTGTCGCCAGTAAGGTTGGTTTGAAAAAATATCTGAGAGAGATCAGGGTAGATAAATTTGATCAGGAGTATAAACCCGGAGATAGTCTTGATCTCAATGTTTTTAAAGTAGGAGATAAAATAAAAATAACCGGAAAAGGCAAGGGTAAAGGATTTGCAGGAGTAATTAAAAGACACGGCTTTCACAGGGGGAGGATGACCCACGGATCTCACTCTCACAGGATACCGGGTTCGGTAGGAATGTGTTCCACTCCTTCGCGTATAGCAAAAGGCAAGAAGATGCCCGGAAGAACGGGAGGCGGTACAGTCACTGTTCCGGGATCAGAGATTATTGAGATTATAGAGGACCAGAATTTGATTTTGGTCAAGGGCAGTGTGCCGGGCGCCAGAGGCAGTCTGGTTTTTTTAAAGAAAGCTTAGAGGCTTTTTTAGCTTTTAGGAGATAAAAATGGTTAGTTTGAATGTAGTAGATTCAGACGGAAAAGAATTAGAAAAAATTAATATACCTGGTGAAATAGTTGGTCAGAAGATTAATTCCGAGATCATGTATCAGGAAATAAGAAGGTATCTTGCTTCTATAAGATCCGGAACACATAAAGTCAAGGATAGAAGCGAAGTAAGGGGTGGAGGAAAGAAACCCTGGAGACAGAAAGGCACGGGAAATGCAAGAGCAGGAACTAACCGTTCTCCGATCTGGAAAGGCGGCGGAGTGGTTTTTGGGCCTACGCCAAGAGATTATTCTTTTAAATTAAATAAAAAGGTAATAAAGCAATCAAAAATGATGGCATTATCCGATAAGTTTAAAAATAAAAAAATCGTAGTTCTTGACAAATTAAATTTTAAAAATCCGGAAACAAGTAAAGCGGCGAAAATACTAAAGAAACTTAAACTGGATAAAGATAAAGTGCTTATGGTATTTGATAATATTAATACAAATGAAGTAAAATCCTTTAGAAATATAGGCAATGTCATGATAGAAAGTTCGAAGGGCCTGAATGCTTATATTATTCTTGCGGCGGATTATATAGTTTTTACAAAAAATTCATTGGATGATTTTATTAAGAGGTCAGGTAATGGAAAATCCTAGAGATATAATACTTTCTCCTGTTGTATCGGAAAAAAGTTATGCGGCTGTTAAAAATAAAAGATACTCTTTTTTTGTTGATATCAGAGCGGAAAAAGGTGAGATAAAAAGAGCGATAGAGGAAATATTTAAGGTTAAGGTTTTAAAAATAAATACTGTAAATATTAAATCCAAACCAAAAAGGATTGGAAGATCTCTCGGTACCAGCTCCCGTAAAAAAAGAGCTGTGGTTACGCTGAGCAAAAAAGATAAAATTGATTTTTTTGAATCGGTCTGATTTATTTGGAGGTTTTAAAAGTTGGCTGTTAAAAAATATAAACCCACTACTCCCGGAAGAAGACTTGCGACTGTTTCCGATTTTTCGGACTTAACTAAAAAAAGGCCGGAAAAATCTCTTACCAGATCTCTAAAGAGAGACGCAGGGAGAAATAATTACGGCAGAATTACAAGGAGACATAGTGGTGGAGGGCATAAAAGATTATACAGGATCATAGATTTTAAAAGATTAAAGGATAACATTCCGGCAAGAGTAGAAGCAATCGAATACGATCCTAATAGAAATGCAAGGATTGCTCTCCTGAGCTATAGAGATGGCGAAAAAAGTTATATAATTGCTCCTTTGAAGTTAAAAATCGGGGACATCCTGGTCTCAGGTGAAAAAGTAGATATTAAAATAGGTAATGCCCTTCCTTTAAAGAGCATACCGGTAGGAACAATAATCCATAATATAGAGATAAAGGAAGGCAAAGGAGCAGAATTGGTTAGATCTGCAGGAGGATATGCCCAGCTTTTAGCAAAAGAAGGGAAATACGCCAACATAAAGCTCCCCTCGGGTGAAGTAAGACTGATTGGATTGAATTGCAAAGCATGTATCGGTCAGATTGGAAATACTACACATGAAATAATTCGATTGGGAAAAGCGGGAAGAAAGAGATGGCTGGGGGTAAGACCCGGCGTCAGAGGTACGGCGATGAATCCCGTTGACCATCCTCATGGTGGAGGAGAAGGAAAGAATAAAAGTGCCGGAAGAAATCCGGTTACCCCATGGGGTAAGCCTACACTGGGATATAGAACCAGAAAAAAGAATAATAGAACCGATAAATATATTATCAGAAGAAGGAATAAGTAATACATTAATTTTTAAAGTCGGGAGGACTGGATGTCAAGGTCTTTAAAAAAGGGACCTTTTGTTGAGGAAAAATTGTTAAAGAGAATAAATGCTCTGAATGAATCAGGAGAAAAGAAAATCATAAAAACCTGGTCCAGAAGTTCAACAATTTTTCCTGAAATGGTCGGTCATACCATAGCCGTACATGATGGAAGAAGGCATATTCCTATTTTTATTTCAGAGTCTATGGTTGGACATAAGTTGGGAGAATTTGCACCAACAAGATCCATAAGACCGCATATTTATAAAGGCAAAAGTGAAAAAGTCGCAACAGTTAAAAAAGAAGCATAATATATTAGCAGACAGTCAGGGGGTTTAGAGTTTTGGAAGCCAGAGCCGTTGAAAAATATATAAGAATGTCACCAAGGAAAATTAGGTATATCGTTGATATGATAAAGTCAAAATCTATAGATGATGCTATAGATTTATTATCTTTGACGCCCAAAACTGCTGCGATTGTGGTAAAGAAAGCCATACAAAGCGCGGTGACCAATGCAACCGAGAACCATAAAATGAAAGAAGAAGATTTATTTATTTCCGGAATAATGGTAGACGAGGGGCCCACTTTAAAAAGGTTCAAGCCAAGAGCGAGAGGAAGGGCTAACAGAATAAGAAAAAGGACCGCACATATTTCTGTTTTTGTATCTGATGGTAAAGAGAAGGAGGCTTAAGAAATGGGCCAAAAAGTAAATCCCAATGGACTTAGAATAGGAATTAATAAAGGATGGCAATCAAGATGGTTTGCTTCGAAAGATTATGCCAGGTTACTTAAAGAAGATGTCATGATAAGAAATACGATTGAAGAGCAGCTGGGTAACGCCGGAATTTCAAAAATCGAAATCGAAAGAACAGAAGAAGAAGTAAAAGTAGATATGTATACCTCAAAGCCGGGTATAGTTATAGGAAGAAGAGGGGCAAATATCAATGATATCAGGGATCTGGTTGAGAAAAAAACAGGCAGTATCATACAGTTGAATATTATAGAGATTAAAAAACCAGAGCTCGTCGCAAAATTAGTTGCAGAGAGCATTGCCTCGCAATTAGTTGGAAGAGTAGGTTTCAGAAAAGCTATGAAAAAAGCAGTATCACTAAGCATGAAGGCGGGAGCGAAAGGGATAAAAGTCCAGTGTGCAGGTAGATTGGGTGGAGCAGAGATGGCCAGAACCGAATGGTACAGAGAAGGAAGAGTCCCATTGCATACTTTGAGAGCAGATATCGATTATGGATTTGCGGAAGCCAGGACGACTTTTGGTAAGATAGGAGTCAAAGTCTGGATATATATGGGAGATATCATACTGGATAGAAAAGAAATAAAAAAAGAAAATAAACCAGGAGAAGAAAATAAGAAGGAAGAAGTGGTCTAAAGATTAGGAGATATTTATGGCAGCAATGTTGATGCCCAAGCGGGTGAAATATAGAAAAGTTCAAAGAGGAAAAATGAAAGGCCACGCCAAAGGCGGCACCAAACTTTCATTTGGTGAATATGGATTACAGGCGCTTGAATCGGGCTGGCTCTCCAGCAGACAGATTGAAGCAGCAAGAGTGGCTCTTACCAGATATATAAAAAGAGGCGGAAAAGTATGGATAAATATTTTTCCTCATAAACCGGTGACTAAGAAACCAGCTGAAACACGTATGGGTGGAGGAAAAGGAGTGCCTGAAAATTGGGTGGTTGTAGTTAAACCCGGAAAAATATTATTTGAAATTTCAGGTGTCAGTATGGAAGTTGCAAAAGAAGCAATCAGGTTAGCTTCCAATAAGCTATCCATAAAAACAAAATTCATTTATGAAGAACTATAAATAATTTAGATAAGAAATGAAAATAAGTGAAATAAAAGAACTAAATAAAGAAGAATTGGAAATAAAACTTGCAGATATCAAGAAGAGTCTTTTTAATCTAAAATTTCAAAAAGCTACCGGGCAATTGAATAGTCCGGTAAAGATAAGGAATTTAAGGAAAGATATTGCGAGAATAAAGACTTTAATTAAAGAGAAGGAATTTAAGACAAAGACCGATAGCAAGACTGATAAAGTCAATAAAAAATAAATTAGGGGGCTTTTTTGGAAAGAGGAAAATTAAAGATAAGAATAGGAACAATAGTAAGCGATAAAATGGATAAAACAGTGGTCGTAGCTGTGGAATCTCATTATAAACACCCTTTATATAAGAAGATTTTAAGGAAAATAAAAAAATTCAAGGTACATGATCCTGAAGGTAAAGGTAAAGTTGGTGATATAGTAAAAGTTTCTGAAACAAGACCTATCAGCAAGACCAAAAGATGGAGACTGGTAGAGGTAATCAAGAAAGCGGAGTAAAGAAGGATTTAAAAATGATTCAGTCTGGTACAAGAGTAAAAGTGGCCGATAATACCGGTGCAAGAATTATTGGATGCATTAGAGTCCTGGGGGGGACAAGAAAAAGGTATGCGCGAATTGGCGATGTTTTTATTGCTGCGGTGAAGGATGCAAACCCCGGAGGGGTTGTAAAAAAAAGTGATGTAGTAAAGGCTGTACTTGTGAGATCTAAAAAAGCACTCAGAAGACCGGATGGTTCTTATATAAGATTTGATGATAACGCAGCAGTTATTATTGATGCTCAGAATAATCCCCGGGGTACAAGAATATTCGGGCCGGTAGCAAGGGAACTCAGAGATAAAAATTTCATGAAGATAATATCCCTTTCACCGGAGGTAATTTAATTTTATCAAATGGGAGCAGTTAGAAGTGTTGAAAATAAAAAAAAGTGATAAGGTCGAGATAATAAAAGGAAAAGACAGAGGTAAAACAGGGAAAGTACTCAGAATAGAATCTGTCAAAGACAGATTATATGTCGAGGGTGCCAATATAATAGAAAAACATGTAAGACAGAAAGATCAAAGCAAACCTGGCGGTATTATTAAAAAAGAAGGACCCATTAAAATTTCGAATGTCAGACTGGTATGTCCCGGTTGCGGCAAACTTGCCGGAGTAGGTTTTGAAGTCAGGGATTCCGGTATAAAAGTCAGGATATGCAAAAAGTGCAAACAACAGATTTGAAGAATGAATATTTAAGGTGATATTAGTGGAACCAAGATTAAAAGAAAAATATAAAAAAGAGATTATTCCTAAGATGCTGAAAGAGCGCAAACTCGGCAACATAATGGAGGTACCCAGAATAAATAAGATAACCGTAAACATGGGTATAGGTTCCGCAATTCAGAATATTAAAGAATTGGAATCTGCCAGTCGGGATCTGGCCGTGATCACGGGGCAGAAACCTATTATAACAAAAGCCCGAAAATCAATTGCCGGATTCAAACTCAGACAGGGGAATCCGATAGGGTGCATGGTGACACTAAGAGGGAACAGGATGTATGAATTTTTCGATAGGCTGCTCAGTGTAGCGATCCCCAGAATCAGAGATTTTAGAGGTTTATCCAAAAAAAGTTTTGATGGTTCGGGAAATTATACAATAGGGATAAAAGAACAATTGATTTTTCCTGAGGTCGATTATGACAGCATCTTAAGTGTAAAAGGTATGAATATTACCATTACAACCAGTACGGAAAGTGATGATGAGGCGATGTTCCTGCTGGATGAGTTTGGATTTCCATTTAAAAAATGATGAAGTTTATTAAGTAAGGAGATATTTATTGGCTAAGAAAGCGCTTGTAGAAAAACAGCAAAAAGAACCTAAATATAAAACAAGAAAATATAACAGATGTTTTAGATGCGGTAGGCCAAGAGGTTATTTTAGAAAATTTGGATTATGCAGGATTTGTCTCAGGGAAATGGCTCATGAAGGAAAAATTCCTGGAATGACCAAGTCCAGCTGGTAAAAGGAGGATTTATGTCAGCGGTTACCGATCCCATTTCAGATATGTTAACCAGAATAAGAAACGGATGTATAGCCAGGATGGATAATGTCAATGTTCCTTATTCAAAACTTAAAACAGAAATAGCCAGGATACTGGATGAAGAAGGATATATAAAAAGTCATGAGGTCCTTAAAGACGAAATTACTGGCAGCATGATCAAAATTTATCTGAAATATGGAAAAGATAAAAAAAGTACCATTACCGGTCTTAAAAGAATAAGCAAACCGGGACTTCGGGTTTATGCACGAAAAGACGAAATACCGAGGGTCCTTGGTGGTTTTGGAACAGTCATACTATCGACGCCAAAAGGGGTGCTTACGGGAGTCGGAGCTAAAAAAGAGAAGGTTGGCGGAGAAGTTATTTGCTCCATATGGTAGAAAGAAAGTAATCAGAAAGGTGAGTTTGAAGTGTCAAGGATAGGAAAGAAACCTGTTATTATACCGGCGGATGTAGAGATTAAAATAGATAAAGATAACATAAGCGTAAAAGGAAAACTGGGAGAGCTTTCTCAGAAGTTTGACAGTAGCGCTGTCAAACTGAATATGGAAGACGGCAGATTGATTGTTACTCTTGTTTCGGACAGCAAGGAAAATAATGCTAAATACGGTCTTTACAGGAGCCTTATAAATAATATGGTAATAGGTGTAAGCAATGGTTTCAGTAAAACATTAAAAATAGTAGGAGTAGGTTACAGGGCAAGTAAAAAGGGAGATAACCTGGAAGTGCTTGCAGGGTATTCAAATCCCGTAGTAGTAAATGTTCTCCCGGGAATGTCTTTTGAAGTTCCCGATAACACTACTATTATAGTCAAAGGAATAAATAAGCAGATGGTAGGAGAAATGGCTGCCAATATCAGAGGCATAAGAGAACCGGAACCTTATAAGGGCAAAGGTATAAAATACGAAGACGAAGTCATTAGAAGAAAAGTAGGTAAAACAGCTATTGCCAGCGGTACCTAATTCTTACGGGAGATTTTATGAAGAGTAAAATTGAAAAAAGAGATAAAAGTCTAAGAAGAAAAATAAGAGGCAGGTCCAGGATCAAAATGATTACCAGCCGCATAAGACTTGCTGTTTATCGCAGCAATAAATATATTTACGGACAAATAGTAGATGACAGTACCGGTAAAACATTGATGAGCATATCAAGCAAAGATCTTGAGGAAAAAAATAAAGGTAAAGGGAAAATAGATATAAGTTTTAAGACCGGAGAGGCCCTTGCCGGTATGGCTAAAAAGAAGAAAATAGATGTAATAGTTTTTGACAGAAGCGGTTACAAATACCATGGCAGGGTAAAAGCTCTTGCTGATGGTGCAAGAAAAGGCGGATTGAAATTTTAAGCTTATTTAAGGAGGAAATCTTGTGGCTGATCTTTCCAAAGATACAGAATTAGGTGAAAAAGTTATAAAAATAAATAGATGCGCCAAAGTAGTCAAGGGTGGCAGAAGATTTAGTTTTAGCGCTCTGGTGGCAGTAGGTAATTTGAATGGAATGGTAGGAGTTGGATTTGGCAAAGCCAACGAGGTTTCTACTGCCATCCAGAAAGGTATTAATAACGCAAAGAAAAATATGTTCCGGGTACCATTAAATGATGGGACAATACCTTATGCTATCGATGGCAGATTTGGAGCCGGTCATGTCTTTATGAAACCAGCATCCCATGGTATAGGAGTTATTGCCGGTGGACCGGTAAGAATAATAATGGAGCTTGCCGGTGTAAAGAATATTCTTACCAAATCGCTTGGAAGTGCTAATGCTTTGAATATAGTCAATGCGACCATCAAAGGTCTGAAGATGTTAAAAACGCCGGATCAGATTGTAAGGAAAAACAAAACAGAACCTGAAGTTAGCCAGTTGCAGTGATTTGGATAACATTGAAAGGAGAAAATGGTGAAGCTTGGTGATTTAGGATCTCCTAAGTCTATAAAAAAAAGAAAAAGAGTGGGTAGAGGGAATGGTTCCGGGCACGGGACCACCAGCGGCAGAGGAACCAAAGGTCAGCTTTCCCGATCAGGCGGCAAGACCAGGCCGGGTTTCGAAGGCGGACAGATGCCTCTGCAGAGGAGACTGCCGTATCTTAAAGGTTTTAAGAATACAAGAAAGAAAATAAATAATTTAATCAACGTGGGACAGTTGGAAAAGTTTAAAGAAAACAGCGTTATTGATTATGATGTCCTGGTAAAGAGTGGTTTTATCACAAATAAATCAAATCCTGTAAAGGTGCTGGGCAATGGTGAACTTACTAAAAAATTAACCATTAAAGCCAATTATTTTAGCAAGAATGCTGCGGCTAAAATTGAAAAAGCCGGTGGAAAAATGGAGGTAATTTAGTGTTCCACGCTATAATAAATGCTTTCAGAATTAAAGAAATCAGGAACAGGATACTTTTTACTATTGCTATCCTGGCTCTTTACAGATTTGGTGCCAATGTTACGATACCAGGGATTGACGCATCTAAAATCCTGGAACAGGTCCAGACCGGAATAATGGGCATGATGGATCTGTTTTCGGGAGGAGCGCTTGAGAGATTTGCCGTGTTCTCTCTCGGCATCATGCCTTATATTACTGCGACTATCGTAATGCAGCTTCTTCAGGTTGTAATTCCCAAATTGGACCAGCTTGCAAAGGAAGGAGAAACAGGCAGGAGAAAAATTAATCAGATAGCCAGATATATGACCGTTGGACTTGCACTTATGCAATCAGTAGCAATGGTTTTTTTCTTTAGAAATTCCGGTGCCATAATTAATTTTGATTTTGCGCATGTCGCAATGATCATAACTACACTTACAGCCGGAACCACTCTTATTATGTGGCTTGGTGAACTAATAAATATTCACGGGATAGGAAATGGTATTTCCCTTATAATATTTGCCAATATAGTTTCAAGAATACCCGGTCAATTAATAAGTTTACTCAGATTAAAAGGCCAAAATTATTTCTTACTTGTTGTTTTTGTAATCATATTTATTGCAGTGGTCATGGCTGTCATATTAATCCAGCAGGGTGAAAGAAAAATCCCGGTCCAGTATGCAAAGAGAATCGTAGGGAGGAAAGTCTTTGGAGGGCAGAGCACCTATATACCACTTAAAGTCAATCAATCCGGAGTAATGCCAATAATACTTGCAGTTTCCATTGTACTTTTCCCTACAACGATAGCACAATTTATAAATGTTTCCTGGATCCAGAAAATAGCCGATGCACTGAGTCCAACAATAGAGGGTAGAATCAATCCTATTTATGCCATTACTTATGCTGTATTTATTATCATATTTGCTTATTTTTATACTGCTATTACCTTTAATCCTCTGGATACTGCGGATAATTTAAGAAGATACGGAGGATTTATACCCGGACTGCGGCCAGGGAAAACTACTGCAGATTACCTGACCAGTATTTTAAACAGGATAACACTGCCAGGGGCTATATTTTTGGCAATAATTGCACTTTTGCCGGAAATATTGATTGATTATCTGGGAATACCTTTTAAATTTGGCGGGACGTCTATACTTATAGCAGTAGGTGTTGCGTTGGATACTATGAGACAGCTGGAATCCCATTTGACAATGAGGGATTACGAAGGATTTTTGAAATGAGGATAGTTCTAATCGGATCTCCCGGTGCCGGAAAGGGGACACAGGCAAAAGTGATTTCTGAAAAATTCGATATACCCCATATTTCAACAGGAGATATCCTGAGAAATGAAATAAAAAGGGGATCTGAGTTAGGGAAAGAAGCAGCCGGATTTGTCGAGAGCGGGAAATTGGTACCGGATAGAATAATAATAGAAATAATAAAGAATGAAATAAGCCCGGATAAATCAAAGAATGGATTTTTAATGGATGGTTTCCCGAGGAATTTGAAACAGACAGAAATGTTTTCAGATTTACTGGACGAGCTTGGAATCGGGCTGGATAAGGTGATCAATATAAATGTGAGTAAAGACGAAATCATAGACAGACTCAGCAAAAGAAGGACATGCAGCGTTTGTAAAAGTATATTCAGTATAGGCAATAACAATAAAGATCCTGAAAAGTGTCCAAAGTGCAATGGCGATTTGATAGAGAGAGAAGATGATAAAAAAGAAGTCATAGAACACAGGCTGGATGTGTATGAGTCAGAAACCAGGCCGCTTATTGGTTTTTATGCTGATAAAGGACTGCTTGTAAATATTGATGGTTCCGGTGAAGAGAAAGAAATAACTAAGAGGATTTTAGAAGTTTTATGATAATATGCAAATCAGCAGATGAAATTAGAATAATGCGCAAAGCTGGTAAAATTGTAGCTAAAGTTTTTTTGAAAATAGAGGAAATCTTAAAACCCGGTATAACCACCGATTATATAGATAGGATTGCAGAAGAGACTATAATAGGTGAGAGGGCTGTTCCTGCTTTTAAGGGTTACAGGGGGAAACTCAGTAAGAAGCCTTTTCCAAGCAGTGTCTGTATATCGATCAACGAAGAGGTGGTTCATGGTATTCCGGGCAGGAGAGTTATAAAGGACGGAGAACTGGTCTCTATTGATGTCGGTGTAAAAATTGAAGGTTTTTATGGCGATGCCGCCCGGACTTATAAAGTAGGGGACATCGGAAATACTGCCGAAAGGTTATGGAATGCTACCAGGGAAGCGCTGGACATGGCAATAGGAAAATGCATCTCCGGAAATAGATTATCGGATATTTCTAACACTATTGAAAACAGAGCTGAAGCGGAAGGATTTTCGGTAGTTAAAGATTTTGTTGGTCACGGTATAGGAAGGGAAATGCATGAAGATCCTCAGATACTGAATTACGGACCTCCCGGACAGGGCCCGATTCTAAAACAAGGTATGGTCCTGGCTATAGAGCCTATGTTTAATCAGGGCACGAGTGATGTCGAAGTATCGAGTGATCTGTGGACTGTCGTGACTATGGATAGGAAGCTTTCCTGTCACTTTGAGGATTCAGTGGCGATATGGGAAGATGGTCCTTTGATATTGACCAGATTGACTTGAGTTTTTAAAAAAATTTATGGACATACTGAGGGTTTTTTGATAACCTACGTATTTGCGCTATTTTTACATTGAAATATTAGCATGGGGGTTCAATAATTTCTAAAAAAGAAGAAATAATAGAAGCCGAGGGGACTATTTTAGAAGCGCTTCCAAATGCTATGTTTAGAGTGGAACTTGATAATGGCCACAGGGTGCTGGCACATATTTCAGGTAAAATGAGAATGCATTATATAAAGATTCTACCCGGTGATAAAGTTAAAGTTGAGATATCACCATACGATTTAAGCAGAGGAAGGATCACTTTTAGAAAAAAGTGATTTATGATTAAAATCTGGATTTCAGGTTTTATTAGATGGGAAGAAGATTATAAAAAGAAGGAACAAAAATGAAAGTCAAACCATCGGTTAAAAAAATATGCAAGAGTTGCAAAGTTATAAAAAGGGAAGGGAAAGTCATTATTATTTGTAAAAATCCCCGCCATAAACAGAGACAGGGTTAAGGAGGTTTTTAATTGGTAAGAATTTCGGGTATTGACGTACCAAACGATAAACATATCTGTATAGCTTTGACTTATATTTTTGGTATCGGCAGGTCAAGAGCAGAAGCGATTCTGGAAAAACTAAATATTGGCAGCAGTATAAAAGCAAAGGATCTCAGCGAAGAAGAAATAGTAAAAATAAGGGAATATATAGAAAATAATTTTACAATCGAGGGAGATCTCAGAAGAGAAATCAGCCAGAATATAAAAAGATTGATCGAAGTTAACTCTTATAAAGGAATCAGGCATAAAAGAGGTCTGCCGGTCAGAGGTCAGAGAACCCATACTAATGCCAGGACAAGAAAAGGGAAGAGAAGAAGTGTCGGCATTAAAAAAGGTCAGGCTTAAGTAAAATTTCAGGAGGTAAATTTGGCAAAAAAAACCAGTGGTAAAAGAAAAACAAAAAGCAAAGAAAGAAAAAACGTACCTTACGGGATTGCTCATATTCAATCTACCTTTAATAATACTATTGTTAATATAACTGACTTGAACGGTAACACTATTTCATGGGGTAGTGCAGGAGGACATGGTTTTAAAGGTTCGAGAAAAAGCACTCCGTTTGCTGCACAAATAACGGCAAATGCAGTAGCAAGAAACGCCCAGGAACATGGAGTCACGAGGGTAGATGTAAGAGTAAAAGGCGTAGGTTCAGGCAGGGAAACTGCTGTAAGGTCCCTTCAGGCAGCCGGCCTGGAAATAGGAACTATAATAGATGTAACCCCCGTACCTCATAACGGCTGCAGACAATCAAAGAGAAGAAGGGTATAAAAAATCAAAAACAAGGAGTTATTATAGATGTCAATGGCTAAAATGTCTGCCTGTAAGCAGTGCAGAAGAGAAAAAGAAAAATTATTTTTAAAAGGACAGAGATGTTTCTCCGATAAATGTGTCATAGAGAAAAAACCATATGTTCCGGGTCAAAAGGCCAAAAGAAGACTGATAGAAACCGAATATTATGGACAGTTGAGGGAAAAACAAAAAGCCAAAAGATATTACGGGGTATTGGAGCGACAATTTAGAAATTATTATAATAAAGCGGTAAAAAGAAGAGGAGTAACCGGAGAGATACTGCTTCAATTTCTGGAAACCAGACTCGATAATGTTGTTTATACAATGGGATTCGCTACTTCCAGAGTTCAGGCAAAACAATTGATCGGCCATGGGCATATTCAGGTGAATGGTAAAAAAGCCGATAAACCCTCCTACCAGTTAAAAGAGGGCGATGAAATAAGTGTTGCCGAGTCCAGTAAGGAAATAGCTCCTATAGTGGAAGCAAAAGAGAGCGGCGGAAGTCTGACCATACCTGCATGGCTTGAAGTCGACCTGGATAAGCTGAAAGGGAAACTTGTAAGGTACCCCGAACGGGATGAAATAAAAGTTCCTGTTAATGAACAAGTAATAGTGGAACTTTATTCTAAGTAACTTGAGTATTCGTTTGAATATTCTTTTCTTTAGGAGGTAGACGCAAATTGCTAAAAATGCATAAACCCAATGTGAGCATTAAGCATAAAGATGATTTTTCCGGTGAATTTATTATTGAACCACTAGAAAGAGGATTTGGACACACTCTGGGTAATTCAATAAGAAGGGTCCTGCTTTCATCCATAGAGGGAGCGGGAATCACAAGGATCAGATTGGAAAATATTATGCATGAATTTTCGACTCTGGATGGGATGAAAGAGGATATAATAGAATTTATTGCCAATCTTAAAGGGATTGTTTTTAAGATGGAAGGTGATGAACCCTTACTGTTGAAACTTGAAAAAAAAGGTTCCGGAATCGTAACAGCTTCGGATATAAAACTTTCCTCTGATGTAGAAGTAATAAATCCTGACCGGTATATTTGTACACTGACCAAAAGAGGGAAACTGGATGCAGAAATAAGACTGGAGAAAAATAAAGGTTATAAGAATGCGGAAGAAAACGCAGTAGAGGGCGAGCCTCTGGGAGTAATACCTATCGATACAATATTTTCACCGGTAAGACTTGTTCAATTCAAAGTCGAAAATACAAGAGTGGGCCAGGTGACTAATTTTGACAAGCTCTCAATAAGCATCAAGACAAATGGTAGTGTCAAACCGGAAGATGTTTTGAGTCAGGCGTCTAAGATTATTAATGATTATATGGCACTTATGATAGATTTATCCGACAGAGAAAGCAAAGACGAACCAATATTCGAAGAAATCGAACAGGAAGATAAAAAACAGGTATACCCTTCGATAGAAGAACTTGAACTTTCTGTAAGGGCATACAACTGTCTCAAGAGAGAGGGAATCGATTCAGTAGAAAAGTTGTTGGAATACAGCGAAGACGAACTTCTTGATATAAGAAATTTTGGTCAAAAGTCTATTCAGGAAGTAAAAGATAAAATAAAAGAACTGGAACTATCCTTTAAGCAAAAATAACAACCGGGGAGAAGCGGGATATGGTAATACCTAAAAAAGGTAGAAGATTTGGCGGAGACAGCAGCCATCAAAAAGCAATTATGAGAAATTTAGCCATTTCATTATTCGAAAATAAAAAAATTAAAACTACTGTGCCGAAGGCCAAGTTTTTACGGAGTTTCGTAGATAAACTTATAACCACGGCTAAAAAGGATAACCTGGCTGCCAGAAGGCAGTGCATTAAATTACTGGGTAATGCCAGTGCGGTACAGAAATTGTTTAATGAAATAGCTCCGGGGATGTATGATAGATCCAGTGGATTTACAAGGATCGTCAAATATAAGAACAGAGTGGGAGATGGTGCCGAGCTGGCGATAATGGAGCTGCTGATAAAATAAAGCGGAATCGATGTTGTTTTGAAAATCGTAATTTAAAAGTCGTAAGATGATAAATAACTACATAGCTGTTCTGGAATATGATGGAACCAATTACAGCGGATTTCAAATACAGCCAGGTGGAGTTAATACTATTCAGGGAGAACTGGTACCTGTTCTTTCCAGGGTCCTGAACGAGAAAATAGATATTCAGTATGCCGGAAGAACTGATGCAGGGGTCCATGCAAGATATCAGGTAATTAATTTTAAAACCAATAAGGAACCGGATATCTACAGGATATTATGGTCCATAAATAGTTTGCTTCCTGATGATATGGTTATTAAAAAAATTGAAAGAGTAAGCCCTTCTTTTGATGCCAGAAGGGATGCAGGCTTAAGAGAGTACAGCTATTTTGTTGTAAACAAAGAGTATCAAAGTGTTTTTTTGAAAAAGTACAGTATTCTTATAACCAGGAAACTGGAGATAAAGGCGATGAAAAAAGCCGCTCGGATGTTTTTGGGAGCAAAAGATTTCGCATCTTTTTGTAATGTGGAATGTCTGAGCGGAAACACAGTCAGGAAAGTATACAGGTTTACGGTAGAAAGAACCAGGGGTGATCTGGTGATTTTTAAAATAGCGGCGAATTCATTTTTATATAACATGACAAGGGTTATAGTCGGTACTGTGCTTGAAATAGGAAGCGGGCAGAGAGCAATCTCAAGTATAAGCGAAGCTCTGAAGAATAGAGATAGAAAATTTGCCGGGGGAATAGTGCCGGCGAAGGGCCTTTTTCTTACGAGGGTGGAATATTTTAGGTAACTGGAGGAATCTATGGTAAATGTAGGGCTCAAAACATTT
Organism: uncultured Actinomycetota bacterium; assembly: GCA_964517765.1. GTDB lineage: Bacteria > Actinomycetota > Humimicrobiia > Humimicrobiales > Humimicrobiaceae > Hydromicrobium. The sequence continues at coordinate 16,521 of CAZFEN010000015.1, read as the reverse complement.
AACTTAAAAAAAGAAGAAATCAAGAAAAAGTGGTTTCTGGTTGATGCGAAAGATAAAACTCTGGGACGTCTATGCACGGGAATAGCCAGAATTTTAAGAGGCAAGAATAAACCGACTTTCACGCCGCATCTGGATTGTGGTGATTTTGTCATAGTCATAAATGCAGATAAGATAAAAGTTACCGGAAATAAGTTAAAACATAAGAATTATTACAGACATTCCGGATATGTAGGGAACCTGAAGGTTACCAGTCTGGAAAAAATGATGGAAAAATCACCCGAATTTGTTTTAAGAAATGCAGTAAAGGGAATGCTGCCCCATAACATTCTGGGTAAGAAAATACTTAAGAAATTAAAAATATATAAGGGTGAAAATAATCTGCATAATGCGCAAAAACCTGAAAAAATTGATTTGTAAGAAGGAGAATTAATTTGGCAAAAGAGGTAGTTTATAGTTCAACCGGTAAAAGAAAGCGATCTGTGGCAAAAGTAAGGCTGATGCCCGGGGAAGGAAAAATCACTGTTAATTCAAGAGATTTCAAGGAATATTTCAGAAGAGACTCTCTTTTAACAATTATTATGGAGCCTTTCAAAGTTACCAGTACTGAGAATGCTTATGATGTTATTGCAGATTTGTCTGGAGGGGGAATCTCCGGTCAGGCAGGAGCGTTACGTCACAGTATTTCGAAAGCACTACTTGAGATCAATGAAGAATATCGGCCGTTGCTAAAAAGAGAAGGTTTTTTGACCAGAGATTCAAGAATAAAGGAAAGAAAGAAATACGGTCTCAAAAAAGCCAGAAAAAGACCTCAGTTCTCCAAAAGATAAATATCTTTTCTTAATGAGTTATCCTTGCTTAAAAATATACCTGGATAAAATTTCTTATAATAGTGAGATCATTAATACGCGGTGCGCGGATCTTGGAATATCTGTAGTCGGTGTTACCAAGTGTGTACTGGGAGATGTTAAAATAGCAGGGGCAATGAAAAAATCCGGTATTGCTGTTTTTGGAGACAGCCGGCTGGAAAATCTTAAGAAATTAAGGAATTTTTACGGGGAAGATCAGAAGCTTCTAATGATGAGGAGCCCCATGCCCGGTGAAGTCGAAGATTTACTCGAAATTTGTGATATCAGCTTAAATACCCAGTTAAAAACTCTGGAAATAATAGAAAAAATCTGCCGCAGGAAGAAGATTAAGCATAGAATAATAGTTATGGTGGAAACAGATGACCGCAGAGAAGGGCTGCTCCCGGAGGAAGTAGTGAATTTCTGTCAGCAGATAGTAGATAATTTCGGATCTATCGAATTATATGGTTTGGGGACAAATGCAAGGTGTGTCACTAAAAATGGTCCGGACCCTGAAAGTCTAAAAATGCTTGTAGATCTGAGGGAAGATGTTATGAAAATCACAGGAATAAATATACCGGTAATCTCGGGTGGAAATTCAAGTGTCTGGAATTTAATAGAAAAAGGTTCGATTTCCAAAGGAGTCAATCAGGTAAGGATAGGAGAAGCTATACTCCTCGGGCATGATACTGTAAATTACAGGACCATTAAAGACGCATATACGGACTCGTTTATTCTTGAAGCCGAAATAATAGAGGTTAAAAAAAGAAATGATGATGTATATAAAGTAATACTGGCCTTCGGGCTTCAGGATGTGAATAGTAAGAATATTCACTGCCGCAGCGATTATTTGAGTATTTTGAACCAGAGCAGCGACCACACTATTTTAAGTGTAAGGGAAGAAAAACTAAAAAAACACGGAGAAAATACTTTAAATCTGGAAGCAGGTGGAATAATCTCTTTTAATCTTGATTATTTTGGTTTATTATCCTGTATGACCTCCCCATTTATTAAGAGAAATTATATAGAGGGATAATTTATAAAAGGAGTATCAATGCTTAAGTCTGAAGATTTCTTTGATCTTTCCCAGACAAGGTTTAAAAGCCTTTTTGAAGACACTGAATATGTATGGGATGCTCTTAAAAAACTAAAAAAATACATCGGTGATAACATCAGACCGAATGTTTCTGATTTAAGAAAAAAAGGCGAAATACTTATAAACAAAACCCTGGTCCTGTATGAGGATAAAGTCATTGAATCAGGATTTGATGTCAGCATATCAAAAAAGAAATTAATCATAAAAAAAGACGGCGAGATTCTCGATGGTGCAAGTGTGATTTATGCCGGTGCCATCCTCATGGATAATGAAATATATATCGGAAAAGGCACAATTGTAGAACCGGGTGTATTGATAAAAGGACCGGCTATTATTGGTGATAATACCGAACTGCGACAGGGAGCATATTTAAGAGGTGATACACTTGTCGGAGACGGATGCGTGGTCGGACATACAACTGAATTAAAATCCTGCGCAATGCTTGGTGGAAGTAAAGCGGGACATTTTGCATATATCGGGGATAGTATTCTTGGTCAAGTAAATCTGGGTGCAGGGACGAAACTGGCAAATTTAAAGATAGTCGAATCAGATGTCGTGATCAGCATAGAAGGTAAAAGATATGAAACAGGTTTAAGGAAATTTGGGGCAATACTTGCAGATGGAGTGGAAACGGGATGCAATAGCGTTACAACTCCGGGGACCATACTCGGGAAGGATGTACTTTTATACCCGAATACGACTGCAAGGGGCTACTGTCCTCCAAAAACTATAATAAAGCTAAAACAGACACAAATATTAAAACAAAGGATATAAACTCTTAAGCGCTGAAAACTGGAAGATAAATCAGTGATAAGAAAAAGGAGATAAAGATATGAGTAAGTTATTCGGAACAGATGGGATCAGAGGAGTTGCGAATCAATATCCAATAACTCCTGATATGACTGCGCAAATTGGGCAAGCTACTGCTTATATTTTAAAAAAGAGAAAACACCGTTTAAGGATCGTCATAGGCAAAGATACAAGGCTCTCCGGTTATATGATAGAAAGTGCCCTTGTATCAGGTATATGTTCGATGGGAACGGATGTAATACTTATTGGTCCCGTGCCAACACCCGGTATAGCTTTTTTGACTATTAACCTGGATGCTGATGCAGGGATAGTGATTTCCGCTTCACATAATCCGTATCAGGACAATGGAATCAAAATATTTTCAAATAGCGGATACAAGTTGAATGATGAAGCAGAATTAAAAATTGAAGAACTGATACTATCACAGAAACTTCCGACTCTTCTTACGGATGCAGAAAATCTGGGTCATGTTTCAAGAGAAGAAGACGCCAGCGGAAGATATATCGTATTTCTCAAAAATTCTTTCCCTGCTGGTTTTGATCTCGAAGGAATGAAGATTGTACTTGATTGTGCAAATGGAGCCACTTATAAAGTCGCCCCCACGTTGTTTAAGGAAATGAGGGCCGATATCATTGCTCTGAATATAAGCCCGAATGGACAGAATATTAATCTGGATTGCGGTTCCCTGTATCCCGAAACTCTTGCAAAAAAAGTAGTCGAGTCCGGAGCAGATATTGGGCTTGCTTTTGACGGTGACGGAGACAGGCTAATAGCGATAGATGAAAAAGGCGATATAGTCAATGGCGATAAAATAATTGCAATTTGTGCAAAGAAATTGAAGGAAGAAGGCAGGCTGAAGAATAACACGGTGGTTACGACTGTGATGAGCAATCTGGGTCTTTCCGTTGCATTCAAGGAGATGGATATAAAGAATGTGACAACAAAAGTCGGCGACAGATATGTTCTCGAGGAAATGATAAAAAACGACAGCATTATCGGGGGAGAGGATTCAGGCCATGTCATTTTCAAGGAATATCATACTACGGGAGATGGTATTTTAACCGCGCTGCAGCTTTTATCTGTTATGAAAAAAGATAAAAAAACACTTTCGGAACTGGCAAAGGTAATGAAGACATTCCCTCAGGTTTTAATAAATGTAAAGGTTAAAAGAAAAGCCCCGCTTGAAGAAATACCTGAATTGAAGAGTGTGATTGCAGAAGTCGAAAAGGAACTCGCTGACAGGGGCAGGGTTCTTGTAAGATATTCCGGCACCCAGCCTATTTGCAGGGTAATGCTTGAGGGCCCAAATAAAAGCGATACAGAAAGACTTGCAGATAAAATAGTAAAAGTGGTGGAAGATAAATTAAATTAACGCACCTACTATTATCACCGGGCATCGGCTGATCCTCCGGGATTTCTTTTGGAGAGCATACAAAGAAATTAAATATTTTTATTGCCTTCATTATATTGTCATCCGGATTTGTGATTTATGATAAATAGGATTATCGAACTTCTAAAAATATACGGTCCTCTAACCGGCAAGGAACTCTGTGACAAAACCATGTTGGACGAACTCTCTCTGTGGCGCCTTTGCAACAAATCCAACGAAATCATCTTAAAAACATTCGGTAAAAGATTTTTAAGGCTTGATATAAGGGTCGAAGGATACGGCAGGCTTTCCCCTTCTATAAAAAGGGAATTCCTTACATATACTGTTATAGGTCTGAAAAAAGACTCCGGGAAAATCGACGAGAGAGTAGATTCGCTTTATAATAAAATAAAAAATATAAGCAGGCAAAAATTTGAACTTGCCCGGGAAATAATTAAAAAAATAGCAGAATGTCAGGCAGAACCGGCGATTATAACCAGCAGTGCCTGCTTTATCATTGCCGGTGACATAGTTTATCAAATGGCGCATTCGGAACCAAGGCCTGAGAAATCGACAGGAAAACTCGTAAGGGGTTCAGATATCGATATTGTGGTAGTTACTGAAAATCTGCCCGAGAGTACAGTAAAAGATATCGACAACTCGATATATCAGGAAAAATATTATCTTATTAAAAATCCCAGTTACAGAGAAGAGATAGATTATATCGTAAAAGATATTGGAAAAGTACGGACACAATTAAAATTCGATACTTTTAAATCTATGATTGCATCAAAGATCCTGAGTGAGGGGGAATTTCTCTTGGGAAGTCATGATATTTTTGAAAAGATCAAAGAGATGCTTTTAAAACATAAAATTCCTGAAAAATTACTTGCTATAGAAGAAAAAGCGATAGCCAACAGAGAGAAAGCAAGATCTTATCTTCTTGGCAGTACGGAACTGCTTCCCGAAGAGCAGTACATGAAACTATTCTATACAAAACAGGAAAAGGAAGAAATTTTTTAAGACTGAGATATCGGGCCTGACTTGAAATCCAATTTTAATTTTTCAACATGTCTGTAATGATCCGTATTTTGCAGTTCCGAGGCGGCATCTTCATCAAGGACAACAGTTGCCTCTCCGCCGTAAAGCTGTATTGCCGATGCTGTGATCTGTGATGTTATGGGTCCCTCAAGTGCTTTTGCTACGACTTTTGCTTTTTTCTTTCCGCTGGCAAGCATAATCAATTGCCTTGCTTCAAGAATCGTTCCGATTCCCATCGTGATTGCAAAATGCGGCATATCGTCTCTTCCTATTTTTGCCTTCCTGTAAAAACTCTCATAATTATCATCCAGAGTCTGTTTTGTCAATGGTTCGACTCTGGTCCTGGAAGACAGAGAGGATCCGGGTTCATTGAACGCCCAGTGGCCATCGCCGCCTATCCCGAGGAGCTGCAGGTCTATCCCGCCTGCTTTTTTTATCTCATCTTCATACCACTTACAAAACTTATCAGGTTCTCTCGAGAGCCCGTCAGGAACATGAGTATTTTCCTTTTTGATATTTATATGTCTGAAAAGTTCCTCGTACATAAACCTTGAATAACTCTGGTCCAGATGATATGGCTTGACAAGATCGATTCCGACACCAAGGTACTCATCAAGATTAAAAGTTTTGACTTCCGAAAAATCAAGCCCACGACCGTGCACCAGTATAAGTTCCCTGTATGTCCCTATTGGGGTACTTCCTGTTGCAAGTCCAAGGACACAATTGGGTTTCGATTTTATACATTTTGCTATGATCCCGGCGGCATATTCACTCATCAGATCGTAACTATTTCTTATGATAACATCCATAAATACCTTCCTTAAAATCAGTTTAAAAATACTTGATTATTATCTCTGTTTTTTAATATTCTGTATAGAAAAATTTTCCCCAAAAAATGGTTGTGGTAAATAATGCAATAAGCAAAGCAGGTGCTTTTATAAGAGTCAGTAGAATTTTATTCCTTTCCAATGGTATCTACTGGAATGATGATCATCAATATTATATAAATATTAAAGATACGATATTTTAGCAGGCCATAGAAGTTGTAAAATTATTTACAATTTACAAATAACCTGCTCTTAAGTAAATAAGAATTATTTTTTTATGCTTTTGGCTCAGTATTATTCTTGATTTCAGTAAGAGTTTCGTTCATGCGGAAAAATAAGATTAATATTTCGCAATATATTCTTACCCCAACAGGTCCCAATAAAATATATGCCAGCCCGATTAAGACTGTGGTTCCACCACCCCACGGCATACTTGCACCTACACCAATCGTAACGAAACCAAGAATAACGAATACAGCAACGCCAATCCAAAATAGAATCTGAATAATTACCGGAGTTATCATCTTACGAAATGATAGAAAATCCTTCATTTTTCACCTCCTTTTTGAATAGCTTAAGATAGTTTTTGTAAGATATATTTTGATTTTACGATTTTATAATAACATATAATAAATGTATTATAAATATATGTTACTTTACTAAAATATATTTCAAAGATTTGTTTAATTATCATGAATTAACTGATTTTTTATAGCTTTTGTTATAGTACTAAATTAATATTTTTGCACCAGGTTGTATTAATTTTAAACAAAAGAAACAGGAAAATTAGAATACTGGAAAAGTTTATATTCAAAATAGATTATAATCGTGGAGTCGTATATACATCGAAGTTTTAAATATCACCTGGTTTGTTATATAATCACTCTGAATTATTCATATGTGAATGGAAAAAGGAGAAAGAATGAAAAATAAAATTATAAAAATATCATTGTTTTTTATAGTCTCATTAATTTTAGTCTTCGCAGCAGTAACACTTTCGGGATGCCTGGATGGGGAAATCGCTCCCCTTGGTACCGCAAGTGAAAGTTTAACTGCAAACCTACAAAATACGATATCCGTAACAGGTTCAGGTACGGTCAAAGTTATTCCGGATGAAGTCTTTATAGATATATCGGTAATAACGGAAAAACCCTCGACCCGGAGCGCAGTAGATGAAAATAGCCGGATCTCCGAAGAAATAATTTCTGCAATAGAAAATTTAAATGCCGAAAATCTTACAATAGAAACAACCGGCTTCAACCTCAATCCTTTATACGATTATTCACAGAAAAATAAACCGCCGAGGATTTATGCTTATCAGGTTACAAGTACCCTCGAGGTAACGACAACCGACCTGGAAAAAGTCGGAGAAATAATTGCTGCTGCAACAGAGTCAGGCGCAAATGATATATCATCGATAGGTTTTGACCTTACGGATGAATCGAAAAGGACAGCAGTAAATAAAGCTCTCGCAGAGGCATCAAAAGATGCAGCTAATAAGGCATATGCAATTGCAAATTCAACAGGTCTGACAATAAGCCAGATACTTTATATATCCGAAAGTGAGACGTCATATCCGGGGCCGCTGTTTTCGATATCGAAAACAGCAGAAGACACAGAAGCTTTAGGCAGGGTCACATCCCCTACAATTCTGCCTCAGGAAATAGAAATTACGGCAAGTATAAATATTGTATATTTATTTGAATAATCACAGGAATTTTTGCCGGTTAAACTTATAGTTAGATTTTAAAAAATTGTTAAAAAATACTGCGGGAGATTTTAATGTGTGGAATCGTTGCATGTGTTGGAAATGAGAAATGTAAAGACATATTAATAAACGGACTCAAACGATTGGAGTACAGAGGTTACGATTCGGCTGGCATTGCCATAATAGAGAGAAAACAAGATAAAATCGCAGATTCGACGGCAGGTTCGACGAATTTAAGAATAAATGTTGTCAAAGAAGCAGGGAAAATCAGTATACTGGAAAAAGAAGTAAATGATTTAAAAATTAATGGAAACTGTGGGATCGGGCATACAAGATGGGCCACCCACGGCGAACCGACTAAAATAAACGCCCACCCCCACCTGGATGAAAGCGGTAGTATAGCAGTTGTTCACAATGGCATAATAGAAAACTATGCTGAGCTAAAGGAGAAACTTAAAAAAGAGGGACATAAATTTATTTCACAAACCGATTCCGAAGTGTTGCCCCATCTGTTGGAGAAATACTATGAAGGGGATTTGCTTTCAGCAATGCAGAAGGTTATAAAGAAAATAAAAGGATCGGGGACCATTGTAGCAATTTCTGTAAAAAATCCGGGCGAAATTATCGGGGCAAGGATTACCAGCCCTCTGGTTGTTGGAATTTCAGGAAATGGAAACTTTCTTGCTTCGGATATACCTGCAGTGCTTGAATATACAAGGAATTTTATCGTAGTAAATGATTTCGAGACTGTAAAGCTGACCGCGGATAAAGTGGAAATTTTTAATAGTGATGGGGAACCGGTCAAGAGAGAACCATTTAAAGTCGACTGGGACATTATAAGTGCAGAAAAAAGCGGATATGAAGATTTCATGTTAAAAGAAATATTCGAACAACCTTATGGAGTCAAAGAAACGATGAGAGGAAGACTGGTAAATGGAAAGTTGAATTTCGGTGAACTTGATATGACACCTGAACAGATCAAAAGTCTGAAGAAGGTTCGGATAATCGCATGCGGGACATCTTATCACACGGCTTTAATAGGAAAACAGGTCATAGAGAAATGGGCGAGAATTCCTGTTGAAGTGGATTTTTCTTCGGAATATAGATACAGGGATCAACTGGCCGAAGATAATTGTTTATTTGTGGCCATAACTCAATCTGGAGAAACCATTGATACACTGGCCGCAATCAGAGAGGCAAAATCCAGAGGAGCAAGAATAGTGGTCATTACAAATGTAGTGGGGAGTACCGCAGCAAGAGAATCAAATGCAGTGATTTATACATATGCCGGTCCGGAAATAGGTGTGTGTGCCACAAAAACATATACCGCGCAGATTATGGTCCTGTATCTAATGGCTTTATATTTTGCCAGAGTCAAAAGGCTTATCGATAAAAATAAATTTCAAGCAGTAATCAGGCAATTGGAAACCATACCCGATAAGATACAAAATATACTTGACCGCGCAGAAGAAATAAAGAAAATTGCCGATAAAACTTATAAGTATACATGTTTTCTCTTTCTGGGGAGGATTTTTGGACTTCCGACCGCACTGGAAGGTGCCCTGAAACTTAAGGAGATTTCTTATATTCATGCAGAAGGATATCCGGCAGGTGAGATGAAGCATGGCCCGATAGCTCTTACAGATTCAAAAACAGTAGTAGTAGGAATTATGCCCCATGATTCGGTTTACGAAAAGATATTGAGCAATATTCAGGAAGTAAAAGCAAGAAAAGCAACTATATTTTCTATAATCAGTGAAAATGATAAAAATACACAAAAATATTCGGATTATGTTTTTCGGATACCCGAAATTCAGGAGGAATTATATGCCATCTTAACCATTATTCCTGTCCAATTATATTCTTATTACATAGCTAAAAACCTGAGCAGAAACGTGGATCAGCCAAGAAATCTTGCAAAGAGTGTTACAGTGGAGTAAATATTTATGGAAATATTCGGAGTCGGCACAGATATAATAGAGGTAAAAAGAATAAAATCTGCCATTAAGAATAATTCAGGGTTTTTACACAGGGTCTATACTGAAAATGAAATAAACTATTGCGACAGGAAAAATAAAGGTATGTATCAGAGCCTTGCGGCACGTTTCGCGGCAAAAGAGGCAGTTTCCAAATCACTGGCTGAAGGGATAAGCAGGAACGTATCATTAAACGAGATCGAACTTATGAATATGGAAAGCGGTGCTCCTTATATAAAGTTGTACGGGAAAACTTTTGAGTTTGTGAAGGGTCTCAGAATAAAAGAGATAAAAATATCGGTTTCGACAACAGAAAATTTTGCTGTTGCCCATGCAGTTGCAATTTTATGATTTATAAAGAAGAATGGTTGCTTAGGATCATCAGGTGATATAATTTTTATAAATCGAGCCAGCAGGCAAGATACAGGTTGGATCAATTATAAAATAAATAGAAATGAAATTAACAAGAATTTTAGAAGGCAGCAGAATAGCAGAGATCGATGCAAAAGCCATGGTGGATGGGATCGATTCAAAACTGCTTATGAAAAATGCGGGCAGCGGAGTTTCTAAAAAGATTATTAGTGATTTTGAAAATAAGACTCTGAAAAGGACCGCCAGAGGTCTTGTTATTTGCGGAAGCGGGAACAATGGCGGAGATGGATTTGTTGCTGCCGGCGATTTACTTGATTATGGAATGAAGATAAGTGTATTTTATCTGTCCCCTGTAAGCAAATTCAGTCCTGACAGTTTATTTTATTTTGAAAAGCTCAGGTCAATCAGAGGCGATGCCATATATTATTTAGATCCCAAAAATAATAAAATAATTTCTTTATTCGAAGAAGAGATCAGGAAAGCAGATTTTGTTATAGATGCCATATTTGGCACAGGTCTTCACGGTGAGGATATTCACGGACCTTCGAAAGAGGTCATCGGAATTATAAATTCAGCCAGGGAACAAAAAAGTGATCTCGCGATTTATTCCGTAGATATTCCTTCAGGTATTGATTCCGACTCCGGAAAAGTTCTGGGAACGGCAATAAGGGCAGATAAAACCATAACCCTTGGCTGCAAGAAGATAGGACTGGTAAATTATCCGGGAGCGGATTTTACAGGCGAGATCGAAATTATCGATATAGGTATCCCGGAAAAATATTACGAGCGGTATGAACAGATTTTTGAGCCTGATTTTCAATGGGTTGCCGAAAATATTCCTGCGAAAGAATCATGGACTTATAAGCATAAAGTAGGAAATCTGCTGGTGATAGCAGGTTCGATTGGTTTTACCGGTGCCGCATCCATGACCTGTATGGGTGCATTGAGATCAGGTGCCGGGATGGTATCGCTTATCTGTCCGCGCGAGTTAAATGATATTTATGAGGAGAAGTTGACGGAAGTCATTACCTATCCTGTGGAACAAACGGAAGATATTTCTTTACATCCGGATAGTCTGAATAAAATATTGGAACTTGCCGGTAGATTTGATGCCCTGGCTGTGGGGCCGGGACTTTCGAGGAACCCCGATACCATGCGCCTTGTAAGGGAACTGCTTAAGAAAATAAAAAAGCCGTTAGTGCTGGACGCCGATGCCCTTTCTATATTCTACGGACAGGAAGATGTTAAGAAGAATGGCGAATACGATATAGGAAATTTGGACCTTAAAAATGTTGTAGCAACACCTCATGCCGGAGAAATGTCATCAATAAAGGGTGTGGATAAAATTAATCCGGAAGACAGGATAAAAATAAATATGGAAATTGCCAAAAAATATAAAATGATATCTGTGCTTAAAGGAGCGAGGACAGTAATTTCCGATTATAAAGATACTACTTTTATCAATCCGACCGGAAACTGGGGTCTGGCATCGGCAGGTACCGGCGATATTCTAACCGGTATCATTGGTTCGCTGCTCTGCCAGGGAATGGGACCACTGGAAGGTGCGGTTTGCGGGGCTTATATCCATGGTATGGCAGCGGATATCATGATAAGAGAAACCAGCAGGACCTCACTCATTGCAACAGATCTTTTGGAGGGGCTAAAGAGAGTTTTTTTAGAAATAGAGAGAGTCAAATATAAAGATATTTGAATAAAAAATATAAGTGAAGGAGATTAAAGATGCCAGAGCTTTTAGCAAAGAATATCATGACAAAAAAAGTCATCACCATAAATAAAAATGCTTCAGTTGAAAAATTATCGGAATTGCTCTTAAAAAATAAAATAAGCGGTGTACCGGTAGTCGATGATGATGATAAACTGGTAGGGGTAGCCACAGAAGGGGATCTGATCGTAAGAGATTCCGATCTGCATTTTCCAAGATATTTCAAGTTGCTGGATAGTATAATATATCTTGAAAGTCTGAATAAATTCAAAAGTAATCTTAAAAAATATCTGGGGACAAAGGTAGAGGACATCATGACCGCAAAGGTCAGAACAGTCAGGGAGGATACGCTGGTCAGTGAGGTCGCCAATATAATGATAAGAAACAATGTAAACAGAGTACCCGTCCTGAATAGGAAAGGTGATCTCGCCGGTATAATTACAAGAGCGGATATAGTTAAATCAATGGTTTGAAAACAATTATTTTAATCAGATTAAATGAATAAAAATCCAATAATAGATAAAAGATTTGCATGGGCCGAGATAAATCTCTCTCACCTGTGTCATAATCTTGAAATAATCCAATCATTTGCTGTTTCTAAAAATACAAAAGTAATGGCAGTTGTTAAGGCCGATGCCTATGGTCACGGCGCAGTCGAAGTTTCAAAGCAGGCTATAAAATGCGGTGTATATGCGCTGGGAGTGGCAATAGTCGAAGAAGGTATGGAGTTAAGGGCATCAGGAATAACGGGGCTCATTTATATTTTAGGTGAAAGTCCTCCCGAAGCAGTAGAAGAGGCCATAAAATATGATCTGATCCTTAATATAAATTCATATAAAGCGGCACAGTTTGTTTCGGAAAAATGCGAAAGAATCGGAAAAGAAGTAATAGTAAGTGTAAATATAGATACAGGCATGAACAGGATAGGAATAAACTTTAATGATGCCGTTAGTGAGATTTTAAGGATATCTTCACTTCCCAATTTGAAATTAGAAGCTATCTCTACTCATTTTTCCTGCGCCGGCGGCAGGGATAATCATTATACGGAACAACAATGGAAAAGGTTCAATGAAATTATTGATAAGTTGAAGGCTAAAAAGATAGCTGTAAAGATTTTTCATTGTGCAAACAGTGCAGTATTTTTTAAACACAGAAACATGCACCTGGACATGGTTAGAACCGGGATTTCAATATACGGGCTTAATCCTTTCGACGAAGATTATACAGACTGGTTGGATCCCGAAGCTAGTAGAGCGGTATCCGAACTGAAACCTGTCTTCAGCCTTAAAACAAGAATAACTTTTATTAAAGAGGTTCCTTCAGATGAACTGATCTCATATTGCGGAACCTTTAGAACGAAAAGAGAGAGTATCATCGCTACCGTACCTGTTGGCTATGCGGATGGATATCCAAGATCGCTGGCAAATAAAGCTGAGGTTTTAATTAACGGAAAATATGCACCTGTAGTAGGAAATATCACAATGGATCAGTTTATGATAGATATTACCGATATTGCGAAAGAAAGCCATATAAATGTGGGCGATGAAGTTATCCTTATAGGTGATTCTGGAGATCAAAAAATAACTGCAGATAATATTGCCAGATTAATAGGTACCATAAACTATGAAGTCGTATGTATGCTCAAAAAGAGGATCCCCAGGATATATACAAGATAAGAATTGTCCACATTTAAGCATTTTACAATTTCTCTATACTGTGCATAATTAAATATTACCATTATTAGTTGGAGGGTGTTTGCAATGAAAGCGAAAAGAAATACAAAATCAAAATTATTGCTTACCGCTATATTTTTATTTATGATTATTACTGTTATCAGTACATCATGTGTATGTCCTTTGTTTTCATATATTGAAAGAATTACCGGATTTGAGATAAAAACCGGCAAGGAAATCGATCTGAGTCTTGTTAATGAAGATTTGATTTATCCTGGTTCTATGGTTCTTGTACAAGTAGAAGGTAACATGAATGAGATTACGGGTTTAATTGATAAGTATGGTGCAAGTTTATCCAAAGAAGATCTTTCAATCCTGGAAAATCTGCCCGGGGATATAAAAGACGAGGAGTTTACAACTACCATATACTCTACTCCTGATAATAAAACGGAAGTCCTTGATTATTACGAGACACTTCACAGCAAAGGATGGTTGATATTGAAAATACAGGATATAGCTGAAGGCGAAAATGATGGGCAGGGTACGATACTACTTGCCTCGAAAGGAACAGATGAGCAAGCTTTTGTGCTGGCTGAAACCCGGAACAATACTTTCATAATATTTTTAGATATCGATCTGGAAGTATTATTGGAAATGGGGAATTGATTTAAATTCCGGAATGATTAAATTATTTAAGATTTATAAAGAATATTTATTATATTAAAACTCAGGTACGGAGATCTTAAAGTGAAAAGAAAAAATTTGATATTATTGATTTTATTGGTATTTATCTTGGTGCAACTTGTTATGGGATGCAGACCGATCGATGAGCAGGCACTATCTTTTGCAAATCAGGCAACAGAAAGATATCTTGTTGCTCTGAATAATCAGGATTACTCTGCTTATAAAGAAGATATGGATGCCGGTATGCTTGAAGCAGTTACAGAAGAAGAATTTATAAAAT
>CAZFEN010000015.1:0-2017 GCA_964517765.1 uncultured Actinomycetota bacterium | reverse complement strand
GAATTTATAAAATATCAGGTTCCTGGTTTGACTCTCCGAAATTAAGGGAAGCGGAATATAAATGATTTTTGAAGTTTGAATGGATATTTTATTAATGTTAGAATAATAAAAATTCTTAATAATATTATTTATAAACTGACTGGAGGCATAATGAAAAGAATATTACTACCGGCTTCGCTCTTGTTGATTGCCGTGATGTCGCTTCTTGGAACCGGCTGCAGGTATGGATGGCAGGCAGGAGAGGTCTGGAAAGGGATGGCCGCTAGCGGATTTGCGGGTGTGCTTATCTGCTTCGCGGTAATCGCAGGCCTGATAGGGCTTTTCTTCTTTGTTGTATGGATCATTGCTCTTGTGGATTGCGCAAAAAGGAAACCAAATGAGTTCCCGGCCGGAACAGGCGGAGAGAATGCCAAAACCATGTGGCTCGTTATTCTAATAGTGACCTTTTTTGTAAGTCAACTAAATGGCGTAGCAGCAATCGTTTATTATTTTATGGTAATGAGAAAAAAGCCCAGAAAGTAACTGACAAAAAAATAAAGAAACTACAAAAATAATTTTAAAGTATTATATTTGATTCCCTGTTAAATTAATTTTTAATCTGACAGGGAGTTATTCTTCTGATTTTCTACCTGATGTAAATTCATCCAGTAAATTTGAAATTGAGGAAGGAATGATTTCTTTCTTTTTTAACAAACCCATCAAGTTTTTTATACCTACCCTCTTTATGATATAACCGGCGATTGCTCCTATTATTGCCCCTCCTATTATGTAGCTTATATCTTTTTTATCAAATTTATTCTTTTCGTCCATCTTTAAAACCCCCGGTTTATAAAAATTAATTAAATATCATTTAAATCATTATAACCCAATATATACTATTATTTCAAAATTTTAATCAAGGGAATAGCCGTTAAGGTTCTTTTTGGGTACAACAAATATTTTTTGTTGTATAATATAAAATTCATGGATTTTGATTATTAGAAATATAATAGAGCCATAAGAAAATGAAAATCGATTTCAATAACCCGGTAAGTAATCCCAATTTTGAAAGGTTCAGGTATCTGGATCTTATAACCGGTCTTTTTGTCGCGGTGCTTCTTATTTCCAATATAGCTTCATCTAAAATCGTGGAAATCTGGAAATTTACTTTTGACGGCGGAACGATTCTCTTTCCGCTATCCTATATTTTTGGGGATATACTGACAGAAGTTTATGGATTCAGACGAAGCAGGAAGGTAATATGGATAGGATTTTTCTGTGCGGCCCTTATGTCTCTGACCCTCGGACTAATAGGTTTGATCAAACCCGCAATCGGCTGGGAATATCAGGAAGCTTACATGAGAATACTCGGACAAACACCGAGAATAGTCACTGCTTCTCTTATTGCTTATTTTGCAGGAGAATTTTCGAATTCCTTTATTATGGCAAAAATGAAAATCCTTACAAAAGGAAAATGGCTTTTTACGAGGACAATTGGGTCTACGGTTGTCGGCGAGGGAATTGACACAATCATTTTCGTAGTTATTGCTTTTCTGGGAGTATATCCAAATGATCTGGTGCTCCTTATCATTATTTCCAATTACGTTTTTAAGGTTTCCCTTGAGATTGTATTTACGCCGCTTACCTATAAAATAGTCGGTTCTTTAAAAAGAGTTGAAAAAGTGGATTGGTTTGATTACAGGACCAACTTCAATCCTTTTATTTTTCAATAGCAAAGCAGTAAAATTTAATCTACTTCCGGCTGCGGGTAGCGATAGTGTCCCACAATTTCGTATTCCTGAAGTACATCGACTTCTTCCAGTGCATTATTTTCAGGGGAAATCATTATAACCAGATTGATCCCGCTGTCATTGGTATGAGGAGAAATAAATCCTCCGCGGTCCTTATCAATATTGTTTTCATCAAAACGAAAATAAACTACATCGCCTGGCTGCCAGAGGAAATCCCTGTTTTCATCATCAAGGTCATATTCATGGGGAAGTGTGGTCAGGGCATTACGGTTAAAAAATTTTTCCTG
>CAZFEN010000014.1:0-36052 GCA_964517765.1 uncultured Actinomycetota bacterium | reverse complement strand
AGATTGTTTTTTAAAAACCTCTATTAGCTATTTTGGAGTTAGTCTGTAAGCCGAGTTCTGGACTAATTACATAATTATTACCGTAAATAAGCGAATTACCAAAAAATTATTATTTCAATAGATCTCCAAACTTACCAGAGAATTTTTTAACTTTTGGAGATATAACAGACTGACAATATGGTTGGATGTTATTCTTTTCATAATAAGATTGATGGTATTCCTCTGCTAGGTAAAAAGTATCAAGTGGCTTAACTTCTGTAGTAATAGGATCATCATAAAGCTCTTGCCTTTCAAGCTCTTCAATAAGTCCCATTGCTTTTTGCTCCTGCTCCAGATTTTCGAATAATATAATGGAACGGTACTGCGATCCTGAATCATTTCCCTGACGGTTTAAAGTTGTAGGATCATGAATATAAAAAAACACTTCAAGCAGCTGCCTGTAGCTTATTATTTCCGGATTATATGTAATCCTTACAACTTCAGCATGTCCGGTATTTCCAGAACAAACCTCCTCGTAAGTGGGATTTTCCACTGACCCTCCGGCATAGCCGGATTCAACACTTTTTACTCCCTTAAGCTGCTCAAATATTGCCTCGATACCCCAAAAACATCCGCCGCCAACCACTGCTTCCTCATAGTTTTTGTTTTCTATATCTTCTGCCGGAGTGATCTCTTCAGTTTTTTCTTCCGTTTTCATATTGCTGCACCCTGTACTTATAGATAAACCTGTTATTAATATTATAACAATAAATATAAACATTAAAATTTTTTTCATATTTCTTCACAATCCCTATAGCTATTTAATTAATCTAAGGACTTTTTTAAATTCCTCAGTTCCTGCTCTTCCCATAAGCTCGTAAATAACCATTTCTGTTGAACTAACAACCACTCCGCTTTGATTTAAACGTTGCAATGCTATATCCTTGTTCTCCACTGACCGGGATGATGTCGCATCGCTAATAACGTGGACATTAAAATTGGGTAAGAGCTCCAGAGCAGTCTGTGCAATACAAATATGGGTTTCTATACCGACAAGAATGATATTATTCCTTGAAAGTTGATCTAATTTTTTAACAAATTTGCTACATTTCCATACACTAAATTCAATCTTTGTAATTGGAACCAAATCAGTTAATTCCATTTTGATTTCTTTAACAGTGGCCCCTAGCTTTTCCTGTTCAGTCATTACTACCGGCATGCCAATTATTTCTGCAAATCGGATTAATTTAACTATATTGGCTATCATTTTATTGTGGTTACTTATACCAGGTATTAGCCTTTCCTGGACATCAATAACCACCAGTACGCTATCTTCCCTTTTAATCAATCGTCTATCAGGGCCGCTATTTAATTTTTTACTTTTTTCTGTTGTTTTTCTCATATTTAAATATTAATCTTTCTATTAAATTCCCATCCTATCATTCAATAATATAGGTTTCAATATATCTTAAATATAAATCTGAGTTATAAGTGATTGCAACAGGTAAAATCTTTCAGTTAATAATTGTGCAGGTTGTTGAGAACTATACCGAGTAGGATATTAAATACTTATTATTATATTAAATTTTTAAACATAAGCGGTAAAGAAAGATTATTAGCTTCCAGGAAATCTTTATCTTTTAAGATACTTTTTGTATTGCCGTCAAAAATTATTTTACCTTTATTTAATATAATGGTCCTGTCCGAAAATTCATAAGCAAGGTCCAGATCATGAGTCGCTATTATCATTGTCTTTTCTAATCCTTTGATTAATTTTATAAAATCCCCTCTATTTTTAGGATCCAGGTTGCTTGATGGTTCATCCAACAGTAATATCTCCGGGCTGTAGGATAATACTGTTGCCAGAGCTGCAAGTTTTTTTTCCCCGAAACTCAGGAAATGGGGCATATTATTTTCAATGCCAAAAAGATTTACACTTGCCAGACTTTCATTAACCACATTTTTTATGAATTCTTTATCCCTTGCTCTCGGATCTTTCTTTTTGTTAAGAAGATTTACAAGCCCAAAGGCAACGTCATCAAAAACAGTAGTAGAAAAGAGCTGATCATTTGGATCCTGAAAAACAAATCCTATATTTTCTCTTAAATTATATAGGTTTTTATCATCCAGGATTTTTCCTGAAATAAGAATCTCGCCACTTCTATTTTTTTGTTCCATAAGTCCTGCCAGATTTAAAAGAAGTGTCGATTTTCCTGCACCATTTGGCCCGATTATCGAAATTTTCTCTCCTTTTGCAACAATAAAACTAACATCCTGCAATGCCTCTTTATATTCTACAGAAGCTTCATCTTTATCATTTATTCTTATAATCGATCTATATTTATACTTAAGATTTTTAACTTCGATTATGATGTTATTATTCATTTTATATTTTATTAACTTCCGGAAACTAAAACTTTTAAATAAAAACAACTAAGATAGTACTTTTAAGAATTCGATTATTTTAACCAGGACCATCATTAAAATAAAACAAATGGTGAAAATCCAATTTAATTTACCTGTATCAAAGTTTCTTTCAATAAAATGGAAATTACCATCAAAGCCTCTTGACTCCATAGACTTGTAAATATTTTCTGCTCTATCAAATGATTTGATCAACAAATTACCTGCAAGAGATGTTAATCTTTTACTTAAAGTCTTATAAGATTTCTGAAAAATTCTGCTTTTTATAGCAAGCTGACCCGTATTGGAATCTTCTTTTAATACAAAAAAATACCTGTACATAATAAATATAATAGTAACTATTATGGCAGGAACATGTATCTTTCTTAATCCATCTAAAAGTTCAATATCAGATGTTGAAATCACAAGCGAAGACAATAATAGAATTGAGATAAATGACTTCATAAGAACTGTTAAAAAAATGGTAATACCATTGTCGGTCATAGTTATATTAAGAAAGTTAAGATTTAGCGCGAATAATATCTTTCCTTTATTTGCAAATGGAATAAATATTGAAATGCAAAAAGGAAACAAAAAAAGCAGCAGCGTTCTTTTTATTAAAAGATAAAAATCAGGCTTAAATAATATAGCTATTAAAATGCTTAATATGAAATAAAGCAATAAAATATAATAATGACCGCTGGCTGTACTTATAAGAAAAAATAAAAATACAAGAGTTATTATTATCTTTGCTCTGGCGTTTATCTTAAAAACTTTTGATGCTTCTGCTATTTTTTCCAATGATTAATTGTTTCACACTTTTTTATTTCTTGATGCTGCCCTGTAAATTAAAAAAATGATTCCAAAGATTGCCAGTACTATTAGAACTCCGAATAGGCCCGCGAGTGCACCCTGCCATAAAGGATTATCCACAGCACCAAATGTATAATCAGGAATCAAAAAGATATTGTCGCTTACAGCATTTTGAGCTTTTTCTATAAATCCAAAGTTTTCTGCAATTTTTTCAAGCCCGTCAGGAAAAGAAGAGGCAAAAGGTGAAATAAAAACTGCAATAATTAAAGCCGCAATTATTCCAACTAAAACAAAATTTGTAATTTTCTTTTCATCCATGATTAAAGGCTCCTTTCATTAGTTAGAATTAAATCGGGTCTTATCCTGTCAACAAAGGCAATAATCGCTGTTGTAATAATAGCCTCACCTGCTCCTATTACCATATGAACGAGGACCATGGCTTTCATTGTAACCGCCATTTCATAAGTACCTGATATGCCCAGTTCAAGTGCAGCAAAGAATGATGCAAAAACAACAGAGAACCAGGATGCAGCTGCAATCGCAATATAGAAATTAACTTTGGATTTTGATATCTTTCGAATGAGATAATAAATTAAATAGGAGCTAAAAACTCCAATTATAGCCATATTAAATATATTTGCTCCAAGCGCTGTTATACCTCCATCATTAAATATAAGTGCCTGAACAATTAGAACCACACTCAAGATTATTGATCCGGCAAAAGGCCCTGCAACTATTGAAGAAAGCGCCCCTCCTAAAAGATGCCCGGAAGTACCACCTGGAATTGAAAAATTGATCATTTGCAGAGCAAAAATAAGAGCAGCCAGTACTCCCATTATTGCTATGGTCCTGGCTTTAAAAATCTTTTTTACCCTGTAAATTGAAGCTCCCAGTCCACCGGCTGAAACTATGCTTGTTGTCACAACCGTCTTTAGATCCAAAAATCCATCCGGAATATGCATTTATCCTCCTTATTATAGTGTTATTAATATAAAAAAAGTAACACCGCTAAACAGAATTGTCAATTAAAATTATTTTTTATTTTTAGGATTTTATGCTTTATATATTTTCGGCTAATGTGGATTTTGAAAGAGAGATATGCTTTACACCCTTTGTGGATTTTAATCTTGATTCTAACTGGTAAATCTCACTAATTTTCCCTTTAACTACTACAATTTCAAGACATATCCTCTGATCAAGATGAATATGTTGTGTGGATACGATAATTTTATGGTAATCATGTTGTATATCTATCAGACTGTCTACAAGCTCCCTTTTATGGTGGTCATATACCAGAACAATTGCACCTGCCGCATTTTTATCTAATTGCAGCCATTCTTCTCCTACAAGTTCTTTTCTGATCAAATCTCTCAATGCTTCCGAACGGTTGGTGTAGTTTTTAGATTTGATATATTTATCAAATTTATCTATTAAATTACTTTCAATCGAGACACCAAATCTTTTAATACTATTCATATCGGCTTATTACTATTTTTATAAATCTCTAATATTATTGCATATTTTTTCCCATTATTCATTATTGCATTGAAGTATGAGTGTTTTTTAAATAATGAAAAAATCTCACAGACCAACAAAAGTGGTTGAAGTTCTTCTGCCCTTTTTAATCCTTCCATATCTCAGTTGAGCTCCCAGATGCATGAAATTAGTTTTATGAAAAATATAAAATCTATCAACTATAATATTTTCATTTGGATTTATTCTTTTTGAGGTTCTTAAAATATGCTCAGATTTTATTGACATAATATATTTGAAGAAACCTTCAAGATTCTTTTTTTCTAACTTAAATTGTTTAATATATTCACATAAAACATCATAATTTGAATATAATTCTTTAGTAAGAGAATATAACATTTCAATAAGTAATTTTCGATCTTCTTCAGGCTTTATATCTTTAATATTCTTTTCCAAAAAACTTTTTACAAATTCTTTTAACAATTTTCTTTTATATAATTTAAAAAAAATATACTTAGTATACACTGATTTACATTCTAAATAATTTTTCAATCCAGCTTCAATTTCAATAGTGCTAAGTAATAATAATTTAAACATATTCTTATCCAGTCCTTCAATATCAATAACAGGCACAAGTTCTCCTATGCTATCTATTCCTATATTCCCTAAATAGTTTAATAAATTTCTTATATATACAAAGTTAGTTATAATAATTTTAGGTTTAGCCAGTGATATCCTGGAAATATTATTAATTGAAACACTCAGTATTGAAAATATTTTATTTCTCAATCTATAAGTTTTCTTTTCTGTTATATTAATATTGACTACTCTGTTAAAGCACCTGTATGCGAAAATAGCAATACCCGCAAGTATCATGAGCTCAACTACACCCAGGATAGCTCTTATCCCATTAATAGAATTTATATATGTATTAAAAAATTTAATAATCTCCATATAGATATTATACATTAAACAATATTAAATATTAATCTTATAATCAAAGTTGATGATAATTGATGTATATACATAACATTAGAAATTTATATACTATAATGATATAATAACTTAGTAAAATATATATAATAAAAAAGTTTTAAAATGTATTTTAATATTAAAAATAGTAAATAGTTTTTAAAATAATAAAAAATTATTTATTTATTAAATAAAATGAAAATAAATAATAAAACTATCAACCATAAAAAAAATAAATCCAATTTTAGAGAAGTTCCAAACGGCAGCACAGCAATAAATAAAAAAGAGACGGATAGTTCCTATAAAACCATAGCATTGAAACTTTCAAGATTGTCCGATATACAAAAAAAGACAGAGCATCTTTCTAAAAAAAATGAAGAACACTACAAATCCTTATTTGAAAATTCTCTTGATGGTATATATAAAAGTACTATAGAGGGAGATTATATTGATGTAAATCCGGCGCTTGTAAAAATGCTGGGGTATGGCAGTAAGGAAGAATTACTCTCTGTAAACATTCCAAACCAAATATATGTTTCTAAAAAATATAGGTTATCTTCAAAGAAAAGAAATAAATTATTTGAAGCACAACTAAAGAAAAAAGATGGAACTCCTATATGGGTGGAGATCAGCTCCAGGGTAATTTATAAAAAAGAAAAACCAGCCTTTTATGAAGGAATAGTAAGAAATATAACGGAGCGTAAAAAATCGGAAGAAAAAATTGTATACCTATCTTTCCATGACAATCTTACTGGACTTTACAACAGGGCTTATTTTGAAGAAGAAATAAAAAGACAGGATACGCAAAGGCAGCTTCCCTTAAGTTTTACAATCGGTGATATAAACAGACTTAAACTGGTAAACGATGCTTTAGGCCATCTGGAAGGTGATAGATTAATTGCTAAAGTAGCAGAATTACTAAAAGCATTTTGTAGAAAAGAAGACGTCATTGCAAGATGGGGAGGAGATGAGTTTACAATTCTACTTCCTCAAACTAAAAAAGAGAGTGCGGAAGAGATTATAAATAGAATAAAAAATGTGTGCATTTTAACCAGTAAACACAAAATACCCATAAGCATATCTTTAGGAACGGCAACAAAAGAAAAAATAAACCAGGATATTCAAGACGTGATAAAAGAAGCAGAAGATAATATGTACAGACATAAACTAATTGACAGAAAAAGCATATATAGTTCAATAATATCGTCACTTGAAAGAACATTATTTGAAAAAAGTCTTGAAACTAGAGATCATGCCGAACGCTTAAAAAAGCTGTCACAAGAAATGGGGAAAATTATAAACCTTCCAAATAATAAAATAGACGAACTTTCACTGCTTTCTACTCTTCATGATATTGGTAAAATTGCATTATCCGAAGAAATACTTACAAGCGAAAGAGGACTTACAAAAAAAGAATGGGTTTTAATAAAAAAACATTCAGAGATTGGTTATAATATTTGTGAATCAAATCCTCAACTTGCACATATAGCCGAAGGTGTTCTCGGACATCACGAATGGTG
Organism: uncultured Actinomycetota bacterium; assembly: GCA_964517765.1. Lineage (GTDB taxonomy): Bacteria > Actinomycetota > Humimicrobiia > Humimicrobiales > Humimicrobiaceae > Hydromicrobium. The sequence continues at coordinate 28,892 of CAZFEN010000014.1, read as the reverse complement.
GAATGGGAATGGATATCCACATGGTCTAAAGGGTGGTAATATTCCACTTACATCCCGCATTATATCAATAGTCGATGCCTATGATGTCATGATAACCGGTAGGACTTATAAAAAGGCAGTCACAAAAAAAGAAGCCCTAAAAGAATTAAAAAGATATGCAGGAAAACAATTTGATCCTAAACTTGTAGATGTTTTTATTGGTATTGTTTCAAAAGTATAAAGGAAATATGGAAAAATCCTATTCTTTTTCGAATTTAAACCTTTTCTTCCTAAAAAGTCTCAGACATATATCGACAATGGCGGGATCATATTTAACATTTTTATGAAGTTCGATTTCTTCCAATGCTTTATTGATACCCAGAGCCGGGCGATATGGCCGGGGTGATGCCATAGCTTCTACAACATCCGCTATTGCCAGGATTTTTGCTTCGACGCATATATCTTTTCCTTTCAATCCCTGAGGATATCCGGAGCCATCCAGCCTTTCATGATGCTGCAGGATGGATTTTGCAAAAGATGAAGGAAAATCAAAATTTTTAATAATATCATATCCGCTGCTTGCATGTGTCCTTACAAGCCGTAACTCTATATCGGTTAGTTTTCCAGGTTTGCTCAGAATAATCGGCGGGATATAAATCTTACCAATATCATGGATTATAGCTGCCATATTGATCTGCTCTACCTGCTGGTCTTCCAGGTTCATCTCTTTTGCCATGGCCGTTGCCAGATCAGCAACTCTATGCTGATGACCTGCGGTATATGGGTCTCTCATTTCAACAATTTTAGCCATTGCATTAATAACATCTCTAAAGTTTTTCTTTAGAGACTTAAAACTTTTTTCTAATTCCTCCTCGGCTTTTTTCCGCTCATCAATATCAATCGAAAGAATGAATATACCATCAGGCACCGGTTCAATTCTTAATTCAAACCAGGTTTTAGTGCCATCGGGGTAAGTAAATTCGTTTTCTATCAGATATGTAATACGCTTCTCCATACAGCTTTTAAGTTTTGCAAACATATCAGTATTCTCGATACCGGGGTACATCTCCATCATGGTGTTGCCCAACAACTCTTCCTTTCGTCTGTGTCCATGTTTTACCGTAACATCATTCAGGTATAGATAACGCCAGTCAAAACCAATTATCTGGCAGCCTTCAAGAAGAGAATCTAGTGTTTTATAATAATTGATTTCAGTTTTTTCAATTGAATCTGGGTTCCTTTTTCTACCTTTCTTCATTGCAAACCCCCTGCTTATTAAAGAAATGTTTTAATAATATATCCTGCAATTTATAATGACCATCCTAAAGGTTATTCTTCTACTATATTATACTACTATCTAATCGCACAATAAATATTTATATCTGTTTGGATGTAAAGATATATCAATTGTTTCTTGAATAAGAGAGTTAATTTAGCAGTTTAAAATAGATTTAAGTATATGATTGATACAATGATTAACGTAATAATTGACCATCAATTACTGGCCGGGGTAATTTATTTAACCGGTTAAAAGCCGGTAGTTTTTATTTTGTAAAAGCAACTTTAAAAATTACTATCAGGATTCTTCCATATTCTTTTTTAATTTTTCTGCATATTTTCCTGCCTGTTTTTTTACCTCTGTTGTTTTTTCGCTAATAAATTCGCAGGTCTTTTTACAGCATTCCTCCATACGTTCTCTTAATATTTTCCTGGTTTCTTCCCCTTTACGAGGCGCAATAAGAAGACCTGCAAAGACTCCTAATGCGAAAACAAGCAGAGTACGGCGGAAGGCGTAGCTACTTTTCATTATTTTTGTTCCTTCCTGGCTCTTCTTCTGTTTCTTGCTTTTATTACACGCCATACTATCAGTAATATTATCCCTGCTAAGATCCATAATGGAGAAGTGAAAAGTATTGCCGCTGCTAGCCAATTCAATACTTTTACGGCTCCTCTTAAACCATTCTTCAATGACTCTACAAATCCCCATCCGGTAGTAGTTAGCGGTTCGGGTTCATAGAAGTAAACATCAATGGTAGAAAAAGATATTAGATCATCCAGGTACTGCATTCTTCCCTTGATTATTTCGATCTGTTCCTGAACATTACTCAATTCCCTCTGAACCTCTAAAGTGTCAGTAACTTTTTTTGACTGTGCCATCAAATCAATCAAGACTTCTTCCTGGACCTCGTAGTTTCTGAGCCTGCTTTCAAGATCGGTAAATTCCTGCGTTACGTCCTGTCCGCTGCTTGAGGTACTCTTAACCGTACCCATATCTTTGACTTTCTCCAGAGCAGAAGTATATTTATTGGAAGGGATCCTTAAAGTTATGTTACCACTGGTTATATTGCCCTCAGAATCGGAATAACTCTGGCTATTCGAAATAAAACCTCCGTTCTGTTCGGCCAGATTCGTGAGTCTGGATAGAATTTCATCGAATTCCCCCGCTTCGATCTCAAGCTCGATGTGGGCAGTTTTAATCACTTTTCTGTCACCGGTTACAGGAACATCACCTATTCCTTTATCAGCCGTGGTGGCTTCCTCGGAAATTTCACCAGCTACTTCCGATTCTGCAAACGATTCTTCCTCCTCTACCATATCCATATCTCTGGAAGATGTATTAAATCCCTGGTCTGCAGCTGGTTCCTCTTGAGCTTTACATCCTGCAAAAACCATCCCGAATATCAAAATGGTTAAAGATAAGATGATAAGTAATTTCAATGAAATACTTTTAATTTTCATTTATACCCCCTTTAACTTAAAATTGCATTTGATATTATAATTATAACCTATTATATAATCCTTATTAACAAATATTGCTTTTAGTATCCCCGAATAGTTGAAATAAACCTTTTATAAATAAATTAAATTCATAATATATATTCGTATACCAGTAGCATTATTTGAGGTAATTGCAGTAAAAAATTTTATTTTTTTATTTTATTTATAGTTATTACCAGACACCGGTTCTTATATATTCATCTATTGCTGCAGCCGCACTCTTACCTGCACCCATTGCCAGTATGACCGTAGCTGCACCGGTTACAATATCTCCACCGGCAAAAACGCCTCTTACATTCGTTTTCCCGGTCACTGCTTCAGCTTTTATATTTCCCCACCTGGTAAGATTTAAATCCGGAATCGAAGAAGCCAGAAGTGGGTTTGGCCCCTGTCCGATAGCCATCACTACCACATCAATTTCTATTTCAAACTCGGATCCTTCTACAGGTAAAGGTCTTCTTCTGCCTGAATCATCAGGTTCTCCCAGTTTCATCCTGATACATCTTATCTTGCTTACCCATCCATCTTTTCCTATAATTTCAACCGGATTGGTCAGCAGTTGGAACTCGATTCCCTCTTCTCTGGCATGCTCAATTTCTTCGTCTCTGGCCGGCATCTCTTCTTCGCTCCTCCTGTATATAAGATATACCTTTTTTGCTCCCAGTCTTTTAGCGGTTCTGGCAGAATCCAGAGCTACGTTGCCTCCTCCTACTACTGCTGCATGGAGTCTTTTAACTATAGGAGTATCACACTCCGGGAATTTGTAAGCCTTCATCAGATTGGATCTTGTTAGATATTCGTTTGCCGAGTAAACTCCATTCAGGTTTTCACCCGGAATTCCCATAAAATAAGGAAGACCAGCTCCGGTCGATACGAAGATTGCCATAAATCCGTTTTTAAACAAATCATCTATGGTCAGGATCTTGCCTATTACCATATTTACTTCAATCTTCACTCCAAGACTTTTCACATATTCTATCTCTTTTAGTACTATTTCTTTAGGCAGCCTGAATTCGGGAATACCATAAACCAGAACTCCTCCGGGTTTATGCAGCGCTTCGAATATAGTGGCCTGGTAACCCATTTTAGCAAGCTCGGCTGCGCATACAAGGCCGGCCGGACCCGATCCTATTACTGCGACTTTTTCCTTTGTGCATTTTTTTGTGACTCCTGACCATGCGCATTCTTTAATCCCTTCCGCTATATGCTTCATTTCTCTATCCGCTACATACCGTTCAAGTCTTCCAATTGCCACCGGGTCGTCTTTGATACCCAGTATGCATTCTTTTTCACACTGGTCCTCCTGGGGACAGACTCTGCCGCATATTGCAGGAAGGCCGTTTTTCTCCCTAATTTTTTCAAGAGCCTCATCAAATTTTTTCTCCCCGATCAATCTAATAAATTCCTTGATATCGATTCCCACAGGACATCCTTTTATGCATTTTGGATTCTTACACTGGATACATCTGGATGCTTCGCGCAGCGCATCTTCTTCCGTATAGCCCAGTGTGACTTCATTGAAATTACCGGATCGCTTCTCAGGATCCTGTTCGGGCATAGGTACCCGGGGGATTTTTTCTTTTTTCAATTCTTTTTTACTTATTCCTTCAGTCATCTCTCAAATCTTAAAATCAACCTTATATAATAAACCCCCTCATTATAAGTGCCGAATCTCTTTTAATTATTATAAGGCAGCTTGCATTTATGTTTATAAAGATCGAAACAAACACCTTCATCGTTACAGTATATTTTTTGCCTGGACAGCAGGAGATCGAAATTTACCTGGTGTGCGTCAAATTCAGGCCCGTCAACACATACGAATTTAGTCTTACCTCCCACTTCTACTCTGCATGCTCCGCACATACCCGTGCCATCTACCATTATAGAATTGAGGGATACTATTGTCTTTATACCATACGGCCTTGTGACTTCCGCTACAGCGGCCATCATCTGAGCCGGACCAATAGCAACCACTCTTGCAATGCTTATCTCTTTATCTGTTCTGCCGGATAAATCTTTATCCAGATATTCCTTTAAGAAACCGGACACAAAACCGTGGTATCCCTGGGATCCATCATCACTGCATATATATAATTCGTCAGATACATTCTTCATCTCCTCTTTTAAAATAAGAAGATCCCTGCTCCTTGCCCCAATAATTGAAATTATATAATTACCGGCCCTTTTTAGTTCCCTGGTTATAGGAAACATGGTAGCTATACCAACCCCTCCGCCAATACAGATGACTTTGCCAAAGTTTTTGATTTCGGAAGCATTTCCAAGAGGACCTACCACATCCTGTATGCTGTCACCCTGCTTTAAACCGGAAAGCAGGGTGGTGGTCTTACCCACTCTCATAGATACTATGCTGATTATTCCATTTTTTCGGTCATAATCTGCAATAGTCAGGGGAATTCTCTCTCCTTCTTCGTTTATCCTTATAACTACGAATTGTCCGGCTCTTGCTTTTTCAGCTATTAACGGAGCTTTAATATAAAACCTGTCTTTGTCTTCCGTCAGTCTTTCTTTCTTAATAATTTTATACAAATACCCACCGTTTTCTATTTATTAAAATGTTTCTATTTTTAACCAAAAAAAATGGGCATAAGCCCTTCTTTAAAAAATTATTGTACAACAACGTTAAAATTTGTCTACTAAAAATCATTACCTATTTATATACCTGGATAATCCTTCTGCGATTTTCTCTACCGAATTTTTAAATTCCGGATCCGCTTCACAGGGAGAAAAATATTTGAGGTCCGATTCCCTGACGCCATCGCTGTATGAGAGTTTGCCCAGGATTACAAAATCCTCCAATCTATCTTTTATTAATTTTTCCTCCTCATCGTTTCTTATTTTGTTCACCACGACGAAAAGGACCTTGATTCCAAGATCGCGGGACATCTTTCTCACGGTCCAGGCAGTCTGGACACTTCTCAGACCGGGTTCCACTACAATGATCAAAGCATCCATATTTTCACATGTTCCTCTGCCCAGATGCTCTATCCCTGCCTCCATATCCAGGATCACAATCTCTTCGCGACTGATCACAAGATGCCTGAAAAGGCTTTTAAGCAGGACATTTTCCGGACAATAACATCCGCTTCCACCGGCTTTTATCGTGCCGGCAACCAGCAGTCTTACCCCATCGATATCTATCCCGAATTTTTCAGGAATATCATCCACTTTAGGATTTAATTTAAAGAATGCGCCATATCCTCCTGGTTTTGCTCCGGTTCTTTCTTCGATCAGGTCTTTCATCTCAATCAGGGGTACGATCTTCAAAGCATCTTTATAACCCAATCCCAGGGCTGATGCCAGGTTTGCATCAGGATCCGCATCAACTGCAATCACCTTATAATTTTTATGGGCATAATACTTTGAAAGACAGGCCGCCAGAGTGGTCTTGCCCACTCCACCCTTGCCCGATATAGCAATCTTCATTTAAAAAACTCCTGCTTTGTTTCTGCTTTATCTTTTCTTGATATTAAAGTTACTGAAATTCGGAGATTACCATCTTCCACTGGCACCGCCTCCTCCGGAAGAGCCTCCACCAAAACCACTAAAGCCTCCTCCACCCGAAGATCCACCGCCGCCGCGAAATCCACCACTGCCACCGATCCAGGTAGACGACCTGGTCTTTTTTGGTATGGTCACTTCTTTTTTATCGTTATATCCACAATTGGAGCATAATCTCTTTACAAGACTTTTACCGGACTCCGTATAGGTAGGTGCCTTTAATACAGTTGTCGTTGTCTTTAATTTGAATTTTCTGCATCTGGGACATCTTTTTTTAAAGAAATTAACAAAGACTATTACAATGATAAATATAAAAGGTATTGGGAAACAACATACCCAACCAAAAGGAAATTCCGAAAAAATATTACCCGAAGACACCTCAGTGGAAGTTTCGGCGGCGGTTAGCGGTTCCAGGCCTTCTTCTTCGTAGACTTGTCCGGCAATAACCATGAACGCATCATAAAGACCTGTATAGAAATTATCTGCTTGAAAATTTGGGACGATTATATCATTGACGATTTCGGAGGCTTCAAGATCCGTTATTACTCCCTCCAGGCCATATCCGACTTCTATCCTTAAAGGTCTGTTCCCGGGCTCCCCTTCGGTGCAAATCAATATAAGGAGTCCATTATCTCCTTTCTCTTTTCCTATCCCCCATTTTTCAAAAAGTTCTACCGCATATTCTTCTTCCGGGATCCCCTGCAGGCTTTCCACAATTGCCACGGCTATCTCACTGCCTGTCTCTCTTTCGATTTTGGAGGCCAACTCCTCCAATTTGGTTTTGGACCCGGAATCCAACAGTCCAGCATAATCGTTTACATATCCTGTTGGCTCCGGGTAACTTACATCCTGGGAAAAAATAAAACCCGTATGGAAAAAGAAACAAATTAGAAAAGGTATAAAAAAGAAAATTAATCTTTTTTCAAATTTAACTAAAATCGGTTTCACCTCTTAATCCAATTCCAGATCAACCCCGGGAGCTATCTCTGCTCCCTCCTGGGCTTCAAAGAATTCTTTTGCTTCGAATCCAAACCAGCCTGCAATTATATTTCTGGGAAAGAGTTTAATATAAGTATTATAATCTCTTATCGTTTCGTTAAATCTTCCTCTCTCCGTTGCGATTCTGTTCTCCGTTCCTTCAAGTTGAACCATCAGATCACGGACCGTTTCGCTTGCCTTGAGCTCTGGTGTGTCCTCGACAACAACTCTGATATCACCAATAATGGAACTTATTTCTTCACTTGCACTTTCGAGTTCGGCCGGTGTCCCGGCATTTTGTATACCGGCCCTTGCTTCCGCTATCATTTCGAAGATATCTTTCTCGAGCTGCATATAAGCTTTTGTGCTCTCTGCCAGATTTGGTACGAGATCAAGTCTCCTCTGATACACATTTTGTACCTGGCCCCAGGCATTTTCAGTTTCTATCTCTTTTGTCACCATCTTATTTCTGGAATCCACCACATAGGCAACCAGGACTATTGCGATAATAATTATTACTGCAACGAAACCTATGGCACATCCTAAAGTTATTCTCTTGCGCATAAGATTAAAACTCCTCTTACTTTTTTTTACAAACTTTCACTACTGCAGGTCTTATCAGAAAGTTGTCTATCATATAACCTTTTCTTATGACTTCCAGTATATCTCCCTCATGAAAACCTTCGACAGATTCGGTTGCAACCGCTTCGCAGACTTCCGGATTAAACTGCTCTCCCTTCGGATCAATGACTTTGACATTCTCTTTCCTCAAGAGTTCGATTAGATTTTCATAAATCATTTTTATGCCTCTGTAGAAATCATCTTCTTCCTTTTTTAATTTCATTCCGGTTTCAAGTGCTATTTCAAAATTATCTATTACGGGGAGAAGTTTTTCTATTAAATCTTTATTTGCTCTCTTTATATGTTCCAGATGCTCTTTTAAGGTTCTTTTCCTGTAATTATCATAATCCGCCTGTAATCTTTTGATTCTATCCAGATGTTCTTCTTCGGTCTTTTTATAATTCTCCAGTTCCTTTCTTAAAAGTTCTATCTCTTCTTCAAGTTCTTCCACTTCAAGTTCTCTTTTTATTTCTTCTCCGGGAAAATCTTCTGTTTTCTTCTTTCCAGGCTTTTTATATTCCGTCATTTCTTCCATATCCTGACCATTGCCGGAATCTTTTTTCATATGGCCGAAATCTTTATGATTTTTTTTATCTTTTTTGTTCATAATCTCAAGACTCCACTTTCATAGAAAATTTATCAGAAAATAAATTATATAATAGGAATAAGATGTTTTAAAGGTTCTAATTTCTACTTTCACCTATCACTTCGATATCAAGAGTAGATTTAATCTCATCAATATAGAAGCGCCCATCACAATCTACGGGGGCAAAATGAAAATGAACAATAATCTTTTCACCGTTCTCAGCCGCAATGTTCTGTACTTTGACTTCTATTATTCTTTTTTCACCAGGCTTCAGCCCTGTTATAAGTGATCCTATTTTTTCAGGCTCCACTATTTCTGTAGCAGTGTCAGTAGTAGTGGTAGGTCCAGTGATGGTCCAAGGTGTTGTAGATTTATCAGTTACAGTTATGGTAGTATCCGTAGTTGTCGTCATTATTCTTTTAAGGTTAACGTTGCCCTCTCTGGTTTTTTTACTGATCCTGGTCTCGGTAACAGTTTTAGTCAAACCATCTGTACTGAACGTAGTCGTCGTCTCCGTCTTAGTGGTACCATCAAAATTCCTCCAATCTGAAATATAAGTAGAATAAATACCCTCATTCGAATAGTAGTATTGACCATTGGGCTCCCATATGTGTACCTCCCATAATGGAGAAATTTCCATTTCTTCATCAGTATCGGGTACAAGTTTGAGCCATAACATTATCGGCTGAACATCGATAGTTACATTGCCGGTATTGGTTAGCTCATATGCCTGATAAAACCATTCTCTTCTGGCAATAGTATTGCTTATGGAAGAAGGAACCTTAATAAATTCAATGGAATAAACAGGTTTGGGGATCGCCACTACATTGCTGGATACTACACGTCCTGCCTTATCCAGGGTCCATAAAGTATAATAATATGATTTACCGCTTACTATTTCATTATCAATATAAGATTTGGTATTTATATTGTTAAAAGTAGCAATAACATCGTTTACGGGATATTCCGGATTGATGCAGGGGTCCTCTACTCTGACCAGTTTATATGAATCGAAATCAGTCTCGATACTTGAATTCCAGCTCAGGTAATTGGCATTTCCCTGCTTGTAGCCAGTTAGATCGGAGGGCATTGGCACACCCAGATCCGTGGTTACTATCAGATTTGTAAATACCGGCGCACTTGTAAATCCGTCACCTGTTACTGACCAGACAGCTATTTCATTATTACCCGGTTTTAACATAACTTCATCCAATTCGAAAACACCCTGATCATTGCTTACAACTTCGCCCACTATTTTATCATTCACAAGGATAGAAACCCGGGAAGAAGGAAGATGATTACCGCGAATATACACTTCAGGATTAATTTCTGTAGAATAATAGGTATCGCTTATTTCTTTTAAATTTTCGGAGTTTTCGAATATTTTATACTCGACTTTCTCAGGTACGCTTAAAAATAAATTAAATTCCGTAGGATTACTTTCTTTTCCGGAAGGGCTTATTGATATCAGTTCAATGGTGTTCTGTCCTTCATTTATTGCTACTCCATTTAAAGTTTCAAAATTACCACTGCTGTCAACAACTACGCTGCCCTGTTCCAAAATACCATTTACATAAACTTCTATGGTGTTGCCGCTATCCGCATGGCCCTTTATAAAGATTAATTCCTTTTCTCCGCTGCCGTAAATTATTTCTCCGGACTCGTGGGATATAACTACCGGAGGACTGACAATTTGATTTTTTAAATCGTTGAGTCTGTTGTCGATACTATTATCTGACCCTTCAGTGTCACTATTCTGCTTTCCATTACTCTCCCGGGTTAAATCAGTGCCATCCAAAAAACAGCCGCTCGCATATGATAGGACAAGTGCCAGACAGAAGAGCAAGATTAAAATTATTCTTATTTTTTTAATCATAATCTTAGTTAAATATTATATCAAATATCATAAATTATTCTTTAAAAAAAATTATTATATAAAAGTTTTTTCGAAAATTATTTTCCACTTGCCATTTTCCTCGACCAGATAGATATACTTCTTGTATTGTTTGATTTCTCCACTTGCATAATTGACCTCGAACTCCGTCACCACTTTACTCATATCGTTTTCATACCCGAGATATACGGTTCTATTGACATCTATGCTCACTATGTCAGAAAGTATAATTTCGAATTCACTTACATATTTTTCCCTGCTGATATTGTTCTTATCTTTATCGGGTATTAAATTTGCATAGATGTAATCTGCATCTTTATTTTCAAGAGATTGAAAAAAATCAAAAACAGCTTTTTCGGGGTCAGTTTTGAAAAAATATGCTATATCAAATTTCCCATCATAACTTCTACAGGCAGGCAGGATAATAATAACCGTCAGCAGTAAAAATAGTAAGATGTAAAATTTCTTTTTAAACACTTCTTTTTTTAAACTTTAAAAATATCTTTTACCCTGTCCAGGATCATTTTATTTTTTATCTTTCCGGCCAAAAAATCCCTGTCTATTCCCAAACCATTTTCAAGATCGCTTTTACTTCCTATATCCGAAAGGTTCTTATTATCAAAGCATCCGCGCATAGTTTCAAGAACACTTTCTGCAGTTGCATTATATTCATAACCACCTTCGAGTAATATTCCAATTCTATCGGAGCAGTGTTTATGGCTCAAATAAGAAATGATATACATTATTTTATAATATGATTCTTCTATCAGGTTGAGAGAAGAAAGAGTATCCAGATAATGCGAATCATACCCCGCACTTATCAAAAACAATTCCGGTTCAAATCTTTCCATAACAGGGATTATTATATCCAGTAATGCAATTATATAATCAGGATCCCCGGTTTTACCCATAAAAGGAAAGTTCATATTGAAACCAGTTCCTTTACCCTTTCCAATCTCACTGAAATTCCCTGTTCCCGGGTAATGAGGATACTGGTGGAAAGATATATAAAACACACTGCTGTCATCATAAAAAAAATCCTGTGTTCCATTTCCATGATGCGCATCAAAATCGATTATGGCAATTTTCTTGACGCCACAGCGTGCCTGCGCATATCTGGCACTTAGAGCAGCATTATTAAAAATGCAAAATCCGCTTCCGTAATTTTTAAAAGCATGGTGGCCGGGAGGACGAATAGCTGCAAAAAATTTACGAGATTTATTATTACTATTAAAAATCAAATCCAGACCTTCGAAGCAGCCTCCGGCTGCCAGAAGGGAACAATCATAAGTATATTCTGTTACTGCAGTATCCGGGTTCAGGTAAGAAATACCTCCCATTCCTGATAAATCTTTTATTTTTTGAATATAATCTTTATCATGGACCATCTCAATTTCTTTACCGGCGGCAGGGCGAGGTTTTCTAAAAGCAATCCTGCTTTTTAAATTCCATCTGTCAATTGCTCCTTTGATTGCTGTAAGTCTGTTTGAATTTTCAGGATGACCGAACCCATTGGAATGTTTCAGGTAAAAATCATCATATATTACATACATAACTATCAACTATTGATTGCAATTCATTATTCTTCTAAATTTTACTGGTCACTTAGATATTCCAGAATAGCTTCTACTATATTCTCGCTAATCTTTATCTGATAATCGGATTCCTTCAATCTTTCTCTTTCTTTAAGATTTGAAATAAAAGCAGGTTTCACCAGAACCGATGTCATATTTGTTTCTTTGAGAATAGCATAGTTTGCCCCATGAACCCTGCAATCCAAAATTTTCAAATTACCGGTGATTCTATCCTGAATAAGATTTGCAATTCTATATCCGGGAATCGAATGTGATTTAAGGCCCTTAAAATAAAAACAACTGCAGCCATTGACATCTTTATCAATCGAGTAATTCAAATCGATGCTGACCAGCAGATCGGCATTGCTTCTATTCGCATACTCGATCCTGTCAGATAGAAATATATTATGTTTTTCACCAGCACTAATAGAAAGCATAATCTCTATATCATATCCGGATAATATATCCCTGCAAAAATTCACTATACTCCTGCAGATATAAATTTTTTCATTTAAATATTTATCACTGCTTCTCATATCCTCTATATTTTCGCTGTAATCCAGAATTACTTTGTTTTCGCTGAGTTCTTTTTTTCTATCCTGACTTTTAATCAACGGAAACTGGGAAGTTTCCTTTGATATTATGATCCTCTTTAGACTTTTAAGACTTTGAATTGTTTCTTCTCCTGCTATACCATCATCGGCGATATTCATATCTTTTTGAAAATCTACCAGTGCCTGCCGGGTTTTTTCGCCAAATATTCCATTCTCATCATAGGGATAAAAACCAAGCGTTTTAAGCCATACCTGAAGGGTCCTTACATCATCCCCTCTGAAGGGAGGATGCTTCAGATATAACATCCTTTCACCGATTTTATATCCTGCATCTACCAATTCTTGCCAGGTTTCATAATCAATTATGCCTGTTACGAGAAGTCCCCTGTCCTGCTGGAATTTTCTGGTTGCATTTTCGGTTTCAGCCCCAAAGATGCCGTCAATATCGGTTACTCCCAGATCATATCCAAGCAGTTTCAATCTTCTCTGAATATCCGTGACTTTTTCCCCTGATGAATTTTTCTTTACAATTTCCAATTTATTCGTCCTTAAAAAAATGAAGCCTGAAATAAAAACTACATCCGGCTTTCCTGATGTTCCAGACTATATAAAAACCTGTCGGTATAAACCGCAGCTATTGCTCCATCTGCGACTGCTGTTATTACCTGCCTGAGAGGCGTATTTCTGACATCGCCGATTGCAAATATTCCCGGCATGGAAGTTTCCATCTTAAAATTTGTTATTATAAAATTTCTCTCATCCATTTTTACCAGATCCTTTACCAGTTCCGAATTTGGTTTCCATCCGACATATTCGAAAACACCATCGATTTTCATTTCATATGTTTTATCTTCATTTTTATTTCTTAATAAGATCCTTTCCAGTTTACCCTTACCAAGGAACTTTTCTATCATGCAACACCACAAAAATTCTATCTTTTTATTATTGAATGCCCTGTCCTTTAAAATCTGTGCCGCCCGAAGTTCATTTCTTCTATGGACTATATATACTTTTTTCGCAAACTTTGACAGAAAAATTGCTTCCTCGATTGCCGTATCTCCGCCTCCTACCACGGCAACTTCTTTATCCCTGTATAAAACTCCATCACAGGTACCACAAAAAGATATACCCCTGCCAATAAATTCGTCTTCTCCTTCGACATTCAATCTATCCGGACTTGCTCCAGTAGCAATTATTATTGCATTTGCTCTTATCAGTCTCTCATCCCCCTGACACTTAAAACCGTATGATTTTCCATTTTCCGTTTCACTGGCCTTCTCGATAGAATCTATGGCAAAATAATCCCATACCCTGATATCGAATTTTCTGCAATGCTCCACCAGATTCTGTGCAAGCTCATAACCGGCTATATTTTCCTTAAAGCCCGGATAATTCTCAATAGAATCAGTATTTATTATCTGCCCCCCGGCTATATTTTTTTCTACTATTTCAAAATCAATTCCGGCTCTTCTTGCATACAATGCGGCACTCAGTCCGCCCGGACCTGCACCTATAATGACAAGATCAGTTTTTATTTCCTGCATATCGGCCAAACTCCTGCATTTTAAAGGTTTTTTATATGGATACAAGAAACAATAAAATATAATATCTACTATTATAGATAATTAGAATTTAAAATAAATGAGTAATTGGTTGTATTTTAAAAATATTATTATTGTAGATTATTACTGCGGAGCATTAACGGGCAAAATGCCCGAAGAATTTTCTAAAGATGAACCTTCTTAAGACTCGCTTATCTTATCTACGAAATTTCTTTTTAATGAGCTGCGTTATTGACTTATCGCTCTGTCCTTAATATTTCTTTGCAGCTTTTTTTATTCTTTTTTCGAGCTCTTCTTCTGATTTTACACCTTTGATATCCGGATCCAGATCCATTAAAAGCCTTATTGCGCTTCTGACAATCATAGTGTTCGCTATTTTATGGCCCCCGGATTTTTTACATTCAATACCAAGATTTTCCAGGTATGAAACCATTCCGGAAGGCATGGTTATCGGGACCCTAAAATAATCCTGCTTTCTTTCTACCATGTTTACTCCTTGCCACAATTGTATTGTATTTTTACGTATATGAGTATATCTATGAAGAACCAAATTGTCAAATAGCTACCTGCGTCATAATATTATCCTTTATTAGACTGAAAATATTCAAATTCTTTCACCTCTTTTATAAAGTTAGTGATTTTTTACCCGTTACACTTTAAAATAATAAGAGATGAAAAAAATAAAGAAAAAAGAAGAGGTCATAAAAATATCTGTTATAGGGGGCAGTCAGGTAGACAACGAAATGTATGATCTCGCTTATGAGGTAGGAAAAGAAATAGCCAGAAATGGTGCGGTACTTGTCTGCGGGGGCTTATCCGGGGTAATGGAAGCTTCCTGTAAAGGAGCAAGAGAGGAAGGCGGCCTTACGGTAGGAATACTTCCCACTGCAAACGAAAATGATGCAAATAAATATGTCGATATAAAAATTCCCACAGGAATGGGCTATGCCAGAAATGTACCAATAATAATTTCAGCACATGCAGTGATTGCAATTGACGGTAGCTGCGGCACCCTTTCCGAGATTGGTTATGCACTCACATATAATAAACCTGTAATTGGTCTTAAGACCTGGGAAGTCAGACCATACTACAGTGAAAACACGCCATTTATAATAAGAGTAAAAACTGCAAAAGAGGCAGTAAAGATAGCTATAAAAGAAGCAAAGGATTACATCAAAAATCACACTGTTTGATAACCGATAAATAATATAAGCAGATACTCACACGGGAACCCGGCATAGATTCAACAATCAAGAAAATGCCTTGACAAAATTTATCTGCAGGTTAGATAGAGACGATTTCAAATTTTCCCTCTCCCCGGCACTTATTTCATCCATCAAGACTTTAAGCAGTGCATCGAAACCATCTATTGCAAGTTTGGCCTGTTGTTTATCTTTATATTTATCATTTACTCCGACAGGAAGTCCCATTTTCTTATAAGCAAGACTTGAAAGCGACATCATCATTTGTGTTATGATATCTCTGGTTGTCAATTTATCGATTTCTTCCTGGAGCTTTTTTATCATTTCTTCTTCGCTCTCTTTGGTCTCTTCTTCCTTCCCTCCCAGGCTTTCCTTTACAAATTTATCTTTTAACTCTTTATCTTCTCCGTCTCCCTTTATAATTTTTTTCTTTTTCTTTTTATCTTCTTTTACCATATTCGATCCCTTCCTTTGTTTTAGTTTTTACTCAGAATCATATTTAATCAGTGAAAATACATTATAATCCTTTAGAATCTTCCTTGGATTTAGAAATTCCAATTCTATTAAAAAACAGAATCCCACGATTTTTCCACCCATATTTTCAACTAACTCCGCTTTGGCTTTCGCCGTACCGCCGGTTGCAACCAGATCATCTACTATCAGAATCCTATCACCTTTTTTAAAAGCGTCTATATGTATTTGCAGGATATTTTTACCATACTCCAGATCATACGAAGCTTCATGTGTCTTATACGGAAGCTTTCCGGGCTTTCTAACCGGAACAAAACCAACACCCAGCCCGTAAGCAACTGCACCGCCATATATAAAACCTCTTGCTTCTGCACCCAGAACGGCGTCTATCTTTTTCCCCTGCCAGTGTTCGACCATCCTGTCCACAGAATATCTGAATGCCTCACCATCATTCAGAAGAGTGGTAATATCTCTGAATACTATACCTTTTTTTGGGAAATCAGGAATGCTTCTTATTTTCTTTTTTAGATCCAATTATTATCCTTTCTAAAAATATTTATCCATTACAAAATATTCTATAATATAAAAATATATAATAAAATTATATATTCTTAAAAACTTTGATTCCATCTATAAGCGAGTTTATAAGATAATCAATATCCATTTTTTTAAAACCCAACTGGGATAAAATTTCATCCGCTGAATATTTTTGCCCGTAATTCCACAGTTCCTTGAGAAAAAGACCTGCTTTTTTATTTTTATACCAACCATGACCGAATTTCTCGTGTATATATTCTTTGAGCTGGGATTGAAATATCCACGCTCTTATATAATTAGTACAATAAAAACCGTTATCGACATCCCTTAGATAGTTTTCTGCCGGATATGCCATCAAATTTACTCCGGACAGGATTTCTTTATAAATTAAATCTTTACCATTCAATGATTTACCGTCATGAAGAATCAATTCATATCTCAGTTTACCCGCATATCTTCTGCAAAACCAGAGTTTCACGAGATTTGAGAAATATACGAATTCTTCTGCTGCTTCACCCGGCATTTTTAAAAAATCAATCAGCCAATCCCGGTTCTGCATTAACAGTTCCATGCAGAATGCAAATCCTTCGGTAACTGCATTATCACCCAGATGTTTGTATTCAAAATCAAGTTTCGGATCGGTATTGCCAAAATGCAGCGAGTGCCCTCCTTCGTGAAGCAGAGCTTCATAATCATCCTGCCCTCCGCCTGGCATAACAACCAGATATATCTCTGATGGCACACAGGGGACACTACAAAAAGCTCTCGGAGACTTATTTTCTCTTTCTTCCACATCCAGATGAATATTAGTATATTTAGAGATATCTATTCCCATTCCAGATAAGGTATCCTTGAAAATTGGAATGAGACTATTTTTATCAAAAAACCTGTCGTATTTTTTTGCTCTTTTTATAAATACAAAATCACTTTTACGGGAACCGGTAAGCGATATATTAAGTTCATTTTTCAATAGACTCGTGAAATGCTTTTCATATAAATCCTGGGTCTCGTTTAAGAGCTTTTCCATTCCGACCTGTAAATCGAAAAAGTTCTCTTCTTTTAAATATGAAAAAAGTTCGCTATAGTTCAAAAATCCCAGATCTTCGACCTGTTTATAAAGACTGACCCAGTATTCATAAAGATCATCATTAAGAGACTCTGAGATTACCCTGTTTCTCTTATCTTCGATTTCATCTCTTTTGGCCTTATCGGACTCATTTGCAAGCAAGATCTCGGAATATCTGAAAGGTATCTTTTTACCTTCTATGACAATATTTGCCCGCGCCTCATTTTCTGCATTTCTGTCTATTAAATCTTTAACCTGCCTTTCGATATAACCTTCGGTACAGAATCTCAGCAGGTATGTTGCTTTCTTCTTCTCTTCACCGAAACTTTCATCCTTTATGTTTTTAATATAATCGATATTTTCTCTGATAAACAGGTATTCATATTGTGCATAAATATCACTTATATTAAAATTATCTTTCTGTCCCGAAAAATGCAGATAATACTCTTTTTCTATTTTATACAGGAATGATTCCGCATCTTCTCTGTACTTTATTAAATCCATATTAAAATAATTCTTCCTGTTCTTTTTCCCTGGAAGTCTCTGAATCATCATTATCCGGCCCATCATCCCTGATTGATTCGATTTCATTACTCTTTTTATCACCGGACTTATCGAGTTTTTTCAAAAAAACCGATCCATCGAAGTTTTTAAGATAATCCGACCAGCTGTTTCCACTCTTGTTTTCTTCCATTATGATATTATATCCGCCAATATCCGCGTCCATATAATCCACATGATGGATTATAAAAGCTTCCGGTATCTTGGGTCTCTTTGGCGAACCAAACTCCTTTTGCCCATGATGGCTCAGTATAATATGAAGAAGTCTGTCGCTCAAATCTGCCGGGAAATCATTTATCTCTTTTATCTTTTCAAGAATCCAGCCATATCCGATTGTTATATGACCCAGCAGTCTTCCTTCATCGGTCACCTCTGTGGTTACCTTTGTCCTGTATTCCCTTATTTTGCCGATATCATGAAGGATCGCTCCGCTTATCAATAGATCATAATTCAGATTGCGATAAATCCTGTATATAGCATCACAAATTTCTGTAACCGCCAGTGTATGCTCCAGCAGTCCTCCTTTAAAGGCATGGTGATACCGGACTGCGGCGGCCGAGTTCTTAAAATCATTTTCGAATTTTTTATCTTCAAAAAATAAATCAAGCAGTTTCTTCAGATGGGGATCTTTGATCCCGGCAATATATTTTTTGATGTGTCCAAACATTTCACCGATGTTTTTTCCTGAAGTCTTTAAGTAATCCGAATAATTTATATTTTCTTTACTTTCAATCTTTTTTATGGAATCAATAACAAGTTGCTTGCACCCCTTATATTCTTTTATATCTCCGTGGACCAGGACAAAATCTCCTTCGGCAAAATCTTTAGTATTGCAATAAACTTCTGTCCATAATACACCCTCGATACTTCCTGCTCTGTCCTGAAGGGTGACCGCACAGTAAGCTTTGCCATCTTTCTTTTTACGTATCTGTTTATTTGCAACAATAAACATAGTGTCAGCTTTTCCCCCGACTTCAAGATCCGATATAAATTGTTTCTTGCTGATTTCCATTAACTTTACATTTTAGCTCTATTATAATCCGCCGGTTATCCGCCGCTTAACAGATTATTATTTTTTTACATTCCATTTTTCAAGATAATCCAGAATCTTATGGTTGGTCATATCATAATGAATAGGAGTAATTGATATATAATTGTTTTTTACCGCACCGTAATCGTAACTTATATCTTTTGCATTTCCTATGAATTCGCCATCCATCCAGTAGTAATCCCTTCCCCTTGGATCGACCCTCTTTATAAAATTATCCTTAAATTTGGCATCGCTCTGTCTGGTTATTTTTACACCCTTTATTTCTTTTTTACTTACATCGGGTATATTGATATTAAGAATTGTCCCTGCGGGAAGTCCACCGTTCTTTATTACCCGATCCGCAATTTTTTTCGTAAAACCAGCTGCATAACTATAATCGGGATCGACCAGATTGTCTATCGAAACTGCTATCGATGCTATATTGTAGGTCGTCCCCTCGGTCGCAGCCGAAACCGTCCCGGAGTAGATTATATTCTCTCCCAGGTTTGCTCCCCTGTTAATACCGGATATAAGTAAATCAGGAAGATTATCCAAAATTGACTTGATTGCTATTTTTACGCAATCAGCCGGGGTCCCGTCAACTGCATATCCGAAGAATTTTCCTTTCCTGTATTCTTTTCTTACGGAAATTGGGTGGAATACGGTAATGGCATGCCCAACAGCACTTCTTTCTTTATCCGGCGCCACGATTCTTATGTCATAATTTTTATCCTCCACCAGTGCTTTATAAAGAGTATAAAGCCCTTCGGAGTCTATTCCGTCATCATTGGTAAGTAGAATTATTTTCTTGCCCATATTAGATACACCATAAAAAAGTTCCTAAATTTATCAATAATTATATACCAAAACAGAGTATTTTCTATTTTTTTATAATAGTTTTTACTGCTTCCAGAATATCGGCTTTTTGCGGGATAGAAGCCTGTTCCAGAGCAAAATTGTATGCGATTGGAGTGTCAAGTCCCGCCACTATTTTTACAGGTGCCTTAAGATATTCAAATGCTTTTTCGGTCACTCTGGCACTGATGTCGGAAGCAACCGAACCTCTTCTACACGCTTCGCTTACTATTACCAGTCTGCCGGTTTTCTTTACTGAATCTACTATGGCATCTATATCCAGAGGTACAAGTGTTCTCGGATCTATTATCTCACAATCAACTCCCTCCCTTTCCATCTCTTCTGCAGCTTCAAGTGACTTAAGGATCATATTCGCATAGGCAAGTATTGTAATGTCCCTGCCTTTTCTTTTAATATCGGCTTTTCCGAATGGAATGATATATTGTTTCTCCGGCACAGGACCTTTAACAGGATAAATCATTTTATGTTCTATAAAAATTACCGGACTGTTATCCCTCACTGCAGTTTTTAAGAGCCCCTTTGCATCATAAGCCGTGGAGGGTATTGCTACTTTAAGCCCAGGAATGTGATAGAACCAGCTCTCCAGGCTCTGGGAATGCTGAGCCGACAGCCCTTTTCCGACACCTCCCTGGGTTCTTATCACAAGCGGGACATCGATACTGCCTCCACTCATAAAATGAATTTTTGCAGCCTGGTTTGCAATCTGATCCATGGCCAATGCGGCAAAGTCAATAAACATTATTTCCGCTATGGGCCGGTATCCGGTAAGAGCCGCACCGATTGCGGCACCGATTATAGCAGTTTCTGAAATAGGAGTGTTAATAACTCTTCCGGGACCATATTTATCCAGAAGACCTTTATACACTTTGAAGGCACCTCCGTAGACACCGATGTCCTCGCCAATTAAAAATACCTTCCTGTCTCTGTCCATCTCTTCTGTGATTGCTTCCCTTATGGCTTCCCTGTATTCGATTTCTCTCATCGACTCTTCCTTCAGCTGTAAAGTTAAATTTTCCTTAAAATCTTCTCCGATACTAATCCGGCTTATTTTCTTTCAGGAATTTTATAAGATCGGGCTCCTGGCTCTCTGAAGCAAAAATAACCGCATCTTTTATTTTTTCATCCGCCCTTTTTTCAATCTTATCTATTTCTTCCGCAGTAATTACTTTTTCTTTAAGTAATCTTCTTTTGAAATTAGCTACCGGATCTTTTTGGCTGGTATAATATAAAACCTCTTCCTTCTCTCTATACTGCGCTGGATCATTTGGATGATGGCCGAAAAACCTGTAAGTCTTTGCCTCGATAAGCGATGGTCCCTTTCCTTCTCTGGCATGTTTTACTGCTCTTCCGACAGATTCGTAAACCTTTAGCGGATCGCTGCCATCAATGATATACCCCGGGATATTATAAGCGCAGCTTCTCTTCCCTATGTCTCCGCAGGCCACTGAATCCTTTGAACACATAGAAATGGCATACATATTATTCTCACAGATATACACTACAGGCAGTTTTAATATTGCCGACATATTCAGGGATTCATGAAACACTCCATTATTCGCCGCTCCGTCACCAAAAAAACATAATACCACATTTCCTTTTTCCTCCATCCTGCATGACAGTCCTGCTCCAACCGATATAGGGATGCCCCCTCCGACAATTCCATTTTCTCCCAGTATTCCAAGATCCATATCGGCAATATGCATCGAACCGCCTCTGCCCCCGCAGTAACCGTCCGATTTTCCAAAAAGTTCGGCCATCATTTTTTTTATATCCGCTCCCCTGGCTATGCAGTGGCCATGACCTCTGTGGTTGGAAATAATATAATCCTTTCTCCCGATTGCCTGACATGCTCCGACAGGGATGGCCTCCTGGCCGATGCAGGGATGCAGATATCCGCGGATCTTCCCGATTTTGTAAAGCTCGATGGCTTTCTCCTCAAATTTCCTGATCTCTACCAGTTTTTTGAGCATATCTATCATTACTTTGTCAGGTAATGCAGGCATGGAACTCCTTATAGTTAATATAGTTAATGCAATTATAAATTTTCTTAATTCCCTGGAGCTTAACTTGATTTAACTACTATATTTGAAAACCAGGATAAATGTTATCTAGTAATAATAATATAAATAAAGGAAAAATTGAATTTAAGGTGTTTTTTATACACTTCTTTTACCCCTTTCTTCACAGTCATATAAATTACAGTCATTATAAATATCATTGATTTATAATTTCTCATGGATAGAAGTATTTAATCCCAACTTGATTGCCGGTTTGCTCTGTATAATAAAAAAGAAATATGATAATATTTTTTACTTGTGATATCCAATATTTTAAAGATTTAAATTTATTTAATATTTTTTACAGACATTGTCCAAGTTAAGAAAAAAACATAAAAATAAAAAACTTTCGAAAGTAATAATAGCAATAATTGCCGTTATTCTTTCGATCCAATTACTGTTCACATTTGCACTTGCAGGCATTCTGATATATGCATTCCAGACTGTTGCTTCATTATTTGAAGATCTCCCGAAACTTGAAGAATTTACACCGACAGAAGAAGCCCTTACATCAAGAATATATGCTGCCGATGGTACACTACTTGACACTTTCCACGGTGAGGAAAACAGGGTGTTAGTATCATATGAACAAATACCCGGAAATCTTATAAATGCCGTCATTGCCATCGAGGATGAAAGATTCTATCAGCATGAAGGATTCGATATAGAAGGTATAATCCGTTCATTTATTATAAACCTTGCATCCGGAGACATAGAACAGGGTGCCACCACTATTACCCAGGGATATATAAAAAATGTATATATGCCGGAGGAAAAATACGATATATCCTATGAGAGAAAGATAAAAGAAGCTGCCCTTGCCTATCAACTCGAACAGCTCTATTCCAAAGAAGAAATACTGGAGATGTATTTAAACACAGTTTATTTTGGTGAAGGTGCATACGGTGTTCAGGCTGCGGCAAAAGTATATTTCAATAAAGATGTGGAACATCTTAGCCTTTCTGAATGTGCTGTTCTTGCCGGACTCCTTAAATCTTATTTATACTCGCCATATATAGATAATAAAGCTGCGCTGGAAAGAAGAAATCTGGTGCTTGCTAAAATGCTGGAACTGGGTTACATAGACCAGGAAGAATATGATAATACTATAAAAATGCCTATAATAACCCAGAGACCAAGAGAAGAAACTCAGGAAATTTTTGCTCCTTATTTTGTAGAATATGTAAAACAGGAATTAATCAAAGAATATGGAGTAGAAAAAGTATTTAAAGGCGGATTTGAGATATACACTACTCTGGAACCGGACATGCAAACCGCCGCCGAAAATGCAATAAATGAAATTCTTTTTGACCCCGAAGACCCTCAGGCAGCTCTTGTTGCAATGGATCCCCGAAACGGATATATAAAGGCTATGGTAGGAGGGAAAGATTTTACGGAATTGAAATTCAACCTGGCAACCCAGGCTAAAAGACAACCAGGCTCGACATTTAAGGTTTTTGCTCTGCTCTCTGCTCTTGAGCAGGGGGTCAGTCCTTATATGACCTTCAATCCTAATGGGAAAGTAATATTCGACATAGAAAGCAGTGAGCCATGGGAAGTCGGCAATTATGATAATAGCAGTTATGATACAAATGAAATGCGGATCCTCGAAGCAACTGTAAAATCCGTAAATGTGGTATATTCCCAGCTTATAATGAGAATAGGAGCTTACGCAATGGCACAGCTGGCAAATAACATGGGTATAAAAACTCCCATGGATCCATACCCGGCAATGGGTCTCGGCGGACTTACTACCGGAGTATCTGCTCTTGAGGTCTGTACCGCATTTTCGACTATCGCTAACTATGGGGTAAAACATGAACCGATAGCAATATTAAAAGTTGTGGATAAAGATGGTAACATTATTAAAGAATACAATGAAGAAAACGATGAAGAAATCAGACAGGTATTGACCCCGATCAATGCCTACCGGGCTATAGAAATTATGCAGCAGGTCATGATAAGAGGAACCGGTACCAGAGCCAGACTCGAAGACAGGCCCTGTGCAGGAAAAACCGGTACTACAGATGAAAGAGAAAACGCCTGGTTCACCGGATTTACCACAAACCTTGTAGCCTGTGTATGGATGGGGTATCCGGAAGCCAATATAAAAATGGAAAATATCCATGATTTGAGAGTACAGGGAGGCGCACAGCCGGCAATGATCTGGAACTTATTCATGACCGAGGCAACAAAAGACCTACCCATGGAAAATTTTGTAAGACCACAGGATGACACGATTAATGTCCAGGTTGTAATCAATCCGGAAACAGGAGAGATGATGATTCCGAACAGGTTTACACCGCTTGACCAGATAATAGTTAAGGAGTTTCGTTACGGCCAGGAACCAACGGTGCCGATGCCCATTCCCCCTGAAGCGATCCCCATTATGCCAGATGTATCACTAATGCCCCGGGATGAGGCAAATCATATATTGATAGTTCAATATGGATTTAACCCAATCAATATATTTTATAAATATGTGCCATTTGCAGGGGCCGAACCCGGATATACCTACATGCAGGATCCTCCTGCGGGACAGCCTGTCGAACTCATAAGGAAAGTCACCGTATGGGTAAATCCCTGACAAATTGAATATGTATAAGAGAAATAAAGAAGTAAGAGTCAGATTTGCTCCCAGCCCGACCGGGTACTTGCATATAGGAAGTGCCAGAACTGCCTTCTTTAACTGGTTATATGCCAGAAAAACCGGTGGTAAATTCGTTTTGAGAATAGAAGACACCGACATAGCCAGGCATCAGGAAGAAACGATAGACCTGATATTGAATTCGCTAAAATGGCTGGGACTTAACTGGGATGAAGGACCTGAAGTCGGAGGCAAATATGGTCCATACAGACAATCCTCAAGACTCGAAATATATAAAAAATATGCTGACAAACTAATTGAAGAAAAGAAGGCATACCGCTGTTTCTGCAGTCCGGAATTGTTAAAAAGAGAAAGAGAGAAATCCTTCAAATACGATAGAAAATGTTTAAAACTCTCTCAAAAAGATATCGAAGATAATTTAATAAGCGGTAAACCTTATGCGATAAGATTTCTGGTACCTGAAAACGAAGTTATTGGTTTTAAAGACACAGTATACGGAGATATTACAGTTAATACTTCTACCATCGAGGATTTCATAATAATCAGGTCCAATGATCTTCCCATTTATAACTATTCCGTGGCCATAGACGATGCCCTGATGGAAATAACACATGTCATAAGAGGAGAGGATCACCTGTCGAATACGCCAAAGCAGATCCTTATTTACAGGGCCCTGGGTTTTGATATACCCAATTTCACGCATCTGCCGATGATACTGGGACAGGACGGCCAGAAATTAAGCAAAAGACATGGTTCCATATCAGTCGAGAAATATATTGAAGATGGATTTCTAAAAGAAGCCATATTGAATTATCTTACACTTCTTGGCTGGGCCTACGATGAAAGGACCACAATTTTTTCAATCGATGAATTAATTGAAAAATTCGAACTTGATTCCATAAATAAAAAACCGGCTAAATTTGATTATGACAAACTTTTATGGGTAAACGGATGCTACATAAGAAATATGGAAAATTCCGTGTTAGAAAAACTTCTGGAAACTCGGATAAAAAAATATCTGGCTTCCCGGGAGATGAGTGATCTGGAAAGCAGCCCGGAAAATTTGCAGGGGAAAATTGCCAGAATAACACCGCTCGTTAAAGAGCGTATCAAGACACTTAAAGAAAGTATGGATTTGATCAGTCCATTTTTTATTAAAATCGTATACAGCGACCAGTCAAAAAATTATTTCAAAGACAAAAGCATCGATTCCTTGAAAATACTGAATATCGTCTATAAAACACTGGACGAGGTTGATGATAGATTCTCAGCAAAAGAAACCGAAGAGAATTTGAGACTGGTTGCAAAGGATCTTGACCTTAGCCTTAGAAAAATTGCCGAAGTGACGAGAATAGCCATATGGAACAGTCCTGTAAGCCCTCCATTATTCGGGACCATGGAAATACTTGGAAAAGAATTGACCTTAAAAAGGATAAAGGATTATATAGAAATCATACCATAAGCTTAGAAATTAAAACTTATAACTCACTTTTTTTTATTTTTAAGAAACTCTTTAAATCCGATCTTAATTTTTTTATTTCCGTAGAAATCTCTCGTAAGATTTGAGGAGCAAGATCATCCGGAATAATAAAATTATTATCCATTTTGTTGCCTTTTTTCCCGGAATTTAAATGACTCACTTTTTCTTTTAATAAACAACTAATAAACAAAGAAAGTGATATCCCCATTTCTCTTGCGATTTCCTTTGTGCTATCTACTAAATCTTTGTTTAATCTGAAACTATACATCTTTTTATTCATAGTGTTTTAATACTAAAAAATAGTGACTGATTTGTCAACAGATATTATTTATAAAAAAGGATATTTTAAGATAACAGTTGTTTGATTTTTAAATCGATTTTTGAAATAATCAAACCATTATTAATAATGATACAATTACATCTGCAGTAGCAGCAATTATAGTCTTTATAATAAAGTAGCAATTATGACCGAAGAAAAAATATTTTTTGATAACGCTTCTACCACCAGAGTCGATGACAGAGTCTTTGACTATATGGAACCATATTTTAAAATAAATTATGGTAATCCCTCCAGCCTTCACGATTTCGGAGGTCCGCCAAAAGAAGCACTGGATAAGGCAAGGGAACAGGCAGCCGGTCTTATAGGCGCTAAAGAAG
Organism: uncultured Actinomycetota bacterium; assembly: GCA_964517765.1. Taxonomy (GTDB): domain Bacteria; phylum Actinomycetota; class Humimicrobiia; order Humimicrobiales; family Humimicrobiaceae; genus Hydromicrobium. The sequence goes on along the minus strand of CAZFEN010000014.1, from coordinate 2,302 downwards.
AAGAAATATATTTCACATCATGCGGAACGGAATCAAATAATTTTGCTCTTTGGGGACTGGCAAGAGCCAATAAAAACAAGGAAAATCATATAATATCCTCTAAGGTAGAGCACCTTTCAATCATCAATCCTTTAAAAGAATTCGAAAAAGAAGGATGGAAGGTGTCCCTGGTCCCGGTAGATAAAGATGGCTTTATAAATCCTGAAGACATCAAAAGGGAAATAAATAAGGATACGGTACTTATTTCTATAATCCATGCAAATAATGAGGTCGGAACCATTCAGAGGATAAAAGAAATATCGGATATCGCAAAAGAAAATAATATCTTATTCCACAGCGACGGTGCGGCAGCCGCAGGAATAATACCGGTAGATGTCAATAAGTTTGGAGTGGACGCATATACTTTTACCTCCCAGCAGATGTATGGTCCAAAGGGAGCTGCCGCTTTATACGTCAGAAAAGGAGTCCGGATAAAGCCGCTGCTTCTGGGAGGCATCCAGGAAAGCGGAAGAAGAGCCGGAACCGAAAATGTTCCCGCTATTGCAGGTTTTGGTAAGTCATGCGAAATAGCCGCAGCTGAAATGGATAAGAATATAAAATATATATCAAAATTAAGGGACAACCTGATCAAAGGAATAAATGACAGAATTAAAAATGTTAAATTAAACGGGCATCCCACGGAAAGAACTCCCGGGAATGTTCATATAAGCTTTGAATTTATCGAGGGAGAATCAATACTGCTTATGCTGAATCTTCAGGGGATTGCCACAGCCAGCGGATCTTCCTGTGCATCGCAGGCTCTAAAAAGTTCACATGTCCTTCTGGCAATGGGCCTGTCTCCCACCATGGCACAGGGTTCAGTCCTCTTTTCTCTTGGAAAATACAATACGCAAAAAGAAGTGGAAAGAGTTCTCGAGATCCTTCCCCCAATTATAGACAGATTGAGGAAAATGTCGCCACTTTATAAGGAATAATTAAAATACTTGAAAGTATCAATTAAAAATAATATATTTGTTTATGCTTTCAAACCTTTATAATTTAAAAACTATATAAAATACCGGTTAATTTATATATTTTGAAAAGAGGTACCAATGATTATGTATGGCAAAAAAGTAATGGATCACTTTATGAATCCCAGAAATGTCGGGGAAATAAAGGAAGCGGATGGCATAGGTGAAGTCGGAAATCCTGTTTGCGGCGATATGATGACTTTTTATATAAAAGTAAAGGATAATAAGCTGGAAGATGTAAAATTCAAGACCTTCGGCTGTGGTGCGGCAATTGCCGTATCCAGCATGGTAAGTGAAATGGCAAAAGGAAAAACCCTGGACGAGGCATTGAAGATATCCAATAAAAATGTTGCCGAAGAACTTGGCGGACTTCCTAAAAACAAACTTCACTGTTCGAATCTGGGTGCAGATGCACTGCACAAGGCAATCGAGAATTACCAGGAAAAACAAAAGAATAAAAAATAGTTTAATGGGAGTCGATATGACTGAAAAAGAATCAAAAAGCAAAGACAAAAAAACAGCGTGTAAATGCCCTTATTGCGATATGGAGCTTGACAACAGTGAGGTTGAATATTGTCCGTTATGCAATTTTAAAGTTAACCACTGTCCGGTATGCAGCTATCCCGTCTCGGATAAAATGAAAAAATGTCCGAATTGCGGAGCGAAATTATAGGAATAATTGTAATAATGTAGGCCATTAAATCAAAGTAATATAATACATGCAAAAACTATATAGTTACAGACACCTATGAACGACAACAGCAAAAAAGAAAATGAAGTAAATTTTGACGAGTATCTGGACTGCGTCGGTCTTTACTGCCCCGTCCCGGTATTCGAAACCAGGAAAAAAATAAACAGCATGGAAAAAGGTCAGATACTAAAAATGACCGCTGATGATCCCGGTTCGGAACCTGATATAAAAAGCTGGACCAAAATGACGGGAAATGAACTTCTAAAGATAGAAAAAAATGATAACGTCTTTACTTTCTACATAAGAAAAACCGAGTAGCGAAAAAAACTCTGTGCCCTTCTTTCGACTCTTTTGTTTTCATCATTTTATATAATTTAAACCTTATATTATTTCCTGTCACTTTATTATTTTATTTTGCCACACATAAAAATTTCTGATAGCATTATAATGCTTTTCATATGGGGAGTCGTCTAGGGGTAGGACATGCGGCTCTGGACCGTAGAGCGGGGGTTCGAATCCTCCCTCCCCAGCCACATTTAATTTACCCCAAAACATTTCTATATTATAAGTTCAAGCTCAATCTCATCCTTTATAGCTATAC
>CAZFEN010000013.1:9160-38026 GCA_964517765.1 uncultured Actinomycetota bacterium | reverse complement strand
AAGAGTTATGATTTTGATAAGGTCAGTAAATATGATCAGGAGACTTCAATTTATATTACTTTCTTTTTTAACTGTTTTTTTGATTGTTTCCACTGCTGGTTGTAACCTCTCTCCAACAGGGCAATTCCCCCAGAAAGTGTTAATAGACAGTCCGGGTATTGAGTATATGGATTATCTCTTGTTTCTTCCATCCAGCTACTATAAAGAAGAAAACAAAAAGTGGCCCATGATCTTATTTTTACACGGCAAAGGTGAGAGGGGAAATGATATTGAAGTATTGAGAAAAGGAGTCGTACCAACATTACTGGAAGAGAATAAGGATTTTCCTTTTATAGTGGTCTCACCCCTTTGTCCTGGTGACAGATACTGGGAACCTTTGGTTCTTAAAAAATTGCTTGACGATGTTAGTGGGAAATTTCGGATCGATATGGATAGAATATATCTGACCGGCTTGAGTATGGGCGGATATGGTACATGGAGCACTGCAATAAAATATCCTGATATTTTTGCTGCCATTGCCCCGGTTTGCGGAGGCGGTAATCCTGGTATGGTATGCAGGATTGGTGATATGCCCGTATGGGTATTCCATGGAGCGAAAGATACAGTTGTATTTCCTCAGGAATCAGTAAAAATGGTTGAAGCTCTTGAAAATTGTGGTGGTAATGTAAAGTTTACCCTTTATCCGGAATTGGAACATGATTGCTGGACCGAAACCTATAATAATACAGAACTGTACGAATGGTTTCTGGAACAATCAAAATAGAATCGCCAGGGAACAGATATTTGATTGGTCATAAATTAGACTAACAAGTATGACTAAAACTGCTATAATATGATTTACCCAAAATATTAATCGAAAATGAAAAAGAGAATTAAGGGGAAATTATGAAAAGAATTTTTTTAATATCAATCACGATTATTATTACAGTATCAATGGTTCTAATCGGGGCTGGTTGTAAAATACCTGCAGCACAGCCTACTGTGCCCGAATTTAACGTAGGAGATTTTGAGATATCTCTACCGGAAAAATGGGAAGGCAGCAAGAAAGAAGAACTTGATACTGTAATAGACAATCTAAATGAATCTGGTCAATCACAATTGGCGAATGCAGTAGAAGGCATTAAAGATTATCTGGTATTTTTTGGATATGATGCAGAAATGATTGCGCAGAAGGAAGATGTAGATATTTTTACTATTACCGGTGAATCCAGGGTGGTGTTATCACTGGAAGAATATATGGATCTCACATATGAAAGTGCGGCGGAACAATATGAAAAAGCAGAGTATAGATTCGATATTGTTGAACAAGAAATCGTCGAAATCGGTGATAACGAAGAGGTTGGAAGGACCATATTCGAGCAAACTGTCGAGTCCAAAGAAGTAAAAGTGGCGCAGTATATAATAAAGGATGGATCGGATTTCTGGATCCTGACCTTTTCCACCGATTTAGAACAATTTGATGAGAATTTACAGGATTTTGATGCTACTATCGAGACTTTTAAAATCCTGGATTGATAGGTAGATATTTACAAAGATTTAGGTTGGTTTAAAATTATTAAATTTCAAAGGAGTGATAACTATGATGTCCGATATTCCAATTGATCTGACAAAAGTAAAAAAAGCAAATATTGATAAGGAAATTCTTAGAGTTGCGATAATTGCAGAACTTGATGCTATAAATTTATATGAGCAACTGGCTTCAGTCACTGAGAATAATGATATTAAGAAGATTCTAATGGACGTAGCCAAGGAAGAAAAAACTCATGTAGGAGAATTTCAGACCCTGCTATTGGGAGAAGATAAACAGCAAGTCGAAGAACTAAAGGCAGGAGAAAAAGAAGTAAAAAAAGAGCTTGGTAAATAATACAGGTTGAAGGCAGTTAAAATCAATTTGATTGATGAAAACAAGAAGGAATTAATTGCTGCTGAAATAATGGAAGCAAATAGCTTTTCTGGTAAATTGTTTGGATTGATAACCAGGAGAAAGCTTAAGGGCAGAGAAGGATTTCTTATAAAAAATTGCAGCAGTATTCATACTTTCTGGATGAGATACAGCATAGATGTTGTGTTTTTAGATAAAAATAATCAAGTTTTAGCAATTTATTATGATTTGAAGCCCTTTAGAACAACCCCGTTTATTAAAAATGCCTTCTTTGCACTGGAGTTAAAGTCAGGGGTAGTAAAAAAATCCTCTTTAAAACCAGGTGATTTGATTAGCTTTGAAGCATAATAGAATGAACCGGATTATTTCAATCCGGAAAATTTATCTAATATTTCTTTGTATTTTTTATGATCAGGTTTCATAAAAAATGCGATTTTAAAATGTCCCAGTGCTTCGGTTATCTTATTTTCTTTTATCAGACATAGACCCAGACCATAATGCGCAAAATCATTGGTTGCATCTATTTTAAGGGCTTTTGTGAAATTAGTTTTAGCAGAAACATATAGACCACAATTATAATATGCACTGGCGAGTACCTCCCTTATAGAACCCTTTTCAGGCTCGAGACTCCTGGCTTTTTCAAGAAGCATTGTTGCTTCCAGAAATTTACCGTTTTCGAATAACTTTTTACCTCTTTTAAATAAATAATAGGTACTGCCCATAATCAATTTTCGCAATGTTCAATCATTCAATGATGATTCCCAGTAATTATAACACTGTTAAGGGAGTCTTGCTAAGGTTCAAGTATTTGATTATTTATTAAATTATATATATACATAATTACATATTAGTGTTAATATGCAAATAGGTGGAACCTATTGAAACTTCTGTTTTGACTTGATTGCAAAAGATTAATAAGAAGCACAGATAAAATGAATAGAATATCTTTGATAGTAAAACAAAAAATAATCAGCATTATCCTTCTGATCGCAGCTGTTCTTGGAGGGATAATTATTTTCTGGTATATAAGTGGTTTAAAAGAAAAGATCCCCGAAAACATTGATTACAATCCTATATTTGTAGCCAGGATCAATATCAAGAAAGGTGATGAGATCACGGGTGAATCAATTGAAGAACAAAAAATAACGGGAAATGTATTCAGCGAAAAATTCATTATGGATAAGGATAAAATTATAGGGGAAAAAGTCATAAATGATATTTCAAAAGGAGAGATAATTACAGAAGATATATTAGAAGGCATGGATTCAGACGGTGGTTTCAATTTTAATTTCTCATCATACATTCCTTATGACTTAAGGGCAGTAAGTATCCCGGTGAGTTTTTATGGCGACAGATCATTACTGGAAGAGGGGGATCGTATAGATTTAATATCTGTTTATTATGATGAAGGAAGCGGTAGCCTTTATTCAAAAACAGTCCTGTCCGAAAAAGAAATAATACTGCTCGACAGCAATCCCGAAGATAGTAATTCAGGAAATGAAAATGATACGGGAAACTTCCTTATGGATCCGGTAATTACCGATAGCCGGGTCGATTCCAATTACGGGAATCTTCTGATAATCACTTTTTATCTCAAAAGGGCAGAAACCGAGGAAGTTTTTTTAGCACTGGAAAGAGGAGTTATCAATATATCGGTTTGCCCCGGGGGATGATTCTCAATATAGGGATTTTAGTTTTTAATCAGCACTATTTATTAATTTTAATTTTTTGAAAGGAACTAAATGATAAATAAACTGAATGGGGAAGAGTCAAAGATAATATTATTCGCCGGAAGCAAGGGAGGCTGCGGCTGCAGTTTTATGACTTATTGTGTCTCGACTTATCTTGCCAGAGAAACTACAAAGAATATATTACTGCTGGATCTTAATATAGGTAAAAGAGACAGCAGGCTGGTTTTTAATCTTACCGATGACAGCTACAGGGATCTCGGAGATATCGAAGAAGTCATAAATGAAATGGATAACTCGATTCTAAAAAGACTTGTGATTAATTTAAAGAACAGTCTAAATCTGATATTGCCGCCAATAAAAATCGAGAAAAATAAGATTTTTTGTAAAGAATATTTTGAGAAACTTTTAGATATACTAAAGGAGCATTTTGATATAATCTGTTTGGATTTTCCTTATTATCTATTTACGCAGGATAAATTCAGACTAAAAGATAGAATCGATAAATACATTTTTATTTCCCTGCCGGACTTTATTTCAGTAAATAATCTAAATGTACTGGTCAGAAGTATAATTAGTGATGAATTTTCTTATGATTTTGATATAGCTATAAATAAATTCAATACAAAGCCTGCTGTTTCACTTACAGGTATAAATACAATTTTAAGTTACCCGGTAAATACTTTTATCCCATATGACAGGGATATCGAATTTTTAATATTGAATAAAGGACCTGATTCTATTTTTAATTATAATCTTAGAATTGTAAATAATATTTCTGCTTTTTCCAAAAAAATATATGAGGACCTGAGTAAATGAGTTTGATCTATAATGATACGAATATTTTAAATTATTTAAGCAAGAAGATATCAAAAATGATCAAGGCGGAAGATTTTAGCAAATTCTTGCCTGAAGAGAGACTAAAGAAAATTGAAAAATATTTAAAAGAAATAGTAGACGAAAAAAAGATTATAATCAGTCAAAAAGAGATTTGCAGGCTGGCAGGAGAAATTAATGAAGACAGCTTTGGCTTCGGGCCTGTCAGCTTCCTCATAAATGATGAAAAAATAACAGAAATTATGATAAACAATTTTAACCAGATCTATATTGAAGAAAATGATGTAATAAAGAAAACGCATATAGCTTTCAGGGATAATAATCATATCAGGAATATGGTTGATAAAATATTAAGTCCACTTGGCCTCAGATTGGATGAAAGCTCTCCGATGGTTGATGCAAGGCTTAAAAATGGATCAAGGATCAATGTAGTTTTAAGTCCGGTAACGGTAAATGACGTAGTGGTTACCATAAGAAAATTTAAAAAAAATATAATGGATGTAAATAGTCTGGAAAAAGCTGGAACTATAAACAAAAAAATAGCAGATTTTATTAAAATCTGCGTAAAAAACCGGTTGAATATAATAGTAAGCGGTGCCACATCCACCGGCAAAACAACATTTTTAAATGTTATCTCAAACTTCATCCCGCCTGATGAGAGAATCGTCACTATAGAGGAAACACTGGAACTAAATTTAAATTTACCCCATATAATCAAACTCGAGAGTAGACCTCCGAATCTTGAAGGTAAAGGAGAGATAACCATCAGGGATCTGGTAAGGAACTCTTTGAGAATGAGACCGGATAGGATAATAGTAGGAGAGATCAGGGGAGCAGAAGCCGTGGATGTTCTTCAGGCGATGAATACTGGTCACAGTGGTTCAATGACCACGGTTCATTCCAATTCACCAAGAGATCTGATCAGCAGATTGGAAACGATGATATTAATGTCAAAACTGAATTTAACTCCTTCCACTGCCAGGAGGATGATAGCATCGTCCATTGATTTGATAATTCATCTGGGGAAATTAAAAAATGGCAGGAGGATGCTGCTTAAAATAAGCGAACTTATAAATAAAAATGAACCAATTGGCAGTAATACCATTCTGGAAGTGAAAGATATATTCAGATACCAGAACGGGAATAATGATATAAGCAGTACCACCGGCGATGGTACAGGTGCCGTTTATACCGGTTATGTGCCGATATTTATGGATAGAATAAAAAGCGGGGGATTTAATTATAATTTTAGGGATGAAAATTTGGGATGAAATATTAATCTCTATTATCTTTATTCTGGCAATTTTGTGTTTATTCGGCGGATTGAAAAAGATGGTTCCGGTATTTGTCCCAAAGGCCAGGATTTTAGGGGAGAAAAAGAGTTATGGAAGATCCGGAGTATTTAAATTTCTTACGAACAAATACAGGACCAAAAGAAAAATACTTACGATAATTATACTTACTATTCTTACCCTGTTTTTCTACATATTATGCAGAAATCTTGTTTTTAGTTTATTTGTTGGAATATGTCTGGAAATCTATATTCTGGATGTATTGAGGGGACTTGAAGAAAAGAGAAAAAATTTACTTCATGGACAGCTGCTTGAATTCATAAGCAATATGACAGTAATGCTGAAAGCAGGAAAAACGGTAAGAAGTATATTTAAAGATTCTATTGGGTGGTTTAAGGACCCGCTTAATACTTACTTAGTGGAAGCTGTAAATGATCTGGAACTCAACTCTACTCTGGACGAAGTTTTAAATAGATTTTCACAAAAGTGCGGGAGCAGAGAAGCCGATCTTCTTGTTTGTTCATTAAAAATAAATAATAAAATAGGAGGAGATCTGATCTCTATACTGACAAACATAGCAGATACCATACGCCATAACCTGAAATTAAAATCACAGACCGATACGATGAGCCTGCAAAGCAGATATTCCGGAAATATTATTTCCATATTCCCAGTTATCGTGTTGATTATATTATGTGTATTTATGAACAAAGCTATATTTGATTTTTTTTCAACCGGTATAGGAATAATTTTACTTTTTATAGGCGGTGTTATGGAAATCGCTGGAATAGTCATTATGAAAAAAATAACAGGTGTACCAAAATAACAGGATTGGAACATGCTTATATATTTAATCATATTCTCGTATTATATATTTCTATGTTTGGTCATATTTCATCTTATTAAATCCCGAAGTCACTACAGGACCGGGAGCAATAGAGATTATTCCGGGAAGAAAAAGTTTTTTACGGCAATTATAAATAAAATGAATTCAATTTCTTTTAGAATTGGAAGATCTCTGATTAGCAGGCGCTGGTTTGAAATCAAAAAAGAAAACAGGGAACTCTTCAGATTATTGGAACATGAAAATAAAATATCTCTAACACCGGATACTTTTGTGGGTTACAAAGTGATCTTATTTATCTTATTTCTGACTGCGGGAAGTCTATTTGGCAGCAGTCTTTTGAGTTCTGGTATTCTGGGTATTATCACAGGAGTAGCAGGCTATTTTATTCCAAATCTACTGCTTGGCAAGTTCAGGAATATAAGAAAAAATGAAATAGAGAAGGATTTACCTTATGTTGTCGATCTACTGGCAGTAGCAACATTATCGGGTCAGAATATTTATAATGCAATAAAAATCGTTGTGGAAAAGTATAAGGGGAAAATCTGTATCGAACTTTCAAATTTTATAAAAGACATTGATATTGGTGTCGGTAAAATTCAGGCCTATAAAAATATGATGGACAGGAGTATTTCTGAAGATTTTAAAAGTTTTATTTTTCTCCTCATCCAGGCAGAAAGGTATGGCTCTTCCATAAACGAAATATTGAAACAGAAATCAAATCATATAAAATTTGAAGCTTATCAGAATCTTGAAAGAAAAATCAGAAGAATAACCATACTGGCATTATTCCCGCTTGTTTTTTTAATCCTACCATCTTTTATAATACTGGTAGGCGGACCGCTTGTATTTTCACTGGGAGGAAAATTTTTGCTGTTTTAGATTTTTTCCCCCTTAAAATTAAACACCCCGGATATTATTTATCCGGGGTGTTTGTCTAGGCGTCCGTAAACTTATATGATTTAAACAGTTAGTTCATAAATACAGTTGCTACTACTCTTCTACCTCCACCATCGACTACTCCAATTCCAATTCTGGAATATACGGACCTCAAGATATTTGCCTTATGAGTAGGACTCTGCATCCATGCGTTGGCGAATGCATCAGGTGTCCCATTAGAAGCAGGTGTGGACTGTCCCAGATTTTCTCCGGCATTTATATAAGAAACCCCATTTTCGGCGAGTAAATTGAAGATGTTTCGGCCATCAGGCATATAATGTGAAAAGTAAGAATTACCTATCATGTCACTGCATCTTGATCTGGCTATATTTGTCAGTATTTGATTCGATTGCAGTGAACCAAGTCCGTTTGATGCTCTTATATTATTGATAAGGTTAAGAACGGCTGCTTCATAATCACTTAGATTAGCAGCAGATTCTACCGGAGCAGCAGCTACAGCAACCTGATTTGCTGCAGCACTTCCAAGAACTTCAGCATTATAATCCGAGTGTATGGTGTTAGTTTCGTTATCGAGATTGTCCGATATCTTTGCCAGTATTGCGGCTGTATCTGCAACATTATCTTTTACAGATACATTTTCCTGGACTATTCCTGCTTTTTCTATATCTTCTGGTTTGTATGTACTGGTTTCTGTAAAACTGCTGTTTATGTTTGAAGTTTTATAGGTAAAAGCACAGAATAAGATTACTGCTGCCAATAATGCTGTGATTACTGATATTATTAATATTTTTTTAATTCCGTTTTTCATTTATTTTATCCCCAAAAAAAAGCCATCTAACTTAGAGGCTAGATGGCATACTTTTTTTCAATAAAAAAGCAATAGCCGGTTGCACCACTTGCTCGTTACATTCCAAAGTGCCCAAATAACGGAATGTAAGTCATAGCCTCTATTACTGATAGAAATTTAAATTTTCAATAAAACTAAAGATTTAATGTTACATATGAATATTAATACATCTTATTACTAATGTCAAGAGAATTCTTTTAAATAATGTTAATATATTTATATTAATACTATAATTAATAAAAAAGTATAAAATATAGGGTTTTATAATATATTTATTCGAAAATTTTAATAAATTCACAATTATGTATTTACACATATACATAATTATGGTAAATTACTGGTATGAGTATATACATAGATGAGCAAAGCCATAAATTATTGATAAAGGAGGTGAAAAGTTCAAAATTAAACTTTTATATTTTACGGAAGGAGGTGAGTAAGATAAAAATAGAAAAGAAGGGTATCGGAATAAGACTCTGGTGCCAGAAAGGGCAATCTACTCTCGAATATGCACTTGTTACAGTAATTGCAGGAATAATAAGCGCAATACTCATAGCGGTAGGGAAACCGCTGATAATTGATGTCATTTCAAAGGTATTTGGGAAAATAGCTTCGATGGTTTAAAAATCAATGAAGAGTAAATTATTCTCTGCAAATAAAAAAAATGGGAAACAGTTTTATATTAAAAATCATTATGGAGATAAAAAGGAAAAAGAATAAATTAAAAATATCAACACATGGTTCGGCTGGTCAGGCTTCACTGGAATTTATTCTGATTATTCCTCTGCTGATTTTAATAGTTTTAGCTGTTTCCCATTTTGGATTACTGATCTATCAGAAAAATATATTGGAGCAGGCAGCTCGCGAAGGAGCAAGGGCGATTGCTACTACAAATTCTGATCAGGAAGCCTATGCATGTATAAAAAAAGTTTGTTCTGATCTGGATCAGAATATGCTTGAAATAATAGTTACTCCGGGAAGCAGAACTTCCAGAAAAGTCGGGGATATGATCGAGGTGGCTGTAATATATAAAGATGCAGGTATTGCCGGTTTACAGGGAATATTTTCAGGAAAGGGTGGTTTTATAAAGGCTAAAAGCAATATGAGGATGGAATGTTACTAAAAGATTTAAATACGCAAAATAGGGGTAATATATCTTTTCTTGCAATGGCTGCGGTAATCGTATTTTCAGTTTTGCTTCTTCTTATTTTCGATTTATGCCATATTTTCATAGCAAGGGAGGAAACGAAAAATGCATCTGATGCTATTTCGCTTGCTGTTGCACAAAACATGTTATTTTTTGAGGATTCGGATTGCAATATGATTGCTGAAGAAATGGCTCGAAAAAACAATTGTATTCTTATTGAATATAGTTATGACTATGATGATGTAATTGTCACCGTGGAAAAGACATTCGATTTTGTATTGATAGATAAGTTTATTACAAAAAGCAGTAGTATCAGATCTACTTCTAAAACTAAAGTTATATACCCATGGGATGATCGATTCGGTTATTGTAAGACTTATAAATTTGGGTATTAAAAATCTTTATTAAAATTATATTTCAATAATAACTTATAAGACAGGAGGATTACTTATGAATTATGTGAATAATATATATTTGCTGGGGAATCTTACCCGGAATCCGGAAATCAAATATACGAATGAGGGGATAGCTATTACCGAGATGGGGCTTGCTGTAAATAAGAAATGGACCGATAAAAATGGAAAAGAGTCCGAGATGGTTGATTTTTTTAATGTCACTACCTGGAGTAACCTTGCAGAAAATTGTGCCGCTGCATTGAAAAAAGGAGATAGGGTTATTATAGGCGGTCATTTGAATCTGAGAAGCTGGGAAAATAAAGAAGGTAAGAAATACAATATAATAAATATCACGGCTGATGTAGTGGCGGCAAGTCTGGAATTCGATCATGTAAGTATTCCGGAGAAAGATAACCTCGAGAAAGGCAAAAAGAAGAATTTGAAAAAAGAAAAGGTTGAAACAACTTAAGTCTCGATTGAGATTTGCATTTATTGTTAGTAATAATTAATATATATTTTTAAGATCAAGGAAAAGATTTTAATAAAATAATCGCCAAAATTGTATTTGAGGAAAAGAAAGGTACCGGAAAGTGAATTTCAGGAAATCTGATTATGAGAGTTATGACTACAGTAAGTTCTGGGAAGATGACAGGAGATTATATGAAGACAAAGCCGAAAGAATGGCCCTGAGGAGACTCATTGCCGGAATCGGAGGAGAGAACAAAATATTTTTTGATATCGGCTGCGGTTATGGTCGTCTGTTTAATGAATATAAGGATTTTGAAACTATAGTTCTAATTGATTACTCACTCAATAATTTAAAAAATGCCAGGGACAGGATAGAAAGATTTTTAAAAAATACTCCTGGAAAATTAGCATCCGTATATTTTATTGCAGCTGATGCCACCTCTCTTCCGGTTAAGTCCGATTGTGCAAATATAATATTAACAGTCAGAGTGGTGCATCATCTGGATAATCCTGATAAATTTTTAGATGAGATTGCCAGAATACTCAAGAATAATGGATTGTTTTTCTTAGAATTTGCCAATAAAAGAAATCTTAAAAACATATTGAGGTTTTTTGCGAGAAAGATGGATACTTCTCCTTTTAGCCTGAAACCCTCCCAGATAGGTGAGACTATATTTAATTTTCACCCGGACCATATATCGGATCTTCTTCAAAAAAGGAATTTTACTATAAAGAGATCAATAAGTGTTTCAAACTTCAGGCTTAATCTTCTAAAGAAATTTCCCGGTACAAAAACTCTTTTATTTTTTGAAAAAATTTATCAGAAATTTTTCTCATTTGTGCTTCTCAGTCCCAGTATTTTCCTGAAGAGTGTCTTGAATAAGAAAGGGCCGGAAAATATAAACAGAAATAAAATTACCCGTCCCGAGGATATTCTCATCTGTGTTTACTGCGGTAAAGATTCTCTTGTCTCGGATAAGAACGTGATCAAGTGTAAAAATTGCGGCAGGATCTTTGTAAAAGAAAATGGGATCTATAATTTTAAGATAAAAGATTGAATTCCCCTTTTTTATTGATCCGGGATTCTTGTAAAAGGTAGCTTATCCTGTTACAATTATGATACAAAGTTTTCACTGAAACTATTCTGTAAGAAATTAACGAAGGGTGGATTCTACATATGGTTGAGAAAATATATTCCGAAGGTGTTATTTCAAGATTATCTCAATATTTAAAATATATAGTACAGCTGAAAGAGCTGGGAAAGAGAACTGCGACCTCCAGAGACATAAGTAAAAATACAGAGATCAATAGTGCAGAAGTGAGAAGAGACCTGATATATTTTGGGATAAAGGGTAAAAGAGGCGTTGGATTCAATATAGATGAACTTATTAAATCATTCAATAAAATTCTGGGTTATGACAGATCCGTCCGTATTGCTTTAATCGGTGCGGGTAATCTGGGTAAGGCGATTTTAAAATACAAAATGCTGGAAAGGTTCGGATTCAAGATAGAAAATGTTTTTGATAATAATCCGGAAGTGATAGGAAAAGTAATATCAGGATATGAAGTGCTGGATATAAACCAGGCCAGGGATATATTTAAAAAAAAGAATATAGAAATATCTATACTGGCAGTCCCCCCGGACTCAGCACAAAAAGTCACGGATATTCTGATTGAAGCCGGTGTTAAAGTAGTAATAAATTATACCTCGGTTCCTATTAAAGCTCCATCAAGTGTAAGAATTGAGACGACCGATCCTATTGAAAAACTACTCCACACTCTGTATTATTTATCTCATACAGGATATAAGTAATTTTCAAGGATACAGGAAATACAAGATATGAGTAAAGTCAAAGGTTGTTTTATTAGTATACTGGTTATTATTATAGTTATCGTTCTGCTATTTGTGATTATTTCTCTTGTAAATATGAATCCTGGTGGAAAAGATATCCTACTTCTTGGTATGGACGAAAGAGAGGAAAGCAATGAGTTTAATAGCCTGACCGACACAATCATAATCTATCATATCAGCAGCTGGGGAGAGAAAGACAGCCTTATTTCTATTCCCAGGGATACCCGGGTAGAACTGGAAGGTCATGGATGGAATAAAATCAATGCGGCTTATAAATATGGCGGAGACGAAATGATAAAGCAGGAGATCTATGAACTAACGGGTATCGAAATCGATAGGGCAATGGTTGCAAATTTTAATGGTTTCAAGGGGATAATAGATATACTGGGAGGAATTGATATAACAGTAACCGAACCTCTTCACGACCCCTTATCAGGCACTGACTTTGATCCGGGAACCTATACGATGAACGGGGAACAGGCACTGGCATTTGCGAGGGACAGATCATCGACCGCAGGATCAGACTTTGATAGAGTGAACAGGCAGAAGTATCTACTCAGCGAGATAATAAGGCAGAAGCTTAATTTTTCAATAGTCAGGAAAGCTCCTCAGATTATCAGGGTCTTGAATGCAGAAACCAGATCTGATTTTACGATATGGGATTTTGGTTCTATAGGATTTGTGTTATTATTTTCCAGTAAGGGTATGAATCAGGTTACGATCCCTACTGAACCAGCTAATATAGATGGCATAAGCTATTTAATTGCAGATAAAGAAGAAGTTGTAAGTTTTTTAAGCGATTATCTGAGATAAAAAATAAAATTATATAATCGCATTATTGATTTTAAATAATAAATTCGAAAATACACGGTATCTATTAGTGAAGAGAAATAAAATACAAAATTGTCAGAGGAGATATTAGTGGCCGGTGATAGTGATTTAAGTATAGCAAATATTTCATCTCTTACGGATAAAGTCGATTTTCTGCTGCAGGTTTCAAAAAAATCGATAAATCTTGATCATTTTATAAAAGATAATATACCCGCTGGTGAAAAAAACTGGTTAAGTGATCTGAAAAGCTGGAAACTTAACAATAAATGGCTTTTAAAAATCTCGGATATTTGTCTGGCGGATTATGATCAGGTCTTTTTTGATTGCGGTGAAGAATTGCTGGATCTTAATGATTCAAAAAATTACCAGACATTCAGAGAAAAAATATTAGAAGAATTAATATAGCCCATATTAATTATTAACTATCGCATAGATAGAATTATACAGGGCAAGCTCTATTAATATTTTTTACTATTAGGAGCGGTTATGATTCCCAGATACACAACAAAAGAGATGGGTGCCGTATGGACCGAGGAGAATAAATTCAGGAAATGGCTCGAGGTTGAAAAAGCAGTAGCTCTTGTACAGGCGGATCTGGGTATTATTCCCGGAAAAGCTGCAGACGATATAACAAAAAAATCAAAGTTTGAAATCTCAAAAATAAATGAGATCGAGGAGAAGACAAATCACGACGTTATTGCCTTTCTTACCAATGTATCTTCTTATATCGGAGAGTCATCCAGGTATCTTCATTACGGGCTGACTTCATCGGATATTGGGGATAGTTCTCTTTCGCTTCAGATACTTGAAGCAATGGAAATAATTGAAAAAAAGATTAAAAGACTGCTGGATATCTTAAAATCCCAATCCAAAAAATACAGCCACACGGTTATGGTAGGCAGAACTCATGGTATTCATGCAGAGCCAACCACTCTTGGGCTAAAATTTTGTATATATGCTTTCGAGATGGTAAGAAATCTGGAAAGATTGAAGCAGGCCAGAGAAAATATAGGATATGGAAAAATATCCGGTGCTGTAGGTACTTATGCAAATACTTCACCGGAAGTCGAGGAGAAAGTCTGTAAAATTCTGGGATTGAAACCATCCCCTGCATCTACTCAGATCCTTCAGAGGGACAGGCATGCGCAGTTGATTTCAGTTCTGGCAATTTGCGGAGCGACTCTTGAAAAAATAGCACTGGAGATAAGAAATTTGCAGAGAACTGATGTCAATGAAGCAGAGGAACCCTTTAGTGAAGGACAAAAAGGATCTTCCGCCATGCCGCATAAGAAAAATCCTATCATATGTGAAAGAATATGCGGATTGGCACGGGTTCTGAGATCGAACAGCATAGCAGCTCTGGAAAATATTGCACTATGGCATGAAAGAGACATATCGCATTCTTCAGCGGAGAGAATAATAATTCCCGATAGTTTTATATTGCTTGATTATATGCTGGAGAAGTCAATATTTGTGATCGGGGGTCTTAATATAATCGAAGCAAATATGAAAAGGAATTTAATGAAGTATGGCGGAATTATTTTTTCGCAGCGGGTGCTGCTGGAACTTATAAAAAAAGGGATGAGAAGAGAAGATGCCTATGCTCTCATTCAAAAAGCGGCCCTTAATGCCTGGAACGATGAAGGTGATTTTAAAGAAAATCTGTTAAAGGACAAAAAGATACTGACTTTATTAAGTAAGAAGGAGTTAGAAGAATTATTTGATGTAAAATATCATTTAAGATATGTGGATAAAATTATTGGTAGATTGGAAAGTATTTGACTGCAAAATCTATCCCCATAAGAAAACAGGTTTATTAGTTGCGGCAAAGACAAGGAAAATAAAAGAATGATACAGCGGTTTTACCGGCTTGCAGATAGAAATTTAGAATATTGCTACTACATAGAAACCCTAAAATCCTTTACCAAATCTGAATTAGATATACTCAAATGGCTGCTTGCGGAAACATTCGAAGCGGAAAATTTTGGAGAGAAAACGTTTCTTACCGGCAGGAACCGGAACATTATCGAAATTGGTCCCCGACTGAATTTCGAGACTGCATTTTCAACAAACGCAGTGGCTATATGTCATACCTGCGGTTTGGAAAAGGTCACCCGTCTTGAACTTTCAAAGCGTTACACTCTGGCATCTGAAACCAACCTGTCACAATTTATTGATACTAACCACGACCGGATGACGGAATGTGTGTATCCTGGTCCACTGCAAACATTCGAGACCGGCATTGTACCGGAAGAAGTGTATCCGATATCTTTGATAGAAAATGGCGCAGAGGAACTTAAGAGGTTTAATCGGAAAATAGGCCTGGGAATGGATGAGTGGGATATTAAATTTTATTATGATCTTTTTGTAAATATCATAAGAAGAAATCCCACCAGCGTGGAATGTTTTCAGCTTGGTCAGTCTAATAGCGAGCACTCACGTCACTGGTTTTTTAAGGGCAAATTAATAATAGATGGCAAAGAAATTTCCGAGACTCTGATGGAGATAATAAAATCTCCTCTGATCGGTAATCCCTCCAACAGCATAATAGCATTTAAAGATAACTCAAGCGGTATAAAAGGTTACAATGTTTGGACCATCATACCGAAACATCCCGGAATCTGTTCAGCATTTTACCGTGAGAAGTTTACCTATCATCTCATATTTACTGCCGAAACCCACAACTTTCCAAGCGGTGTGGCACCGTTCCCGGGAGCTGAAACCGGGACGGGAGGAAGGATAAGGGATGTCCAGGCAACCGGAAGAGGAGGACTCGTAATTGCCGGTACTGCGGGGTACTGCACAGGTAATTTGAACATCCCGGGATATATAATTCCCGGAGAAGATAATAAATTTTTCTATCCGTCGAATCTCGCTTCTCCCCTGAAGATTATGATCAGGGAAAGTGATGGCGCGTCCGATTATGGAAATAAGTTTGGAGAACCGGTAATACAGGGATTTACCAGGACATTTGGCTTAAGGCTACCGGACGGACAGAGACGCGAATGGGTAAAACCAATTATGTTTACTGGAGGTATTGGTCAGATCGATAGCCGCCATATAAAGAAAAAGAAACCGGAAAAAGGTATGAAAATAGTACAGGTGGGCGGTCCTGCTTATCGTATTGGTATGGGCGGTGGTGCCGCCTCGAGCATGGTTCAGGGAGAAAACAGGGAAGAACTTGATTTCAATGCTGTCCAGCGCGGTAATGCTCAGATGGAACAAAAGATGAACAGGGTGATCAGGGCTTGTATCGAAATGGGGGATGGTAATCCTATTTTAAGCATACACGATCAGGGCGCCGGCGGGCCCTGCAATGTACTGACCGAACTGGTAGAACCAACAGGGGGTAGAATCGAGATAAGAAATATCCAGGTTGGAGATAAGACGATGTCGGTACTGGAAATATGGGGTGCTGAATATCAGGAACGAAATGCTTTCTTAATTAAAACAGAATGTTTAAAAATATTTCAGGATATATGTGAAAGAGAAAAAGTCAATTGCGAGGTTCTGGGGGAAATAACCGGTGACGGAAGGATTGCGGTCCATGACAGCCGGGACGGCTCTACTCCTGTCAATCTAAACCTTGATGAGATTTTAAGTAAAATTCCAAAGAAAATTTTTAATCTGGAAAGTATACCCGTAAAATTAAATCCGCTTGTATTGCCCGACGACCTTTCGATTGAAAAGATACTTAAACTTATATTCAAGTTACCTTCTGTAGGATCAAAAGGATTCCTGGTAAGAAAAGTCGACCGTTGCGTGACCGGACTTGTCGCAAGGCAGCAATGCTGCGGACCGCTGCAGCTTCCTGTAGCGGATGTGGCAGCAGTAGCGCAAAGTCACTTCGTTTTAAGTGGTGCCGCAATCTCCATAGGAGAACAGCCAATAAAGATTTTAATCAATCCCGAAGCAGGAGCACGAATGGCACTGGGAGAGGCGCTTACTAATATGGTCTGGGCTCTGATAAGCGATCTTGGGCATATAAAGTGCTCAGTCAACTGGATGTGGGCAGCCAAACTTCCCGGCGGCGGTGCAGCTCTCTATAGAGCGGCGGTTTCTCTCGGAAAATTAATGAAAGAAATTGGTATCGCTGCAGATGGCGGTAAAGACAGTTTGTCGATGGCAGCACAGGTAGAGCAAGAAATTGTCAAGGCACCCGGACAGGTGGTTGTTTCTGCTTACTGCTCGATACCGGACATAACTAAAATATTGACTCCGGATATTAAATGTCCTGGCGAAAGCAAATTGATGCTTATCGATCTTGCCCGGGGCAAAAACCGTCTTGGTGGCTCTGCGCTTGCTCAGATACTTGGGCAGATAGGCAATGACTCTCCGGATGTCGAGGATCCTCTTCTTCTGACAAATGCCTTCAGAAGAGTTCAGAAAATTATAAAAGAAAATTTAATACTGGCCGGCCATGATAGAAGCGACGGGGGGCTCATGACAACTCTGACCGAGATGGCAATGGCAGGAAATTGCGGAATGGAAATCGAATTGCCTGAAAAAGAAGAAGTTATTTCAAGACTGTTTTCGGAGGAACTTGGCCTGGTTCTGGAATATCTGCCGCGCAATGAAGCAGCCATCATCGACATTTTAGATAAGTCTACAATTCCTTTTGTGATTCTTGGAAAAACAAGTAAAAGAAGACGGGTAGTTATAAGTCAGGGCGGTGAATCAAAATTTGATATCGATACTCCGACCCTTCTTTCCTGGTGGGAATCCACAAGCGATCAGCTTGAACAGCATCAGATCAATATAAAGATGGCAAAGGAGCAGGCAAGTTCTTACAATCGGTCCGGTCCTTCTTATCATCTATCCTTCCAGCCTGAAGGTACTCCGGGGAAGTTATTAAAGAGAGTAAAAAAACCGGCGGTTGCTATTATCCGCGAGGAGGGCAGCAATGGTGACAGGGAAATGACCTCTGCTTTTTTCTCAGCCGGATTCGAACCCTCGGATGTCACCATGACCGATTTACTTGACGGTGGTGTCACCCTTGATAAATTCAGAGGGGTGGTCTTTGTAGGAGGATTTGCTCATGCAGATGTTCTTGACAGTGCAAAAGGCTGGGCAGGCATTATCAAGTTCAATCAGAAACTGCAAAAGATGTTTGATATCTTCTACAGACGGGAAGGTACTTTCTCACTGGGTGTTTGCAATGGTGCCCAGCTCATGGCTCTTCTTGGCTGGATACCATGGAGAGGAATTACCGAATCCAGACAGCCCAGATTTATCCGCAATCTTTCCGGCCGGTTCGAATCCCGCTGGGCAACTGTAAAAATATCAAAGAACCCTTCCATTATGCTTAAAGGCATGGAAGATTCAATTCTTGGTATATGGGTTGCGCATGGCGAAGGTCATCTATATTGTCCGGATCCCAAAATCCTGGCAGAGGTATCCAAAAAAGGTCTTGCCCCCATACATTTCGTTGATGACAGAGGAATGCCCACAGAAAAGTATCCTTTTAATCCAAATAGTTCACCGCACGGATATACATCATTATGTTCACCGGATGGAAGACACCTGGCAATGATGCCTCACCCTGAAAGGGCATTTTTGCTATGGCAGTGGCCGTGGATGCCTGAAAGCTGGAAAGCCAGCCTGGGAGTTTCTCCATGGTTGAAGATGTTCCAGAACGCCAGGGAGTGGTGTGAGAAAAACAGTTAAACTTCCTTATGTCCTTTATTTATTTTAGTATTTTATTTGTTATAATAACTTTGTTTGATGGGATAAATTAAAAAATAGATTTCATTAGCCGGTGAAATGATAAAAAATATATCTGATAAAAAAATTAACGAAAAATGTGGTGTGTTTGGTATATTTGCACCAGGCAAGAAAGTATCAGAAACAATATTTTATGGACTTCAGGCACTTCAGCACAGGGGACAGGAAAGTGCGGGGATAGCAGTATCAGACAGAGAGAATATTTTAATTTTCAAGGATCTGGGCCTGGTATCCCAGATATTTAACGAGCAAAATATTGCTCCTCTACAGGGCGATATCGGAATAGGTCACACCCGTTATTCTACCAGCGGGATGAATATCTGGAAGAATTCACAGCCTCTCTACCGTATGTTTAAAAACGAAAGTTTTGCCATAGTTCATAATGGAAACCTGATTAATTTCAGTGAACTCAGGAATGAACAGATGAAGAAAGGCTTTAGATTCGAAACCACCACAGACACCGAAATCATAGCATCGCTTATAGAAAGTTCGGAGAAAGAAAATATTGAAGATGCGATCAAGGAAGCGATTAACAGGGTGAAAGGTTCATATTCGCTTCTTATATTGACCAGAGACAAAATTTTCGGAATAAGAGATCCTCATGGATTCAGGCCGCTTGTACTGGGTATACTTGAAGGAAATTTCATAATAGCTTCAGAAACCTGCGCATTGGATATAATTGATGCGGAGTTCATAAGAGATATTGATCCAGGTGAGATAATAGTACTGGACAAGGATGGTATCAGATCGCAGATGATGCTGCCCGTTGACAGGATATCCATGTGTGTATTCGAACTTATCTATTTTGCAAGGCCCGATAGTTACTTAAATAATAAAAATGTGTTTGAAGTAAGGCATAGATTGGGACAGGAACTTGCAAAAGAATCTCCCGCTGATGCTGATCTGGTTATTTCCGTACCTGATTCCGGTACGCCTGCCGCCATCGGGTATTCTGCGGAATCTAAAATACCATATGCCGAGGGTTTTATTAAAAACAGATATGTGGGAAGGACCTTTATTCAGCCAAAGCAGGAAACCAGGGAGATTGGCGTCAAGCTTAAATTAAATCCTTTAAAGGATATCATAAGGGGTAAAAGGCTGGTAGTGGTCGATGATTCAATAGTCAGAGGGACAACATCAAAAAAAATAGTTAAAATGTTATATAATGCCGGCGCAAAAGAGGTACACTTGAGAATTACCTGTCCTCCGTTGCTTTATCCCTGTTATTATGGTGTTGATATGGCTACAAGGAATGAATTTATTGCCAATCATAAGACTCAGGAAGATATAAGAAAATTTCTAAAAGTCGATAGTTTAAAGTATTTATCTATGAATGGTTTAGTAAAAGCTGTAAGCGAATCAAAAGAAAAATTTTGTTTCGCCTGTTTCAATGGTGAATACCCGGTAAAGATTACAGGGAATATCGAATCTAAAGAGTACCCAATAGATAAAGAGGAGAAAATACCTTCGAATGCCTGAAAAAGAAAAAGAGAAAGATATTAAAAAGTATTCATATAAATCATCCGGTGTTGATATAAACAAAGTTTCAAACGTACTCAGTCAGCTTAAAAAAACAATAGCGTCTACCTTTTCCGATAAAGTGTTAAGTGCCCTCTCATCATTTTCAGGCCTTTTTCAACTGGATTTGAAGGGATATAAGAATCCTGTTCTTACTTCTTCAACCGATGGAGTAGGGACGAAAATAGTTCTGGCTAAAAAATTGGATCATTATGAATCTATAGGACAGGATGCCGTAGCAATGTGTATAAATGATATAATATGCTGCGGAGCAAAGCCTTTATTTTTTTTAGATTACATAGCCTGCGGTAAAGTAGACTATAGAAAAATAAAAGTCATAATCAAATCCATTGCCGAAAGCTGTAGTTATTGTGACACTGTTCTTATTGGAGGAGAAACAGCGGAACATCCTGGAATGAGCGAGGAAGATGATATAGATGTTGCTGGTTTTGCTGTGGGAATTATAGAAAAATCAGCCATAATCAATCCGGGTCTCGTTAAAAGGGGAGATATAATAGCCGGTTTAGCTTCTTCCGGGATTCACAGCAATGGATTCTCACTGGTGCGGAAACTGATAGAAGATAAACAAATGGACCTCAATAAAAAATATGATTGGACCAGAGGTAAATCACTTGGAAATTTATTTCTGACTCCAACCAGGCTATATTCGAGGGTGGTAGGTAAAATGATTAAAAATAAGGTTAAAATTCATGGGATCGCCCATATCACCGGCGGAGGATTTTATGAGAATATAAATAGAATAATTCCCGGTAATATGGACGCCTCGATAAAGGAAGGAAGCTGGAGAGTTCCAGCAGTTTTTAAATTTCTGCAGGAATTGGGTAATATCGATAGAGGTGAGATGTTCCGGGTGTTCAATATGGGTATTGGAATGGTTTTAATCATTGCTCCTGGCGAGTTCGACAGAGCGAAGGGCATTGCCAGCGATATGGGAGAGGATCTGCATAATATAGGTATCGTCACAAAAGGGAGCGGTAAGGTAATAATAAAGGAAAGTTAGGATTTGGATGATTAAAAGAATTGCTGTATTTGCATCCGGTTTTGGATCGAATCTCCAGGCTCTTATAGATTACAATAAGAATCATAGCTTAAACGGAGAAATAGCACTGGTTTTTTCCAATAATAAAGATGCTTACGCTCTGAGCAGGGCAAAGGAAAACAATATCAAATCGATTTTTTTTAATCCTTCGGATTATGGCACAAGGGAAGAATTTGATAAGAAAATTATCGAACTTCTGGAAGAAGAAAAAATAGATCTCGTAGTCCTGGCAGGTTATATGTTTCTCGTGAATCCGGGATTTGTCCGTAAATTCAAAAACAGGATTCTGAATATTCACCCTGCGCTTCTTCCTTCATTCAAAGGCACTCATGGGATAAAGGATGCTTACGAATATGGAGTAAAAGTAACCGGAGTCACGGTCCATTTTGTAGATGAAGGTCTGGACAGCGGACCGATAATAATCCAAAAAGCGGTGGATATAAATCAGGACGAAAGCATGGAAGAGCTGGAAGAAAAAATACATTGTGTGGAACATGAAATCTATCCCCTTGCTGTAAAATATTTTTGTGAGGATAGATTGAAAATAGAGGGGAGAAAGGTAAAGATTTTAAATAAAATGATTTAAGTAGAGGGGGAAAATGAAAGTAAAGATAAAAAGAGCGTTGATCAGTGTTTCAAAAAAAGAGGGTATCGTGAATTTTGCCAAAACTCTGGAGGAAGCAGGAGCAGAAATCATCTCGACAGGCGGTACCTACAGGGCTCTGGAAGAGGCGGGAATAAAGGTAAAGAAAGTGGAAGAATTTACCGGTTTTCCTGAAATGTTGAACGGAAGAGTAAAAACACTTCACCCATATATACACGGAGGAATACTGGCTGATCGAAGCAATGAGAGTCATATGAAGGAAGTCTCGAGTTCGGGGATAAAGCTAATAGATATGGTGGTGGTAAATCTCTATCCTTTTAAAGAAACTATATCAAAGCCAGATGTCACCATGGAAGAGGCTATCGAAAATATCGATATAGGCGGCCCAACCATGATTAGAAGCGCATCCAAAAATTACAGAGGGGTAGCGGTAGTTGTCGATCCCGGGGACTATGAAAAAATACAGGCTGAATTGAAAGAGAGCGGGGGATATATAAGCCCGGGGACCCTGTTCAGACTAAGCGTTAAAGCTTTTCAGCATACCTGTGAATATGACAGTGTGATATTTAATTATCTAAAAGATAAGATTGAAAGCGCCGGAGATTCGAATATATCAATAAGGGATCACCTGAATGTGGATTGCAGCGGTTCTGGCCAGGTGACCGAAAATGATTTCAGGGATGACGGGGGTAATTTTAAAGATAGACCTGGTTTGAGCCTGAAAAAAATTCAGAACCTCAGATACGGTGAAAATCCACACCAGAAAGCTTCATATTATAAATATGAAGGTATGGGCACAGATAATTTTGCAGGTGCCAGACAGCTTCAGGGTAAGGAGCTGTCCTATAATAATATTATGGATGGTAATGCAGCATTCGGAATTGTCAGAGAATTTGCCACCCCTTGCGTTGCGGTAATAAAACATAATAATCCCTGCGGTGCGGCTGTGGCGCAGTCTGTCATAGAGGCTTATAAGAAAGCATATGAGTGTGATCCGGTATCGGCTTTTGGCAGTGTTGTTGCCTGTAATATAAAATGGACAGCAGAGGCCGCCCGGTTTATGCTGGATAAATATGTGGAAGTGCTTATCGCTCCGGACTTCGATGAAGAAGCCCTCAAAATCCTGGCTGAAAAGCAAAATTTGAGAATCCTTAAGATGGATTTTAAACTGGATGTCTATATACAAAATTTGAATTCGGATGATTTCAAGCTGGAAAAAGTGGACATAAAAAGCGTAGATGGCGGGATGCTGATTCAGGATCTGGATGAAGGCCCGGATAGCAGAAAGAATATGAAGGTAGTTACAGATGTTCAACCGGACCCTGACCAGTGGAATGATCTTTTATTTGGATGGCAGATATCTAAAAGTGTTAAATCCAATGCGATAGTACTGGCTGCTCACGGCAGTACAGTAGGTGTAGGTGCCGGTCAGATGAGCAGGATCGATGCCGCGGAAATAGCCATAAAGAAATCAGACGGAAGATGCAATGGTTCGGTAATGGCTTCGGATGCTTTTTTCCCATTTGAAGATGTAGCCGAACTTGCCGCAAAAAATGGAATCAAGGCAATAATCCAACCCGGTGGTTCTATAAGAGATAAAGAAGTAATTGAAAGCTGCAACAGGAATAAAATTCCAATGATATTTACAGGAAAAAGGCATTTCAGACACTGATCATTTGAATAGTTAGTAAAATAAAATCCCCTTTGCAATATCTTTACAAAGGGGATTTTATAAAACAGTTACTGAATGGTTGGACTCAATCCCTGTGATTCTCCTATTTTTAATTCATTATCCGAGATCTTCACATTTTTATTGTCTTTGATATCGGGTTTTGATGGATATCTTTCCAGGGTGTGCTTTATTACATCATCGATGTTTTCTACGAATTCCAGTTTTAACCCGTCAAGTATGCTTTTAGGTATCTCGTCAAGATCTTTCTTGTTTTTTTCAGGAAGTACCACTTTCTTTAGGCCCGCTCTTTTTGCAGCCAGTAATTTTTCTTTGAGCCCACCGATTGGAAGAACTCTGCCTCTCAGGGTTATCTCTCCGGTCATTCCCACGTCTCTCAATACGGGTATTCCCGTGAATGTCGATACCAGAGATGAAGTAATGGCAACACCGGCAGATGGGCCATCTTTGGGCACTGCTCCTGCAGGAACATGAATATGTATATCGGATTTATTGAATAATTCATCGTCTATCCCAAAAGCTTTTGCTCTTGAATGTATGTAGCTTATTGCTGCTTTTGCAGATTCCTGCATCACGTCACCAAGTTTACCGGTGAGTATCAGTTCACCGCTTCCCTTATAGTGAGTGGATTCAATAAGCAGTATGTCTCCTCCTACCGGAGTATAAGCCAGACCTGTCGCTACTCCAACCCTGTTCCTATCTTCGATTTCACTGGGCAGAACCCTTGAAATACCAAGATAATTTCTTACCCTTTCGGCACTTATATTTCTGGAATACTTTTTTCCCTCAACTATTTCTCTGGCGATTTTTTTGCAGATATTTGCTATTTCCCGCTCCAGGTTTCTGACACCGGCTTCTCTGGTATATTCCTCGATAATCAAGCAGATAGCTTCACTGGAAAATTTTACATTATATTTTTCAATACCCTGCTCCTTTAATTGTTTGGGAATCAGGAATTTTTCAGCTATATGGATCTTTTCCTCTGAACTATAACCCGGTATCTCGATGATTTCCATCCTGTCTCTCAATGCCGGATGTATGGTATCCAGTATATTAGCGGTTGTTATGAACATTACATTTGATAGATCGAATGGTACTTCAAGGTAATGGTCCCTGAATGAATTGTTTTGCTCGGGATCAAGTACTTCAAGCAACGCTGATGAGGGGTCGCCCCTGTAATCAACTCCCACCTTATCGACTTCATCCAGCATGAAAACCGGATTATTTGTTTTAACCTGAGTAAGTCCCTGTATGATTCTTCCCGGAAGTGCTCCCACGTATGTTCTTCGGTGTCCCCTTATCTCAGCCTCATCTCTTATGCCTCCAATGGACATTCTAATGAATTTTCTTCCAAGAGATTTGGCTATGGACTGTCCGAGAGAAGTTTTACCGACGCCAGGAGGACCGACAAAGCAGAGTATGGGGCCTTTAGTTGTTTTGCCCTTTAATTTTCTTACTGCAAGGTAATCAAGAATATGGGTTTTAACTTTTTCCAGGTCATAATGGTCCCCATCCAATATCTTCTTCGCTTTTTTCAAATCCAGAATGTCTTTGGTCTTTTCGGACCAGGGAACATCCAGCATCGTTTCTACATAAGTTCTCACATAAGAATATTCCGGAGACATGCTGGGGATATTTTCCAGTCTTTCTATTTCCTTTAATATTTTACCTTTAGCTTCTTTGGGCAGCTTTTTCTTTTGCAACTTTTTCTCGATATCTTTGGTCAATGCGATAGATTCATCGGATTCACCGAGTTCGTTTTTTATTGCCTTAAGCTGCTGACGCAGATAATATTCCCTCTGCGTTTTTCCCACTTCTTTTTGGACCTTATCTCTTATCTGGGACTGAACCTCAAATTTTTTAAGTTCTTCACCCAGATATTCTGTTAATTTCCTTAACCTTACCTTTAAATCGCTTTCTTCCAGGATCTTCTGTTTTTGTTTTGTGCTTGAAAGCAGATATGAAGCGAATAGGTCAGTCTGGATTTCAGGTTTGGAAATATTAGTTGCCGCTACTACAAAAGCGGTAGGCAGTGGGATACCCAGTTGAATAAATTTTTCCACCTGCATTCTGACAGTAGTGTTGAGATTCTCTGCTTCCTCGTCTTCGATTAGAGGTATTTCATCAAGCACTTCGGTAGCTACTCTGAAATATGGTTCGGTCCGAGTAAAATATTTTATTTTTACCCTGGAAATTCCTTCGACAACACATTTGATTTCATTCTCAGATATGTTTGCCACCTGTTTTATGGCACAGGCAGTTCCGATTTCATATAAATCTTCTTTTCCAACCAGTTCCTTATTTTCTTCTTTTTGTGCCACTACAACTATGATCTTGTGTTCCCTGGATGCACTTTTAACGGCTTCCAGAGAATTTTTTCTGCCTACTACCAGCGGTGTCGCCAGAAAAGGAAACACAACACTATTTTTTAGTGAAAGGAGTGGTAACTCCTCCGGTATATTTATTCTATCGATATTAAGTTTTCTTTCTTCAGCAGTCATTTTTTCAACTCCTATTTTTTTTATTCTCTATGTCTTCAATATATATTCTACACTAACAAAAAAGTTTTTTTATAATATATATCTTAATTCTTTTAAGTAATCTTAATATAGTCTAAAAAAATTACTTAGTCTTTTAATTATAACAAAAATTTTCTAAAAATACTAAAATAATTCTCATTAAATAGTAAAATCTAATTTCACTTAAAGTGAAATTTATTTTATATTTTATACACCTATTTTTTAGCAAAGTCAAGCTTTTATATAAATTAGATAGAAAATATATGTAAAAAATACAAAGGTTTGTCAACAAAATGAAATCATACGATATAAGGTCTAAAGCATTACCATGTGGATTCCCGGATGGAAAATAAAGTAGAAAGAATTAATAACCTAATTTCCTTAATTTTTTTTCATCGAGACCGAAGTAATGGCCCAATTCATGCAGAACGACTTTTCTGATGTTCTTTTCCAAATCTTCATCATTACGGCTCACTTCTTCCAGTGTTTTTTTATAAATGGTTATTTTATCAGGCAATATGTTTCCTCTTCCTGCTTTAAAAGTAGCAGGGACTCCCTGGTATAGTCCAAGAGTGTATTTGGTTCGCATATCTTTTTTATTTTTTAGAGCAGGTTCAATATCTCCATCCTCGATTACGATAGTTAAATTTTTTATTTTGTCCTTGAATTTATCCGGAATGCTCTGCAAAGTATTTATTATTATTTCCTCAAATTTGTCTTTTTCCATTTTTTTAAAAAATTTTTTGTTTATACAGGATAATAAAATAACATAAAACAAAATATATATGAAGAACTGGAGGTGGATCAATGTAATGTGAAGTTTGTGAAAGATTTTAGTCTACCTGATAACCATATATAAAGCATTAATTATATGATATGAAGTAAGTTTTTTTACTGGAAGATCTCTTTATACCCTCTAACTTTCTACCACCTGATAGTAGAATTAAAACTTATTCGTCTACCAAACATTAAGAGCGTTCTGAATATTTTTTTTAATATTCTGGTGTTAAAAAACCTTTTTCTCATTTTAACCTTTAAGTTTCCTTTTATCCCTGTTATATTTACCAATTCTTGTTAACTAAAGGTTACAATATTACTACATTTTTTGTTACGAAACCTGCAATTGACTGGAATTATACTATTATAATATTAAATTGCTATTTTATACATTGATTATAACATATTAGTATTAATATACTAATAGATTTTTAAATCAAAATAAAGATTTATTTTATTTAAGCAGCTATATTTTCTACCGTTGAAAGATACTGCGCCAAACTATAAATTATTTTGGATAATCCCTATGAAATTGCCCTGAAATGGATTCCGGTCAGAGAGAAACCAATTGCATAAGGGAACATGGCGGGCCGTCTGAAAAGACTCCATAAAATCAATTTCCAGTAGTAGTATCTTCCTTTTTGTTTAATCCCAAGCCACCAGATTGAACCAAACAGTGCCCTTATATGATAGACACGGATTTTATTTGTTTTTCTTTTGGCCGGCCTGTATTC
Source organism: uncultured Actinomycetota bacterium (assembly GCA_964517765.1). Classification (GTDB taxonomy): domain Bacteria; phylum Actinomycetota; class Humimicrobiia; order Humimicrobiales; family Humimicrobiaceae; genus Hydromicrobium. Next base: position 10,417 of record CAZFEN010000013.1, on the reverse strand, counting down.
TTTTAACAAAGTCTTGATTCTTTCGTAATAACTCTTTGGATTATAAATAGCGGATAATACTCTCTTGTGGCCATTTATTAGCACATTTTTATCCATTCTGGGAGTGAAATTCAAACCTGTGGTTCTTGTATTGTTGCCTGAAGTTCTTTTAACCAATCGTTTTGTCTCTTTTAATCTCTGATATAATCTGGTTTTTGGAAGTGCGGTAAGCAAACCAACCATAGCGGTTACTATTCCGCTTTTCTGGATGAATTCGATCTGACGCTGGAAAATCGATACCTTGTCGCTATCGAAACCTACTATAAATCCGCCCTGGACCTCCATACCGGCATTTTGAATTATTTTTACCGATTCTATCATGTTTCTATTTTCGTTTTGAATTTTGCCGCATTCTGCAAGACTACCTGCGTCGGGTGTTTCAATTCCTATAAATACAGCTGTAAAGCCGGCCTGTACCATTAAATCCATGAGATCTTTATCATCTGCTAGGTTGATCGAAACCTGGGTATTGAAACTGAAAGGATATTTTTTATTTTTCTGCCATTCTATAATCAGGGGTAGATATTCTTTTTTAAGCATAGGTTTGTTTCCAATAAAATTATCGTCTACAAAGAATACGCCGGTCCGCCATCCTCTTTTATACAGGGCTTCTAATTCATCGATTAGTTGTTCCTTACTTTTAAACCGGGGAATTCTTCCATTCAATTGCACCACGTCACAGAATTCGCAGTTAAAAGGACAGCCTCTGGAGAGTTGAATACACAATGAATTATAATTTTTAATCTTGATAGAATTCCAATCCGGAATAGCAATTTTTTTAATATCGGGAAATCCGTTACCGGAATAAATTTTCTTAGGGGTGCCTTTTTTTACATCCTCGACAAATTCCGAAAAGGTATTTTCTACTTCTCCTAAAAAGACATGATCCACATCAGTAAATTCTTCCCAACCGGTTGTAAAAAGTGGCCCTCCGCCAACGATAGGTTTTTTGAATTTCTTGATTTTATTTATTACTCTCTTGGTCGATTCTTTTTGTACGATCATTGCACTTATAAAAATGTAGTCCGCCCATTTGATATGTTCGTCTTTTAAAATATCCGTATTCATATCAACCAGTTTTTTCTCCCAGTTATCGGGAAGCATAGCTCCGACAGTAAGCAGGCCCAGAGGAGGATACGCAGCCTTTTTGCCTAATATTTTTAAAACTTTCTTAAAGCTCCAGAAAGTTTCTTCATAATCCGGATAAACAAGTAAAAT
>CAZFEN010000013.1:7262-9060 GCA_964517765.1 uncultured Actinomycetota bacterium | reverse complement strand
GTTCCAAGGTATTCGCTTCTGGCCGGGTCATAAAAGAACGGTTTTAATTTTTCGATATCCGGAAACCCGGATGGATCAAGCACCGACTCTTCTGCTTTTATATCCATAATCTCTCCGATGAACTGGGTATGAAGTCCTATTTCGATTACTTTTAGTAATTTACATTCCAATACCAGGGGGAATTCCTTTCCGTAAGGAGCATCGACCAGATCACTCTTTTGCGGAGTAATATTGGTCTCAGTAAATTTATCCTTGTTTCTTCCGGATACGATTCCATAATAATCGGCTTCCTTTGCCATATTCTCGGGGAGTATATTTACAGTAAAAGCTTTCCTTTCCATTATATTTCCATGTGTATAAGTAGCTTTTCGCATGGAAATAGCAATACAGGGCGGAACAGAGCAGCAAATGCCTCCCCACGCAACAGTTGCCAGATTAGGTTTTTCCTGGCTGTCGTAGGTTCCTATGATAAGAACAGGGGTAGGGTAAAGAATAGTCTTCGGGCCAAGTGATTTTTTCATTATTATCCTTTCAATAGAATTTATTTTTATATTTATTTATAAGTCAAAGATTTAAGTAGTTTAAATTTTTACTAAGATATATCAAAAAATATTTTAAGTAAAATATAGCCAATTTTCAATGTCATAAACAGCCTCCGAGCTTAAAGCTATCATAAATTAAATAAAATATAAAAAACTATTGACAATATGTATATTATTATATATATTAAGTTAATAATAGTATGCATTATGATAACTATTGTTTATATAATAAAGTGGAAACAAAAAATCTAAAACTAAAAAACGATCTCAGAAGATGCCGGTTTGAGCATCAGGAGATATCCCAGCAGGAACTGGCAAACGCTGTTGGCGTTACCCGGCTTACCATTCACTCGATTGAAAAGGGGAAATTCAACCCATCTGTTCTGCTGGCATTGAAAATAGCCAGATTTTTTAAAAAACCTGTTGATAAAATATTTTACCTTGAAGAAGATTAAATAAAGGAGTGTAAAAAAATGAAACGATTACTAAAGATAAGTAATGCTGCCACATTGATTTTGTGTTTGATTTCAATTGCAGGTCTTGTGTTTACAAATACATTCTTTTTAATGCTCAGAGATAAAATAGTCAATATGGGAAATGTCAGGATTTTTCTGGACGAGTTTTCAATTCCGGTTGTTCTTGTGTACTTTGTTTTTATTTTCTTTCACCTGTCTGCCATGTTTACTTTGATCCTGCAGTTAAACTTTTTTAAAAGAGATAATTTCCTTCGCGCTTTTTTATTTTTTACCGGTACCGTTTCTCTTCTGATGCTGTTTGGAGACTACGCGCTTTTAAGTGATATCTCAAAAGAATATATTTTTGGAATGCCGGGTGAATTTAATATCCTATTTGTCAGCCAGGCACTTCATTTTATTTTCTATATTCTTATGGTTGTCCTCCTTGCATTGACCAGAAAATCTGTTCGGAAACAGAGCGAAGAGATAGTTTTGAAAGATGATTCAATATTTATCAACGCGCAATATATCGGAATAATGAGTGGAATTTCTGGTTTGATTTTGATCTCAGTTTTTTCTTTTTTATCTTTAACGATATATCCATTACCGTCATGGGCAATGGATGCAGGTGTTATCGTAGTAAGCCTCGTAGCTGTAATTCCATATGTTCTGATAGTTTTGTACTGGCTGATAATCAAAATGAATGAAAGAATAACCGAATGGTATGATGAGAAACAGTACCAGGACATAACAAGGGCAAGTCTGGTCACTCTTGTGACATCCGTAATAATAATGGCACTA
>CAZFEN010000013.1:5148-7162 GCA_964517765.1 uncultured Actinomycetota bacterium | reverse complement strand
CTTTTAAGTCTGATCTTTAATATACTGGAATCAAAGGAAAACAAACGGATATCAAAAGGTTTGATATTGACTATTGTCAGTTTTCCGCCTATTGCATTCAGCTATCTGGCAATAGTTATAAAAGCACTTACTGAAGGGCATTAATAGAATAAAAAATGGATTTTGAAAAAAAAGATACACACTTCATAGAAGGGCAAATGATTCACGGAAAGCACTCCTTACGTAAATCATTCGAATACGCGGCAAAAGGTATTGCAAGAACGGTCCTTACCCAGAGAAGTTTCAGGATACAACTTTTAATATTCGCTTTGACTGTGATAGCGGGTTTTATATTTCGCATTACTACTACCGAATGGTTATTTATTCTACTCATAAGCTGCATGGTGCTTTCTCTTGAGATGATAAATACAGCTCTGGAATATATAATAGATCTGGTAACAGAGGAATATAGAATACATGCAAAACATTTAAAAGATATCACGGCCGGAGCGGTTTTGGTCTCATCCTTGATTGCATTGATTGGTGGACTGATAATATTTATACCATACTTACTGGCGCTATTTTAACATTCACAGTAATTCCCCAGGATAAACGTTCATCCTGGGGATATTATAAGACAATCATAACCAAAAAAAGAAAGAATGCAGGTTTTGGTGCAATAATTTAAGATTTATAGTGAAATATATAATTTTTTATATATAATATAGCAATAATTGTTTAAGTATTAATTAGATGAGGGATAATATGGCTAAATCAAACCATTATGAAATTGCAGTTATACCCGGTGACGGCACAGGTCCTGAAGTTATAACAGAAGGTAAAAAGGTTCTTGAAGCTGCAGGTAAAAAGCATGATATAAGTTTTGAATTTCACGATTATGATTTTGGAGGGGATAGATATCTAAAAACAGGTGAGACTCTTCCGGATTCTGCTGCTGAAGAGCTGAAAAGATTCAAAGCTATATATCTGGGTGCCATAGGACATCCCGATGTGCCGCCGGGAATTTTAGAGGTAGGGATTTTACTTAAATTAAGGTTTGTTCTGGATCAGTATATAAATCTGAGACCGGTAAAACTTTACCCGGGAGTTGATTGTCCGCTTAAGGATAAAAAACCGGAAGATATAGATTTTATAGTTGTAAGAGAAAATACCGGAGATATGTATGCCGGCCAGGGAGGCGTAACAAGAAAAGGTACACCTTATGAAGTTGCGACACAGGTGATGGTTTATGACAGACAGATGGTCGACAGATGTCTGAAGTATGCATTTGATCTTACCAGAGCAAGAAAGGAAGAAGGAAAACCCGGTAAACTCACCCTGGTCAATAAAACAAACGTTCTTGTTTATGTCGGGGATCTCTGGTACAGAGCATTTATGGAAATGGCCAAAAGTTATCCGGATATCCGGACCGATTATAATCATATAGATGCTGCCTGTATGTGGACAGTAAAAAATCCGGAATGGTATGATGTCATGGTCACAACCAATATGTTTGGGGACATAATCACCGACCTGGGAGCAATGATCCAGGGAGGCATGGGAATCGCAGCAGGTGGGAATATTAATCCCTACGGGACTTCCATGTTCGAACCAATAGGAGGTTCCGCTCCAAAATATACTGGCATGAATGTAATAAATCCCCTGGCTGCTATAGAAGCCGGAAGAATGATGCTTGATCATCTGGGAGAAAAAGAAGCGGCAAAATCCATAGAGAATGCTGTAGCATATGCCTGTACTAAATTAAAAAGTCTTAGTGCCGGGAAAATGGGTTACAGTACTACGGAAGTTGGAGATTTGGTAGCCAATTATATCAGCGGCAAATAACTTTTGTAGTCTATAAAAATATATTACCAATTATCCTTAGAGAGTAAAATTAAAGGGCTACTCTTGTTTATATAAGGAATATATAAATGAGCAGCCCTTACGTGATATTAAAGTATATCCAATCAGTACCTTCGTTATTCGCAGAATACCCTTATTTTCTCTTTGCCTTCAACATCGACTGTGAGATCGT
>CAZFEN010000013.1:0-5048 GCA_964517765.1 uncultured Actinomycetota bacterium | reverse complement strand
CCTGGATTTGAACCACTAATAAATTTACTTTTCAATATACGCAATGCAATGTGTACCATTCACTTTGCCGGTAATATTTCCCAGATTATCCTTAAAAAACATTTTCTCCAAACCTTCTGAAGTGAGATTCTGAATTAACTTAAAATTATATTTTTGTAGGAACTCTTTGATTTCACCTTTCTCTATTCCGAATAACCATGATTCTTGAACGCTATTTACTTTTTTATAGATATTTTCTTCACCATAATATATATTTTCTCTTCTTAGTACAGAAGCATAAATATAATCGAAGATTACTCTACTTCCGGGTGACGCAAGTTTATACACTAATCTAAATAAATTATTAACCGCTTTCTTATCTAAATACATTACTAAGCCTTCCATTAAAAAAAGCGTTCTCTTTTTAGAATCAAATCCTTTTTGCACTAATTTTTCCGACATAGAATCAACGCTAAAATCAATCGGGACGTATATTGTGTTTACGGGCGATAAAATACCTCTTTTTTTAAATTGGCATATTTTTGCTTTCTGGGTATGAAAAGAATCTAATTCAAATATTCTGGTTTTAGAGTTAATTTTACTAAAGCGTATACCTCTTGTATCAAATCCCGCACCCAAAATGACTATTTGTTCAATACCATTTTTCATCAGTTCCTTAAATTGTTCGTCTATGTATTTTGTTCTGGCTATAACATATTCATAAATTCCCTTCGGGAAAAAAGACCACTGAAAGTTTACAATTCTGTATTTAACTAAAAAATGTACTATCCCGGGTAATAGTCTTAGTGCAATATAGTCCTCAGATCTATAGAATTTATTCTTTTCAAGATATGAAGCAGCTCTATACATACAATTAAAGCCAGCAGTACTGGACGATTTGTTTTCTATTCTCCTTATTTGTTTTTTCATATTTAAGCCACTATTCATAAGATTTAATAATTAGTTTGTAATATATCTATTTTTAATCCGGGCATGTACCCGATCAGCACGAAGATCATAAAGTAACCATACAGGATAAGTTTCCCTTTTCCCGATGGCCATAGAATGAGTGCTGCCAGCAGTACTAGAGGTAGGAGGGCAATAAGAAGCGGCAGAGCAATGAAGCAGATGAGGAAAAGCGGCAGCCACAGGTTAAAGTCTTTATGGTCTTCCTTTCTAAAGCGGATTCTCAGCATTTCTCACCTCCCAGTTTTTTCACAGCTTCATCTACGGATATCTCTCCCTTTTCAAGCTGATTAAGTACTTCATCACCTGAAGCAGGAGGATTGATCTCTACAAATTCAAGTTTTCCTGCAATCCTTGCAAGTCTGTTTTTTACCGTAGGGTAACTGATCCCAAAAAGTTCTTCCATTTCTTTTATGGACCCGAAGCATCTTACAAAAGCAGTTACAAAGATCTGGTCCTCAATGGCAAGCTGGGCAAGGGGAGGAAGTTCGAAGTTGCCTTCGATAGAAATTCCGCTTCGTTTCAATCTTACCCGTTCTACCTCAACCGCTTCACCCTTCGTTATTTCTGTTAAATCTTTCCAATCTCTACTCATTTCATCACCTTTTATAATATGATAAATTAAATATCTTAATAAATATAAGAGTAATTATTAACAATGTCAAGTATTAAATTAATAAAATTAATATATTAGGATAATTTTATTAATATTTATAATTTTTAAGAAGAATTATGGCATAACAATATCTTTAAAGTGATATGTGAAAATAATTAGGGTAATCCCGATTTAAATATGAAGTCCTATTCTTCGTAAAAAGTAATTCCTATACCGGTGCCTACATGTGTTCCTACTACAATCCCAATTTTTACTCTCATAATTTTTTTAGGCCTATAGATCTTTTTTATTTCTTCTTCCACTTCATCTAAATCTTCTCTGGCATTGGCATCGGACAAAGATACAATAAGATCTTTTTTTCCGGTAATATAGTCTCTTATAGATTCTATTGCTTTTCTTTTCGCCTTGCTCCATTTCCTTGTCGTCTTAAATATCCCAATATAGCCATCAGGGGTCAGCGTAAGGATAGGTTTTATATCAAGAAGTGAAGCCAGAAGACTCCTTGCTTTTCCTATTCGTCCCCCCTTTGTCAGGTTTTCAAGTGTCCTTGGTAGAATAAAAGCTTTAACGGTATTTATCATTTCACTAATCTTTTTGATTATATCTTCCTTTGAACTGCCTTCACTATTCATCTGCGCAGCCTTTAAAACAATAAGTCCAAGAGGTGCATGTACTGCAAGGGAATCTATGATGGTAATATCTTTTCCTGATAAATCCTTCCTGGCCGCCAGTGCTGAATTAATAGTACCAGACAGCTTGTTACTAATATGTATAGATATTACGCTGTCATGATTTTTTAGAAGTCTGCCATATTGTTCTATGAAATCTCCTATGGAAGGTTGCGAAGTAGTCGGAAATATGTCAGATTCTTTTAACTTGATAAAGAAATCTTCAAGAGTAAGGTCTTTTCCATCATCCTTGTATTCTTTTTCACCGAAATGGACTGTGAGGGGTATTACACTAATATTAAATTTTTTTACCAGCTCTTCGGGCAGGTCTGAAGTACTATCGGTTACTATAGCAATTTTAGGCACTAGCTTAAATCCTTTCTATTTTGACCTCTGAAATTATTTATTTTTTCCGGGGTAAAGGGAAAAACTTACTGGTAATCCTGGCATATTCCTTAAACTCCTGGTTATCCTTGTATTTTTCTTCAAGCAGGGGTACTCCTGAAACGAAAAGTAGGAGTAAGGTTATTGTAAGAGGACTTATTATCGCAATGTATCCATATTTTACAGACAAGCTTATTATAAACAAACCCCACCAGATTGTTGCCTCTCCAAAATAGTTGGGATGTCTGGTAAATCCCCAAAGCCCGGTCTTTATTATATGTCCCTTGTTTTTTGAATTTTTCTTAAATGCTGCCAGTTGTGCGTCTCCTATCGACTCAAATAGGATGCCAATGATCCATACGGTAAGACCAATAAAATCATATGATTTAAAACCATCTTCACTGAATACATTTACTAATAGAATAGGAGCGGATATTATAACCATAAATAACCCCTGGAGAATGAAAATCTGAAAGAATGCTCTCAGGTTCAACCATTTTCCCCATTCTTTTCTCCAGTTTGCATAACGGAAATCCTCAGGTTTGCCCCAGTTCCTATTTATTAAATGGTAGAAGAGTCTTAATCCCCATATAGCTACAAGGGTAGTAACAAGAATTGTTCTAAAATTGAAATTTCCACTGTAGAAAAGCGAAAACAAAGCCACTATTACAAATCCAAGTCCCCATCCGATATCAACAATAGAATTATTCTTTTTTATCCAGGCTATGAAAAAAAACAGTATAAAATAAACAAAAATAAGAACTATTGATAACCATATAGTTGTTAACAAAACTTTCTCCTTTATTCTTTAGATGATAATTTTGTTATATATCATTTTGTTGTTTCTTTATATCATCCTAGGTAAATCTCCTAAAGAATAAAATGGTCCAGATAGTAGCATCAAGAACAGTGGCATGAAGAAAGAAAATGCCGCTTCCTATTACAGCCAACCAATAGGTCCAATCCAATACTCTTGGTCTCATGGTGATCAGACTTATAAATAACGCCAGTGCGCCAAGTGCCACCAATATAAGCACAGTCCTGATTCCAATTGAAAATCCTACACCTGGATTTTCAACCATTTTTACAGTAAGTGTCATCCATAATGCCGAGGGTATAAGGATCAATATATATATTACGCTAAATACCCTAAAATCAAGTCCTGGCCATATAGTAACCGACGAAGCATTAATTTTGAAAAATATATAATATGTAGAAGCCAGAAAACCTATAGCTGACAGGACCATTCCCAGAGCATAAAGAGGAATCAAATTCTTTGAAACGCCGCCCCATAATGCCGAAGCCTTATCCGCGTTTTTAACAGCACCAATAATGTAACTTCCTACTACACCAAGACCTCCAAGGATGACTATGATACCTGTTATTATTTTCCATTGAGTCATTTTTACCTTCCTTAATCAGGTTTAAAAAATATCTATTATGTAATTTATACAGATAATTCTAAACTGGCTGCAGGGTTCCGGCAAAAACAAGCCAGGCTAAAAGGGATTTTGCTACCAGACTGAGTATAATATAACCTCTTTCCCCATATAAATAATCCCGCCATCTGCCTATCTTTTTATATTGCAGGACCATGTTAACCGGGAAAAGATTAAAGAGAACAAAATATGTACCAAATATTGCATAAACAAACCAGGGGACTTGCTCAAGTACACCGGGAGTCTTTACCGCTGAGCCCAGAAAATAAAGAAGAACTACAACCCAGGGGATAGCTCCTGAAAAACTGCCGATTATAAAAGCTGTCCAGTTGGTCCTTTGTGTAGTCTGGTTATGGATTTCCATCATGAGACCCAGAAGGTTCATAGTAGCATTAAGCCCAACAATAGCTACTATGGTACCTATATCCTTGGCTCCAAAAAGCATTGATATAAGGACTATCATAACCGATGAACTTAAGGCATATTCAAACCACCTGAAATAATTAATTCCTCTTTGCAGGCTTTTATTGTAGAAATTGTTTATCCGGGGAAGCACTACAAGAAAATGGAATATGGCAGATAGAAACAGAAAGATTGAGACAATTACACCGATAGGTATGGAACCAATAATTTCCGAGTCTACAAATAATCTCATTTTTTCGGTATCAAAAGATTGGAAATAATACGTAACCGGTAGTCTGAAATCTTTGATATTGGTTATAATAAGTCCCAATACCAGCATTAACATAGCCTGGATAAAATGCAGCCCGGCCATAACACCGTTGAACCTACGAAGATAGGGGAATGTGATTTTTCTTTCAGCCATTCTTACCTCCTTATAAGTTATTTATAGTATAGCTTACTACTAATCTTTATAATTATATAGTATTTTGTTATTTAAGTATAAGCGTCACTGAAAGATTCACCATGAGGTAGTAAAGGTTTCCATGCGTTCTCTTTGGACCAAAATATCGGGAAGGTACTATTTGGGGTACT
>CAZFEN010000012.1:32697-38081 GCA_964517765.1 uncultured Actinomycetota bacterium | reverse complement strand
GCGTGTAAGCGGCGTAAGCTGCTTCGAGGGTTCAAATCCCTCTCTCTCCGCCATAAAAATATTGATGTCTGTAAATTCAGTAGATTTTAATTGTGTAAAATATGCCATAAGTGCATTAATTACGGGATTCTGGGATTTCCATCACTTACAATAAGGAGATATTATGACAAAAAGCGAAAAAGCAGTTTCCGAATTCAGTAAAGGTTATAATTGCGCACAATCAGTATTTTCAGCTTTTAGCGATGTTCTAGGAATGGACGAAGATATATCCAGGTCGATTGCCAGCGGATTTGGAGGCGGGTTTGGAAGACTGCAGGAGACCTGCGGTGCAGTGACCGGAGCAATAATGGTGATTGGGTGCAGGTTTTTTCAAGAAAACCAGTGGAGTCCTGAGTTAAAAGAAATTATTTATAAGAAGACCAGAGAGTTTATAGAGAAATTCAAACAAAGAAACGGCACCATAAAATGCCTGGAGCTGATAGGAGTTAATATTAATACCGAAGAAGGTATGCGAATAGCGAATGAAAAAAAATTGTTCAGTGTAAAATGTGAAAGATATATCAAAGATGCCTGCGAATTGCTTGAGGAGATCATAGAGTAGTTTTTTATTACTGCGGACCCGGAGAGATGGCTGAGCTGGTCGAAAGCGCTCGACTCGAAATCGAGTGTACCACTAACAAGTGGTACCGTGGGTTCGAATCCCACTCTCTCCGCCATAGAGCTATTTATGTTTGCATAGATCAGTAATGTTAGTCTATGTAAAATATGACGTAAAAAGAAAAACTGCAGATAAAGGATTTATAAAATAATCTATGAAGAAATACAACAAACAAGATCAGAGATCGCTGGCAAACTGTGCGGCGGACTGCGCCGAGCGGGTACTCCCGTTTTTTGAGAAGGCATATCCAAAAGACAGCCGGCCCCGTAAAGCAATCGAAGCATGCAGAATATGGGTTCGCACAGGTATGTTTAAGATGAGTGACGTACGCGGGACTTCTCTTGCCGCCCATGCTGCTGCCCGCGAGGCAAAAGAAAATAATGCATCTTGTTTTGCTGCGCATGCTGCAGGTCAAGCGGTAGCAACTGCACATGTTTCTCAGCATGCCTTTGGTGCTGCTTACTATGCTCTTAAAGCCATTGCGGCAGTTAATCCTGACACTGCCGGGGTTAGAACTAACAGAGAACACAATTGGCAATCACGGCGTCTTCCCAAACATCTAAGGCAGGAATTTTTAGATAAAGTAATAATCCAGAGATGTAACCGCGGAATTTTTATCAAAATACAAAAGGGCAGGGATTTTTAATAAATGGAGAAAATTATAAAATAAACATGGTTAGAAAAATTAGGGGAAGGGTAAGAATATGAGCGATATCATCGAATCGATCCGTCAGGAGTTGAAGAAAAACGCTGATCCCTATGGAGTAAAGAATGGACAGCATTTTTTTAAAGAAAAGGTCAAACTTTACGGAGTAAAAACTGCAATTGTGGGTAAAATAGGTAAAGAATATTTCAAAGCCATTAAGGATAAAGATAAATCAGAAATTTTTGTCCTGTGTGAAAAGCTGTGGCAATCAGGTTACCTGGAAGAATCAGGTATTGCCTGCAACTGGTCATATTATATTCACAAAGATTATAAACCTGAGGATCTTAAAGTATTTGAGAAATGGATAAATTATTATGTAAGTAATTGGGCATCGTGTGATGTCTTATGTAATAATACCATAGGTACTTTTGTGGAAATGTATCCGGAATATTTATCTAATTTGAAAAAGTGGGCAAAATCGAAAAATCGCTGGATGCGCCGCGCTTCAGCAGTATCTCTAATTATCCCTGCCAGACAAGGGAAATTTCTAAAAGATATTTTTGAAATCGCAGATATTTTACTTCTGGATCAGGATGACCTGGTGCAGAAGGGCTATGGCTGGATGCTTAAGGAAGCAAGTAAAGTTCACAAGAAGGAAATATTCGATTATGTTATTAAGAATAAGACGGTTATGCCCAGAACTGCACTTCGTTATGCTATAGAAAAGATGCCAGAAGAGTTAAAAGAAAAGGCAATGGCTAAATAGAAAAATTATCGTGATAAATTTTATAAATCAGAGGGTTATCAAATATCATGAAGGCAATCAAATTATATAAGCAACTCGAAAAAGATTTCATAACTTCCAGGATGAGTGATGCCTGGATGCAATATATGGATTCAATTGCTGATTTTCTTTGTGATAACTTCAGGGAAAGGTCAATGGGTTTGGTATGTGATTTCACAACGGTAATAAAAAAAGTTTATACAGCTGTCTTTCCATCGAGAGATATTATGCAAAAAATTTTAAATAATAGAATGCAAGAATCGATGCTTTTTATTCACCACCCATCTATATGGGACATTAGAAAATCCCCGGAAGTTTTTCAGCAAATGGAAAGAGAATTACTGCAGCAATTCAAGGATAATAAAATATCTATTTACAACCTTCATGTGCCTCTGGATAATTATGGAGAATATTCAACAAGTGTGTCTTTAGCAAGAGCACTGGGTATTAAACCCGAAAAAGCCTTTGCTCCTTATTTCGGTGCATTAGCCGGAGTATTCGGAAAAACAAAATATGTAACAATTCAACAATTAAAAGAGAAATTTCAGGAAGCGGTAAGACATAGGATTAGTTTGTATAATTATGGAAACTTTGAGATATCAAAAGGAATGGTTGCAGTTGTTGCAGGTGGTGGTTTAGATGAAACCATTGAAGAAATAACACAAAATAATGTAAATATTTTAGTTACAGGTGTTACTGTGAAAAACGACTATTTGAAAAAGGCGCATGAATTTGCTAAAAAACATAAAATAAATATTTTAGGTGGAACTCATTATTCAACTGAGAAATTCGCTTGTATTGCGATGATTGATTATTTTAAAAAAATAGGGTTGTCTTCTGAGTTCATTGAAGATGAACCTGTGGTGGAAGATATGTAGAAGTTCTAATAAATTTTATATAGACATATAAACATATATATGCTACTTTTTATCGGGGTGATAAAATATGAAAGATACATTGCAAAGAACAACAATATTTCTTACAAGGAATCAACACGACAGATTAAGGATTTTAGCTTTTAAAAGAAAAAAATCCATGGCTCAATTGATAAGAGAGGCAATACTTGAAATACTCGAAGATGAAGAAGATTCCGGAAGTGAAGCTTCGAAGAGAAAATGCCTATAAAAACTTTTAAGGTTCCAAATATAACATTCTCTATTAAAATGAAATTTATAAGGTTGTAAGTTTATGAAAATAGGAAAATATAAAATTGAACTGCTGATATTTGATATGGATGGGTTGATGTTTGATACTGAGAAACTTATATACCGAAGCTGGAAAGAATCGTGTAAAAGAAATAAACAAGATATAATTGATGAGATTTTCATTGAATCAATCGGGTTGAACATTAAAAAAACTATTGAAGTATATAAAAAACATTTTGGCGATAGTTTTGCATATGAAGAGATTATAAACGAAACAGTTAGAATCTTTAAGGAATTTATCCGCTCGGAGGGGGTACCTTTGAAGGAGGGTCTTTTGGAACTTCTGGAATATAATAAGAAAAAACAATTAAAGATGGCGCTTGCCACATCGACTGAAAGGGACAGGACGGAGCTAATGATAAATTTATCTGACACCGGAAAATATTTTGATTTGATTGTATGTGGTAACGAAATAATAAACGGAAAACCTGACCCTGAAATATTCCTCGAAACAGCAAAAAGGTTAAACTGCCGGCCCGAGAACTGCATTGTCCTCGAAGATTCGAAAAATGGGATAATAGCCGCATATAAGGCAGGAATGCTGCCAATCATGGTTCCGGATATCATAAAACCGGAAAAAGAAATAGAAGATATGGTTTTTAAGAAGTTTGGCAGCCTGAAAGAGGTTAAAAGCTTTTTTGAAGATAATTTTAAGTAAACCGTTGTGCTTGTTTGAGAAAATTTTTATAATAGGTCAAAAAGTAAGGTAAAGTATTGTATATTTAGCTTGCATTATTTTATACACTATTACGTGCGTTATTATGTGAGGTTGTAAAGGAGTTATAAGTGGCTTTAAAAGTAACAGTCGTAGGAGTTGGATTAGTAGGAGAAACTATCGTTCATTGTTTGAAAGAAAGAAATTTTCCCTGCGAGTGGCCGCCAGGGGTTGCCGCGACACGGGAACGTTCCAAAATACTGGCAGGAGAATCGATGCTGGTCGAGGAAACAACTGAGAACGTTTTTAAGGGTGCCGATCTGGTTCTTTTTGCCGGAAAAGAAGGAGCAAGAGGAGCCAGTGTGACATGGAGGAAAACAGCTGAAGATGCCGGTGCAATATGCATAGACAACGGAAGGGATTTTCGTCTTGCTGAAGATGTTCCTCTGGTTGTTCCTGAAGTCAATGCCGATGCAATAAAGGAAGGAGTGCGTTTTATTGCAAGTCCTAATTGCTCGACAATTCAACTTGTTGTAGCTCTTGCTCCTTTACATAAAGCTGCCCGGATAAAAAGAATAATAATTTCAACCTATCAGTCTACAAGCGGATGGGGTGTGGAAGGACCAGAGGAACTTCGCCGTCAGACACCCATGGCACTGGAATCACTTGAAAATATTGCCTTTAATCCAAAAGTCTTTTCCCGTCCGGTAGCTTTTAATTGCATACCTCATATAGAACCTTTCATGGAGGAAAATTATACACGTGAAGAGTTAAAGCTTGTTTACGAGACACGTAAAATATTGGGAGATCAAAATATACGGATTTCTGCTACTGCAGTGCGTGTTCCCGTTTTTGTCGGACATGGAGAATCAATATGGATAGAAACTGAAAAATCATTGAATCCCGAAGAAGCCCGTGATATTTTAAGAAATTCGCCCGGTATAGTTTTAATGGATGATCTGACAGGTGAGAATGCCCGCGGTGATGAAAATGAGAGAAATTATCCCACTCCTCTTGATGTTTATAAATATCGCGATGAAGTCCTTGTTGGAAGAATAAGAAAAGATACGAGCTGTCCGAACGGACTTGTGCTGTGGTGCGTAGCCGATAATCTTCGAAAAGGTGCGGCATTGAATGTGGTCCAGATTGCGGAGGAACTTGTTAAGAAGGGTATTTTGAAACCATAATCAACGGAAGTATAAGTAAT
Organism: uncultured Actinomycetota bacterium; assembly: GCA_964517765.1. Lineage (GTDB taxonomy): Bacteria > Actinomycetota > Humimicrobiia > Humimicrobiales > Humimicrobiaceae > Hydromicrobium. The sequence goes on along the minus strand of CAZFEN010000012.1, from coordinate 32,926 downwards.
AGTTTCATAGCAATGAATTATGTGTTCATACAGGCTATTGCGAAGAGATTATGGTTCTCCACAAAAAAAACATTCAACTATTACCTAAAGGAGGCAAAGATGTTTATATCAGAAGAAATTAATGAACTTTATGCGAAATTTGCGGATGCTGTTTACAAGCCTAATGTTCTGGACGAAAAGATCAAGGAACTGATTGCTCTATCGGATTCGGTAATGGCAGATTGTGTTC
>CAZFEN010000012.1:30286-32597 GCA_964517765.1 uncultured Actinomycetota bacterium | reverse complement strand
GAAAAGATCAAGGAACTGATTGCTCTATCGGATTCGGTAATGGCAGATTGTGTTCCCTGTATCGAATACCATTACAGGAAGGCAATTAAAGCAGGGGCATCAAAAGAGGAAATAGCTGAAGCCCTTGCTATTGCTATGTCGGTGAGTGCAGGAAGCAAACAGGCAAAATATACATCTGTAATAGATAGATTAGAAAAAGAATAGACGGCTCATAATCCTTGATGTTTTGTGTCAGTGATAAAAATAAGAGAGATAGAAGCAAAATCAATAATAAGTAGTTCAAATCTGCCCGGCTCAGATTATGTTATAAATCCTTATATCGGATGCATGCATTCCTGTCTGTATTGTTATGCAAGGTTTATGAAAAGATTCACGGAGCATACTGAACCATGGGGTAAGTTCATTGACGCAAAAATAAACGGACCGGATCTTATTCCGAAAAATACTTCGAAATATAAAGGTAAGACGATTTTTATGTCTTCTGTCACCGATCCTTATAATCCACTGGAAGGAAAATACAAGCTGACACGCAGGATACTGGAGAAACTCATTCCATTACAGCCTGAACTGGGAATATTGACCAAATCCAATCTTGTTCTAAGAGATGTGGATCTGCTTCTACAATTTAAAAGCTGCCAGGTTGGAATAACCATTACTACCACAGATGATACTTTAAGAAGAGAGATCGAACCTTCGACTTCCTCTATACAAAAAAGGATAGAGGCACTTCAGAAACTAAAAGAGGCGGGAATCGAAACATATGTTTTTATCGGACCGATTCTTCCGTTTTTCACTGATTGGAAAAAAATTGTTCTTAAAACTAAAAAGTTAACTGATTCGTATATTTTTGAAAACCTGAACATAGCAGGAGCAGTATGGGGCTGTATAAGAAGGTGGCTTTCGGGTAAACATCAGGATTTGCTGCAGGAATATGAGCGTATTTACTTTACCGGAAGCGGGTATTGGGATAATATCGAAAAGGATATAGAAAAATTTTGCAGGGAACAAAAATTGAATTTTGTAATTTATTTCCATCATTGAAAATAACATTTAAATCTACAGGAGGAAAGATGGAGAATTTTACATTTGAAAATACTACCAAAATAATTTTCGGAAAAGGTGCAGAAAGCCAGGTTGGAATCGAGACAGCCAGATATGGTAATAAGATTTTATTACATTATGGCGGTGGGAGTATCAAGAAATACGGGCTTTATGACAGGGTATTGAAGTCGCTGAAAGATGCCGGTCTTAAGATAATCGAACTTGGCGGTGTTCAGCCCAATCCCAGGCTGGGTCTGGTTAAAAAAGGAATAGATCTTTGCCGCAGAGAAAAAATCGATTTTATCCTTGCAGCGGGCGGGGGGAGTGTAATCGACTCTGCTAAGGCAATAGCATCAGGGGTATATTATGAAGGAGATGTCTGGGATTTTTTCAGCAGAAAAGTTAGTGTGGAAAAAGTCATTCCGGTAGGGGTGATTCTTACAATTTCTGCTTCCGGCAGCGAATCCAGTGGTAATTCGGTAATAACGAATGAAGAAGGGCTATACAAAAGAGCGGTCGGTAGTGACATGCTACGTCCCCGGTTTGCCATATTAAATCCGGAAATAACCTATACACTTCCTCCTAATCAAACTGCATGCGGAGTTTCGGATATAATGGCACATATAATGGAGAGATACTTCACCATTGTTAAGGATGTTGACCTCACAGATAGATTGTGTGAAGCTACTTTAAAGACAGTTATAAACAATGTTTCTCTAGCGCTCGAAGAACCGAAAAATTACGCAGCACGTGCCGAGATTATGTGGGCAGGTACAATTGCCCATAATGGCCTGCTCAGTACCGGAAGGATTGCAGACTGGGCCTCTCATCAAATAGAGCACGAGCTTAGCGGAATATATGATGTCCCCCATGGTGCCGGGCTGTCTACTATTTTCCCGGCATGGATGAAATATGTATACAAAAAGGACCCGGAGAAGTTTGCACAATTTGCAGTAAGAGTGTGGAATGTGGAACCTGATTTCAGGGATGTTGAAAAAACAGCATTGGAAGGGATAAAACGGCTGAAGGATTTCTACAAAGAAATAGGGCTGCCCGTTACCTTAAAGGAAATGAATATTCCTTATGACAGATTGGAAGAAATGGCAGAAAAATGCACAGAAGAGGGACCGAGGGGCAATTTCGTTAAATTGAACAAGGATGATGTTCTGGAAATATTAATGATGGCGAGATAAACCTTTTTCAGTTAATGGGAAGCTAAAGAGAAGAATAAGAGTAAACAGAATAAAAATCAGCTCGTATTTTACAAGAG
>CAZFEN010000012.1:14371-30186 GCA_964517765.1 uncultured Actinomycetota bacterium | reverse complement strand
GCAAGTCCCGGACCTAATCCCAGAATCAGAGAAGATGCCAGACTCATATTTCCCGGCATGAGATCCTGGGTCATTCTAATACATACTGGCGCAATTGAAATCAAAAAGAATCCCCCTAAAACGAAGAGTATTATGGAGATAAGACCGGAGGTTTTAAAAGTAAAGAAGAAAAGCGGTATGGCCAGAGTAAAGCCAACCTGTATGATTAAGATGCCTTTTTTATAGCGATCGAAGATAAAACCGGAAACAAGGCCCCCTGCTGCGCCAAGCATTCCAAAAAAGAGTAATATTACCCCGATATTTATAAGGTTTATATTTGCTGCGGTATAATATAAGGGCATAAAAGTCACAAGAGTGATCCACGTAATATTTAAAGAATAGGTAGCAAGCATAATTAAGAATAAGCGATACCACTTTTCCCTATTTACCTTTTTAATTCTTGAAAAAAGATTTTTGATGTTTCCAGTATTATTTTCCTGTGTACGGGGAATTAATTTAAGCAGGATAATCGCTGTAATTAATCCGGGAATCATGGCAAGGGGAGTAAATCTTATATTAAGTTTTTCCACTACTAATATTATTAAAAGTGCACCAAGTGAATTTCCGAAAATTCCTCCAAAACTAATAATAGAACTTCCAAATCCTTTTTTGTTGCCGCCAAAATGTCCGGCAATGGCTGCGCTTGCAGGGTGATAAGCCGCGACGCCCAGATTACCAAGAAATAAAAAAGTCAGTAAGAAGAAATAGTTGGGAAGTATTCCAATCAGACTTAAAAATATAGAAGTTATAAGCAGACCGGCAATCATATAATATTTTATGCCCTGGCGATCCGAAAGGTATCCGAAAATAGGAGAGAAGAGACTTTTTGCAATTATACCTGTAGCAGTAAGAAGTCCAACTTCAAAAAGAGATAGGCCAAATTTTAAAGTAAGAACCGGTATGAGCCCTATGATGAAACTCTGGTATATATCTATAATAAAATGACTCCCTGATGAAATGTAGATTTGTAATTTATTAAAATGGCTGTTCTTTTTATTCATTTCTTACCTGATTGTATATTTCTAAAATCTCAATTCGCTACCTGTATTTTGATCTTACCAGCGGGAATAAGAATAACAGCAGAAATGCCAGGATTGGTAATATTAAAACGTAATTTATAGTCTTTATTATTCCAATATGATCTGCAATTTTACCGATAAGGATAACAGTTGCTGCTGCGGTTCCTCCGCTTACTCCCATAACCATAGAAGAGGCGAGACTTACGTTACCCGGAAATATATCCTGTACCACCCTGATACATAAAGGGAGGGTAGAAGCTATAAAAAATTCGGCCAGTATAAATAAGATTATTGATATATTTAGTGGTAGTATAAATATCAAATAAAAAAGAGGTACAGATATGATCAATCCAATTTGTATCATAATTGTTCTTTTTCTTATCCTGTCCGAATAGTAACCGGCAAAAAGACCGCCGATACCTCCAAACAAAATAAAAGCTAAGATTATATATCCGAAATTTAAAAGTTTTACTCCCTGTCCGGTAAAATATAGAGGCATAAATGTGAGCATGGATAGAATCGTTAAATCTCTTGAAAAAGAAGTAAATATTATCAGCAAGAGCAAACCCAATTTTGCTTTTTTCAATTTTTTAATTTTTTTAATAAAACCTGTTTCAAACTTCTTAGTTCCGCTCAGAAAGATTAATGGATCAGATTTCATGATGACCAGAGCCATAATAATTCCTGGGATGGCTGCAAGAGGAGTAAACTTAAGACCAAGTTTATTTACGATTAAAATAACGATCAGTGAACCAACCGAAAAACCAATAGTGCCTCCAAAAGATATTATGGAATTCAGAAAACCTTTTCTGTTTCCGCCTACATGGCTGGCAGTGGCTGCGGTAGGAGGATGGATTGCCGCAACTCCCAGATTTCCCAGGAATAAAAATACCAGAATTAACCAGTAAACTGGAAATATTCCCAGAGTACTTATAAATATAGCAGCAACCAGAGGTCCTGCAATTAAAAAATATCTTATACCATATTTATCGGAAAAATATCCGAATAAAGGCTGAGTCAGACTATTAGAAATAAAATTTACCGCAGTCAGTATGCTTACCAGAAATAGGGAGAGTCCCAGTTTTGCCGTCAGTATAGGGATAAGACCTACTATAAAACTGGAATAAGTATCAGTTACCAGATGTGTACTGAAACTTAAAAAAATTTTGGTTTTATTAATTCCCCTGCTTAATCTAATCATTTAAATGATAGTGAATGGATAAAGTTTTTGTCTTGTGAATTCCTGAAATAAAAATTCTACACCTTTAAATTAAATCTTCAATAATTATTTTCCCGGTAAATTGTACATTAGCCAGTTTTAATTTTTGGATTAATTTTATATAATCAAATTGGCCGTGCTAGGTGGGGAGCCAGCGGTGCCCTGTAACTCACAATCCGCTATAGTGAGACCGATCAACAGATACGAGGCTTATGATAGTGAGGTTTAGCGCTCGTGCAAGTGGCGTTGAAGGTTAGGTCTTGTGCGGCGGAAAGTTACAAACCCCGTCAGATCCGAGAGGAAGCAGCGGTAAGTAATATTCTCCGGGTGCCACAAGGAAGCCGGGCTGGAGTCAACTGCATGAGTTGCACTTGTTATTATAAGTCGAAATCTGCGGCACGGTCATTTATTATTATTTATTATTATCCGGATAATTAGATAACTATAATATTATGAATTATATTTCATTTTACAGAAAGTGGAGACCTCAGAACTTCGATGAGATAATCGGCCAGGAATACAATATCAGAACCATAAGAAATGCCATATCCAATAATAGATTATCACACTCCTATATATTTTGCGGCCCCAGAGGTACCGGTAAGACATCCACTGCGCGCATACTTGCAAAAGCCCTGAATTGCAAGAAAGGTATAACTCCCGATCCATGCAATAAATGTGAAAATTGTATAAGCATATCCAACGGGTCCAGTGTAGATGTGGTAGAAATCGATGCCGCTTCCAACCGGGGTATAAATGAGATAAGGGAACTCAGGGAAAAAGTAAAGTATTTGCCCAATATCTTAAGAAAAAAAGTTTATATTATTGATGAGGTCCACATGCTTACCACGGAAGCCTTCAATGCATTACTTAAGGTTCTGGAGGAGCCTCCCGAACATGTAATATTCATAATGGCCACCACTGAACCAAATAAGGTCATTCCAACCGTACTATCAAGGTGCCAGAGGTTTGATTTCTTTCCCATACCGGTGAATAAAATAAAAGAGAGACTGCAGAAAATCGCAAAGAAGGAAAAAATAACCATGAGTGATCCGGCTCTTGATTTGATTTCGAAATATGCAGACGGCAGTTTGAGAGATGCCGATGGAATACTTGAACAGCTGGCAGCATTTGGCGAGGATAAAATCGAGGTCGAATCTGTGACCTCTCTTCTGGGAGTTATCGATCTGGAACTTCTTTTTGAACTTACGGATATTTTAATCGAGAAAAATTTAACCGGTGGATTGCTTCTGGTAAATAAAATCACTGGAAGTAATCAAAATCTTAAAGTATTTGTAGCCGAATTTCTGGATCATCTGTATGATCTGTATGTCATCAAGAATTATAATAATCCTTTCGAGATCATAAGCTTAAGTGAGGATCATAAGGAAAGGTACCGGGATCAGGCAAACAAATTGCAGAAAGAAGAAATAGAGTTTTACATGGAGCTTTTTACGGAACTGCTCAAGCAGATAAAATGGGGGGAAGACTCAAAAGTTTTTTTCAAAACAGCAATGATCAAAGCTGTTAATTTTATAATACTTGATAATAAGGAAATAGAAAAGAAGACAAGAATCATTGAAGCTCAGCTTGAATCTTTAAAGGAAGAGATAAGCAGGATCAATTCGGCGCAGAAAAGCATAATTGAAAATTCTGAAGATAGAGGGACTAAAGCTGATACAGATACTTACGAAAAAGAAGAGGGTGATTTCGATATTATAAATAGCCTGGAAATCAATAAAATGGTAAACGAGGTTGAAATTCAAAGTAATTATACCGGAGACAAGAAAAAAACCGATAAGCCTGTTCCGAAAGATACCGGAAAAGGGAAAAAAGAAGATATTGACCTCATTACTAACAATATGGAGAAAATCTCTCAAAATATAAAAAAGAAGAAAATCTCGGTTCATGCAATGTTTACCGAGGCCGTGCCTGTCAGGATAGAAAATGGCATATTATATTTCCATCTTGATGAAAAAAAAGAATGGCACAGGGATCATTTAAACAAAAGTATCAATATCGACTTAATATCAGGCGTGATAAAAGAAGTAACCGGTAAAGATTATAGGATTAAATTCGAGCTTGGCAAAAAGAAAAATAAGGATGATAATCCGGGATATACGGAAAACAAAGGGAAAGTTAAACCTGCCGGTAAAAATAAAGCTGAAGAGAAAGATGTATTCAATTATTTTGAAGAAAAATTTGATATAAAGGAAAAGGAGTAAAAATTGGGTTTTGATTACGGGAATATGATGAAACAGGCAAAAATCATGCAGAAAAGATTGCTGGAGATACAGAACGAATTAAAGGATATGGTATTCGAAGCTTCGGCAGGCGGAGGTGCAGTAAAAGTAAAGGTGAATGGCGAGCAGGAGATTATTGAAGTAAAGATCAATAAGGACATGGTATCTGCAGGCGATCTTGAGATGATCGAAGACATGGTAATGGTCGCTGCAAATGATGCTATAAAACAATCCAGAGATGAAGCTAAAAGTAAAATGTCAGGCCTTACCGGAGGGATGAATATACCGGGACTATTTTGATAAATATATGGAATTTTACCTGTGTGCATATGCGAACTTATATGCGATTGTTTTATAATTGGACAGTTACAAACAATAGATGGCTTTATATATAAAAAGTGTAGAAAATTTAATAAACGAATTTAAAAAGCTTCCGGGGATAGGCCCCAAGTCTGCAAAAAGAATCGTGTTCTTTTTACTTAAGCTTTCTCATGATGATATTGCAAAATTTTCGGGCAGCATTATCGAAATGAAGGAAAAAGTAAAATTCTGCAGCATTTGCTATGGTCTGACTGAAGATGATATCTGTCACATTTGCAGAGATGGATCCAGGGATAGAAAAAAAATATGCATAGTGGAAGAAGCAAGCGATGTAGCAATTATTGAGAAAACCGGTGAGTACAGGGGGCTGTATCATATTTTGGGTGGACTGCTTTCTCCCATAGAAAATATCGGGCCCGATGAAATAAGAGTCCCCGGGCTTTTGGAGCGGATAAGAACCGATAATATTGAAGAAGTAATAGTTGCATTGAATCCAAATGTAGAGGGTGAAAGTACCGCAGGATATTTAAAAAAGATATTACTGCCAATGGGCGTCAGGGTCACAAGACTGGCAAGCGGACTTCCGGTCGGAGGAGATCTGGAATATGCGGATGAGGTGACCATAGGAAGAGCAATATCCGATAGGAGAGAACTCTAATTCTCTTAGTATCCGGACCATTCGTCAGTGTTTCTTACTTTGTTAAAAAAATAAATTAAATGTGCTATAATTCAATGATTTTATGTAGATTCATTACCTTAAAATTTAATATAAAGGAGTAGGTCGAATTATGAAAACCATGAAAACCATGGATGGAAATATGGCTGCGGCATATGTGGCATATGCATTTACCGAAGTAGCAGCTATTTATCCAATCACTCCTTCTTCTCCCATGGGTGAATACATTGACGAGTGGGCTGCTCATGGAAGGAAGAACATATTCGGGCAGATAGTTAGTGTAAGTGAACTTCAATCCGAAGGAGGTGCGGCTGGAGCTGTACATGGCGCGCTTGCGGCAGGTTCTCTTACTTCAACTTACACTGCATCTCAGGGACTTCTTCTCATGGTTCCCAATATGTATAAGATTTCGGGAGAACTTTTACCCGGTGTATTTCATGTAAGCGCACGTGCCGTTGCCACACATGCTCTTTCCATATTTGGTGACCATTCGGATGTAATGGCCGTGAGACAAACAGGTTTTGGAATGCTTGCTTCCGGTTCGGTGCAGGAGATCATGGATCTTGCAGGAGTGGCTCATCTTTGCGCGATTAAGTCAAGGGTCCCTTTTCTGCAGTTTTTTGATGGTTTCAGGACCTCACACGAAATTCAAAAAATAGAAATTATTGATTATGATAATTTTAAGAAACTGCTTGACGAGGACGCATTAAAACAGTTCAGGCAAAGAGCTTTAAATCCGGAACATCCGGTTATCAGGGGTACTGCTCAGAATCCTGATATATTTTTTCAGGCAAGAGAATCATCAAACAGGTTTTATGATAAAGTTCCGGAAATAGTTGTGGATTATATGAATAAGATCAGTAAACTTACCGGCAGAGTGTATAAGCCATTTAATTATGTAGGAGCAAAAGATGCAGAATATGTAATCGTTGCTATGGGGTCCGTTACTGACACCATAGATGAAACAGTCCAGTATCTGAATAAACTGGGTGAAAAAGTAGGAGCAGTCAAGGTTCACCTCTACAGACCTTTTTCCAATGAGTTTTTCCTTCGATCCATACCTGATACAGTTAAAAAAATTGCAATTCTGGACAGGACAAAAGAGCCAGGTGCGGCCGGTGAACCTCTCTATCTGGATGTTAAAAACGCATTCTTCGAAATGGAAGAAAGGCCACTTATCGTGGGCGGAAGATATGGGCTTGGTTCTAAGGATACAACTCCCGGCCAGATAAAGGCTGTATTTGATAATTTAAAAATGGCAAGTCCCAAGAACGGATTCACTGTAGGTATAAATGATGATGTCACTCACACCTCTCTGGAAGTTAAAGAAGAGATTGAGACTGCTCCCGAGGGAACGATCAGATGTAAATTCTGGGGTCTGGGTTCCGATGGTACTGTAGGAGCAAATAAAAATGCCATTAAGATAATCGGTGACAATACCGATCTTTATGCTCAGGGTTACTTTGCCTATGATTCTAAAAAATCCGGTGGACTCACTGTTTCTCACCTGAGATTTGGAAAGAATCCAATAAAATCTACTTATCTTATCACTGATGCAGATTTTGTGGCCTGTCACAATCAGGCTTATCTGGGACAATATGATTTACTTAAAGGATTGAAGAATGGCGGAATCTTCCTTCTGAACTGCCTGTGGAACGCCGAAGAACTGGAAGATAAACTTCCGGCAGATATGAAAAAATATTTGGCTCATCGTAATATAGATTTTTATATTATAAATGCAACCAGTATTGCAGCAGAGATAGGACTGGGAGGCAGGATAAATATGATCATGCAGGCCGCCTTCTTTAAGCTCGCAAAAGTCATACCCATAGATGATGCGGTAAAATATATGAAAGAAGCCATAAAGGAGACTTATGGGGCAAAAGGAGAAAAGATTGTCCAGATGAATTATCAGGCAGTGGACAGAGGCATAAAATCACTAAAAAAAGTAGAAATCCCCGAACAATGGAAAAATGCTGTGGAAGCGAAGGATATAAAGGAAGCGCAGGAACCGGATTATATAAAAAATATCTTAAGAGTAATGAACAGGCAGGAAGGTGATAGTATTCCGGTAAGTGCATTTACAGGAGTTGAGGATGGAACATTCCCTCTGGGAACGGCAGCATACGAGAAAAGGGGGGTCGCGATAAATGTTCCGCAGTGGATAAAAGAAAATTGCATACAATGCAATCAGTGCTCTTATATTTGCCCCCATGCGGTCATAAGACCTGTCCTGCTTACGGATGATGAAATGAAGAATGCTCCTGAAAAATTCGAGACCATAGGAGCAAAAGGGAAAGGTCTGGATCCGTTTGCATTCAGAATCCAGGTAAGCGTACTTGATTGTACCGGATGTGGAAATTGCGCAAATATCTGTCCCGCAAAGGAAAAGGCTCTGGTAATGAAACCACTGGATTCGCAGAGGGAACAGATTGAAAACTGGGACTTTGCTTCTAAAATCCCGGTCAAAGACGATGTTGTACCTGCAGATACGGTCAAGGGAAGTCAATTCAGGAAGCCATTATTTGAGTTTTCCGGGGCATGTGGCGGATGCGGAGAAACTCCTTATCCCAGATTGGTCACACAGCTTTTTGGAGATAGAATGCTTATCGCCAATGCCACAGGTTGCTCGTCTATCTGGGGTGGTTCAGCTCCTTCATCTCCCTATACCGTTAATGAAAAAGGAAAAGGACCAGCATGGGCAAACTCTCTTTTCGAGGATAATGCTGAGTACGGATATGGAATGGTTCTGGCGATAAAGCAGATGAGAAGTAGAATTGAAGATTATATGGGACAGCTATCTGAAATGAATATAGATCCTGAAGTGAAGAAAGCAGCGAGTGAATGGATAAGTGGAAAAGAAGATTTAGAGATAAACAAAGAAAGTACTGCAAAGGTTCTAAAATTATTTGAAAAGGGTCTAGGAGATAAAAAAGCAAATGAACTTAAAGACAAGATACTGGAACTCAAAGATTATCTTATTAAAAAATCAGTGTGGGCGTTTGGCGGCGACGGATGGGCTTACGATATAGGATATGGCGGTCTCGATCATGTACTGGCATCAGGAGAAAACATAAATGTACTTGTGTTCGATACCGAAGTATATTCCAATACAGGGGGCCAGTCTTCAAAAGCTACGCCCAGGGGGGCGGTAGCGAAATTTGCTGCTTCAGGCAAAAAAATCAAGAAAAAAGACCTGGGGCTCATGGCAATAACTTACGGCTATGTATATGTGGCTCAAATTGCGATGGGCGCAAACTACAAACAGACACTTACGACATTTCTTGAAGCCGAAAAATATAATGGCCCATCACTTATAATAGCATATTCGCCATGCATTAATCATGGGATTTATGCCGGAATGGGCTGTTCGATTGAACGGGAAAAGAAGGCTGTGGATGCAGGATACTGGCATCTTTACAGGTACAATCCGGAGTTGAAGAAGGAAGGCCTAAATCCGTTTATTCTGGATTCGAAAGAGCCGACGGAGTCATTCAGAGAATTCCTGATGGGGGAAATAAGGTATGCATCGCTTACCAAAACTTTTCCGGAAATAGCAAAGGACCTTTTTGGAAAAGCGGAAGAAGACGCTAAAGCCAAATATGAAAAGTACAGGGTTATGGCTGAAGTAAAGTAAGAAGTATAGACCTGAAATATTTAAATACGGGTCAGCAGGTAAAAAATGAGAGGAAAAAGGAATATAATAATACTTAAGTTTGGCGGAACTTCTGTCGGAGACGCAGATAGAATAAAGAAGGTTGCCGATAGGATCATAAGCGCCAGCCTTGAAGCAAACAAAGTGATAGCTGTCGTTTCAGCGATGGGAGATACTACCGATAAATTAATCGATCTTGCGGGAGAAATATCTTCCGGCCCATCAAGACGGGAAATGGATATGCTTATGTCAACAGGAGAGCGGGTGTCTGGTGCTCTTCTGGCCATGGCCATTCAGGAAAAAGGTTATGACTGCATATCCCTCACAGGCGGGCAGGCGGGGATTGTAACAGACGAAGGTTATTCAAATGCCAAAATCTTGTATATTAAGACCGATAGGATACTGAAGGAATTAAAAAAAGGCAGGATCGTTATTATAGCGGGCTTTCAGGGCATTAACTTGCGCGGTGATATAACGACACTTGGAAGAGGCGGTTCGGACACGACAGCAGTCGCAATCGCTTCGGCACTGAAGGCAAAATACTGCGAAATATATACAGACGTAGAAGGGGTTTATTCAACTGATCCCAATGTAGTTTGCGAGGCAGTCAAACTTGATGCGATCTCGTACGATGAGATGCTGGAACTTGCGTCCTGCGGAGCGAAAGTCCTTCACTTAAGAGCGGTAGAATTTGCAAAAAAACATAATGTAGTGTTACATATCAGGTCAAGTTTTAATGATATCGAAGGGACATGGGTTATGGATAATTATAAAAAAGACAATAGAATGGAAAGGCCGATTATAACCGGTGTGACTTATGATGTTGGAGAGGCAAAAGTATCCATTTTTGGCCTCCAGGATAAACCAGGTATTTCGGCCGATCTTTTTGGAAGACTGGCAAAAGAAAATATCAATGTTGATTTGATCGTACAAAATGTCAGCGAAAAAAACTTTGCCGTTATCTCCTTTACTGTAAGGAATGAAAACGTGTCTCTCGCAGAGAAAGTCTTAAGTAAAATAGAAAATGTACGGGTCGAAATAGATACCGATATTGCCAGGGTTTCCATTATTGGTGCCGGAATGCAGACGCACCCCGGTGTAGCCGCAAAAATGTTTAAAATCCTGGCAGACAAAGAAATAAATATCGAAATGATCAGCACCTCTCCCATAAGAATTTCCTGCGTGATAAAGAGGGGAGAAATAAAGGAAGCAGTAAAAGCGCTGCACAGCGGTTTTGGCCTATCCAAGTAAAAAAACCAGGATATTATTTGTTCTTTTTCTTTAATATATCGATTGCTTTTAATCTTTCGATCAGTTCTTTCTCGAATCCTCTGCCTGTGGGACTATAGTATTTCTTTCCAAGAAGTTTATCAGGAAGATGTGTCTGATCGACGGTTGCATCACTGTAGTTATGGGCATATTTATACCCCTTGCCGTATCCCAGATCCTTCATGAGATTGGTTGGGGCATTTCTTATATGATAGGGAACCGGAAGGGATCCAAACTGTTCCACATCCGATTTTACCCTGCTGTAAGTTCTATAAAGAGAATTACTTTTTGGAGCCAGTGCCAGATAGATCACTGCTTCTATTATGGCAAGATATCCTTCCGGAGGTCCTATAAATTCAAAACTATTTTTGGCTGAAATTGTCACCTGCAGCGCAGCCGGATCCGCAAGTCCTATATCTTCCGAAGCAAATCTGACCATTCTCCTTATGATATACAGCGGATCCTCTCCACCCTCGATCATCCTTACAGTCCAGTAAACCGCACCATCGGGATCACTGTCCCTTAAGCTTTTATGAAGGGCCGAAATAAGATTGTAATGTTCCTCGCCGTTTTTATCATAGAGCAGCGCCTTTTTCTGTATTACGTTTTCGATTAATGGAGTAGTTATTTCCATGACTTTCTTACTTTTTTCCATTGAAAAGGTATTTACAGCAAGCTCGAGTATATTGTAGGCAATCCGAGAATCACCATCGGATGACCTGGCTATAAAATCGATGGTATCTTTGCTTATTTTTATATTGTATTTTCCCAATCCTCTTTCTTTATCGCCGAGGGATTTCTTTAAAAGTATTTTTATATTCTCATCCGAAAGTTTATAAAGCAAAAAAGTCCTGGTCCTTGAAAGAAGTGCGGAAATTACTTCAAAAGAAGGATTTTCGGTGGTAGCTCCTATTAGGATTATGGTACCATCCTCAACAAAAGGAAGGAATGCGTCCTGCTGTACTTTGTTAAAACGGTGAATTTCGTCTATAAATAATATGGTTTTTATATTATGTTCTCTCTTATTATATTTAGCGACTTCCATTATCTCTTTTATCTGCTTTATTCCCGAAGTCACCGCTGAAAAGGATATGAATCTGCTTTTGGTTCTCTCGGCAATAATTTTTGCAAGGGTTGTTTTTCCGGACCCCGGGGGACCCCAGAATATTATTGAATAAAGCCTGTCGTTTTCGATGATCTCTCTTAAAACTTTACTCTGTCCAACGAGATGTTCCTGTCCGACAAATTCATCCAGAGTATGGGGCCTCATCCTGTCGGCAAGGGGAATACCGTATTTATCGGACTGCTGGATGACTTTAGATTTTTCAAATAAGGTCATGTTTTGTTTTTTGTCTTTTATTATGCTTTAACCTTCAATTAACTTTATGTAAAGACTTCTGTTTCTGGGACCATCGTATTCACAAAAATATATGCCCTGCCAGGTTCCAAGAACTAATCTGCCCCCTTCAATGATCACATTCAAAGACGATCCTATCAGGGTGGATTTTATATGAGAATCGGAATTTCCTTCAAGGTGTGAATAATTTTCTCCGGCAGGTATGAGTTTACTTAATCCGTTGTTTATATCCAGCTGCACCGTATAATCGGCATTTTCATTTATAGTGATCCCGGCTGTCGTATGAGGAACAAAAAGGCAGCAAAGGCCGCGTTCTACATTATGTTTTTTAATAAAAACGGCAATCCTTTCAGTAATATCTATCATTTCTATCCGTTTTGAGGTTTTAACGGCAAGAGTCTCAAACATCATCTTTCCTTTCCAATTTATCTTTCTCAAATAAAACTATCTTATCCAATCAGTATATCTTTCTCCAATCTTATCATTCTCTGATAACCTTGTGGTTTATAAAAGATTATAGTTAAAAAACAAGTTTTTATAAAGTTGCCCTGTCGCTATTTTTAAATCAATACTGATTGACATATATTTAATAATTCTATTAAATGATATCGGAATGGAAGAATTTCTGCCAGGTTAATATTCATTATCATAATGGAAAAAGGAAAATAATGCCGGTAAAGAAATATAAAGTAGTGGGTCTGGGCCATGCTGTTGTCGATGTGCTCGCCAATGTAGAAGATGATTTTCTCCCCAAATATGATCTTAAAAAAGGAATGATGAAAATTGTGGATGAATCCGAAATCAAGGGACTTCGCAGCTGCGTTGATATAATAAAGGAAGTTTCCGGAGGTTCGGCTGCAAATACGATTGCCGCACTGTCATCTCTCGGCCATCCGGTAGCTTTTATCGGTAAAGTAAGAGACGATATACTCGGAAAAGCTTTCGAAAAAGGTCTTGAGGAAATCGGAGTGAGTTACTTCACACTTAAAGCAGACAGCGGAAAATCGACGGCATGCTGCGTGGTCCTTACTACTCCAGATGCACACAGAACCATGAATACTTATCTGGGTATAGCAGGATTTCTGGCGCCCGAAGATGTAGATGAAGAAGTTATTTCACAGTCGGAAATAATATATCTGGAAGGATATCTCTATGATAGCGATGAGGCTAAAAAAGCCTTTAAAAAGGCGATAGAAATTGCCGGAAATACAGGCGGAAAAGTGGCTTTGAGTCTATCCGATTCTTTTTGTGTCCAGCGGCATCGCGGGGAATTTTTACATCTTATTGAAAATTATGTGGATATTCTTTTTGCGAATGAGGATGAGATCAAATCATTGTTTAAGACTGATAATCTGGAGACGGCAATCTCACAGTGCAGGGAAATGAAAAATATTTGCGTGATCACCCGTTCGGAAAAAGGATCGGTTATTGTATCTGAAGTTAAAGTAATAAAGATACCGCCCGAACAAAATATTAATGTGGTCGATTCTACCGGTGCCGGCGATCTTTTTGCGGCAGGATTTCTTCACGGTCTTATCAAAGGTAAGGATCTTGAAGACTGCGGGAAAATCGGAAGTATAGCTGCCGCCGAGATCCTGGGTCACTTTGGGGCCCGTCCGGAAGTCTCTTTGATGGGCCTTGTAGAAAGCAGAGGTTACTGATTAAATTTTTAGATCAAGTGAAATATATTTAAGTAAAACAAGAAAGGAAAAATATGAGTGGTGAGCCAAAGGCAGAAATCGGCGTATTCGGAGGTTCCGGATTTTACTCGTTTCTGGAAAAAGCGGAAGAATATGAGATAGATACTCCTTATGGTCCTCCTTCGGATAAAGTAACAATTGGTATGCTGGAGGGGAAAAGTGTCGCATTCATACCCCGGCACGGGAAAAAACATAATTTACCCCCGCATAAAATAAACTACAGGGCGAATATTTATGCAATGAAAAAAATAGGCGTAAAACGTATTTTTGGTCCCTGCAGCTCCGGAAGTCTACAGCCATTTATAGGACCCGGACAGTTTGTGGTGTGTGATCAGTTTGTAGATAGAACAAAAGGGAGAATCGATACTTTTTACGATGGCCCAAAAACCGTGCACGTTGCCATGGCCGATCCATATTGTCCCGTTTTGAGAAACATAGTAATCGAGAGTGCCCGTGAACTTGATATAGATTTTTATCCCACGGGTACTTCTGTTACCATTCAGGGTCCCAGGTTCAGTACCAGATCCGAGAGTAGATGGTATTCGAAGCAGGGCTGGGAAGTTGTAACAATGACACAGTACCCGGAAGTGAGTCTGGCACGTGAGCAGGAAATATGTTATGTGAATATTTCTCTCGTCACCGACTATGATGCAGGGCTGGAGGGTCGTCCGGAAATTAAGCCTGTAACCATCGACCAGGTTGTGAAGGTATTTAAAGAGAATAATGAAAAAATAAGGAGCCTGCTTTTTAGAGCAATTTCAAAGGTTCCCGAAAAAAGAGATTGCATTTGTTCCCATGCATTGAAAGGTGCCGGGGTTAATTAGTATTTTATAACAGGTAAGAGATAAATATTTCTTATTTAATAAATAAAAGTCGAATAAAATAATTACGAGGTGTGATTTATGAAACTTGTAGGGGATATAGAGATTAAAAACTTAGAGAAATTAAGAAGCGGTAAAGTCAGAGAGATGTTCGGATTCGACAGTGAAATCTTGATAGTGACCACGGATAGGATTTCCGCTTTTGACTTTGTATTACCAACTCTTATTCCTTTGAAGGGAATAATTTTAAATAAGATTTCGATTTTCTGGTTCAATTATTTGAAAGGCATAATAGATAATCATTTGGTCGAGGTCGAATTTGAAAAATTCCCAAAATTTTTAAAAAGACATAAAGACGTATTGTCGGGCAGATCGGTGATAGCAAAAAGAGTAAAAATATATCCGATTGAGTGTGTTGTCCGCGGATACATAACCGGTTCCGGCTGGGAAGAATATAAAAAGACCGGTATGATTGGAGATTTGAAACTGCCTCCCAATCTTTTAAAATGCGGCCGGCTCCCGGAGGCCATATTTACTCCGACTACAAAAGAAGTATCCGGCCATGATCTGACTATTACCATTAACAAGGCAAAAAAAATATTCGGTGCCGGAACAATAGATTTCATAAAGAAAAAAAGTATAGAACTTTACCTTAAAGCTTCAGAATATGCCTTAAGGCAGGGCATAATAATTGCGGATACCAAATTCGAGTTTGGCGCGACAGATGACGATAAGATAATACTGGCCGATGAAGTTTTAACTCCTGATTCATCCCGGTTCTGGCCGCTGGATGATTATATGCCCGGGAGAGATCAGGAGAGTTTCGATAAGCAGTATGTCAGGGATTACCTGCTTGGGACCGACTGGGATAGAAAATCGATTCCTCCGCCTCTGCCTTCGGATGTTGTGAAAAAGACATCCAGTACATATATCTCTGCCTATGAAAAAATAGTGGGAGAGAAATTTAAGATCTAATTTTTTTACTAAGATTAGGACCCATCCCCGCATGAGCTAAAATATACATTACTTTGAAGAACAGGGATATCTTTTCCGGAAAACCAGGAATATCCTTCGAGGACAAGGTCGATCTGGACCACGTATATGCCCTTATTGGTTATATCGTTTATAAGTACCTTTACGGTAACGCTTTCACCGGGTTCCACATCATTGGGTAAAATAGTCCTTGCGTTATTATCATACTCCGAATAATCAACATCCTGACCATAGTAATGATAGCTTACTCTTACCGGATTTTTTCCATCACTTTGCCAGGTAAAATCGGAAGTATTCGTAATTTCTATTTTTATATAATTATCATTATCCGTACATAAGAAAAAAGGAATGTAACCATTTATTTCCGCTCCGAACTGAGCATTCTCATAATCAACTGTTACAATTTCTTCTTCCGATTCTTCCAACTCCTGAACTTCTCCTTCGTCAACATCGACATCTATTTTTTTACTTTCTATGGGAGTGCAGGCAAAAAGTGTGGAAAT
>CAZFEN010000012.1:0-14271 GCA_964517765.1 uncultured Actinomycetota bacterium | reverse complement strand
TTTTATTTTTTGAATAAAAGAAACAAAATATATATAATGTTAATTGATATTTTTATAAAAAGTTCAAGGGGTAATTATGACACCGTTAGAGATAGTTGGCATTGTTGCAATAATCTTGATTTCCGCTTTTGCAATAGCAGGGATAATTATAGCCGTCCCTTTATTCAAGTTGATAAACAAAGTTAAATTCATGGCGGGAAAATTGAATGAGAGCCTCATCCCGGCTGCGGAGAAACTAAATGATGCAGTGGGCGGTCTCAATACCGAAATCAGCTCGATAGCAGATCTTACGCAGAGCATCAGTTCGATAGTCGAGCAGCTGGAAAAGGTTATAAGACTTGCGAGGGTACTGGTAACAAGTCCGATAATTAAAATAATAAGCGCTTCAGCGGGACTGATCAGCGGTCTTTCGAAATCAAAAGCCAGTGCTGAAGATAAAAACGAGGAGGGTAAAGAATGAATATGGAAAACGGAAAAGACAATGGGAAAAGTAACGCGCTGGGAATATTCACCGCACTTGTGGTAGGTCTATCCGTGGGTTTTATTGCAGGAATATTGCTTGCTCCTAAATCAGGGGAAGAAACCAGAAAACAGCTAAAGGAAAAAAGCGAGGAGATGATAGAAAAAAGTAAAGAAGGTCTCGATACAATTATGGGAAAAACAAAGGAATATGTTGATATGGGCAAAGTAAAACTTGCGGAAGTGAAAAGCAGGGGAGAAGAATTCGTCGAAAAAAGCAAAGAAAAAATCGTGGATATTTCAAAGGTTGTTGGTTCCAGAGCTGGAGAAGCCAAAAAAAAGATAAGTAAAGTTATTGAAAAGGGAAAAGATACCGCAAAGAAAGTCAAGAAAGATCTCTCATAGACAGGGAACCGGATTATATTGATTGAGAATCGACTCACTAAAAAGATTTTAAATATATTACTGGGAAATGGCGCCGATTTTTCGGAAATATTTATTCAAAAAAGAGCTTTTAACAATTTACGGCTGGAAGACAGTAAAATCGAAAACTCCAGCAGCGGTTATGAGTTGGGTTGCGGACTGAGATTATGGGTTGGGGACAGCACTTTTTATGCTTATGTGGATTCGCTTGAAGAAAGCAAATTAATCAATGCGGCAAAAATCTTAAGTTCTGCAATAAACGGAACCAGTGCTATTAAGGTTCTGGATCTTACCGAAACTAAAAGTTCTTATATCGTAGATGTAAAAAAACCTCCCGGTAGCATTCAATCAGATACGAGGAAAGATACTCTTGAACTTGTCGACCGGAGTGCCAGGGATTTTAATCCTGCTGTAATTCAGGTCACATCCACTCTTTCCGATACAGCGGAAGAGTCGTATATTGCAAATTCCTATGGTTCCTTTTCATTCGAGAAAATAGTAAAGATTTTTCTGGCAGTAAATGTGGTAGCCAGAAGAGGAAAGGATATAAGGACAGGTTATAAATCACTGGCAAGATCAAGCGGCTATGAAGCATTTGATTTCAAAAATCCGGTGGACCTTGCCCTTGAAGCTTCAAGGATTGCGGTAAATATGCTTGATGCGGTGGGCGCACCTGCGGGCGAGCTCCCGGTAGTGATTGGGCCGGCCTTTGGCGGTGTTATTTTTCATGAAGCATGCGGTCATGGGCTTGAGGCAGATGCCGTGCTTAAGAGCGCTTCCGTTTTCAAGGATAAAATTGGAAAAAAGATTGCAAGCGAGATAGTGACCGCAATCGATGATTCTACGCTGAAATACCGCTGGGGTTCCTATAAATTCGACGGGGAAGGTTTTCCTTCCAATCGAACCGTACTTATAAAAGACGGGATTTTACAAAATTATATTTATGACCTTCGAACATCCAAAAAATTAGGCGCAAAGCAAACCGGAAATGGAAGAAGGCAATCTTTCAGGAATGTTCCTTTTCCGAGAATGAGCAACACTTTTATTGACAGCGGCGATGAAGATCCGGATTCGATTATAAGATCCGTTAGCAGGGGCATATACGCAAAGGAATTTGCCGGCGGACAGGTCGATCCGGCGACGGGAGATTTTGTATTCGGAATAAGCGAAGGCTACCTTATAGAGAATGGCAAAATAAGTTTTCCCATAAAAGACACCACTATAATAGGAAACGGTCCGGAAGTTTTAAAAAGGATCGAAGCAGTGGGGAACAATCTGGATTTTGCTCCAGGATTCTGCGGGAAGAATGACCAGATGGTTTCAAACGAAGTGGGCCAGCCTACTATAAAAGTTGAGAAGATTACCGTAGGAGGCATAAAAGACTAAATATGCAGGATAATAAAAATATGCAGGATAATAAAAGGTATAAAATCAGAGACAGCCAGCTAATCAACATTTGCAAAGATGCCGCCTTAAGGATAAATAAACATAAGGTGGATGAGTTCGAGATTTTTGCTGCAAGTTCCGTGGAAAATGAAATAGAAATCTTCAAAGGGAAAGTGGAAACACTATCGTTTTCGGATTCTATTGGAGTGGGTATCAGGATTTTTAAGGACAGGTCAATCGGATATGCATATACAACCGTTCTTGAAGAAAGAAGCATAGAGGATTGTATAAGAAACGCGGTATCCAATGCCAGGATCACGAGCAGTGAAGATTATAATTATTTGCCCGTGGAAGAAGAATTTGTTTACAAAAAGAAATTAATAGATGACAGGTCGCTTTTCCATGAGAATTTTCTTGATTACAGCATAGAAAGTAAAATTGAAATGGCAAAGAAGCTTGAGGTCCTGACAAAAAGCAAGGATGCCAGAATAGTCGATATCGACAGCGTCGGGTATCATGACAGTATTTACGAAACGGCAATTTTGAATTCTGCCGGATTCTGCGATAAATATAAAACAACTACATGTTTGATTTACGTAAGTGCGATCTCCAAACAGGAAGGAGACACTTCAACCGGTGATTTTTTTGGCTGCGCCCGTGAACCTTCCCATCTTGATCTGGAAGAAATTGCCGGGAAAGCGGCAAGCCGCTCCGTCTCGGTCCTCGGAGGGGAGAAAATAAAATCACAGAGAGCCGATCTCCTGCTGGATCCGGTTGTTTCGGCCCAGCTGCTGGGTGTCGTTGCCGGGTGCCTGACTGCGGATTCTGTACAAAAAAGAAAATCACTTTTTGAAGGAAAAGTGGGTCAGAAGGTATTTTCTATAGGGGTAAATGTATTCGATGACGGGACCCTTCCCGATGGCTTATCATCAAGGCCCTTTGACGGGGAAGGGATCATAAAGGGTAAAACCAGTGTGTTCGAAGATGGGTATCTTAAAACTTATCTATATAATACCTATACCGCAAGAAAAGACAAAACCCGCTCAACGGGCAATGCCGTAAGGGCTTCTTACCGGTCCACGCCTGAGGTGGGTATTTCAAATTTTTACATGGAACCTTCGGATACCGGTTTTGACACGCTGCTGAGTGAGGTGGGCAGCGGATTTTATATCATAGATATAATAGGGCTCCACTCCGGCGTAAATCCCATTTCGGGACAGATGAGCATGGGAGCCAAAGGAATCTGGATAGAGAACGGAAGCTTCAAGCAGCCGGTTAAGGAAGTAACCATTGCAACTGATATTTTAAGTTTCTGCAGGAGCATTAAAAAGATAGGAAATGACCTCAGATTTATTCCCGCTGCAGGATATATAGGGAGCCCCTCGCTTCTGGTAAGCGATATAATGATAAGCGGTAAATAGTGCTGTTTAACCTGCAATTATAAATCTTACGTAACCAACTGTCTGGTATATCGTGGTTACAATCACACCGGCAATCAATACTCCGATAAATATATGCAGCAGGGCTCTTTTGGGGGGTATGCCGAAAACGAATGCAATCAGTGACCCCGTCACGCCGCCCGTAACAGGGAGGGGAATTGCCACAAATCCTGCCAGCGCAAAACCCTCATATCTTTCGAATCTTTTTGAGTGGTGCCTTCGGGTATAACTGAAGAGCCAGTTAAAAAATCTTCTGGCCCAATTAAATCTCTTCATAAGAAATTTTGATACCGGGTCGAGGATCCACAGTATGGCAATTACCGGGATCATATTTCCTATCACCGATATTATGAAGGTCTCATAAATATTCATCCCATATGTTGAAAGCGCAATAGGGATGGATGCACGGAGTTCACCGATGGGTATCATAGCCGTAAAAAATGTTGCTAACCGTGGAGCTAAAAATTCCCAAAAATTTGATGAGTTCATAACGATTTTTTATTTTTAATTATTTTATGCTATATTTAAAAATTAATTATATATTATTTAAACAAAATTTTTACAATTATATAAGTTGAATATAATACAGTCAATTGTTTTAGGCATAATTCAGGGTGTTACTGAGTTTTTACCCATAAGCAGTTCCGGTCACCTTGTGATCATCCCATATTTTTTTAACTGGGATTATCCTCCTATATACTTTACGGTAACGGTTCATTTCGCCACACTTGCTGCGGTGGTCACCATTTTCCACAGGGAGATTTACAGGATAATAAGAGCGGTGATCCTGGGGATTTTTAAAAGAAGCGAGAGGGCCACAAGCAGCTTCAAGCTGGGTATTCTTTTGATTGTGGCAAGTATTCCGGCTGCAGTTGCAGGGTATTTTCTGGCTGAATATGCCGATATTTTATTCAGCAGTCCATTAGTGGTTGCGGCATTTTTACTGGTTACTGCGCTTTTTCTCTTGCTGGGTGAGCGGAGGGGGAGCCGCATTGAAGGAGAGCCTACCAACAGTAAGGACAGGCGCGATGATAGACGGAACAGGCTGGACAGATGGGGCAGCCGCCATCGAAGGTATCCTTACGGCAGGAGCGAAGCAGCCATGGGCAGCGAGCTGACCGGGGAGACCGGGGTTGAAGGCGACAGCATAAAAAAAGTAAGATTCAATTTTTTAATTGCATTTATGACCGGAATAGGACAGGCCATTGCCATTTTACCGGGAATTTCGAGATCAGGATCCACCATATCTTTTGCCCGATTCTTTGGGGTAAAGAGAAGCGAAGCAGTCAGGTTTTCTTTTCTACTCTCTGTTCCGATTATTTTTGGTACATTTATATTCGAAATTTATCATTCCTCCGGTGTTATTTTTGAGGGCGGTCTGAATATTGCACTAAATCTTTTAGCGGGTTTTTTCTTTGCTTATCTTGCAGGAATGCTTGCCATAAAATTCCTTGTTTATCTTGCTAAAAGAAAGAATTTAAACATATTTGCCGTATACTGCGTGGCACTTTCTGCGGCAACTTTTATTTTTTATATCATAAAGAGATTTATATAATATCCAACTATCCAAAGGAGAGTGAATATATAAATTATGAAAGGGGTAATACTGGCAGGTGGGCTTGGAACACGCCTTATGCCGTGTACCAAAGTCACCAACAAACATTTGCTTCCGGTATATGATAAGCCGATGATTTATTACCCTTTAAGGACCCTGGTAAATGCGGGGCTTAAAGACATAATGATAGTCACCGGCGGTAATAATGCAGGGGATTTCTTAAGACTTCTGGGTAATGGAAAGGGATTCGGACTCAAGGATATAAGCTATACGTATCAGGAAGGTGAAGGCGGTATAGCCGATGCCCTGAAGCTGGCAGAGAATTTTATCGATAAAGATAAAATGGTTGTAATACTCGGGGATAATATAATCGGAGATGACATATCGGACGCAGTAAAGGAATTCGAGAGACAGGACAGGGGAGCAAAAATATTCTTAAAGGAAGTCGATGATCCCGAAAGGTTCGGAGTTGCCGAAATCGAGGGGGACAGAGTAATAAATATCGAAGAGAAACCCAAAGAGCCAAAAAGCAATTATGCAGTTGCAGGTCTTTATATGTATGATAGTGATGTATTTGAAATTACGGAGTCCCTGAAACCTTCGGGAAGAGGCGAACTTGAAATAACCGATGTCAATAATGAATACATCAGAAGAGGTACAATGACTTATTCTGTTATCGAAGGATGGTGGACCGATGCAGGTACCTTTGAATCACTGTTCAGGGCAAGCAGTCTGGTGAGGGAAACATTAAAAGAGAATAAACCGCCCGGAAAACAAATTCCTGATTGATATTTTACAGCTGTCAGAACTGCCCTATTTTTTTTGAGTTGCAGTAAAAACATCTGGTTACGTTATGTGAGCATTTCCACTGGCCGTCCGAAGTTAAAAAGGCCCACGTGAGACAGTCCATAATAACTTTATCAGTGTCCGTCCCTTTATTGTTATTCTTTTCTTTATCGTTATACTTATTTTTTTCCTTTTCCTTGCACTTATTCACATCCTTATCCGGGGAATTCTGATAAATAAAAGCATTTCCTTCCTCTCTTACGGTTCCAACGAACTTATAAGTATTTCCACACTCCAGACATTTATACATTTGGCCTCCTTAAAAATTGAATTACGGTTATTATAGGTTATTATAGTATATTTCCATATAATATCAATACAAATTTAATAAATTTATAATAAAAATTAATTCAGGATATGATAATCTTGTATCCGAAGTATCACCGCAATATTTTTTTAAATGGCTGCGATGCTGTTTTGGAAAGCAAAATACTCCCGTTTTATTGACTAAAAAAAACGGCTCTGTTAATATCATTTTAAGAATCATAAACGGAGGTTCCAAAGTCATGCAAATGAAAATCGAAAAACAAAAAGTAAGAGTAAAGATTAAGACGGAGTCTTCTATTGTCAGAGGTACAATCTTCACTCTGGCGGCTGGAAGGCTGAGTGATTACATAACCTCCCAGAAAAATAAATTCATACCGGTAAGCAATGCAGAAGTGCAATATATTAGCGAGATTGGAAAGGTTATGGATGATGGGAATAATACCAGAAGGGAGATTGTATTTATAAATGTGGAAAAAATAGAGATGATAGAATATCTATGATCTCTCATTTGTAATAATAATAAAGAAAGGAAAAAATGTCCGAAGCATTTATTCAATTAACAGATTCTAATTTCGAAAGCGAAGTGATTAATTCACCTAAGCCCGTTCTTGTTGATTTCTGGGCAGTCTGGTGCGGTCCATGCATAATGATTACCCCGGAGCTTGAAAAACTGGCTGTAGAAAAAGGCGATCAGTTAAAAATCGGAAAGCTCAATGTCGATGATAATAGAGATACCGCGATGAAATACAGTATAAGCAGTATCCCGACACTGCTGCTTTTCAAGAACGGTGAATTAGTCAAAAAGTTTATCGGAGTTATGTCCAAAGATAAAATATTAACCGAGATATCAAGCTTTTTATAAGTTAATGGAAAATGTTTTTGTTGGTACTTCAGGATACAGTTATGCAGATTGGAACATCGAATTTTATCCTGCGGAACTGGACAAAAAGGACCAGCTGAGCTTCTATAGTACTGTATTCAACACAGTCGAGCTAAATTTTACCTATTACTGTCTTCCATACCCCGCTATATTCAAAAACATGGTAAAAAAAGTCAAAGGGGATTTCGTTTTTTCTGTGAAGGCCCACAGCGGCGTCACCCATACAAGGGATTCGAAAGAAGAAGATACCAGAAAGTTCATCTATTCACTGCAGCCGCTTATAGAAGAAAACAGGCTGGGACCGGTACTCCTGCAGTTTCCATGGGCATTTAAATTCAGCAAAGCAAACTGTGATTATTTGACGAACGTCAGAGAAAATTTCAGGGAACTGGATCTCTGTGCGGAATTCAGACATGCAAGCTGGCTCAATGATGAAACCATAGATCATTTAAAAAACCTGAATATAGGATTCTGCAATGTGGACGAACCCGGACTGGAAGGGCTCCTCCCGCCAACAAGTATCTGTACGAGTGATACCGGTTACATAAGATTTCACGGAAGAAACGAATTTAACTGGTGGAACCCAAAATATTCATATCAGAGATACGATTATTCTTACAATAAAGAAGAACTGAGCGAGTGGGTGCCCAGGGTTAAAGAAGTGGCGGCTAAAACCAAAAAAACATACATTTATTTCAACAATCATTATAAAGCTCAGGCCGTAAGATCGGCTAAAATCCTCTCGGGACTTATCGTAAATAAAGACATTTCCCCTATACAAAATTAGACTTATTATATAAAATCTATTAAACAGTTTTTCGGCAGAGTTTCGGTGGAATTTTTATTAAATTCTGGTCGTTTTTTACAAGAAGAAACATGCAAAGGTACTATTTATGTTCAAAAAAGTTGACAGTCAGGTAAACCTGGTAAAGCTGGAAGAAAAAATCCTCGATTTCTGGAAAAGCAGCAAGATTTTTGAAAAAAGCCTGAAAAAAACCGAAGGAAAGAAGAGGTTTGTCTTCTACGAAGGGCCGCCGACCGCAAACGGGGTGCCAGGGGTACATCATGTCCTATCGCGTGTCTTTAAGGATATTTTCCCAAGATACAAGACAATGAAAGGTTATTATGTGCAGAGAAAAGCAGGCTGGGATACGCACGGGCTTCCTGTGGAAATTGAGGTAGAAAAACAACTCAAAATAAATTCAAAAAAGGAAATAGAAGAAATCGGCATCGAAAAATTCAACAGTCTCTGCAGGCAGAGCGTTATGAAATATGAGGAAGACTGGAAGAAACTTACCGAGCGCATCGGATTCTGGCTGGACATGGATAATGCCTATTTCACATTTAAAAACAATTATATCGAAACCGTATGGTGGATCCTGAAAACCATATGGGATAAAAATTTATTATACGAGGATTACAAGATCGTTCCTTACTGCCCGCGCTGCGGAACGCCACTTTCATCCCACGAAACGGCGCTGGGTTACAGCGACGTAGAAGACTATTCGGTCATAGTAAAATTCCCTCACGCCGAAAAGAAAAACACTTTTTTCCTTGTATGGACCACAACTCCCTGGACGCTGATTTCCAATGTTGCAGGTGCGGTAAATAAAAAATCCGATTATGTGGAAGTGGAGCATAAAGGCGAGAATCTGATACTTGCAAAAAAATTACTTACAGAGGTCCTGGGAGACGGGACCGGTTATAAGATTGTCGGAGATTTTAAAGGAAGCAGTCTTATCTCTTCCCGGTACACGCCGCTTTATGATTATGCGGACGGCAACAGTAACGCATTCAAAATAATTGGAGGAGACTTCGTATCAGATGGGGAGGGTTCCGGTATCGTGCACATAGCGCCGGCTTTTGGCGAAGACGATATGAATGCCGGAAAGGAAAACAACCTTCCGGTCGTGCAGATGGTAGATGAAGAAGGAAAGTTTAAAGAGAAGGTTAAAGGTTTTGCCGGTATGGGCATAGAAGAAGCAAACCCGAAAATCATAGAGGACCTTAAATCAAGGGGTCTTCTTTTCAGTATCAAAAAAATACAGCACTCCTATCCATTCTGCTGGAGATGCAGCAGCAGGCTGATGTATTATGCCAGGAAGAGCTGGTACATAAAGACCTCGCAGATAAAAGATGATCTTTTAAAATCCAATGAAGAAGTAAACTGGTATCCGGAATATATAAAACACGGAAGATTCGGTAAATGGCTCGAAAACAATGTCGACTGGGCCCTTACGAGGGAAAGATACTGGGGAACGCCTCTTCCGGTGTGGACGGATGAAAACGGTCATAAGATCTGCATAGGCAGTATTGCCGAACTAAAGGAGGCCGCAGGGACGATCCCCGAAAATCTGGACCTGCACAGGCCCTATGTTGATGATATTGTAATAAAATGCCCTCAGTGCGGCAAAGACATGAAAAGGGTGTCCGAAGTAATAGATGTATGGTTCGATTCCGGTTCGATGCCCTATGCGCAGTATCATTATCCTTTTGAAAATAAAGAGATGTTCAAGGATAATTTCCCGGCAGATTTCATAGCCGAAGCCATAGATCAGACGAGGGGATGGTTCTACACACTGCTTGCCATTTCCACATTGCTGTTTAAAAAATCGTGCTATAAAAACGTTCTTTGCCTTGGCCTTATAAATGATGAAAGCGGACAGAAAATGTCCAAATCCAAAGGTAATGTCATAAATCCGTGGGAAGTCCTGAACAAGCAGGGAGCCGATGCGCTCCGGTGGTATTTCTTTACCGGCGTGTCGCCATGGTTATCCAAGAATTTCTCAAGTAAAGCAATCGATGAAGTGGTGAGAAAATTCATACTTACCTTATGGAACACTTATTCATTCTTTGTGATATATGCCAATATAGACAATTTCGATCCTTACCAGCATGACCTTGAGGTAGGCGGTAGATTCGAGATCGACAGATGGATCATATCAGAGCTTAACCTTACAATAAAAAAAGTAAATGAACTTATGGATGATTTCAATGTCACTGAAAGCGGAAAGGCAATACAGGATTTTACCGATGTCCTATCGAACTGGTACGTAAGAAGAAGCAGGAGAAGATTCTGGAAGAGCGAAGAAGACAAAGACAAAATAAGCGCCTATAAAACACTCTATGAATGCCTGGTAACAATCTCCAGGCTGTGTGCGCCCTTTACACCTTTCCTGAGCGATGAAATTTATAAAAACCTTACCGGAAGTTTCGGTAAGGGAGAAGAAAGCGTGCACCTTGAAAGTTATCCGGCAGCTGATGAAAACATGATAGATGAAGATCTGAACTTTAAAATGGACACCGCCCGGAAAATAGTGGGGCTGGGAAGAGCGGTAAGAAGCAAGGTCAATATAAAGATCAGGCAGCCTATTGAAAAGGTGCTTGTATATTTTGACAGCGATGCAAAGAAAAAAGAAGCCATAAATCATTTCAAGGATGTGATAGCAAGTGAACTCAATGTCAGAGAAATAGAATTTGCAGCAGGGCTTGAGGAGTTAGTTTCTTATGACATAAAACCAAACCTTGCGCTTGTCGGTAAAAAATACGGTTCCCTTGTTCCCAAAATAAAGGGCGCCCTGCTTTCGGAAAATCCGGTCCGCACCGCGCTAAAGGTTAAAAATGATAAAAACATAAGCCTTGTCGTAGACGGTAAAAAAATGGAGCTGCTGCCGCAGGAAGTGCTTGTTGATATAAAAAATAAAGAAGGATTCGGAGTAGAGACCGACGGAGAATTTACTGTGGGACTTTCTACCTCCATATCAGCGGACCTTGTTGAAGAAGGATTCTGCAGGGAACTCGTTCATCAGATACAGAACCTGAGAAAAGAAGCGGGATTCCAAATAGAAAATACCATAGAAACAGCATTGGGATCGGGGATAAAAGATAATATAATAAAAAAATTTAAAGATTATATAATGAAAGAAACCCTGAGCAAGTCTCTGGGTCCGGATTTTAAAGAGGGTATGTTTGTAAAAGAAGTAAAAGTAAATGATATGAAAATAAAGATAGGCATAAAAGTAGTAGGGAGCATAGTTTAAAATGATAAGTAGAGCAAAAAGAAATATTCTCATGAATGTATATTTCCTGGTTACAGCAGTCCTGGTTCTGGTTGCAGATCAGATAACGAAAAATCTCATAATACAGAATGTTCCCGAAAACAGTCCTTCCATAGAAATAATAAGAGGGCTCCTTTATATAACCCATGTAAAGAACAGCGGTGCGGCTTTTGGGATGTTTCAGGGTTATACAAATATTCTTGCCATAATATCCATTGTTGCAATAGTCCTTATTATCATCCTTAAAGTAATACTCAAACTTAATTTTGCCTTTTATAACGTGTCTCTTGGCTTCATCCTCGGCGGGGCGATTGGAAATCTTATCGACAGATATTTTATGGGAGAAGTCACCGATTTTATCAATCTTAGCTTCATTCCTGTATTCAATATAGCTGATTTTTCTCTTATAATTGGTTTTTGCCTTTTAGTAATTATAATAATAAGGGAATATTTTAAGAAGGAAAAATCAAGAGGGAGTTGAGTAAGAAAGAAGAAGACATTTTAAACTTTACAGTCGATGCCGAAAGCACCGGGCAGAGGATCGATAAGTTCCTGACCGTAAAAGCAAAAAATATTTCAAGAAGCCACATTCAGAATATAATTGGAAAAGAAAAGGTTAAAGTAAACGACAGAGTCGTAAACAAACACTACAGACTTGCAGAAAATGACCATATCTCAGTCGAAGGCGCCGGAGAAGACGATTCCCATACTGAAATTGAACCACAAAAGATAAATCTTAAAATAATTTATGAGGATAAGTATCTTCTGGCAATATCCAAGAAACCTGGAATGCTGACTCATCCGGTGCCGGGATTCAAAAAAGATACCATAGTAAATGCCCTGCTGTATCATTATGATAAGCTTTCGAACCTCCCGGGAAAAGACAGGGCCGGCATCGTGCACAGGCTGGATAAGGATACGTCGGGGCTTCTTATCATAGCAAAGGATGATAATACGCACCGGCTGCTGTCCGACAAGTTCAAGGAAAGAGAAATCAAAAAAACTTATGCCGCGCTTGTGTGGGGCAATTTTTCGGAAAAAAACGGAGAGATAATCCTTCCGATCGGCCGCTCCAGACTGGACAGAAAAAAAATGAGCATATCGATAGACAGGGGCAGGGAAGCGGTAACAAGGTTCGAAGTGACAGAGAAATTCGAAAATATGACACTCCTGGATGTTCATCCGGAAACTGGAAGAACCCATCAAATAAGAGTACACTTAAGTTACATTGGCCATCCTGTAATGGGAGACGAAACATACGGCACCAGCCAGTCAAACAAAATGTCGCAGGAGCTGGGACTGGAAAGGCAATTTTTACATGCGAAAAGATTGGAGTTTACGCATCCTGTAACAGGAGAAAAGCTGGCGCTGGAAGATAAGCTGCCTGCTGATCTGCTCAAATGCTTGAAGATTTTAAGAGCTAACAAACAGGATATAAAAGTAAATAAGGGGGAGAGTTAAAATGAATAAATTGGGGCATTAATTTTAACTTGCTGAAATCAGGTATTTGCTTTTCATTAGTTTTTTTAGAATTTTATAAAGGAGAAAATAAATTGGCAAATATAAGAAGATTGGTACTGGATGTTCTGAAACCTCATAAGCCCAGCATATTAGACCTCTCATCACAGCTTGCGGACCTTCCGGGAGTGAATGGAGTGGACATTTCACTTATCGAGATGGATCAGAAGGTGGAAAATATAAAAATCACCTGCGAAGGTGATTCAATAAAATATGATCAGGTGGAAGAGATCATAAAACAGAGCGGCGCGTCTATCCACAGCCTCGACAAGGTATCAGTAGGAACAAGCATGATCGAAGAAGCAGCCACTCACCAGGATTAATCCACAACTATCCAGCGGATTTATATCTTAAAATAATTAAGCCCGGTTTAAGCCGGGCTTAATTATACTAAGTCGATCTCATTTAGCTCAATATCTTTAAGTCGATATCTTTTAAGTAGATATCTTTATCCTCATGTCGATCTTATTTCCTGCCTCATGAATATTATGTAAGATGCGGCAAAGCATATAATTGCCAGCGCAATGATAACAACCAGCTGCGGCCATACCTGAATAAGGCTTTGACCGATTGATAATGGATTCAATAAATTCTGGCTGCCGGCATATTGTTGATATGCCACCGGATTGACCAGTACGGCTCCCTCCGCAGGTAAGAGCATGACGGTAATAGCCTCGCTAAATAGAGTCGCCGGAGAGATTCTTGAGATTCCATGTTCTATCGTGTAATTTTTTATCTGATCGGCCATCGTCGCATTATCCGCAAGCGGGACCATTGCATTTGCTATAGCATTGGCAATTATTGAAAGGAAGAACATAAGGAATATCCATATGGCAATGGAAGTAAGTATCGATGCGGCGGTTTTATCCATAATTACGGAAAACAATATTGCAAGCCCCATCCAGAATCCGCCATAGAAAATGCATATAAATATAAAGAAGAATATCCTTAAGATTTCCTGCGAAGTGGGCGGCACCCCGATGGCGAAAAGACCTACTCCCGAAATGATAATTACAATACTGGTTATAATTATGGTAAGCGTGGTAATACCTGCCAGAAATTTGCCGTTTATGACACTGTCCCTGTAAATTGGCTGGGACAGCAGTCTGCTGAGATTACCACTATTCTTCTCGCTGTTGATGGCATCAAAACCAAATATTATACCGATTATGGGGATGAAAAAACTGATGAAGGTAATAAAAGATGGAAGAATGTCCCCGCCGGTAGTAAACAGATATAAAAATACATTATCACTTAGCGAACTTGCCGCTTCTCTTATGTTGGTAAGAGCAACATAAGTCGATGATAGCCCTGCAATATATATAAGTGCCAAAAGGATTAAAAATTTATTGCTGCTAAAATGATCAGAAAGCTCTTTTCTGTAAACGGTTAAAATGCTTCTCATTTTACTCCTCTTTAAAATATTTTAGATAAATCTCT
>CAZFEN010000011.1:0-38425 GCA_964517765.1 uncultured Actinomycetota bacterium | reverse complement strand
ACATTTAGGAGTAAATCTAACTACGGATGGTAAATTTTCTTCCAGGAACTTATTTATAAGCAAGTAATTCTTTTATCTGCAAACAGTACAATCATTTAGCAAATTAGACTTTAAAAATTACTGGAAAAAAATGGAAGCATACTTTCAAATAATATCGGGCAGGTAAAGCTGTGTCTGCCATCAGCTTCTACAAACTCATGCTCGATACCATTATCATCAAGCAGCTCGGAAAAGTATTTGCATCCATCTATGATCCATTCGTAAGGGTCAAGATTTCCATACTCTATATGTATAGCCTTAAGTTCTATACCCTTGTTTATATAATCGTTCAGCTTATTCTCTAGGTCTCCGAACCCACTTTCCCAGTTAGCTATAATTTCATTATCTTCCTGGCTGCCGTCAAACTCCGGTATCTCGGCATAGGGCTCTGGAAGGTCCGTATTTGGTGAGAAAGCAGCTCCATATGCGTTTTTAAAAGCTTGGTCCCAACCACTATTTTCAAATGCGTCTTCCAAACCATTTTCATCAAATAATCCAGGTGCAAAAGCATACATATAGGAAAATATGTCAGGATGCTTCAAGGCAATATTTATTGAGCCGAATCCGCCCATAGAAAAGCCAGCTATCCCTCTTGAGCCTGGGTCGTCAACAGTCCTAAAATTACTATCGATATAGCCTATTACATCTTTTACTATATGATCTTCCCAGTTACCTATTACGGGAGAATTGGCATAAAAATTGCCGCCAAGCTTATTTGTCCCGTTAGCACTAACCAAAATAAATTCTTCTGTTTCGCCGCTTTCCATTCGTTTATTGATATCACTATAACATCTATACAGACTATAGGTGGTTTCTTCATGTCCATGAAGATAATATACAACAGGATACTCTTTATCAGAGTCATAATAACTTAAGGGAAGAAGTATGCTTATCGGCTGCTGGTCTTCTTCATTTACTAAATTATCTTTAAGTGAAGGTGCAGGAATATCAGCATCAATCTCGTATACCTTTTGTACCTCTTCTTCCTTTACTACTGTATCTTCTTCTTCCTCTTCTTCTTGTATTTCTTCACTGACTTTCTCATCTTCCCCTTCTACTGATTCTGTCTTAGCAATAGAACAAGAAGATACTACAAATACAAGTATTATTAAAAATAAAGCAAGCAATATGCTCTTTGTAATAGTCATTTATCCTCCTTATATTTACAAATAATAAAATTCTTGGACCTAAACACTACAAATCTAAATAAAATTTTAGAAGAGTTAGAAGAATTTAGCAAATTAGATCATCAAGCTTATATTCTAACTTTCAAGCTGGACTGATTTTGAGGAGAAAAGGATTATGCTTAAATGCTGTCATATACTGAAGTCTTCGAAAAGATTCTGAATTTATGCTACAATACGGCAGGAAAAAGTGTATTTTTAAAGGAGCTTATAGTATTGAGTAAAGTATCAATTAAGTTATTATTGATATTATTCATATGTCTTTCAATCCTGTCGTTTACAGCATGTGCCAGGAGCGAAGCTTCGGTCGAGCAAACTGCCTCACAGCCTACAGAATCTTTATGTGGTATTACCATGGAAAAAGTCGGTCAGGATGTCAAAGTAATAGGAGAAATAACATTTATCGACCTGGAAAATCCGGAGGGGGTATATGCCGAACTCAAGGAAGACAACTGTCGCTTAGCAATTTGGATAAACCAGGAAGAATGGGAGTCCTGGACTGACGAAACAAAGACTATTCTCAAGATTGGTGTTAAAGTTATAGCAGAGGGGAAGCTCCAATCATTTGAAGGTAATCTAATAATAGATTTATTTTCACCACTTAGTCTGGCGGATAGCACTATATCAGAAACTGCTCAGGAAAATAATGTAACACCTTCCGTATCCACATTAGTTGAGTTAAATTTGGTTCCCGAGCCTTTAACGGAAAAGATGCTCGATGTAGAATTGATCTACTCAGGTGCTGATCAGCCAGGGCTTTGTTATCTTGGCAGCTATGCTATGCTGGCTAGATTTAATGACAGTAGCATAGAATTCACTGACGTTAATGCTAATTCAGGATTTGGTACCAACGCTTTATATATTCCAGAGGTAAATATACTATCAGATGGTTTATTCCTACAAAGTATTGGATATGCAGCAATGAATCAGGGGTTCGATTACTACATCGCCGCCTTAAAGGGGGCTAGAATTACCGACGATTTTATGGCAAGCGACTTCGCCAAGGAAGCAAAGGAGGTCATTTCGCTGGAAACTGAAGATGAGGTGTTCAATCTACTAAAGCGACTTATATCAAGTGGTATTCCAGTAGAGGTGCACTTAGATTGCAATTTTGTAAAAGAAGCCCTAATCACCTATACCTCCTATTGGCAAACCATTTTTGATTATCACGAGACTTATCTAAACAAGCACGCTGACCATTATTTCGTTGTTACTGGCTATGACCAAAATTTTGTTTATCTTAATGACCCAACCGAGAAAAAAGCTGGCATGGGCAAGGATATTCCTGCAGATATAAGTAATTTCCTGGAAGCCTGGGCAAACGGCAACCACCAATCCTTTGAACTGGGAGCTGGTATTGGTCCTTACTGGATGCTATTTCTCGGCGAAAGAGGGACGGCAAAGAGTACCGATGAGCTACTATTATGGAATAAGGACTTTGCTGTCAAAGCCCCTGACGAGATAAGACAAGCGGCTGACAATCCTAATATAGATCCACTACTACATTGTAGTAATATGTACAGGGCGAGAAAAGAATTCGGAACTTTACTGGAACAGGCTGGCTATGCGGAGGCTGGAAAAATGTTTCTCCAGGCTGCTGACCTCTTTAGGGGACTTTGCCAGAGCTCAGATCCGAAAGCAGACTTACAGTCAATAGCCGACTTGCAGGAACAGAGCTTGACAAAGTGGTGATTCAATAGGAAAAGTGGAAATCTCCAGGTATTTGCGTTTTTTTAGTTTGTTGAAAGTTAAATTATCTTATCATAAGTACAAACACATTTTTTAAGTATTTTTAGTTTATAACCAGGTTTATGGACTAATATCCTAAAATTTTAATAAAAGCTAAATGGTATATATCTCTCAATTGCTATTTGGCCCTCTTAGCCTTACAATATGACCTGTTTTGGTGGTGATCTAATTATGAACATAGATGAAAAAATCGTACAGGCAATAGAGGGGACGAAGATTATAAAGGCACCCAGGAAACTTCTGGCTTCGTTTGATTCCACAACAATTCATTATTACTTACTTACTGTTCCAATGTATCTTGATTTTGAGGGTAGAAGCCCCGAATCAGAAACGGTTATAAGGGAAGGCAGGATAACATGGCAGAGGCCGAAGGTTATCACTCCTTCCTATATGCTCCGGGTAGAGGGATTCAGCGGGGAAGCCAGAAAAGCCTTCGAGATGCTTGCTCAGGAAGATAGTGATCTCGCCATGATCCTTTATGGTTTGAGGGTAAGTAAGGACTTTGAAAAAATGGATATAGTTTCCAACTCGCTGGCGATGGTGGCTATAAATATATCCGAAGATATAGATAAGAAAAAAGACCCATATAGTGCAATCATCAAGGGGATAGACCAGTTCTGGGATGTCTCCCTTTCTAAATTCATTCAGGAGATTGTAAATGAGAGCGCATATAACTCTCAGCTTCCGGATCTTATGAGAAACAGCTCGGTCAGAGTAGGAAGCGGAGGATTTCCGGTAATCACCAGGGATAGTATGGGAATCCCGGTTATAGCAAGAAATGAAATAGAGATCCTTTTTAAATTATTTGAAAAAGGAGAGATAGATCCCTTTGACCTCAAACAGGAACTGGACAGGTGGGGAATGTTCGAACAGTATCAGGACAGGTTTTTCAAATATTTTAGAAAAGGAATTGGAAGATAGAGTAGCCCTTTAATTATTCCTACACCAGTAACATCTCGTCCGGTTCAAGAAGTGATATTCCTGCTTCCTTTCCAACAATTTCAACCTTTATTATCTTTTTAGGTCATAGGCACTTTGTATTCTGTTCCTGATGAGTTTGATGAATACATAAGAGATGATTATATAGTATTATTACTTTGTATATTTTAAAAACTTATTATCTCTTTCGATAAATTTAAATAGACCTGCTTCTTCTATAATTTTTTGGCCATAGTCTGTATATTTTTTACTTTCTTCCAGGATGGAAAAATTTCCATCTGGTTTTAAAACCCTGTACATCTCAATCACTGTTTTTCCCTTATTTCCAAATTCATGAAATGCGTCACAGATAAATATAGTATCAATACTGATATCTTCCAATCCCGTATCTGCTGAATCAGAAAAAATAAATTTAATATTTTTTATACCCCTTATCTTTGAGCGCACGTATAGTATTGCTATATGGAGCGGCTGGTTATCAAGTGCATAAACAATTCCATCTTTTCCAACTATTCTTGAGGCAAGTATTAGTGAAGTACCCATACCAATACCTTCCTCTAAATATATATGTCCTTTTTTAAGGCCACTTTTTAAAAGCCATGTTTTTCTTTTTCTAGGAAGAGCTGTAATTTCTGCAAATGGCCAGAAAAAAGGAGAAAATGTAAGATATGATAAGTATAACCATAGGGGACCTAATTTCTTCCCAAATAAATGCTTCAGAACAAGGTAAATTATTATGAGTACTAATATATATATGCCTATCCCGATAAGTACCCAGAAAAGTATATGGTGCTTTTCCCATGCTGTAGGCTCCATAATTCCTTCCCTATTTTAGAAGACTAAAGTTCAATTTCCTGTTTTTGGACTTCAATTCTTATATAATGGTAAAACTTTGCTTTATAGAAGATTATTAGGACCAACCAGGAAAAAAATGAGTATATAAAGCCAAGGATTATAAAAGCAATCTGCAATACTCCAAATAAAGCTACAGCAGATAGAATTAAAAATAGGCTTTTAGTTCTTGCAGGAAATTGATTTATTTTATTGTTTATTAATTGGGCATAAACTCTGTCCATTGTCTCTTTACCACTTAATTCAACTCCCCAATTATTTGAAAGATTAACCCTGTATTTATTTAAAAGGTAAGGATCTGCCTTATCAACTAGTTTTCCTATTTCTTTAAAAAACAATATTCTAAACTCTTTATCTTCTCTCATATGCTGCATGTAATTTATTTCTTTTAAGTTATCTACTCCTTTATCTTTTAAATAATTTGCTATTTCTTGAGGTAACTTTTCGATATCAACCGGTGGCTTAATTTCTTCTTCTCCCTGGATAAAAGGAAGGTTTAAAAATAAATTTAAGATTATAAACTCATCTGCAGTCATATCTAAATCATATATGGGAAGGTATCTATTTATAATATCACCGAAAGGCTCTGATATCTTTTTTATATGCTCTTCTTTAATTTCTATATTTTTATCTTTGTCCATCAGTGGAAAATTAAAGTAAAAAATTACCGAAAACAAAATTACAAAAATAATCATAAACGTTGGAGTAGTTTTCATTATAGTTCTTACTGGATAAAACTTTATACTATTTTTTCTATCAGAAGTTAGATTTCTATTTGTTGTACTATATCCTATAAACAAAATAAATGCGGAAACTATGTAACCTATAATGGCAGCTCTGCTAACCCAACTGCTATGTTGCCTTAAAAAAAAGATTAAAAAGCTAAAGCTTAAAAAAAACGAAGAGACAAGAACTATTTTTCTATTATCAATCAGAACTAAATATACCAGGGAAAATATAATAAGTATGCTAAAGAAAATAAAAGCATATATAAGATTATTGACTATTTTCCCTTCCTGCCAGATAAACAATTCTTTCAGAAAATACCAGAAGATAATAGCCAATAAAAAAATAAATAATGAAAAAATAAATGATTTTATTATATTTTTTTTACTGCTCATTTGTATAAAAAATATTTAGAATGCTATGCAGGCAATCAAAATTTATAGCACTTATTATTTTATAAATATGTGTGTTTTTATTGTATACTCATGACTATAATTTTTCAAACAGTCCAGCATCCCGCCAGTGATTAATCATCTTCCTACTATTTTACCCCAGATACCTCATAAATTTCTCCATTTCCGGGAATAATTTTATAGACCATTTCACAGATGAGAGTTTTTGAAGTAAAAATTCATCTACTGCCTTAAATGCTTATGGATTTGTAATTAAAAATCAGTATCCAGCCAGTATATCTCATATATAAAATTCAAATTAAAGTAGATATAACTTTTAAATTAGTATATAATATTTTTTTATTAGTATAACTTACAAGGTGATTCAAAATGAAGACTACAACTGTTTCCGAAAAAGGATGGGTTGTGATTCCGAATGAAATAAGGGAAAAATATAATATAAAAAAAGGTGATAAAGTAAATATCATTGATTATGGAAATATTATTGTAATCATCCCGACCTCTAAAAATGTGATTAAAGATTCTGCTGGGATTTTTAAATCTAAAAAGTCCCTTACAAAAGCACTCCTTGATGATAGGAAAGAAGAAATTGAGCGAGAAAAGTAATCCATACTTTCCGATTAAAGAATACTCAGGTTATGTTCTGGATAGTTATGCATTGCTGGCCTTTTTTAATAATGAGAAAGGAGTGGAAATAGTCAGAGATTTATTGATGGGCGCTGCTAAAAACAAATTACTGCTGTATTTATCAAATATCAATCTGGGAGAAATATTATATATCGTTGAAAGAGAACTGGATATAAACAGTGCCCAGCTTGCCTTGTCCAGAATAAAAGAGATGCCCATACAGATATTGTGTGCTGATCTGGAAATAACTTTAAAGGCTGCGCATTTTAAGGCAAATTACCCGGTTTCATATACCGATGCTTTTACTGCGGCGCTTGCCGTTTTGAAAGGTTCAGTGCTTGTTACAGGAGATAAAGATTTTTCTAAATTGGATCATCTGATAAAAATATTGTGGCTTTGAAATATTATTGCCATGAAAATTTTTTAAATTCATCACACCAGGAGCATCTCATCCGGTTCAAGAAGTGATATTCCTGCTTCCTTTCCAACAATTTCAACCTTTATTATCTTTTTGGGTTTTTTTAGGTCTATTTTTTCCCGGTCAACCACATCGGTGAGTTTTACTATGAGTTCCTGGAAATCCAGCTTGTCATAGTATCTCTTTTCGATATCCATCATCCACTTTTCATCTTTTTTGATTTTTGGAACAAGTGACTTTACTGCTTTCTGCATATCGGGAACGGTTGATTTGACCCACTTGTCTATGGGAACATAGCGGTATGTCTTTCCGAAGAGTTCCCTGTTCTTTTTGGATAGCGCTCTCAGTTTTTTTACCAGTTCTTTTGGCTTTGAAACATTCAGAAGGAAGATGCCGTGATATTTTGATTTTAGAAACTTCGGCTTTGCCTTTATTTCCTTGAATAGATGTTCGATTCTTTCCATACTGTTTTCGGTATGGGCCGGATCATAGGTTATAAGAAGCTTTACGTCCATTGGAGCCCTCCTTTCTTTTAGAGTTATTTTTTAATTATATCAACTACGAAGATTTATAAAAAGCCGAACTTATTTTATAATATCAGAAAGCTATATTTAAATGCATACTTGAAGATACAGGAGAGAGTGAAGCGGTGTTTCGCAGGCAGTCGCTTGAAGACAGAGTAATAGAAATAAGAAATGATAATGACAGGGCAGGATGGCTCATTTCTGAGTTCAAACCGTTTATTGCCAGTGTGGCACAGAAAAGAGCAGGAAAATTCCTCGAATACGGAGTGGATGATGAGCTTTCGGTCGGGCTTTCCGCTTTCAAGGAAGCAATGGATTCATATGATAAAAAAAGGGGAAAGTTTTTAAGTTTCGCAAGGCTCGTAATAAACATGCGCCTTATCGATTATTACAGGAAACAGAGTAAAAAGGGCAAGGGTAAAAATCTGAGCCTGGATGATGACGACAGTCAGGCAGCCGGTTTGATTGACTCGAGTTCCATGGAGCAGTACAGGATCAGTGACGAGAATGAGAAGAGGATATTTGAGATCATGGAATACAGAACCGAACTGCGGAAATGGGGAATAACACTGGAGCAGCTCGCAGAAATATCTCCCCGTCAGGAGGCTCTGAGGGAACAGTATAAAGAAGTTGCAAGAGAGATAGTCAAACACAGCTTTATGCTGAGGGAACTTATGAAAACAAAGAGATTACCCTTGAAAGAGCTGGGAGAAATCATGACGGTACACCGGAAAAAGCTGGAGCGGGGACGAATATATATAATAGCTATGGTGCTGGCTATGGTTGGGAAACTTAGCTATGTGGATATCCGCAGGGGTGGTGGAAGATGAAAGCAGTGATAATGGAAATACATAAAGACTATTGCATCGTTATGACAAAAGACGGGCAATTTTTAAAGCAGAATATTCCGGTGGGAGTATTTGAAATAGGTGATGAGATCCTGGTCAGCAGGGAATACTCGTATGAACCAAAGACGGTAAAAATTGGCTGGCTAAAAGGCCTGTCGGTTGCATCTATGGCAGTGGTCGTAGTGGCAGTATTGTCGATTTTTGGGGTATGGTACTTCAAACAGTATCTTCCTTTGAAGAATGCTGACCTGCTGACCGCGGATACGACAGCAGAGGCAGCGCCGGTAGCAGCGGAAGATGAAGAAGCGGTCGGAGAAACACGAGAAGAGAGCGCTGAAGGATCCAGTTTGAGTATGGAGATGGATCAGGGAGAAGCAATCAGTTTTGAAAATACTTATTCTTTTATCGAAGAGGTAAAGCTTGAAGATGAAAATATAGCCGACATCTTATCTTTTTCATATGAAAGCATAGACGGGGTTAGCTTACAGGTCGAATTTAGAAATATAAGCAGCGCCTTGAGTTTCAGCGGGAACATTACACTTACCACGCTTTTTTCCAATAATAGTGTATCCCGGACAAAAATTATTTCTCTGGAGAGTCTTGAACCGGCTCGGATTAAAAAGGATACAATTTTCCTAAAGACAGGAGAAACCAGCTTAAAGCTGGAAGTAAACGGGAACACTTATTAAACGAGGAACGCTTGATGATTCTTTTCCTACCCCGTTAAATTACAGGTATTTTCGTATATATATAAGGATTTATAATATAAAGATTTATAAGAATGATCGGGGAGTTATTATGAAAAAAAGTAAACTTATTTCAATTCTTGCTATTTTCGTTATGATTATGTTTCTTTTCAATGCGCTCATGCTAACAGCGTGTGCGGGAAAAGGCGATAAGGAAGTAGTAGAGATAGAAGAAGTTTCCACGGAGAAATCGGATGAAATAGCCGGTTCCGCAGACAAGAACCTGGTTGACGCAAATACCAGCTTCGGATTCGAAATCTTTAAAGAGCTTACTGCGGAAGATAAGGACAGTAATGTATTCATATCTCCTCTATCGATACTTCTTGCTCTTGCCATGACGTATAACGGAGCCGTTGGCGATACCAATCTTGCCATGGCAGAAGCTCTTGGTTTTAACGAGTTCGACCTCGAGGAACTGAATTCCGGATTTCATGATCTTCTGCTAAGTATCAAGAATGCAGACAGCGATATAGAGTTGTCTATTGCCAATTCGATATGGTATAAACTGGGATACGGTGTCAATCAGGATTTTATAGATAGAAACGAAAAATATTATTCCTCGGAAGTAAATGAAATAGATTTTACCGGTTCCGGGGCACTGGATACCATAAACGGGTGGATAAGTGAAGCCACAAAGGGAAAGATCGAAAAGATGCTTACCGGTATTCCTCCCGATGCGGTGATGTATCTTATAAATGCCATTTATTTTAAAGGAAACTGGACATCTCCCTTCGAAGAAAGCATGACAGCTGACGATGATTTTTATCTTATTGATGGAACCACAAAAACGGTTCCAATGATGAGCCAGGAGGGAAATTTTGCTTACTTCGAAGGTGATAATTTTTCAGCAGCGAAACTTCCATACGGCGAAGAAAAGATGGCAATGTATATAATCCTTCCGGATGAGGGTGTGGAACTTGATTCGGTTATCGAATCCCTGAATGAAGAAAGCTGGAATGAGATAAGGCAGTCGTTTTACGGCACAGAAATTTCCCTTGTTATGCCCAAATATAAGATGGAGTACGGTATAAAAATTTTAAACGATGTACTTGCAAATCTGGGTATGGGAATAGCTTTCGGTCCGGATGCAGATTTCAGTGGAATAAGTCCCGGTATATTCATATCCCAGGTACTGCACAAGGCTGTTATTGAAGTAAATGAAAAAGGAAGCGAGGCAGCTGCTGCTACAGTGGTTGAAATGGTGGAATCGGCAATGGAACCAACGGAGATAGTGGAATTTATAGTAAACAGGCCATTCTTCTTCATGATCGGAGACGACAGGAGCGGAAGCGTTCTCTTCATGGGGAAAGTCGTCGAACCTTAAAGATGCTGTCTATATTTCAATGCAATAAAGAATATTTGGACAAATGTTAAATATATTATATAATACTGGGGTATTACTGAAATAGTTTTACATTTTAAAATAGAGTAGTAGGGATTTTATATTAGAAGTGTGTAAATAAAAATAGGATACAGTCTTCTTTTCCATATCTATTATTTTTTCCGTTTTAAATTTTAAATAATATATCTCTACGTCTCTTTTTATATATAGATAAAACAATTAGAGGAAAGGTATTTTTAAGTGAACAAGAGAATGTACGTAGGCAATCTGGATTACAATACTACCGACAAAGAACTGGAAGAGTTTTTTTCACAGGCAGGAACCGTCACTTACTCCAAAGTGATTTCCAGAATGGATGGAAAATCGAGAGGCTTTGGATTTGTAGAGATGGAAACCGAGGAACAGGCAAAAGCAGCTATCGAAAAATTCAACCAGAGTGATTTCAAAGGAAGAACCATTGTAGTCAATGAAGCCAGAACGCAAAACAGGGAAAATTTTAATGGTCAGAGAGAGAGAAACTATAACAATGGCGGCGGTGGCTACAGAAGAGAAGGCGGCAGCGGTAAAGGAGACTTGAACTATAAGCTCCGACAGCTCAGAAAAAACATGGGATAAGTTTTAAAATTTATACTTGTTTTTTTGCCTGTAATCTTCTATAGTATCTCTTTGGTAGAATACGAAATAAAATAATATTACCTTTAAAATAGTCCGGAGAGGCTAAAAAGGAATGAAAAAAATATTTTTAGAATATAAAAATAAAGAAGTTATTTTGACCTTCTTACCTTTATGGTAAGGAGGTTTTTTTATATGAGGAGAAGTTATGCAAGAAAAGGCGCAAATATTAAGCGAAAATGATATCGACAGGGTAATAAAGAGGATCTCCCATGAGATTCTTGAAAGAAACAGAGGTTCCGAAAGCCTGGTTTTTATTGGTCTTCAAAAAAGAGGGGTTCCTCTGGCAAAAAGGATAGCAGAGAATATAAAAAATTTTGAAGGTACAGAAATCGAGACCGGAAAGCTTGACATCACCTTTTACCGTGACGATATCGGAAAGAATATAAAACCAACTGCCCAGATAACAGATATCTCCTTTGACATAGAGGGGAAGAATGTGATTCTGGTCGATGACGTACTCTATACCGGAAGAACGATAAGGGCAGCGCTCGACGCCATAATAGATTTCGGAAGGCCAAAATCGATACAGCTTGTGGTTCTTGTTGACAGGGGTCACCGGGAACTTCCCATAAGAGCGGATTATGTTGGGAAGAATCTTCCTACTTCGCATAATGAATCCGTTGAGGTCAAATTAAAAGAAACCGATGGTGAAGACAGCGTCACGCTGGTAGAAGGGGAATAAATATGCTGAGTAAAAAAAGTATAGTGGATGTGGGCAGCCTTGAACCGGAAGATATAAAACTCATACTCTTCAATGCCGATTCTTTTCTTGAAATATCAAGAAGGGATGTAAAAAAAGTTCCGACCCTGCGGGGTAAGACAGTCGTAAATTTATTTTTCGAACCAAGCACCAGGACCAAGACTTCTTTCGAGATTGCTGCAAAAAGGCTGAGTGCGGACATAATTAATTTTTCCTCATCTTCCAGCAGCCTTAAAAAAGGTGAATC
Organism: uncultured Actinomycetota bacterium; assembly: GCA_964517765.1. Taxonomy (GTDB): domain Bacteria; phylum Actinomycetota; class Humimicrobiia; order Humimicrobiales; family Humimicrobiaceae; genus Hydromicrobium. The sequence goes on along the minus strand of CAZFEN010000011.1, from coordinate 26,396 downwards.
GATAATCGATACCCTTAAAACCATACTTTCGATGAATGTCGATCTTATTGTGATGAGGCACAGCGACAGCGGCACCGTTAAGATGATAGACAGGTTTGTCGATGTTCCTGTGATAAATGCAGGAGATGGCAAATACCAGCATCCGACACAGGCTCTGCTTGACCTTTATACCATAAAGAAAAGATTCGGAAAATTCGAAGGGCTCAAAGTGGCTATCGTAGGAGATTTCCTGGATAGCAGGGTGGCACGGTCGGATATGGATCTATTCGAAAAGATGGGGATGGAAGTGACAATTGTGGCTCCGACAATGCTTCTTCCCGAAGACTACTCGGAAATGAAGGTAAGACACAATATCGACGAGGTTATTAAGGATACCGATATTTTATATATGCTGAGGATGCAGCTTGAAAGGCAGGACAGGAAATTTTATCCATCGGTGATGGAATATAACCGGTTTCTTACCCTGGATATGAAAAGGCTTGAAATGATGAAACCGGGATCGGTGGTCATGCATCCGGGACCGGTAAACAGGGGAATAGAGATCACTGATGAAGTCATGGATGTCGGGGGCAAGCTCGGAGAAAAGATTGCAATTGAAGAACAGGTGACTTATGGAGTTGCAATAAGAATGGCGATACTTTATTTGATACTTGGTTGATATCAGGTTAAAGATAATTATGATTAATGGTAATGGGTGACAGCATATGGTTAAAAATGAGAAAAAGAACATACTGATAAAATCGGGTACGATAATCGATCCCGGGAAGGGCAAGGAGTTTGTTTCCGATATTTATATAAAAGACGGGATCGTTGCCGGCATCAAAGAAAATATAAAAACCGGCGAAGATGATACAGTCAAAATAAATGCAGAGGGCCTTATTGTCTCTCCGGGATTTGTGGATATGCATGTCCACCTGCGCGACCCCGGATTCGAAGACGAGGAAACCATTGAAACCGGAGCACTTGCTGCAGTAAAAGGAGGAGTAACCACGGTAGCCTGTATGCCCAACACAAATCCTGTCATAGACAGTGACGCGCTCGTCAAATATATTCTGGAAAAATCACATGATGCAGCCTGCAGGATACTACCGGTGGCTGCAATGACTAAGGATCTCAAGGGCAAAGATATTACCGAGATGGGAATCCTTTCCGAAGCCGGTGCAATCGGCTTTTCCGATGATGGAAAATGTGTGGCCGACAGCAGGATAATGTATGAGATAATGAGATATTCCACACAGTTTGGGCTTACCCTGATATTGCACGAGGAAGACTACTTTCTGTCAGAAGGAGGCCTGATGCATGAGGGGCATTATTCATCCATGCTGGGGCTTGAAGGGATATCCACTTTAGGCGAAGACGTTATAATAGCGAGGGATATAATGCTTGCAAGAAAAAGCGGTGCCAGAATACATGTGACCCATCTAAGCACCAGGGGCGGAGTGGAAATGATAAAAAAAGCCAGAGAAGAGGGACTACATATAACCTGCGACGTGACCCCACATCATCTATTCTTTAATGACAGTTGTCTTACATCCTTTAATACCAACTTGAAGGTTAAACCGCCGATTAGAAGCGAGGAAGACAGGCAGGCGCTCCTGAGTGGCCTGAAAGAGGGAGTTATCGATGCTATTGCGAGCGACCACGCGCCTCATCTGGATACTGAAAAGAATACTACTTTTAAACTCGCAAGCTTTGGAACAATCGGTCTTGAGACGTTGTTTGCGGCAGCTTTTACTAAATTATGCTTCGAAGAAAAGATGAGTATCTACCAGCTGGTAAACTTAATTACAGTCTCACCCGCGAAAATCTTAGGTATAGATGCAGGAAAAATAGAAGTGGGAAAAACCGCAAATATTACGGTTATAGATACGGGCGCCGAAGAAGAGATAAAGAGGGAAAGTTTTATCTCAAAAAGTAAAAACAGCGCGTTTATCGGGCAGAAGCTAAAGGGAAAAGTAATATGCACCATAAGCAAAGGCAGACTTGCTTATATGAATGAGTAATGCATATAAAAAGATAGAAAGGGTTTTAAAGTCTTGAAAGCAATCTTAATGCTGGAAGATGGAAAAATATTCGAAGGCGCAAATATAGGATGCAGCGGTGAAACGATTGGTGAAGTGGTATTCAATACATCTATGATGGGATATCAGGAAATACTTACCGATCCTTCTTACTGCGAACAGATAATCACAATGACCTATCCCCAGATCGGTAATTATGGTGTAAACAGCACGGATGTAGAATCCGGTAAAATTCAGGTCAGGGGCATCATCGTAAAAGAATTCTTTGATTATTACAGCAACTGGAGAGCAGAGGGCAGTCTCGGAGATTATCTCAAGAAATATAATATAGTGGGACTTGCCGGAATAGATACGAGACAGTTGACAAGGCATATAAGGCTCGAGGGTGCGATGAAAGGAATTATTTCAACCGAAACCTCTGATAAAAAAGAGTTGAAAAAAAAGCTAAATAACTATCCGTCAATCATTAAAAGGGATCTCGTTAAGTTTGTTACCTGTGACAGGCCGTATGTCTATAATCCTAAAAAACGTGGTTTTAAATATAATGTGGTGGCACTGGATTTTGGGATAAAAATGGGCATTCTTAAATGTCTGGATTGGGAGGGTTTCAGGATAACGGTTGTACCGGCATCTACCGGTTCGAAAGAAATCTTAAAATATGATCCTGACGGAATTTTCCTTTCAAATGGACCCGGTGATCCTTCGGCTGTTGGTTATGCAATTACGACAATAAAAGAACTGATTGGAGAAAAGCCTATATTCGGGATTTGCCTCGGGCATCAGTTTCTGGCTCTTGCTCTGGGTGCAAAGACTTATAAGCTGAAATTTGGCCATCACGGAGGCAATCATCCGGTCAAAAATCTGGAAACCGGAAAGGTCGAGATAACATCGCAGAATCATGGATTTTCGGTTGACGAAAAATCGTTAAAAAATATTGCGGGCTGCGAAATAACCCATATAAATTTAAATGACAATACAATCGAAGGATTGAGATATACCGGAATAAATGCTTTTACCGTACAGAACCATCCTGAGGGGAAACCGGGACCTCATGACTCAAGATATGTTTTTAGCAAGTTCACCGAACTCATTAAAAAATTCACCAGTAGAAATTGAAAGGGATTTATGCCGAAGAGAAAAGATTTAAAGAAAATACTCCTGATAGGTTCTGGGCCGATAGTGATCGGACAGGCCTGTGAGTTTGATTATTCGGGGACCCAGGCATGCAAGGTCCTGAAGCAGGAAGGTTATAAGGTGGTGCTTGTAAACAGCAATCCTGCCACGATAATGACGGATCCTGAATTTGCAGACAGGACCTATATCGAACCATTGACACCCGAATTTGTGGAAAAAATAATTAAAAAAGAGAGACCGGATGCATTGCTTCCGGCACTCGGAGGACAGACTGGATTGAATATGGCCGCAGCTCTGGCGAAAGAAAAAGTGCTGGAAAAATTCGGGGTAGAGCTTATAGGGGTAGATATAAATGTTATCAATAAGGCAGAAGACAGGGAACTATTCAAAGAAGCAATGACGAAGATAGGCCTCTATGTCCCTCCGAGCGGATATGCGCATAGTCTGAGAGAAGCTTTAAGTTTTAGCAGGAAATTAAAGTTCCCCCTTGTGGTAAGACCCAGTTACACGCTTGGAGGAATGGGAGGGGGAGTTGCATTCAATAAAGATGAATTTATGGAAATAGTTGCAAGGGGTCTTGATATTTCACCAAGATCCGAGGTCCTTGTAGAGAAATCCGTTGCGGGCTGGAAGGAAATCGAACTGGAGATGATGAGAGATAAGAATGATAATGTGGTCATAATATGTTCGATCGAAAACTTCGATCCCATGGGCGTTCATACGGGAGATAGTATTTGTGCCGCGCCCGCTCAGACTCTTACATATAAAGAGTATCAGAATATAAGAGACGCGGGCCTAAGGATAATGAGAGAAATAGGCGTAAATGCAGGCGGATCGAATATACAATTTGCGGTTGATCCCGAAGACGGAAAAGTCGCGGTCATTGAACTTAATCCGAGAGTTTCGAGAAGCAGTGCCCTGGCTTCCAAGGCAACTGGTTATCCCATTGCAAAGATTGCCACAAAGCTTGCCATAGGGTATACGCTTGACGAGATTCCGAATGATATCACTAAAAAGACACCGGCATGTTTCGAGCCTTCTATAGATTATGTGGTAGTTAAATTTCCGAGATGGACATTCGAAAAATTCCCGGGGACGGACCCGAGCCTTACTACCAGGATGAAATCCGTAGGCGAGGTGCTGGCAATCGGAAGGACCTTCAAAGAGGCTCTTCAGAAATCAATAAGGTCACTGGAGATAGATAGATACGGACTGGGATCCGATGGGAAAAATGATATAAAGGAAGAACTTCTTGAAAGTAAGTTGTCCGTTCCAAATCAGGACAGGGTTTTTTATATCAAATATGCTTTTGAGAAGGGAATGAGTATCGAGGAAATATTTAACTATACGAAGATAGATCCCTGGTTTTTATTCAATATAAAACAGCTTGTGGAGTTTGAAAAAGGTTTTAAATGCGAAGATATCAAAGATTTGACGAAGGAAAGGCTGCATGAAGCAAAGAAACTGGGTTATTCCGATATCCAGATTGCGTATTTATGCAATACAAATGAGGATAAAGTCAGGACTTTAAGAAATAAACTTAAAATCAAAGCGACCTTTAAACCTGTGGACACCTGCGCTGCCGAATTTGAAGCCTATACACCCTACTATTATTCTACTTATGAGACCGAGGATGAGATTTTACCTTCCAAAAAAAAGAAAATAGTAATCCTTGGTAGCGGGCCGAATCGTATAGGTCAGGGCATAGAATTCGATTATTGTTGTGTCCATGCTTCTTTTGCCCTTCATGACGCGGGTTTTGAAGCCATAATGATTAACTGCAATCCAGAGACCGTGAGTACGGATTATGATACATCGGACAGACTGTATTTCGAGCCGCTGACTTTTGAAGACGTTTTAAATATCGTAGGCGCCGAAAAACCTTTCGGGGTTATCGTTCAATTCGGGGGACAGACCCCGTTAAAGCTTGCCTTAAGACTCCATAGAGCTGGTATAAATATCCTTGGGACATCACCTGACAACATAGATCTTGCCGAGGACCGTAAAAGATTCGGATTGATGCTTGGAAAATTAAACATCCCCCAGGCCGAGAACGGAACTGCCATGAATGTGGATGAGGCAAAGAAGATTGCCAGAAGAATAGGTTATCCAGTGCTTGTGAGGCCCTCTTATGTACTGGGAGGTAGGGCAATGAATATAGTCTATAATGAAAAAACTCTTATAGATTATGTCAAAAATGCGACAGTGGTATCCAATGACAGGCCGGTACTTATCGATAAATTTCTGGAGCGGGCAATCGAGGTCGACGTCGATGCAATCTATGACGGAGAAGAACTATTTATCGGCGGGATCATGGAACATATAGAAGAAGCTGGAATACATTCAGGTGACAGCGCCTGCGTGTTGCCGCCTTTTACATTAAGTAAAAAAATAATAGAAGTGATCAAAGACTGCACCTACCGGATGGCAAAAGAACTTAAAGTAGTGGGGTTGATCAATATCCAGTATGCCATAAAAGATTCCGTGGTTTACGTACTGGAAGCTAATCCCCGTGCGTCTCGCACGGTTCCATTCGTAAGTAAATCTATCGGTGTTCCCCTCGCAAAGATAGCCGCATTGGTGATGACCGGCAGGAAATTAAAAAGTATAAATTTCAAAAAAGTCGATCCCACATCACTAAAATATTACAGCATCAAAGAAGCGGTGCTGCCCTTTAATAGATTTCCGGGTGTAGATACCATACTGGGTCCGGAGATGAAATCTACCGGAGAGGTGATGGGCATAGACAGCAGTTTTGGAATCGCATTTGCAAAGACACAGATCGCTACCAATCAGGTGTTTCCGGTTTCGGGTTCGGTTTTTATAAGCGTAAATGATAAGGACAAGGATGCTATAATCGGAATAGCCAGTAAACTGGCACAGTTCGGTTTTAATATTATCTCAACCACGGGAACCGGTGACACGCTGGAAGAAAAAGGAATAAAATGTCAGAAGGTTCCAAAGATCAGAGAAGGAAGACCCAATGTCCTGGATATGATAAAAAATGGAGAAATCGACCTAATCATTAATACTCCGGAGGGAAGCATTGCCAGGAGCGACGGATATTATCTCAGGACAGCTGCGGTTCTTCATAATGTGCCTTCGGTTACTACCATATCAGGGGCTCTTGCTCTGGTCCAGGGGATAAAGGAAATGAAATACAACTCTAAAGTCAAGGTTAAACCTATACAGGAATACTACTGATGAAACTTTTAAGCGGAGAAATACTTTCTAATGAGAGATATGGCGATAATCTTTACAGGATAGAAGTTTTCTCGCCGTATATATGCCAGAATGCACAGGCGGGTCAGTTTGTCAATGTGAAATGCTCTTACGACGGGTCGCTTGATCCCTTTCTGAGAAGACCTTTTGCTATTTTCGATATTGAAAAAAAATTCAATGTTTTTTCCATATTATACCTTCTAAGAGGAAGGGGAACCAGGTTTCTCTCCCTGCTGGAACAGGGAGATATGCTGGATTTTGCGGGTCCTCTTGGGAAACCAGTGGACCTGACCGGCGGCGGAGCAAATATACTCCTTATCGGGGGCGGTATAGGTATAGCCCCCCTGCATCTCATTGCCAGGATTGCTGTCAAAATAAAAAATAATGTGTTCTTTGGGGCAGGATTCAAGGATAATACTTTTCTGAGGTGGGAAAAAGATTTGATCCGGTTAAAAATAAACTATGCCGTGATGACCGAAGATGGGTCCTGGGGAGAAAAGGGCCTGGTTTCCGATTACATATGGGAAAATGCAAAAACGTTTGAAAATTACGATGTTTACTGCTGTGGGCCCTCTGATATGCTAAAAACCCTGCAAAATATTTATAAGAATAAAAAAAATAAAGTAACCGCGTTTCTTGAAGAAAAAATGGCGTGCGGGGTAGGAGTCTGTGCGGGATGTGTTGTCAAAATAAAAAAAGGCAACAAAGGATTTTCTTATCAGAAGGTCTGTGAGGACGGGCCGGCATTCAATCTGGGGGAGGTGCTTTTTGACTGAGCAGAAAAGCTTGTTTTCGGAGGAAATAACAAGATCAAGAGACGGAGTTAATCTATCCGTCCGGCTTGGAAAAATAAAGCTTGAAAATCCGGTAATTGCATGTTCTGGTACTTTTGGCTGTGGAGTGGAATACAATCAGTTTTATAATACCGCCGTTCTGGGAGCGGTGACCACTAAAAGTTACTCACTGGAACCCATGGAAGGAAATCCTCCGCCAAGGATCTGTGAGACTGCTTCGGGGGTGCTTAATTCCATAGGACTTCAAAATGATGGAATAGATGTATTCATAAAGGATCATCTGCCCGAGGCTGAAAAACTGGGAATAAAAATTATATTGAGTATATTCGGACAGGATGAGCAGGAATTCGATAAAATAGCATACAGGATTTTAAAAATCGAAGACATTAAGGAAAAAATTATCGCTGCGGAACTTAACCTTTCGTGTCCCAATATCAAAAAAGGAGGAATGGCATTCAGCGCCGTTCCTGATGAAGTTAAGGAAATAGTAGGATCGGTCGTGAATATTTTAAACATTCCGGTTATAGCCAAGCTGAGTCCAAATCAGGATAATATAATCGAAGCGGCAGCGGCCGCAAAAGAAGGAGGGGCACAGGCAGTATCCATCATCAATACAGTAGTAGGTATGGCCGTAGATTTAAAGACATTCAGACCAGGATTGGGCAATATCTTAGGCGGCCTTTCAGGTCCTGCAATAAAGCCGATAGCCCTTGCAAAAGTATACTCATTGGCGCGCGAAAAAATCCTGCCGGTAATTGGAATGGGTGGCATTTTTAACTGGGAAGATGCTCTGGAATTTCTGGTAGTAGGAGCCAGCGCGGTGGGTATAGGTACCGTAAATTTTATACAATATGATGCGGGAAAAAAGATAATAGAGGGTTTAAGAAATTTTCTCGAATCGAGAAAGATTTATGATATCAATGAAGTGATCGGGAGGATCAGAACTTGAAGACCAAAAAAATTTTTCCCAGAGACAGACTCATAATAAGTGTAGATACCAGCAAAAAAAGTGATGTTATAAGTTTATGTAAAATGGTTCAGGGAAAGGTTTCCACTTTAAAAATAGGCCTCGAATTGATATACAGCTTAGGGCCGGAGGTCGTGGGTACCGTAAAAAGTTTTGGATATAAGGTGATGCTTGACGCAAAACTGCTTGATATACCCAATACGGTCAGGAAGGCTGCAAGAGCCATAGGGGATCTTAGTGTAAGCGCAGTAACGATACATACTCTCGGAGGAATGCAGATGCTTAAGGAAGCCAGAGAAATACTGGAAGAACAGGCAAAAGCAGATGCTAAATTCAGGCCCCTTCTTTTCGGGGTGACCATCCTTACCAGCCTGGATGACAGTGATCTTAAGGCTCTCGGATTCAAAGGAGATTTTCATCATTCCGTATTGAATCTTACCAAAATTGCACTGGACGCAGGAATAGATGGAGTGGTATGTTCGCCCAATGAAGTGGAGGAGGTAAGGAAAAAATTTGGCACTGGTTTTTATATCGCGACTCCCGGTGTCAGGTTACCTGAAGAAGAAAAAGGGGATCAGAAAAGGACAAGCACCCCCGCAGAGGCAATATCGAAGGGCGCTGATTTCATTGTTGTGGGCCGTCCAATTACAACAAGCAAGGATATCAGCAAAACAGTGGATTCATATCTAAAAGAAATAGAAAGGGCCATAAGCAATGCTTAAGATAATAAATCAGGTTGAGGGGCTTGATGTTTACAGGATACTTAAGGATACCGGGTCGATAATGGAGGGCCATTTTAAATTGAGTTCCGGCTACCACAGCAATTATTATCTCCAGTGCGCGCGCCTTCTGCAGTATCCCGATATTGCACTTAAGCTTGCCCGCAAGGCTCTTGATATAATAAAAAAAGATATTGATACAGGCAGTATAGATGCAGTGGTGTCTCCGGCAATAGGAGGCATACTCTGGGGATATATGCTTGCTTATGCTTTAGGGTGCAGGATGATATTTGCCGAGAGAAAAAACGACAAAATGGAGCTGAGGCGCGGATTTGAGATTAACCCGGGCAGCAAAGTCATTGTTGCGGAAGATGTTATTACGACCGGAGGATCGGTAAAGGAAGTAATAGAAATATGCAGGGAAAGTAAGGCAGAGGTAAAAGCAATAGTAAGTATCGTTGATCGTTCGGAAAAACCGGACTTCGAATATCCGTACTATTATTTGATTAAGCTTGCAATCGATAAATACGATCCTTCCCGGTGCAGACTTTGCGGGGAAAATCAACCGCTTGTTTATCCCGGCAGCAAGAAAAAATAAAGAATAATCTTTTAAAAAATATTGATATTATATTGATATTAAATACATATATTTATATACTTTAATATATCTAATTTTTTATCGTCTGTGGGGGCTTTATGACTTTAAATAATTTAAGTGATACGGATAGAAGGAAGGGCCTGAAAGCAGCCCTTGAGGTGAGAAAAAAGAGAGCAGAAATAAAAGGACTGCTAAAGAAGGGGAAGACGGAGATACGCTCACTTTTCAGAGATAAGAAGCTTTTTGAGAAGTATATAATAAATATGAAAGTCATAGATCTTGTCAGTTCACTCCCCGGGAACGGTAAAGTAAATGCATTAAAAATTCTAAAAGATTTAAAAATAAGCCCCAACAAAAAAGTGGGCGGACTCGGCAAGAATCAAAAACTCAGCTTTCACCACTTTTTTAAAATAGTTTAGGCAGATGAACTTTCTATAATTTATGGCAGATAGAGGAAAATTATTTATTGTCTCAGGACCCTCAGGATCAGGAAAAAGCAGTCTCGTAAGCGATATTGTAAATGAACTCAATGATTTCGTAAGATCGGTTTCTGTTACCACAAGGCCCGGACGAGGGGATGAAATCAGCGGCAATCAGTATCATTTCATAAGCAAAGATGAGTTCGATAAGCTTATAGAGAAAGACATGCTTCTTGAATGGGCTTCCTATGCAGATTATCAGTATGGTACGCTGAAAGATTTCGTAAATGAGAATCTGGATAAAGGTAAAAATGTGATACTGGTAATAGATGTGCAGGGTGCCATGCAGGTAGCAGAGAAAATAAAAGAAACATATCTCATCTTTATCACTACAACTTCGCTCAGGGAACTGGAAGAAAGGATGAGGAAAAGGGGAGCCGACAGCTCTGAAGAGATGAAGAGAAGGCTCGCGATCGCAAAGCATGAACTGGATCATATGAAACATTATGATTGCATAATCGTAAATAATAATTATAATGAAGCTTTGCTTAATTTAAAAAAGGTTCTAAATTCTCAAAAAGGAAGGAAATAACTCCAAATGAAAGTCCAATACATAGATGAATATAAAAAGAGCATAGACAGCAAATACGAATTGTGTATAGCAGTGGCTAAAAGAGCAAGAGAGCTGGGAGATTATCTTTCCGCACAAAAAAATATGGAAAGAATAAGCGTAGTAAAACCTCTGGTAGATGTGGAATCTCATGACCCGCTTGAGATTGCCTTTAACGAAATAAAAGAAGAAAAAGTGACTTTCGAAAAGAAGAAGAAGGAATCCGAGTAATTTTGTTCCCGAATAAATCAGTATTTTCTAAAAAAAAGATAATTCTGGGAATCACCGCATCTATTGCCGCTTATAAAGCAGCTTCTATCTGCAGCAAACTTACAGGGATGGGTGCCGGGGTGATACCGGTTATAACCCCCAATGCTCTTAATTTTATTGCTCCGCTTACTTTAAGTTCGATTTCCGGAAATAAAACAATAGTGGATCAGTTTGAGAACCAAAAAAAAATTTATCATATCTCGCTCTCTCATAGCGCCGATGTTTTTTTGATTGCACCTGCATCTGCTGATGTGGTATCGAAATTATCTTATGGAATAGGTGATAATTTCCTGACAACATCTGTAATTTCCGCCACCTGCCCGGTGCTTATCGCTCCGGCTATGAATGAAAGCATGTATCTCGATCCTGTGATTCAAAAAAATATAAATCATTTAAAGGAAAGCGGGAAATATTTTTTTGTGGGTCCTGCAAGCGGTAAACTTGCCTGCGGCGAGGAAGGCCTCGGAAGGATGGAAGATGAAGATGTTATTATCGAAAGGCTTGGAGAACTTCTGAAATATAAATCTGATCTTAAGGGTAAAAATATCCTTATTACTGCCGGGGGCACAAAAGAATTTATTGATCCGGTAAGATTCATATCAAATAAATCCAGCGGAAAAATGGGCTATGCTTTAGCCGAAGAGGCCCATTTTAGAGGGGCCAAAAAAGTGATTCTTATAAGCGCTGCAGAGAAATCCGTGAAGCCATACGGGGTAGAAGTTGTATATGCCGGCGATACCGCAGAGATGAAAAGAGCCCTTCTTGAGTATTTGGAAGACAGTAATATTATTATAATGGCAGCTGCCGTAAGCGATATTGTACCGATTAAAAAATATAATTTTAAGTTAAAGAAAAAAGATGATATATTATCCAAAATAAGGTTTAAAGAAAATGAAAATATTCTGGAACTGCTGGCTGAAAAAAAGAAGGAAGACCAGTACCTTGTTGGTTTTGCGGCTGAGACCGATTACAGTGTCGAATTCGTGAAGGGAAAATTAAAACACAGAAATATCGATATTATTGTTGGAAATGATATTTCCGTAGAAGGTATCGGTATGGGCAGTGATTATAATGAGGTTGACCTGATAAGACAGGATGGAACCGTAAAAAAATTGGCCAGGGATAAGAAGAGAATTATTGCCAGAGGGATCTGGAATGAAATTATAGAAAATCTAAATGTTGTAAAGAATCGATAGGAGGGACAATGACAAAGAAACAGAATTTTTTATTTACTTCGGAATCGGTTACCGAGGGCCATCCGGATAAAATGGCTGATCAAATTTCCGATGCCGTTCTTGATGCTATTATTGCTGAAGATCCAAGATGTAGAACAGCCATAGAAACTTTGCTCAAAACCGGGATCGTAATAGTAGCCGGTGAAGTCACCACTTCTACTTATGTGGAAATACCGGATATCGTAAGAGAAGTGATTAAGAATATCGGATATACCAGGGCAAAATATGGTTTTGACTATGAGACCTGCGGTGTGGTTACTTCTATTGGCAAGCAGTCTCCTAACATATCAAAGGGTGTTAATAGTGCCTATGAAGCCAGATCCGGAAACGGATATGAAAATGAGTTCGATAGTCAGGGTGCCGGGGACCAGGGTATGATGTTTGGTTATGCCACTAATGAAACCGAAGAATTTATGCCTTTCCCAATTCAGTTTGCGCACAAGCTTGCCCACCGTCTATCCGAAGTCAGGAAGGCCGGAATACTGCCATATCTGAGGCCTGATGGCAAAACTCAGCTCACGGTAAAATATGAAGACGGAAGACCTGTTTCGGTAGAGACCATAGTTATAGCTGCCCAGCATGCTCCCAATATCGACATAGAATCCCAGATTAAACCGGATATGAGCGAATTTGTAATAAAACCAATCATTCCGGAGCAATATTTAAGTAAAGATTTAAGGTTGTTCGTAAATCCGACGGGAGAATTTACAATAGGCGGACCGATGGGTGATACCGGAGTTACCGGGAGGAAAATAATCGTGGACACGTATGGTGGAACGGCAAGACACGGGGGAGGCTGCTTTTCGGGAAAAGATCCTTCAAAAGTCGACAGGTCAGCCGCTTATGCATTAAGGCATGTTGCAAAGAATCTGGTAGCGAGCGGAGCCGCAGATAAAATAGAGATAGAAGCGGCTTATGCAATAGGTGTATCGCACCCCATATCGGTCATGGTAGAAACATTCGGCACCGAAAAGGTGGATGTCAAAAAAATTCAAAAAGCGGTAGTGGAAATATTTGACCTGAGGCCTGCAGCAATTATCAAGAACTTGAATCTGTTAAGACCTATTTACAGAAAGACTGCGGCTTATGGCCACTTCGGAAGGCATGACAGGGATTTTACCTGGGAAAAGCTGGATAAGGTTGACGAAATCCAGAGTTTTCTGGGCCTTAAATAATTATTTTGTATAAATGGTCAGAAATAAAAAATATGCAGAGGTTTACATAGATATAAAAACCTTTGACATCGATCATGCTTTTGATTATAGAATACCTGCTCATTTATCCTCAGACATCAGTATCGGAAAAGTAGTCCGGGTTCCATTTAAAAATAGGTTAGAGACCGGTTATATTGTAAAAACCAAAGATAATTCTGAACTGGCAGAAAAAGAAATAAAAGATATCGCAGGTGTGGCAGATGTGAAACCAGTATTCGACCCGCAGAAACTGGAACTCATAAACTGGATCAGCAGATATTATATCCAGCCTATCGGAAGTGTTTTTAAGTTTTTTCTTCCTCCCGGAGGAAAATCCCGATATGCAGCCGGCGGTTCAGTTATAAAATTCAAATTCAAGGATTATATAATCCTGAATAAGGTTATATATAAACAGGTAAAAGATAAGATAAACTGGAAGAAAAATCATTCAAAGAAAAAAGTGATCGATTATTTGATTTTGCATGGAGAAGTATCAAAAGAAAGATTGATAAAGGATACCGGTTCGGGCAATGCAAGCATTGCTGTTCTTGCAGTGAGAAATATTATATCCGTGATTAAAAAAAGACAGAAGCGCGATTTCAGATACGACTATGAAACGGATAAAACCTCAAAGAAAAAAAGTATAGTCTTGAATCCTTATCAAAAAAAAGCAATAAGCAGCATAGAAGATGCCATAAATAAGAAACTTTTTCACAAATTCCTGATCGAGGGTGTTACGGGCAGCGGAAAAACAGATATTTATATTGCCGCCTGCAAAAAGGTTCTTGACTGCGGGAAAAAGGCACTTATCCTCACGCCGGAGATTTCTTTGACCCCGCAGCTTTTTTCAAGGTTCGAGTCAGAGTTTGGGTCCAGGGTCTGTGTGTATCATTCCAATATGAATGATGCTGAAAGATATGAAAGATGGCTTGATATATGGAACGGAGAATTTGATATAGTGATAGGAACCAGATCCTCGATTTTTACGCCCCTTGATATGATCGGAATAATAATACTTGACGAGGAACACGACCCATCTTATAAGGAGGGAACACGGGTCAGGTATAATACACAGGATGTGGCAATTAAACTGGGAGAGATACTGGGAATACCTGTGGTAATGGGCAGCGCCACACCGGATCTGGTAACAAGATACAGGGCAGAGAAAGAAGATGATTTTACCCTGCTCAAGGTCCCGATAAAGGCGCAGAGCAAGAGCTTTCCGGAAACGGAAATAATCGATCTTAAAAAAACGGACCGCTTGAAAGAGGATCCGATTATCACAAGCAGGCTGTTTATGGCCATAAGGGAGGAACTTGATAAAAAAAATAAAGTGATTATCTTTTTGAATAGAAGGGGATATAGCAACTTTATAATATGTAATAAATGCGGCAATGTCCCCAGATGTCCGGCATGTGACCTTTCCTATAGTTACCACAGTGACCCCGGAAAACTGGTGTGCCACCACTGCGGCAGAGAGCAAAATTACGATGGGAAATGCCCCGTTTGCGGTGCGGACAATATATTTTTATATGGTACCGGAATACAAAAGGTCCAGTCGAAACTCCAGATGAGATTTAAAGATACACCTGTACTCAGGATGGATTCTGATGTGACAGTGAAAAAGAAATCACACCAGGAAATACTGAAGAAATTCATCTCTCCGGGAGGTTCGATTCTTATAGGTACACAGATGATAGCCAAGGGACTCGATATCGAAGATGTCACACTGGTGGGGATCATCAATTGCGATAGTATGCTTGGACTTCCGGATTATCATATGAACGAAAGGGTCTATCAGCTTATAACCCAGGTATCCGGAAGAGCGGGAAGAAAGAAAAAGAAAGGCAGGGTAATAATACAGACTTATAATCCCGAAAGCAGTATCATAGAAAACATACTTGCAAATGATTATGAATCATTTTACCGGCAGGAATTGGAAAATAGAAAGGAACTGAAGTATCCTCCTTTTTCCAATTTAATAAATATTATAATTTCAGGGAAAGATGAGAATAAAGTAAAAAGAGATGCAGGGGAGTTTTTTGACAGAGTAAGCGAAGCTGCCGGAGATTGCTGCAGTATACTTGGGCCTGCACCTGCACCCTTTAGTAAAATAAATTTATTTTTCAGATGGCATATAATAATAAAATCCGGAAATATGGATTTTATGAGTGAAGCACTGACAGAAATATTAAAAAGGTTTAAAAAATTCGATGAAAATAAGATAATTATAGATGTGGATCCGGTATGGATTCTGTAAATTTCAGAAAGGCATGAAATGGCAGTTAAAGAAATAAGAAAAATTGGCGATCCGGTTTTAAGAGAAAAAAGTAAAAAAGTGGAAAATACAGACAAGCTTGCGAGTCTTGTCAGGGACATGGTCGACACATTAAAAGAAGAAGGCGCAGTGGGTCTGGCTGCTCCGCAGATAGGCATAACCAGAAGAGTTATTGCTATTAATTTTAATGATAGGGTCAAAGTGTTTGTAAATCCGGAAATCGAAGTTCTGGGCAGGAAGAAGATAGAGAGTAATGAGGGATGCCTGAGCGTTTATTCAATAAAGGATTTCAATGTCAATAGATTTTCAAAAGTCAAAGTAAAAGCAAAAGATCTCAAAGGTAATGATATTATAATTATAGCTGAGGATTTGCTGGCAAGGGTATTTCAGCATGAAGTCGATCATCTGGACGGAATATTATATATAGATCGTCTTGACCGAAAATCAAGAAGGGAACTGCTTACAAAGATCAATGAGATCAAGTCAAATATTGTAAAATAAGGAGACTTCTTTGAAAATATTATTTTTTGGTTCTTCCGCATTTTCGGTTCCATTCCTGGAAGAAATACATAAATCAAAACATGACGTATCACTCGTTGTGACTATTGCAGATAAGCCTGCGGGCAGGGGGAGAAAGACCGTTCCTAATGTTGTAAAAAGTAAAGCCGCCGAACTTGGGCTTGATTTTATACAGATAGAAAAGTTCGATGATAGTTTTTTCGATAGATTTACTAAATCAGGGCCCGATGCGGTAGTGGTAGCTTCTTTTGGAAAGATATTTCCCGGGAAATTGTTTGAACTGACAGATGCCCGATGGTTCAATGTACACCCTTCGCTTCTTCCGAAATACAGAGGTCCCACACCTATTATGAGTACCCTGCTGAACGGAGACAAAATGGGAGGCGTAAGTATAATCGAGGTGATACCGGAAGTGGACAAAGGTGGAATATATGCTCAGGTAAAATTCGGAGTAAAAGCAGATGATAGCCTGGAAAGCCTGGAGAGAAAATCCATAGAATTCGGAAAGCCTCTTCTTGTTAAAGTACTCGACCTTGCGGAAACCGGAAAGATAAAGTCATGTCCACAGAATGAAGAGAATGCTACTTTTAGTTATAAGATTACAAAAGATGATCTGAAAATCAATTGGAACGATAGTGCAGATAAAATAGTCAACAGGATCAGAGCTTTTAGTCCAAGCCCAGGCGCTTATTTTCTCCGAAAAGGTTTAAGAATCAAGGTACTTAAAGCGGCTGTGCTAAATGAACCGGCGACCGATACTCATCCGGATGAGGTCAAGATTGATAAATATGGGATTGACAATAGTAATAGAAATGGTCTTATTATTGCCGCTGATAAGAAAACGGGAATCCTTGTCAGATGTAATAATAATGAAGTGGTAAAAATAGAGCTGTTGCAGCCACAGGGTAAAAGGACAATGTCTTCAGTTGATTTTATCAACGGATACAGGCTCGAGACCGGTGAAAGTTTTGAATGAAAAAAGAACCAAAAAGATAACCAAAAAAAGAATCGGAACCAATCCCCGAAAAGTTGCTCTTCTTATCCTGATCCAATATTTTAAAGAAAGAAAATCCTTAAAAGATATAATAAACAGTTTCTTTGAAGTTTACGAATTATCCGGACTTGACAGGCGCTTTATTTTTAATATCGTCAAGGGTACGGTAAGATACTTTTTAAAAATCGATTTTGTTCTTTCTTTATTTTCAGCAAGGGACATAAAAGATATCGATTTTATGGTAAAAAATATTCTGCGTATGGGAATTTATCAGTTGATGTATATGGATAAAATTCCGTCTTATTCGGCAGTCAATGAAAGTGTCGAGGTAGCCAGGAAAAACGCTTCTATATCATCCTCTAAATTTGTAAATGCGATACTTCGTAAAATAAGTTCAACTCTTGATATAGACTCATTTGTAAACGGAGAGATTGAAAAGCTTGTAAAAAACGAAACCGATCGGATCAGCATTGAATACTCCTATCCCGGATGGCTGTTAAAATACTGGATCAGCTGGTATGGGATGGAAAAAACTACTCTTATCTGCAGGTCGCTTAATGAAAATCCGCATACCTACTTGAGATTCAATAAAGAAAAAATCACCGGGGAAGAGATATTGAAAGAGTCCGGTATGAAGTCAATTGTATCTCATAATAAAATATTGACTGGTTCCATAGAAGTTTCAAGTGTTGCCGATATTTCAGAAACTGGTATTTACAGGAAAGGTCTTATTTCGGTTCAGGACTTATCCTCTCAAATAGCAGTAAGATATTTTATAAATCCACGAAAGGGTGAAAAAATACTTGACACGTGCGCCGCCCCCGGAGGCAAAACTATATATATGTCTGAATTGATCGGAGACAGAGGAGAAGTAATTGCGGTTGATATAAGCAGAAAGAGGTTAAAAGTATTGGAGGATAATCTTAGAAGATTAAATATAAAGAATGTAAAACTTATAGAAGCAGATGCGACGGAAAAGAATTTTTTGGAAAACAGCAGTATACCTGATAATTATAACGGATATTTCGATAAAATTTTAATCGACGCACCCTGCAGCGCTTTTGGAACCATTTCTAAGAATCCTGATGCAAAATACAATAAGACCATGGATGATCTTGTACGGCTTTCCGGGCTTGCATTTAGAATGATCGTAAATTGTGATATTTATTTAAAAACAGGAGGAAGAATCATTTTTTATACATGCACCCTTTCACCAATAGAAAATCAGCAGGTAATAGAAAGGTTTTTAAAAGAATTCAAGGGGAAATATACTATGGAAAAGCCGGATATTCCTCACGAGTTAACGTTTATTTTAAACTCCAAAGAAAATATATCAGGAAAAAGGGAGAAAACCTGCCTGGAGATTATGCCCTATTACCTTGAAAGCGAAGCCGGCTTTGTCTGCAGTCTTTTAAAAAATTAGTGAGATGGTGAGATGATTATAAATTAGGGAATAAAGTGATATGAGATGGAAATTAAAGAAATTTAATTATATATTTTTTAAAATAAAATGATTTATCTTTTAAAATAACAGAAATATACATTTTTTTAATTTTCAAAATAGGGGTATTTATTTGACGACTGTAAAATGGTTATCTACGAAAGAAGCTAAAGAAAAAAAATGGATAGATGCGGTAGCATCTATTATTATCGGTGCCATCATAATCGGTGAAGCATTCTTTTCGAATAAGTTATGGGGCACAAAAACAGAACCATATGTCAGGTTGACCTGGGGACATTTAACCTTTCCTTTAATAGCGATCGGCCTGGTTTTATTATGGTATATTGTTATCAGAAAATATTCTTTTGATTATCTTGGTTTTAAAAAAGCCAAAAAAAGATTCTGGTATTTTGTTGCTCCTCTGGGCATGGTAATAGGTTTTGGTTTTGGAATTCCAACTTATCTTTTATTAACCAATCTTTTTCCTGTGTTAAAAGGGGGAGGTATGGCTTCGATGCCTCCAATGCTGGGATATCCTCTGTATATCGTATTACTGGTAGAAAGTGTCAAATATCCTCTGGTTTCTGTTATTCCTCATAATGTTGCCTGGAGGGGGGCAGTATTTCAGAGTATAAACAGACTGGGCAGACATTGGTTCTTATTTGCATTTTTAATATCCACTGCTTTTTATATTGGATATCATTTACCTTTTGACTTTTCTTTCAGTGCTTTTTATTTTAATCTTATCTGGAATATAATAGCAATATTTTTACTTGTTAAATCGGATAGCATCTACCCCCCGATAATTTTCCATGCATTTATAAATTATTTTGCAATTTTTTCTTCATGGGGATATTACCTGGGTAAGTAATAAATTATATCCTGATCCGGGATAAATAAGAATGAATATAACTGAATAAATGCGGTTCTATAGACATGGATAAACTATATTTTAAAAAAGCAGAAAAGAAAGATGCTGCTATTTTAGCTGAGTATCGTTTCAAAATGTTCAATGATATATTTCCGGAAGACAAGCTTGATGAAAGAAAAGCAGAGATTGTTGAGAAGTGCACCCGCTATTACCTTAACGACATAGACAACAAGAATCATTACAGCATTATTGCATTTATTGATAAGACAGCTGTTGGATGCGGATCCATAATACTGGAAGAGAGACCACCAAGTTCAAGACATAAGACAAACAGATCGGCTTATATTTTAAATATCTATGTAGATGCCGGGTATCGCGGTAAGGGTATTGCGAAGAAGATCATGGAACACTTGCATGAATATGCGAGAAGTAAAGATGTAAGAAGGATAGGTCTTCATGCTTCGCGGTTCGGCCATGAATTGTATAAAAAGATGGGATATAAAATAAACGAGTTCTATCTTGAGATGGAACTTTAAACTATTTTTTTAACGTTACCTGAAGACAGACAACTGGTGCAGATATTCATAGTCTTTACCCGGCCCTCATATTCGACCCTGGTCTTATGTACATTAGGTTTAAAGATTCTTCTGGTTTTTTTATGTGAATGACTGACATTATTTCCAAAAGATGTTTTCTTCCCACAAATTTCGCATAATCTGGACATTTTTTTCTCCTGCATTCTCCTTTATGTTTAAAAAATACTAAATCCCGGAGAATATTTATTTTAATTAATATATGAACCAGGAAGGAATATTAGCATTTTATTGCTTACTTTTCAAGGTAAATTGGAAAGTAATGCTGTTGTTCAGTGATATTGGCACTCTTGTACGAAGAAGTATTCGAATCACTGGAGATGAACGATAGCTATTCCGCGTTCTATCCAAAGGCTAAGAGCCAGCCCCAAAAAAGTATAACCACAATATGGTTTGAAGGTATCAATGTTACCGATTGCAATAGCCTGCCTACGGGTCCGGCAGATGGGGAAATTGTAACCACTTATCTGATCTGAAGATATTTATTAAGGTACTGTTTAATGATAAGATAATATCAGAAGATAGTTTGAGTAAGATACATAAATTTAATAATGAATTTATCAAAGAAATTAATTAGGGGCGGGGAATAATACAGCTTCAATTTGAGAAGTAAAGATGAGCATAAAGGATTTATTAAATCAGGGAAAGTTAAGGCAAGTTTCACTTATGAACTTAAAAGATAATACTAAAGGAGCGAAAAAATTTGTTGAATTATTTCAAGGTAGACTTAAAAAGTTAGTCGGTACAAATAATCTTCTTCCCGGAATGGCTATAACAATATTGGCGAATCTAAATTTTCATGGACAAAATATGCCTGCTTCTGTTTTTAGAAGATTAGACTATGATCAAGGTTGGGAGACATCAGAAGATCCGATCATATTAGCAGAAGCTTTAAAGAGAATAAAGGATAGAGAAGTAGTCATAGATAGGACCAAAAGAATACCAATAGGTGAATTTCAACTGCAATATAACTTTGTCAGGGGTTTTAGACCAAAAAGAGGAGCAAAAAGATTTGACATCCCTTTAGATTTGCCATTTGACCCAAATAAATTTAATTATGAATTTAAAGCAGTCGACCCGGAACTTTTTCATTCAGTTAAATATGATAATAGTCTCACGGTTGATTTTGTATTTAATCGATATCCATTTGCACCTTACCATTTCTTGTGGGTTCCGAATAGAAAGAAAGGAGGACATAACCAGTATCTTGACACTGACAAAGATGAATATTTGATAGAAGCTGCATGGGATTTCGTCAGAGAACAAGGATTGGGTAAAGGTATCAGGTTATGTTACAATTCAAATGGTGCACATGCTTCAGTAAACCATCTTCATTTTCAAGGATTTTTTTTAACACAAGATTGGGAACCTCCTTTTGAAACAATAATTAGAGAATATAGGGCTAATAAAGCAAAGACTGATAATCTCAGTGGAACTATCGATTATTATTTTAAAGGTACCAGGTGGATTTCAGGCTCTGATGGTGTTGATGGTCTAAAAGAGTTTATAGATGAAATGAATCAAAGATATGCAAGCGGAGAGAAAGTTGCTTTTAATTTATGCCTGGCACCAGAAGGAATTGCGTGTTTTCCTAGAAAGCATCAAGGAGACGAAAAATATTTTGAACTTCTACAAAGATCGCCATTTACAACTGGTTATGCTTTTTTTGAAATGTTAGGTGAGATTATATCTCCTACTGCTGATATTTTCATTTTTGATAAAAATAGAACTGAAAGACAGATTAGAGATCTGTACGACGCTTTGTCATTGTAACCACCAAATCCTAAAGATAATATTTTGAGCCTTATATTTGCTTAATTAAGGCAAATATGTCCTGAATGTTCAAAATTAGTGCGGGCTCAAAGTGTGGGTTTAATGCAGAAATTAAAACTGGATTATCGCCAGTGAAATTATAGGGTTTTTAAATATATATTATATTTTGGCCGGGGTTATCCAATATATAGAATAGGGTCAGGTAATCCCTTAGGTGTCTGGTTATCAGGAAGTTTTGAGTTACAAAATTTCTAGCCTGTTGTCCTATTTTATGGGCTATTTCCGGCCGGTTAAGCAAGTATCTTATCCTATAGGCAGCACCTTCTATAGAGTTTACCAGGAATCCAGTCCGGTGATTGTAAAGCTGGATGGTAATTCCTCCCACATCTCCACCTATTACAGCCTTTTCCTTCCACATGGCCTCGGTTACCACAAGTCCGAATCCTTCTTTTATCGATTTTTGGATTACCACATCAGCAATTCTCTGCAGGGCATTGATCACAATATCACTTTTAGGTTTTAAAAGCAGAATATCTATATCCGGATCTCCAGCCGCTTCTTTTTTGACTTCCTTAAAAACAATTTTACCCTCAGGATCGTCACTGGCAAGCCCGCCAGCCAAGATAAGTCTGCAGTCTACTTCCTTTTTCACGAGTCTAAATGCATCTATTACTCCTATAGGATCCTTAAACCGGTCAAACCTTGAGACCTGGAGGATTACTGGTTTATCCTTATTAATGTTAAAAGGTTTTAGGACCTCTTTTATTTCATTTTCATCAAGTTCACGATTTTTATCGCTCAGGGGATCAATGGAAGGAGCAATAAGATACTGTGGATGGGGGAGGCTTTTTGAAAATTTTGAAATTGAAAAAATACTGCAGTCGTATTTCATTACATATTTTTGTAAGAACTTCCAGAGGGTCAGATCCGGTTTCGACATATCTATATGGCATCTCCAGACCCATTTGGTCTTATTTCCAGAATGATAATTCCTTAGAGGAAGAGGCTGAGGATCATGGATGATCACTATATCGGCGTTGTCAAGATCTAGATTTTTGGCATTTCTTTTGTTGATCTTTAAATATTGTGAAAAGCCCTCATTGCTGAATGAGATCTTATCACCCTGGAGGGCATTATGGATATTCTTGGTAATATTAAAAAAATCTTCATCGCCTTCTATAACTTTCCAGCTACAGTCAATACCAAGTTCATTTAAAAGAGGTACGAGCCTGTGAAGTATTTCAGAAACGCCTCCGCCGTCTTTAGTAGAGTTTACCATTACCACTTTTTTACCTTTTGATAGGAGAGCCAATGATTTTATCTGGTTGATATTCTTTTTTCCGATTATATCCTGGTAATCTTTTAAAGTGACCATAATTTCTACCTGTTAAATTCCTCTTCAAAAATATTTATAAGCTTTTTTCTGATTTCTTCCAGACTGAAAAAATAAAAGTCGATATCTCTTATTTTTTTTACTAAAATCTGATTATTAAAATTTTCATCTATCCATATTGAAAAATCATCGTGTTCTTTCTCTTTCATCCTTTTTCTGGCTTCATAAAAATGAAAATACAAAGAACTGTCCGGAATAATATCCAGAGCCTTTCTGAATCCTTTAAGAGAAGCAGTTTCTAATCCCAGAGGGAGTACTATGGTCGTAGCACTGGCAAAATAAAATTCCGAACCCGGCCTTACCCAGGGTATGGCAGGAAGGTCCCACATATGTTCCTCTATTATCTCTATAAGATAATCTTTTGCTTCTAAAACAGTCTTATAGTCATAAGGATCAAAATTTGCAAGCTTCTCAGCAAGGGCAAGGTCCTCCAGCTCATAAGCAGCCCAGTTAGAAAAATCATTGGGGAATTCACCTATTTTTAAGCTAAACTCCAGGTGTGATTGATAGAGATGGTGAAATATTACCTTATCTTCTGATCTTTCTATAATATCCAGAAATTCTTTTAGATTACTGGCTTTCTGCCCGGTAGGGCTGAGAAGTGCAATACAATCATAAAATTTGAAACTTTTTATTTTTTTGGGCACAGGTATATTTAGATCACTATGTATTTTATATTCTAAGTAATAAGATACCTTAACAGGACTATATATGAAAGTAAAGCTTAAAAACGAGTCGATTTTAATGCTAAAGCTGGTTTGTAATATAAATAATATTATCTATAATTGTATATAATTAGCTGATTATAAATTTAGAAATGCCATTAAAAGAAGAAAAAATAGTAATTGTATCAAACAGAGTCCCCTATAACATAACCAAAAGTGATGGTGAAATAAAATATAAAAGAAGTGTGGGGGGACTGGTTACCGCACTAGATCCTATACTTGTAAAAAATGGTGGTCTGTGGATTGGATGGGATGGTAATATTGGTTATGATAAGGATTTTAAGAAAAAAATCAGGGTAGGAAACAAAGATCATGGTTACAGTTTAAAATTTGTAAGCTTATCAGCTAACGAGTTAAAATGTTATTATCATGGTTTTTCAAATAGATCTCTTTGGCCTCTATTCCATGGTTTCATATTCCAAAGCTACTTTGATTTAAAATACTGGAAATCTTATCAATCAGTAAATAATAAATTTGCCGATAGTATAATAGAAGAAATCTCGGGAAAGGAATTGGTATGGATCCAGGATTATCACCTTACTTTAGTACCGGGAAGGCTCAGAAAGATTAATCCAGATTTAAAGTTACTATTTTTCTTCCATATCCCTTTTCCTAATTATGAGATCTTCAGAGTGCTACCCTGGGATAAAGAAATACTAAAAGGACTTTTAGGTTGTGATCTCATCGGTTTTCAGACTCTGAGAGATGCTACAAATTTTTTAGAGTGCTGTAAAAATATATTAAATATAAAAGTTAGTTTTAAAGATAAAAAAGTGTACCTGGAGAACAGGATTATAGATGTTAAAAACCAGCCCATAAGCATAGATTTTAAAAGATTTAATGACATGGCAGGCAGTAAGGGAACTGAAAGATATCTAAAAAGCATAAAGGAACTTGGTGCCGGTGTTAAGATAATAATAAGTGTTGAAAGACTGGATTATACTAAGGGAATAAAGGAGAGGCTCCTGGCAATAAATAGATTTTTTGAGAAGTATCCTAAATACAAGAAAAAAGTTGTCTTCCTCCAGATTTCTGTCCCCAGCAGAACCAAAATAAAGGAATACATAACATTAAAAAGAGAAATTGATGAACTGATAGGACAAATAAACGGGAGGTTTGGGGATGAATTGTGGTCTCCCATCAATTATTTATATAAAGCTCTGCCTCAATTAAAATTAGCGGCTCTGTATAAGATTTCAGATATATGCCTGGTAACTCCTTTGAGGGACGGGATGAACTTGATAGCAAAAGAATATGTTAGCTGCAAGGCTGAAGAAAGCGGAGTTTTAATCTTAAGTGAATTTGCCGGAGCTGCAGAAGAAATGGGAAAATATTCTATCTTAGTAAACCCTTATGATATTGAAGAAGTAGCAGACAGCATAAATGAAGCATTAAATATGCATAGCAATACTAAAAAGATGCTAATATCAAAGTTAAGGAAAATTGTTAAAAAAAATGACATATATGCGTGGGTAAATAATTTTATAAAGTATTCTAAAAGCATATCCGGGAACTAGGTGTTATATTATTAAATATGTTAAAGAACATTCAGAAGAGTTGTTCAGCAAAATAAAGAGATTTAATCATATTTTTTTATTCCTTGATTATGACGGCACCCTTG
Organism: uncultured Actinomycetota bacterium; assembly: GCA_964517765.1. GTDB lineage: Bacteria > Actinomycetota > Humimicrobiia > Humimicrobiales > Humimicrobiaceae > Hydromicrobium. The sequence continues at coordinate 1,006 of CAZFEN010000011.1, read as the reverse complement.
TCGGATTTAAAAAAAATCCAGAAGACGCAGTTCCTTCAATAAAAGTAAAAAAATTAATATCCGGGTTAGCTAATATTCCGAAAATTGTATTGACTATTGTATCAGGAAGGACTATATATAGCCTTTTGGGCTTCTTTCAAGATCTTAAAACAGAAACGATAAACTGGTCAGGTGTGCACGGAGGCCAGATTAAATATGCAGGAAGTGAGATTTCAATGCCGGCTAAAATAAAAAATGCGCTGCCCGGGATTGCATCATTAAAAGAAAAAGTAACTAAAATTATCAATAATATTCCCTGCTATACCATAGAGGACAAAGGACTATCTTTTGCCCTGCATTATAGAAGGTGTGGAGATAAAGATTTGGCCCATCTTAGAAAAATAAATTCAATTTTATTTGATTATGTCAAAGGCAGGCCCGTAGAGTTAATGCAGATGAAGAAGGTAGTCGAGGTTAAACCAAAAGGAATTAACAAAGGCGATGCTGTGGGCACTATAAACAGAAAATACAAAAAAAATATTTCCTCATTAAATATATGTCTGGGGGATGATGCAACTGATGAATATTTATTTAAATCTAATGCTTCTGGTATCAATATAAAAGTTGGAGAGAGTGAGTATTTGGATTCAAAAGCAGAATATTATTTAAAAGATATAAAAGAAGTCCATAAGTTCCTGGGTATGCTTTATAATGTTCTAAAGTAGATTTTTGATATTGGAAATTTTATTATTAAAAATCCTTGAATAGCTATGGTTTACCAGGGGTAATAGAAGAAACACCTGTTATGTTTAATGGGGGCAGGCTAATTTAAAAATTACCGGCATAACTAGATTCGAAGAGGATTTTCTCAAATTCATAAAATAAATTTAAGTCGAGTAGTTAGAATTACTATTTTAATTTATATAATTGAAAAAGTAATCGTACGCAAATAGAAACATTTTTTAATAAGTGAAGTCTTAAGGAATATAGAAAATATGCAGCAGAGAAGTTCGGTATTAATTAAATA
>CAZFEN010000010.1:0-46838 GCA_964517765.1 uncultured Actinomycetota bacterium | reverse complement strand
TCTTTATATTATTATCTTCTTCATTTTCCAATAATTTTATTTCCTTTACAATAGTGGGGGTGATAAGATAACCTCCATTTGCAACAGCGCAGACTGCCCTCAATAATTGGAGAGGGGTTACGGAAATAGTCTGACCTATAGCCATTGCTGCTATGTCCGGTGCGTTCCATTTCTTATAATCATGAAAAATCCCTATTTCTTCTCCGGGTAATTCTATCCCTGTAAGTTCACCAAATCCAAATTTTTTTATACCTTCCCAGAAGACTTTTTCCCCCATACTTCTGGCAATAGTAATAGCTCCCACATTACTTGATCGCTTTATTATCTCCTCAGTAGAATAGGTATTATATCTCCTGGACAAATCCGGAAACGTTTTACCACCTACCTCAATTGAAGGAGCCAGATTGAATATCTGATACCTACCAACTGAATTGCTTTCTATTGCAGATGCAACATTAATTATTTTAAAAGTAGATCCCGGTTCATATATAAAAGATATACCCTGTATTTTGAACAGTTCCGGATCAGCTTCCTCGTAATTATTTAAATCAAAACCAGGATATGAAGCCATTGAATAGATCTCACCGTTTTTAGGATTCATCACTATAGCAATTGCCTGCAGCGCATTATACTGCGAGACAAGTTCTTCCAGTCTTTCCTGCACGATGTATTGAATTCGCGAATCGATGGTAAGGATTACATCTTTACCATCAATAGGCTCTGCGAGGACATTATTTTCTTCAGGAATTATATTGCCAAAGACATCTTTTTCGGCAACTACTTTAACATCGATTCCCCTTAAAATATTTTCATACTGTAATTCTATTCCGGATAAACCATTATTGTCTATTCCGGTAAATCCTATAACTGAAGCAGCAATATCTTTTAGGGGGTAATATCTCATAGACTCATTTTGAATATATATGCCCGGAAGGTTGTATTCTATAATTTTTTCTGCTTTTTCCGATGAGACTTTTCTCTGTATATATACGAATCCCAGATCCTGGCTGTCCAGTTTTTCCTTTATATCTGCCGGATTTAGCTCTAATATTTCTGCCAGAATTTTAGATTCATATTCGGAATCAAGTACCAATTTCGGATTTGCATATACGGTCTTTTCAATTAGACTTGTTGCAAGCTCTCTCCCATTTCTATCAAGGATTTTACCCCTTTTTGAACTGAGCACAAATTCACCTATATGCTGATATTCGGCATAACTTTTAAATTCCGATGCATTCAAGTACTGCACATAAACCAGCCTGTAGATTATGGCTAAAAAGGCCATTAAAAATAAAATAAACAGGAAATATATTCTTTTCCTGTTTACCTTCATATTATTATTATTTCTAAGCATTTTTTAATCTAACATAATAATTAGGGTATAAAAAATGTCAATACGCTTTCCGAAACTACCAGGACTATATCCTGGATGTAATAAATCGCACCGAGAAAACCGTCATAATTTTTAGTTATAGTATCAGTATTTGTAGATATATAATTGTATATTTTTTCATTATTTTCTAAACCGCTATTTGAAATCTCGATAATTTTTAGGTTATCTGTCATATTCATATCGAGATCATTTTTAGCGACCTCTATAACTCTCGAGGGGGACCTCAATTCCGATACCTTTAGAAGTAAACGGTCACTCCTTTCTTTTTCCAATGAGATCATTTCATTAGTTTCGTATATACTTTTTCGGTAATTTATACTCTGTATTTTAAGCCCGATATTCAAGAGGACACCAAGGCAGATAAAGATGATGACCACAACAAATATATAGAAAAGACCGCTATTGCTATAAACAACCTTTTCCTTCTCTCTTCCGCTATCCGGATCCTTTACCAGATATAAAAGAGGATAAGATCTTCTTTTATATATATCCTGTTTTTCTGCCAATCTTAAGTTCATTTTAAAAGCTCATCAAACCCTTTTAATAAATAACGAACCTTACTATAACTTTTCCAGAACCCTCAACCTTGCACTCTTTGAACGTGGATTCCGGCTGATTTCTTCAGAATCAGGTTTTATTGCCTTTTTTGTAATAATCCTGGCTCTTTTATTTCTACCGCATCTACATACCGGAAAATCGGGAGGACAGGTACATTTACCCTCATATTGCAGGAATTTACTCTTTACCATTCTATCCTCCAGAGAATGGTATGAAATAATTGCCATTCGTCCGCCGCTTTTTAATACTTCGAAGCCATCGTCGATTGCTTTCTTTAAATTATCCAGTTCCCTGTTTACTTCCATGCGGATTGCCTGGAAAATCCTTTTTGCCGGGTGACCTTTCCTCTGGTATTTGAATTTTAAAGGTATCGAATTCTTGATGATCTCCACCAGTTCCTTTGTGGACCTTATGTCACCGGTCTCTCTGTATTTGACAATATTTCTGGCAATCGGTCCGGACCACCTCTCCTCCCCATATTTCCGGAAAATTTCTATTAATTTTTCCTGAGGATAATCATTCACTACATAAAATGCACTTAAATTTATGTCATTACCAAATCTCATATCTAATTTCTCATCTTTCAGATAACTAAACCCTCTTTCCGATTTGTCAATCATAAAAGAGGATAATCCCAGATCTAACAGTAACCCATCAATACTCTCGATATTTATTTTCTTTAAAATTTCTTTGATATTTGCAAAGTTATCATTTAACAAAATCACATTTTTAGAATACTTCTCCAGTTTAGTGGCGGCGGTGCTTATAGTCTGGCTATGAAGATCGACTCCAATTACTCTGCCTGTGGGGGCAATGGCTTTAATAATTTCTACAGTATGACCAGCACCGCCAAGCGTTCCGTCAAAAATGATATTACCCTGCTTTAAATTTAAATATTTTAAAACCTCCTTTAAAAGAACCGGTATATGAACCTCTTCTGAATTCATTATGATACTCTTCTAAAGTTCTAATTTTTCAAATACATCTGTGTTTTTCTTATATTTGGATTCTGCATCCCCATAATATTCCTGCCAATTTTCCTTATTCCATATCTCAGCTCTATTAGAAACGCCCACCAAAACAATATCTTTCTCGATCCCGGCATATTCTATTAGATTCTGAGGTATTCTGATTCTTCCCTGCTGATCGATGGTCTCTTTGACGGCAGAACTAAAAAACCATCTTTTGAATCTCTGCACGTCTCCCTCTGCAACTTTATTTTCAATTATTTTTTCATCTATTTTTTCCCATTTTTCCATAGAATACAGACATAGGCATTTTAGACCGTATCCCTTTGATACCATCAGTCCCCTTACCAATTCATCCCTGAATATTGAGGGAACGAAAATCCTTCCTTTATTATCTATGGTCCTATGGTACGTTCCTGAAAACACTCTTTTACTCCATCTCTATAATATTAATAGGGATTCACATCCCTTTTCCTCCACTATCCCCCACATCACAACAATAAAATACCACAATAATATCAATTTGTAAACTATTATGTATAAAAAAAGATAGAGGTAATTATGATTATTTGATTTAGTATTTATTCAATAGTACTATAGAAACTATATATAGATGTTTACTATATATTTTGCTGAAATCATATACTATATATTGTTGTTTAAGATTTTTAAATTAATCGGCTGGCACCTATGCGAATGCTTAAAAAAAAGTTAAAAGCCGGACCCTAAAAAGTCTTAGCTGTTCTTTTTCAGATCAAGTTCCCTTGTAACCAGTTTCCCGTCTTCGGATCTGGTGAGCTCTTCTATTTTTCCCTCTGCTTCATTTAACTTTTTGAGACAATTAGAAGAAAGCTTGATACCCAATTCAAACTTTTCCATTGATTCTTCCAGAGATATATTTTCATCTTCAAGTTCTCTGACGATTTCTTCTAATTTTTTAATTGACTCTTCAAAACTCATTTTATCGATTTTCATTACCGGAACCTAACTCTAATTTTTTATATATTTTATCAAATATCCTGGCGCTTAGTATCCCATCCCTTAAGATTATTCTGACCTTTTGATTGATATCGACTTCGTTTATGCTTCTGACACCTTTATCTTCTTCCGCCTTATATATTATAGCAAAACCACGATCCATTACAGCAATAGGATTTTTTTCTTTCAGGTTCTCGAGTATCAGTCTTAATTCACCTTTACTGAAATTGAGATAGTTCTTTATACCCGAAATCATTCTGGCATCTATGTTCCTGATTGCCATTTTATGCATATAGATCTTTTTAAATATATTTTTTTTGTCTATCAGCTGTCTGTAACCGGAAATATTTTCCTGCCCCATCCGGATAATCTTTTTCATATTCTCAATCAACTTGCCATGGAATTCGAAAGCTGTCTGGTTGAATCTATTTAAAAGAGTCTCTGGTTTTATGAAGATCCTCTTTTTGATAAAAAAATTTACCTCTTTTTTTAGCATTGTTATTTTTGTATCAGTAAGATGGGATATTCTTTTATTAAGATTCTTTATTTTTTCCACTACTTCCGTTTTACTTAATATGACTAACTGTCCGGCAATAGAAGGTGTTGCTGCACGTTTATCCGATACAAAATCCGAAATAGTGTAATCTGTTTCATGGCCGATCGCTGAGATTAAAGGGATGGGACAATCAAAAATTTTTTTTGCCAGTTTTTCAGTGTTGAACGCCCATAGATCTTCAAGCGAACCTCCTCCTCTTGCAATTATTATCACATCCACGCCATATTGACATAAATCGTCTATTGCTTCACAAATTTCGTCGCTTGAAGTCGAACCCTGAACATTGACATCTCTTACAATAAGATGGAAATTCTCGAACCTGTACCTTAAAACCTGGATTATATCTCGGATTACTGCACCTCCGATAGAGGTTGCAACGCCTATCTTTGCCGGAAGAATGGGTATTTCTTTTTTGTAAATTCGGTCAAAATATCCTTTTTTCTCTAATTTTTCTTTCAGCTGTTCAAATGCCAAAATCAGGGAACCTTTACCGACCGGTCTGGCATCAAGAGCCACTATCTGATATTCTCCCCTTTTTTCATAAACAGAAATATAGCCATTTACTAATATATGCAGTCCTTCTTCTATATCAAAAATTAAATTTTTATTGTTATTATGAAACATAACTACATTGATTTTTGAACTCTCGTCTTTTAAATCAAAGTACATATGTTTCTTACCGCGGAAATAAAAATTGCTTACTTCGCCTTCAACCCATATAAGAGAATAATCCTTTTCGAGACTTTTTCTTATTTCCAGATTAAGCTCACTGACAGTGTAGACTTTTGATTTTAAGGCGATGCCATCTTCCATGGTTTACTGAAGAGTCCAGTAGATGATCATTATCTTGGTTCTGTTCTCTTCCAGACCCTTGATCAAGACATTTACAATTTTATCTTTTTCATTACTGTAATAGGTGAATTTAAAGGTGGGAATTTCCTCATCTTCCGAAGTCAAGAATTCTTCTTCTATCTCCCCGGAACTTTCTTCGAATATAAGACCTCTGCTCCATATCGATTGAACTTTTTTATCTTTATAATATTGTTCGACTTCTTGAAAATTTTCCGATACTTCCGATAATATATAAGCCAGATTCTCATCGCTTTCAACCTTACCCGCTTCTTCTATTAGAGAATCCGGATAGTAAAAACTATTGAATACATCCATGAAGCCCTCGTTCTCCAGAAGATCAGTTAACTTCTCCTCCGATATTTCTTCAGAGTCACTACTTATTACTTCCGCGCCGGTATTTTCTGCTATTTCACTTCCCTGATCACTGCCGGAATTAAAACATGAACTGCTAACCATAGTTATCAGAAAAATAAAAGCAATTATAAAAATAATAAATATTTTTTTCATTTCCTTATTTCGCTAACCGAGTAAGATATACTCAATAAAAATTTTTATCATTATATAAGCACAAAATACTATTTCGAGGGCAACCATTATAAAATTCAAAGCATTGTCAAAATTATGATTTATTTCCTTAAAATACTTTAAGGGCCTACTTATAAATTTTTTAATCTTAGGTAAAAATTTTATCATAGAATAAAACGTATAACCAATAAGAATTGCACTTCCTAGAGTGATTACAAAATCATTAAAAAAATAATTGCTGTAAATAAAATAACCTATTTCTATTAAATTTAAAACTATGATTATGGACAGAGTCAATACCAGCGGAAAAGATCCGTGTGGTATTTCTTTTTCTGTTTCCGGCATTTGGGTCTCGAGCTCCTGGATTTTTTTCTGTACCGTATATCCGCCATTAGTTTTTATCATAAATCTCAGGCTGAAAATATACATGAATATTAACGTTATAGATAAAATTAATAATAAAAACATTAATAATTGAAATATTGATATCTGGTTCTAATTATACCAATAATGTTTGAAATTTAGTTATTTTTTTTTGCCGCAGTACTGATTTCTCCTTTACCCGAAGATTTTTCTTCAGTCTTTTTAGTTTCTTTTTCTTTTTCTTTTGCGGTACTGCTGCCAATTAGATTTTTTGAACTTGATTTATAATCGGTTTTGTAGAATCCGGATCCTTTGAAAATTATTCCCACAGGCGAAAACAATCTACTTGTATTTGAATCACAGTAAATACATTTGACAATATCGTCACATCCAACTTTCTGGAACTTGTCGAAAACCTTTCCGCATTTCTCGCACCTATAGCTGTAAATAGGCATATATTTATTTCCTCCAAAACAAAATTATTTTGAAAATATATATCAATTGAGGATTTTAGTCAAATATTTTGGGGCAACTTATGGTCAATGCTTTAAATAACTCTTATAATATCTCCAAACTATTATATTTTGTTTTTATACTAATATGAAAAAAAGAAATATAATCATTTTTATTATATGCACCGGTCTTCTAATAATAGTTGTGATAACTACAATGCAGGAAAAACCGGATATTGAAAATATTTATCTAAGTTTGGATAAAAATTTTGATTTCGAAAAGTTGAAACTTGATAATAACTATACCTTCAGCAGTCAGGATTCGGATATTTATCTTATAATGGAAGTAAAACACCTCGGTCTCGAAGATGAAATAAAAGTGGAATGGATAAAAATCGAAAATAATTCTTATGATGTAATTCAAAAAAATATTATAAATCCGGAGAAAAAAGGTTCCGGAAAAATAATAATCTCCCTGATTAAACATAATAATGTTTATTCTGCCGGAAGCTATAATGTCGAAACTTATTTAAATGGAGATAAAAAAATCACTGAAGAGTTTTATATAATAGACAGGAACTAATTCTCTTTAGAATACTCGGATCCCACTTTGCTGAATTCGCTTTTTACTCTTTGAAATACCAATTCCAATATTTCATTTACCACGTTATCAAGATTATAGTTTTCTATAATCTTGATATTTTTTTGTTTGGCCAGTTTTTCTATATAATCCTGAATCATCACGATTTTATCAAGATGTTTTATATACCTGTCCATAGGCCTTGAGCCCTGCGTTTCAAAAGTTCTCTTTGTAAAGTGTTCCTTATGAATACTTTTATCAGGTACCGATATTACTATCTGTTGGATTATTGCACTGGATAAATAATTTCCAAGATCGAGATAACCCGGGACTACATGTGCACCTTCTATAATAATATCTGATTTTTCTTCAATATTTCTTTTTATTATTGCTTCTATACCAACGCTTACTGCGAGCACCTGTTCCCTGAAACCCAGAATAACAGGTTCCACTCCGGAAGGAGGAAGCGTTAAATTCTTATACGCACTATAAGAAGATCCCCTCAGGGGCCTTATTAATTTTTCAGATACGGAAGCTCTCATGACTTCTCTTATAGCATCGGTAGAGGCTACTCTGGTAATATTCAGTCTATTGGCAAGTATAGTAGCTATAGTCGATTTTCCTACTCCGGTCGATCCTCCGATAAGTATTACGATCGGTTTTTCAAGTTTACCCACGGATTGCCAAAGTAAATATCTTTCGGCATATTCCAGATTTACTTTATCTTTTATGAATCTGAATACAAGCGATCTTAATTCTTCAAGAGATACCGAATAGATTTTATTCTTTAGAAAATAATCCTGAATCTCAAATGCGATTTTATGAGCGGTCAGGATATCAAGGCCTGCTACTGAGATAGAAGAAGCGAGTATTCCTTTGGAAAAAGGCAGTCCGCCTTTTTTATCGGAAATTACTATTACTTTTGAATTCGTCTCACCTTCACTTTTTAAAATCATGTAAGTTTTTCTCCCCTGAAAATATCTTTTTTAATTCTGCTTCCAGTACTCCCTTCCTGCCCTTTACAATGGGTACATTATTCATATAGACTATTTTTTTCTCATGCCTGAAAGCATAATCCGTTAAAATATCCACAGAAGCCGCTTTAAGTTCAGTTACTATTGTGTCATAATCATTTGTTTTTTCCAGATCCTTTTTAAGAGCAGCTCTATTTCCCAGACTAAAGCTTATTTTTTTGACCCTGCAGTCAAACTTATTTTCCATGTAATTCTTGATTACAGGTTCAATAATCTTATTTGAAGTCATTCCCATAAAAATCTTTTTACCTTTTATATCCGATAAAGGCTGAGGTCTGAAGATAGTTTCTATGATCATGGCATCCGGATTTATTTTTTTTATCTCTCTTTTAACATTGATTATTTTCTCCTGGCTTGCCATCGGTTCTTCGCACATCGTGAGAATTATAAGATCCGCAGATAATATTCTATAAATTCCCAGATAGCCGACTATCGCTTCCCAGTTCTGATAAGCGCCTACTACACAAATGACAGCATCCGTTTTGACATCAGGTACAGAGGCACCGCTTCCTTCGATTATTACAAGATCGGGATTCAACTTCTCTGCAATTTTTATTCCTTCTTTGATATTTGACATGAAAATCTTACCGCCGAAACCTCCACCGCATCTTCTGCACCCGATTGTGGTGACCTTGCTTGTAAGAGCGTCTTCTATATAATCCGAACTCGCATGCATTCCTTTATTACTGATTTCAAGAAGGTACCGGGGAGTAATATCTATTTTATCACCCCTGATTATCACGGGAGTCTCAGGTCCTCCCCTGCCCATAGCTATCACACAGACATCGATTCCCTCCCATGTATATATTTTAGTCACATAAGAACTTATTGCTGTCTTGCCTATTCTTTTGCCGGTTCCTATAATAGATAATGTAAATTTTTTACAATTTATATCTTCTCTCTCGGAAGAAAATAAAAAATCAGGACCCATATAGCTGCATTTATTCGCAAGGCAATAAGAAGCAATCTTCATTCTTTTTATATGATTGACCACAGGTTCATCGCTTAAATCATATACAATATCCGGATTAAAATATTTAAGCGCCTTATTAAAATCCAGATCGATATCTTTGATTTTATAAACTTTTTCCTTAAAAAAATCTTCGATATCATCCATTACCAATTTTTCTGTTCCTCCCAGAAAAATCATTCCTTTAAAATTACCTTTGTAGATTTTTTTAAGCATCTTGATTGCATCATTAGTCACCTGCGGGTAATGTTCTCCATCTATTAATGCAATCAGATTTTTGCCTTTATTGCTTTTTTTCTTTAATAAACTTATCACAGAGTTTACTCTTCTTCTCTTTTCTGGTTACACCAATAATTTTCTCAATTTTATCGAAAGGAGATCTTCTGTAGATGTCTATTTCTTTCTCTCTTACATATATAATATTATAACTTGGTTCGATCTTTCCTCTTAATCTAAGACAGGAAACCGTACCGGCAGTAACTACCAGCATATCCTCTATTCTCCATAGATATGGCACGTGTTTGTGCCCGCATAATACCATGTCCACTCCGGCATCGATTACTGTTTCCAGAACATCACCGGCATCATTCACAATATTCCTTTCTCTTCCGGTATTGGGAACCGGTACCAGGTGGTGGTGCATTGCAAAGATTTTAAAACTATTATTATCGCATTTGCCAAATTCGGTCTTGATCCAGTCATAGTGCTCACGGCCGATCTGTCCATTATCCAGATCCGGTTCGCTTGAATCTGCCGCAACAATTGACACTTTACTATTATTAAACGAAATATATCTGCTGCCAAAAATATCCTCAAAATGCAGATATCCTACATTTCTGGAATCATGATTACCCAGTTGGACCAGTATATTTGTGCACTTTATGGGGGAGAGATAATTTTTTACGGTATCATATTCCATCCTGAATCCATTGGCAGTAAGATCTCCGGTTATAATCACTATATCGGGGCAAAGTTCATTTATTTCGTCAATACATCTTGTAAGAAGACTTGGTACGAAATGTCGTTCACCAACATGGATATCGGAAATCTGGACTATTATTGTTTCTTTATCATTTTTTACCATTATTTATCCTCTCAAGTATATAAAAAAATATTAGTATATACTAATGTTTAACTAATTTTATAAAAAGAAAAAGTAAAGCACAATATTTATGATATATTATGCTTTACTTTTCTATATGAAATACTAAAAATAAATCACACGTTTAAGATATGATCATTCCTCCATACAATGCTTGCAGGCTACAAAATGATCATGTTCCACCTCTATCAACTGCGGCTTTTTACTGGCACAACCTGTATCTTTATCAGGGACACGGCATCTATCGTAGTAAACGCAACCGATAGTGTTTTCTATTTGTTTTGCTTTAAGTTCCACATCTACTTCTTCCCATTTTGTATCCATGCGCGGTACAGAAGTCATGAGCATTTTTGTATATGGATGAAGTGAATTGGAATATACTTTTTCTGTGGTACCCATTTCTACAATACTTCCTCTATAAAGAATTATTGCTTTTTCACTTATATAATAGCCGAGTGATAGATCATGCGTTATAAAAAGTATAGATAGACCGCGGGATTTCAACTCTACCAGTAAATTTAGAACGTCTACACGTGTAGATGCATCAAGCATGCTTATAATCTCGTCTGCTACCAGAAATTTAATATCCAGCAGCAATGCACGGGCTATAAGAAAACGCTGAAGCTGCCCCCCGCTTAGCTGGTGAGGAAATTTATTCAATACCTGATCAGGATTTAGACCAACAGCTTTAAGTGAACTATCTACCTTTTCTTCCCATTCTTTATCCTTCATTTTTGGATAAAATTCCTGTCTTATTGTGGTAAAAATTTTTTCGGCTTTAAAAATCGGATTATAAGAACTGAAAGGATCCTGAAATACACCCTGGACTTCTTTATAATAGCTTTTAAGTTTATTTTTTTTAAGAGTAGAAATATCAATTCCATCGAATATAATCTTACCGGAAGAAATGGTAATCAGGCGTAAGATCATTTTACCTATTGTACTTTTTCCACTTCCGCTTTCACCAATCAACGAAACAACTTCTCCATCTCCGATATCGAAGCTGACATCAACTACAGCGGGAAGAAGTTTCCCTCCGAACGTTCCTGTACTATAAATCTTTGATATCTTGTCAAGTTTAAGCATTCCTATCACGCTCCCTCCAGCAAGCAACAAAATGGTCTTTTTCGATTTCAACAAACGGTGGCTCCTCCATACATTTATCAAATGCAACAGGACATCTATCTCTAAAACGGCATCCAATTGGAGGATTAAGCAGTAATGGCGTATTCCCTTTAATTCCTGTTAATTTTTTTTCGGAATATTTTACCCCGACTTTTGGAAGTGATGAAATTAAAAGCCTGGTGTAAGGATGCATGGGCGAATGAACTATTGCATCAGTAGATGCTTTTTCTGCTAATTTTCCGGCATACATTACAAGGATACTATCCGCTATTTGATAAAGGATTGAAATATCATGTGTAATAACTATCATGCTTTTAACAATTTTTCGATTCCTGAATTCAACCAGCATCTCTGCTACAGCTTTCTGGGTGGAAACATCAAGTGCCGATGTAATCTCATCGGCTATTAATAATGAGGGATTAAGCAAAGTGGAAAGAACAAGTACCATCCTCTGCTTCATACCGCCTGAAAGCTCAATGGGATACATACCCAGTATATCGTTTTTTAATTCCACAAGATCCAGTCTTCTCTCTAATTCGGATCTGGTTTTTTTATAGCTGACTCTTTTCGAAACTAAAAGTTCTTCTGTCATCTTTCCTATTTTTCTCGTAGGATTCATGGCATTCATTGCATATTGTGGTATTATAGAAACTTTTTTATATCTAAATGTATTCATTGAATCCATATCCCAGATTGGCAGCTCTTCACCATCAAGTTCCACGCTACCGTCTATGTATTTCATTGGCGGAGTTAAGTAAATAATACTATTGGCCAATGTAGTTTTACCGCAACCTGATTCACCTGCAAGCCCCATTATTTCTCCGTCTTTGATATTGAATGTTACACCATCAAGCGCTTTAACATCCCCCCTGAGTGTCTGGTAATATACTCTAAGATTTTTTGTTTGTAAACTCATTTTCTCACATCTCCCTCAATTTGGGATTAAAAACTTCGTCCAGTCCAACATTCATAATATATAAAGATCCCACGATTGCCATTATGGCAAAACCTGGCGGTACGAACCACCACCAGTTACCAAACTGAAGGGCTCCCCACATAACCGCATAGTTCATCATAAGTCCAAGTGAAATCGTATTTGTCGGACCAAGTCCAATAAAATCAAGTGTAGCTGCAATAAGTATTGCACCTCCGAACTGGAGGATAAATGTCATAAGCAGATAAGACATCATATTTGGTGCAATTTCAGTAAAAATAATCTTTAAAGGTTTCATTCCGCTCATCCGGGCCATATCAACAAAATCTCTGGAACGTAATGAAAAAGTCTGAGCTCTAATTGCCCTTGCTGCCCACGGCCACGCAGTCAATCCAATAAAAACACTTTCAATCATAATACCTCTGACTTTAAGATATGCTGCTATTATTAAAAGTAATGCAAATGTCGGGATGACAAGAACTACGTTGGTTAATATATTCAACACTTCATCCACGATACCTCCACGATAACCGGCAACAAAACCAATAATAATTCCTATAAAAGTTCCGAGTCCCCCACCAATAATACCTACAAGGAATGCTGCCCTTAAACCTAGCACAAACTGTGTATAAACATCCTGTCCGAATGTTGTAGTACCAAACCAAAATTCCCTCGAGGGTGCTTGAGACATCGGGCCTATGTAAGCATTCCAGTCATATTTCGTAAATAGAGGACCTATAATTGCGAGTAAAATAAAGAAAAGGACAACACCTAACCCGATTTTTAATTTATTATTTCTTAAAGCAAAATAAATGAATTCATTTATCTTTTTTGGTTTTATGACCGGAACTTTATCTATTTTTTCCGATTTTTGGATATTGATTTGTTCTGTCATGCTGATCCACCTACCATTCCTAACCGTGTTCTCGGATCTACAATGACATAAACAATGTCAATTATAAAATTAGCAACTAATACCATAATTATAATAAAGAGAAAACATCCCTGTATAAGGAAATAATCCTGATTCTGAATAGCCTGTAAAATCCAGTATCCTATACCGGGATATGAAAAAACAACTTCTGTAACCAGTGCTCCAGCTACAACTACACCAAGCTGGAGTGCCAGTCCTGTAATTTGAGGTAGTATAGCATTTCTGTATGCATATTTTCTAACCAGGCTTCTGGGTGCTCCCAGAGCTTCCAAGTAATGAGAATAATCAGCTTCAAGTTCGTAAATAATCATATTTCTCATTCCAATTGCCCAACCACCAAAATAAACCAGAAATAGAGAAACAAAAGGTAAAAACCAGTGTTCCAGTAAACTTAAAATAAAAACCCATGATAGGGAAGGTTGTAAATTAAAGCCGTATGCACCGGCTATAGGAAAAATACCTGCCACAATTCCCAGCGACCAGGCAAGTAAGATACCCAGCCACATATACGGTGTCGCCGTAAGCATATATCCAAGCGGCAGTATAGTGTTATCAAGCCATTTAGTTCTTGCTGCAAAGGCACCGAATTTATTTCCTGCATAAAAACTCAGCAGTATTGCCGGTACCAGAAGGAATATGTCATAGGGTACTGCTCTCATAATTATTGCTGATACTTTCTGGGGAAACATAAGTACACTTGTTCCGAGGTCACCATGAAAAAGGGCAATCCAGAAATTAATATATTGCTTCCAGACAGGTACATCCAATCCAAATATTCTTGAATAATAATTATACATATGTTGAACAGTCTCAGGACGCCCTGCAACCCTTGTCAGTAGATTCAAAATAGGATTACCTGGCATGAATCTCGGGATTGCCCAGTCTATAGTCACGGCTAAAAAAAATGTGGACAGGTAAACGACTATCTTCCTCCCGAAATAACGTCTCACAAAGCCTCCTTAGTAAAAGAAAATTATAAAAATATCGCCCCTCCCGCTATTAGTAGGAGGGGCGTTAGTTACATCACAAGTTATTTACCGCCTCAGTAGTGTTTAATAATTATTAAACACAGATAGGCTCGGGAGTAAACCACTTGGATCAGCAGCCTGAACCAGATTAGCATAAGCAACATTAACTATATCGCCTGTATTAATAGCAAAAGCTAATGCTCTTCTGAAAGCTGCATCGTTCATTGGTGCTATAGTTGTATTCAAGAATAGAACTGCTGTGTTAGCAGATAGCATATAAGGAGCTTCAGGGAAGTAAGATTTAACATAACCCTTATTTACTAGCTCTGCAACACCTGGTAGGAAGTTATTTGAAAGATCAACTTCACCTTTTAGAATCGAACCGAGAGCAACGTTGTTGCTTGAGAATCTGATATCAACAATTCTATTTGGAGCAACATCCATACCAAGCGCATCTATTGCCCACCAATCATTGTTCTTGGTCCATACATTTCTATCCGGACCTAAACCAGCAGCATCCCACTTATACGCACCTGAACCAACTGGATTCTCATTGAGTCCTGCTGTTATATCCTCTTCTGTTCTGGAAGACCAGATATGCTCAGGAACTATGAAGATATTGTACAGGTTGTTTGAGAACTCCTGATAGAGAGGTGCGGTAAAGTTAAGCTGAAGTGTTAAATCATCAACCAGGTCAATGCTATCCAGATAATTCCACATAGGAGCATACCAGATTCCTCCGGGATATGTCTGGCCAAGCTCAAAGGTGAATTTAACATCATTTGCATCAAGTGTCTGGCCGTCAGTCCACTTTATTCCATCTCTCATTTTAATTACATAAGTACTATCATCTGTCCATTCTCCACTTTCAGCAAGGAATGGCGTCATTTCATTTGCCAGAGGATCATACTGGAACAGTGATTCATACATAAGTCCTATTGTTCCTGTTGAATTTGCTTTGGTACCAGGTAAGAATGGGTTCAAGTCTGAAAATGCACCCCATGCTGAACCACTCATATACAGGGTTTCGTTTCGTGCATAAGTACCTGTTCCTGCTTCAACACCTTCTACGGGCTCTAAGTTAGCAAGGGTTGCTAAACCACCCAACTGCCAGTATCCTGACCATGAAGTAGGAAGGCTCTTGGGAGCATCTTCTGCTGATGAAGGCCAGTTTGTCCAAACCGAATCGTTCCACTGAGACCATAGACCATTATACCAGAGCGGGATCATTGGCATCTCTGTTAACATAGCTGTTTGAATTTGTCCGCATAAATCCTGCATTCCTGCAACATCTTCAGTTTGAGTTGCAGCAAGCTGATCAACCAGATCAAATACTTCCTGATTATCATATCTACCAAAGTTACCACTTTGCATCAAGTCTACGATTGGGTGTCTGAATAAAAGATTGTATAATGTCCATGGAGTATTGCTCATCGATGCCCAGTTATTTAAGGTTGCATTGAATGTACCGTCCATAAGTGCAGTGTTCCATGCTCCGTAATCAGGAGTTTCAGCTACAAGGTTGATACCCGATTCCATTGCACTCGAACTTATAACACTGATAGCTTCCATCCAGTCTGTCCATCCGAATGGGCATGTAACAGTAAGCTCAATCTTGGAACCATCAGGTGCCTCTACAAGTCCGTCACCGTCAGTATCAACGTATCCAGCATCGGCAAGAATTGCAGCAGCCATAGCTGGATCGTAACTAAAACCTAATGGAATATCCAGTGGTGCCCCTTCTTCTTCTGCCACTTCTTCTTCTGCTACTTCTTCTTCCTCTGTCACTTCTTCTTCTGCAGCTTCTTCTTTACAACCTACAAGAGAAAAAACTACAATCATTGATATAACAAGTAGCCATAAAAATACTTTTTTCACTATTCAACCTCCTTTTAAGGTTTTTTGGTATTGAAAGTTATGGCGTAAAAACTATTTTGTCGCTTCACCTCCCTTCCATATGAATAAAGCATTTGAACAAGGTGCCGTCCCTTTTTGTAGGAACAACCCCAAACTTGGATTTTCTATTGTATAAACACGTGTGCATACATTTTATAACAAAACTTTCAGAGTAGTCAAGCATTTTTTAGTTATTTTATAATTGAACGAAAAAACCGGCACACTTAAATAAAAATCTTTCTTACCTATTCTCAATATCATACAGACTCCATACCTTTAACTGATCTCTTATTCCATTTATATTTATTTCACACGATAGGCTGGATTTGTCTATTATTATTTCTTTTAAATATCCTGCAGAGAGATCAAAATAATTGTCATTGAACTTACAGTCAGCTTTAATTAAATCAAGTTTAACAGATTTTGCATAAGCAGAGCTTATAAGTGTAATAATGAATTGATCTCTCACTTCATTTATAGATGTCCTGATTTCAGGATTTAAGAAATTAAAGTATTTAGGTTTTACAAACAACAACGTTCCGCTGCTCAGAATTTTCCCTTTGATATTTAGAAAGAATTCAAGATAAACATTTCTTATATTTTCTTTGCTTATCATATTTTTTAAATCCAGTACAAGGCAGTTTTTATCCTTTAATGGTTCCACCGCCACATCTTTTTTATCTTCAAATATAACACCGGAACCATTGTCTCTTAACTTCCATTCAATCACACCATTGACATATTCAGTTGTATCATTGGTGATATGAATATTTACCTTTGTTCCTTGCTCGAAACCGGATATCAAAACAGGTGAATAAAAACGCTTTGCATAATAATGAAGTGCTTTCCAGCGTCCATAATAATCGATACTGGCCCATGAAGCCACAGGCCAGCAATCATTAAGCTGCCAGTACAGTGAGCCCATGCAGCGTCCCCTGTTTCTTCTCCAGTGTTCCACACCATATTTCATAGCCTCGGCCTGCAAAAGCTGTGTTGTGTAAAGCAGGGACTCAAAATCCCCCGGATACTTAAACATATCCGAAAGATAAGCCATTATTCTCCCATTTGCTGTTCCGTTCTTTTGATGCTTTTCCATCACATACGAAAATATGTTTCTATCCTCCGGTGCTGTAAAAATCTCTATCGTTTTTATTCCGGGAAATGACTGAAAACCAAATTCCGAAGTAAAACGAAAATAATGGTTGCGGTAATCGTCAATGGGTTTCATGCCGTGCCATACGTCCCAGTAATGTACATCACCTCTATCTTCGTCATTAGGATTATCAAACTTCCCGCCCGATGATGGCGATGAAGGCCAGTAGAAACGATCGGGATCATATTTTTTTACTATTTCCGGGATTATTTTTTCAAACAACCTTATATACATTTTTTTTATTCTTTTCATGTAAAGTGATGATTTATCTCCGGAAATTTGTACCATTGGAAAAGAATTTTTTTCTACCAAATCTACTATCCATTCCACCTCATTGTTTCCGCACCACAAACCAAGACTCGGGTGATTTCTTATTCTTTTAATGTTATCCGTTAATTCCTGTTCAACATTGCTTATAAATTCTTTATCTTCAGGATATACGGAACATGCAAACATGAAGTCCTGCCATACGATGATACCGTACCCGTCACATAGATCAAAAAAATAGTCATCCGGGTATATGCCTCCGCCCCAGACACGGATGCAATTAAAATGCGCTTCGATACAATCCCTTATTAATCTTTCGGTTCGCTCGCGCGAATATCGCGACATCAGATTGTCTTCTATTATATAATTCGCTCCACGGGCAAAAATCGGTAGGCCATTTATTACAAACTCAAAGGATTCGCCCCATCTATCTTTTTTTTGTCTTACAGTCAAGGTCCTTAAGCCGGTGCTGATTTCTCTTGAGTCAAGTATTGTATTTCCCCTTTTCAGATTTACGTAAACCCTATAAAGAGACTGCTTCCCGTAGTCTTTGGGCCACCATAATTCGGGATCATTGATTTCAATACCAATAATGCAATTATCGCCCTGGTAATCAACTGGTTGTGTTTTGCATATTCTTTTGCCAGCTGGGGAAACCAGTAGGATCTCCAGATCAAACTCCCCCTGTTTCCAGACTTCATAATTTATCAGGACATCCAGCTTGACCTTATCCTTTTTATGATTCTGACTTATATATACATCCTTTAAACGCGCATCATTAAAGAACCTTAAGCCAATATTTCTCCATATACCCGAATCCGGAATCTTTGGTCCCCAATCCCATCCAAACATACTATGAGCTTTACGGAGATGATAAAAACCATCGATTACCATATCATTCATTCTTTTTATGAGCGGTAACTTCTTCTGCATTTGCTCAATGTAACGGGTAGGAGAAAAAAACATTATATGAATATTATTGCTGCCTTCCCGCAAAATATCTTTTACATCAAACTCATAATGGCGGTGCATATTATTGGTACTGGCTATTAACTTATTATTTATTTTAATCTCAGTAAGGGTGTCCAGACCATCGCAGTATAAAAATACCTTATCACGTTTTAATAAATCACCGGTAATCTCAAATTCTCTTGTATATTCAAAATCATTATATGAAAGTGCAAGAGCGCTTTCTTCGTTATCTCTGTAGAATGGATCTTCCATCAATCCATTTCGCAATAAATCTGTGAAAACAGAACCTGGCACGCGGGCATTTTCCCAATGTATATCCCGGGTATTTCTCATCTTCCATTCGCCATTCAAGCTGTATGTTTCCATGACATCTCCTTGCCGTAGCAAAATATTTCGTTAGGATTTATCCGTTGTTATTTCCATTTTCGAAGTTTAGCATGTGTGTGGGTGTTATGTTATCTCTTTTATAACTTTACAGGGATTCCCTACGGCCAATACGTTTGAAGGAATATTTTTTAAAGGATATTATTTTATGATCCTGGTTCGTATTAAATCCTTATACCACATTGCACTATCTTTTAATATCCTCTCCTGTGTTTCGAAATTTACATAAATAATTCCAAATCTTTTGGAATAGCCGTGTCCCCATTCAAAATTGTCCATTAAGGACCATAAAAAATACCCTCTTATATCCGCTCCCTTCCTATTCAGGTCAGCTACTTTCGATAAATGTTTCTTGAGATAATCTATACGTTTATTATCATGTATTTTTCCTTCCCTGGTCACTCTATCCTTAAATGCAGCACCATTTTCAGTAATATATATCGGTATTGCAGTGTATTCATTTCTCACTCTTAATATAAGATTATATAAGGATTCCGGTACTATTTCCCAGTCCATTTCGGTTCTCTCGAAATTTCCATGAACCTTTTTGAATTTCAACTTCGAATCCGGAGAAGACTTTATCAGTTCACGCGAATAATAATTTACTCCCAGAAAATCAATTTTATTGGATATTTTTTTCAAATCCCCATCCATTATAAAATCAAGATAACCTGTAAGTTCTTTATAAATTTCTTTCATATCTTCGGGATATGATGCTTTAAAAATTGGATCTAAAAACCATCTCATAAAATAGCCATCAGATATTTTTGCTGCCTTTTCATCTTCCTCACGATTAGTGGCAGGATATGAGGGAATAAGATTAAGAGTTATCCCTATTTTACTGTCTTTAAAATTAAGTTTTCTGAATTTTTCTACTACTTCCCCGTGAGATAATAAAATATGATGTGCGGCTATCAGGGCTTCTCTTAGATTTGTGTGTCCAGGTGCATGAATACCTTCATAATAACTAAAAAATGAGGAGCATATAGGCTCATTATGAGTTATCCATAATTTTACGGAATCATTAAGCTCCTTAAATACTTTTACTGCATATTCTTCGAACCATATCACTGAATTTCTGTTCAACCATCCACCCATATTATAGGCCCATATTGGCAAATCCCAGTGATAAAGGGTAACAACCGGTTTTATATTTCTCTTTTTTAATTCAATAATTAATTTTTTATAAAATTCCATACCTTCCGGATTATATTTTCCTTTTTCCGGAAAAATTCTTGACCATGAAATCGAAAATCTGTATGCATCCGTACCTATCTTTTCCATTAAACCCACATCTTCTTTATATCTGTGATAATGATCACATGCAATATCGCCGGTATGTCCTTCATACGTTTTTCCGGGAGTCTTTGAAAATATATCCCAAATAGAAGGGGTCCTTCCGCCTTCATTAACCGCCCCTTCAACTTGATAAGATGATGTTGCAGTTCCAAAAATAAAATCTTTGTTAAATCTTTTCATCATTTTGATTCTTTTATCAACTTTAATTTTTTCGATTATAGCTGACTATTTACCTAAAATTATACTGACTTTTACTTCTTTTTTTCCTTCTTTCAATGGAATCAAATTTCCTTCTATCAATTCATCATCTACCTTTAAATATTTAATCCCTTTACTGATTCCGTCCGGATTATTTATTGTAATATTATATTTTACCCCCCTGAACAATCGGATTATATTGTACTCTTTCCAGTCTTCAGGAATACATGGATCCACTATAAGTCCATCGTAATCGGGTTTGATTCCAAGAATTGCTTGAGAAATGTTTACAAAACCCCAGGCCGCAGTACCGGTAAGCCAGGAATTTTTAGCCTCGCCGTAAGTAGCAGCATCACAGCCGGCAATCATTTGAGCATAGCAGTATGGTTCACAGCGATAAGTTTCTATATTATCTTCCTTTGTGCTGGGACAAATACTCAGATAATAATCAAACGCTTTATTACCATTTCCAAGAATAGTCTCGGCAATGGAGATCCATGTATTATTATGGCTGAATATTCCCGCGTTCTCCTTGTAGCCCGGTGGATAGGAAGAAATTTCTCCCAGATTCAGGTAATATTTCGAATATGCAGGTTGATGAAGAACTATTCCCTGTGGAGTTGATAAATATTTCTCCACGCTATCCAGTGCTTTCCTTGCTCTGCCATCTTCTAAGCCTGCACCACCCATAATGCACCATCCCTGCGGTTCAATGAATATTTTTCCTTCTTCACATTCTTTTGATCCAATCCTGGATCCATAATAATCATAGGCTCTAAGGAACCATTCTCCATCCCATCCATATGTTTCCACAGTTTTTTTTATAAGTACATAACTTTCTCTGATTTTATCAATTCTCTCTTTATGATCTGTCCTCTGTAAAAGTTCGATTAGCTCCTTACAAACATATAGAAACAGCCCTGCGATCATAACTGATTCCGCCGCACCACCGGGCCGATCCCCGTAAGTCTGAAAACTTTCACCCGGATTTTCTAAAAAACAATTCAGGTTCAGACAATCATTCCAATCAGCATGCCCTATAAGCGGAAGATTGTGAGGTCCCAGATTTTTAAGAGTATATCCTATGGAGAGGAAAAGATGATCAAGAAGAGTATCTTTACTATCGGAAATATCCGAATAACCAGTTACTTCATCAAGAATCGAGAAGTCCGCTGTTTCTTTGATATACGCACATGTAGAAACTATCAGCCATAATGGATCATCATTGAATCCTCCGCCGACATCTTTATTACCTTCCTTTGTAAGCGGCTGAAATTGATGGTAGCAGCTCCCATCAGAAAGCTGGACACTGGCCAGTTCCAGAATTCTCTGTCTTGAACGCCCGGGAACCATATGCACAAAACCAAGCAGATCCTGGTTAGAATCGCGGAATCCTATCCCGCGTCCAATTCCTGATTCATATAAAGATGCAGAACGGGATAGATTAAAAGTTACCATACATTGATATTGGTTCCAGATATTGACCATATGTTCAACATGTTTATTATTTATATTTACACTGTATTTGCCGAGCAATTCGGACCAGTACGCATTTAATTGTTTAAAAGCTTCGTCTACCGCTCCAGGACTTTCATAAGTTTTAATTTTTTCCCATAGTGATTTCTTATTTATAATATTAGGAGCTGAAAATTTCTCATTCTTATTATTTTCAATGTAACCAAGGACAAAATAGAATTGTTTTCTCTGGTCTGGTTCAAGTGTGATATCAAGTTGATGGGCACCTATTGGAGTCCAGCCATGTGCAATCGAATTTGTACACTTCCCGTCATATACAGCTTCAGGATTTCCAAATCCGTTATTCGCACCGATAAAAGCATCCCTGCTGGTATCAAAGCCGCTTACTGCATGACTGCATCTAAAATAAGCGTAATGATTTCTCCGTTCTCTGTATTCAGTTTTATGAAAAATAATATTATCCTCTACTTCTACTTCACCGGTATTGAAATTTCTCTGAAAGTTGGTCATATCATCCATGGCATCCCATAAACAAAACTCTATAAATGAAAAGAGGGTTAATGCTTTTGTTTTATTCGTATGGTTAATCATTTTTACGTCCCATATTTCCATATCCTCACCAATAGGTACAAAAAATTTTACTTCAACCTCTACACCGTTTTTTTGCCCATTTATTACGGTATAACCAAGACCATGACGACAGGAATACTTATCCAGTGAAGTGCAGCCTGGTTTCCAACCGGGATTCCAAATTACATCATCATCTTTGATGTAAAGATAACGTCCACCTGTATCAGCAGGAACATTATTATATCTATAACGGGTCAGTCGACGAAGCCTTGCATCCTTATAGAAACTATAACCTCCTGCCGTATTGGAAATAATACCAAAATAATTTTCACATCCCAAATAGTTGATCCATGGCAGAGGAGTATCGGGCCTCCGGATAACATATTCTTTATTTTCGTCATCAAAATAACCATATTCATTCATTATTAATTCCCCTGTTTAAAATTTTTTTCCCGCCGAATAGTAAAGAATCTACAGTTTAGTTTTATGATTAAGAATAGTTCCTCGGTTTGTTACACAGCGAGGTGAATTGTATATAAATTCTTTACTACTTAAAGATTTCCTCAAATTTTTTCTATTAATATATCTTTATTACTTCTTATGGCTAACTTCAATTCTAATTACAAAAGGATGCTTTTTTATTATCGATATTATTTTTTTCTTGTCGATTCTCTTATGACCAGCTCTGCAGGAATAGTGAAATATTCCAAAGTATCGATATTATTTTCTATAGAATTTATCAGATTCCCTGTGGCAACAGATGCCATTTCCATAATAGAGCTCCTGACAGTTGTCAGAGTCGGAGAAACATAACTCGCGATTCTAATATCATCGTAACCAACAATAGAAATATCCTCAGGAATTCTTATTTTCATCTTTTTTAGCGCTTTCATGGCACCAATAGCCATTGTATCATTTGATGAAAAAATAGCTGTCATCTTGTTTTTGACTTTATTTTTTAAAAGCTGGTTCACACAGTTAAATCCACCTTCTTCGGTAAAATCTCCATAAGCTATATAATCTTTTTTATTTTTAAGTTTTATTTCACTCATTGCTTTTTGATATCCTTCAAATCGTTTGAAACCCGAGTATTTATTCATGTCTCCGCAAATATGTGCTATCTCCGTATGACCATAATCTATTAGATGTCTTGTAGCTTTATATGCACCGCTAAAATTATCTGAATTCACAATAATATAATTGTGTGCAGCTCTGTTCTGGTTTTTCTCCTGATCTATTATTGCTATTTTATATCCGGATTCTATAAGGCCAAAGATTTCTTTAGAGTTATTATTTGCTCCCAGAAAAATCCCACCGGATAATATTTTGCTGTCAAAAAGTTTTCTTATCTTGCTAAAATCATTATCATTGTTAATTATCAAAGCCAGTACGTTATATCCTAACTTATCTGCATAATCTATTATTGCTGCTTCGAAAGGTGAGATATATACATTCTGGTATACTCTGAATTTTTCATTGCCGAGTTTAATATTAGCAATAAAAATACCTATAATATTACTGACTTTACCGGCAAGTGCCCTTGCCGGTCCATGGGGCACATAACCATATTTTTTAATAATGATGTTTACTTTTTTTCTTGTTTCGTCCTGTACATTGGAATAATTATTAACTACCCTGGATACTGTACTTCTGGAAACTCCCGCTAATTTTGCTATATCTTTACTATACATACCAACCTATAATTACTTTTATTTGTATTTATGCGTATAAACACGCGTGCAATCATTTTATAATAAAACTTTTATGATAGTCAAGCTTTTAAAGAAAGCATATTAGATCTCTGTATTAAGCTTGTAAAACTTTATGTACCAAAAACTTTATTAAAACCATTATGCATCATGGACATTAAACCGGCAATCAGAATCAATGTCACCGGGTGACTTTATTTACCTGTAAACCTTTTCTGTTTTCTTATCAAATATATGTATTTTATCTATATCCACAAACAAGATCCCCTTGTCGCCGCTCTTATAATTTGATCTGGGATTGACCCTGGCTGTAACAAGGATGCCATCTACATCGATATATACATATATTTCAGCACCCATAGGTTCCGTGACCTCGATATTGGCGGTAATGGTATTACTTCTTGAAGCATCCTGTACAAAACTGCTATCTTCCAGATCCTCGGGCCTGATTCCTATTACTACTTCTTTTCCGGTAAGGTCGTTATCTTTGATTATTTTCTTGATCCTATCGGTGATGCCGAGTTCAAACATATTACCTTTAAAAGTCATCTGATTGGTTACTGTAGCATCAAGGAAATTCATGGCAGGACTTCCTATAAATCCGGCTACAAATATATTATCGGGATAATCATATACTTCCTGAGGTTTGCCTGTCTGCTGAATTATTCCATCCTTTAAAATAATTATCTTTTCTGCCATCGTCATTGCCTCTGTTTGATCATGTGTGACATAGACTATGGTAGCTTTAAGTCTCTGATGAAGTTTTGCGATTTCTGTTCTCATCTGTACCCTGAGTTTTGCATCAAGGTTGGAAAGAGGTTCATCCATCAAAAAAACTTTGGGATCTCTTACTATTGCCCTCCCTAAAGCGACTCTTTGCCTCTGCCCGCCTGAAAGCTGTTTGGGTTTCCTCTTGAGCAGGTCCTCGATTTTTAAAATCTTCGCTGTATCCGTTACTCTTTTTTGAATTTCCAGCTTGGGAGTTTTTCTCAATTTCAATCCGAATGCCATATTATCATAGACGTTCATATGGGGATAAAGAGCATAATTTTGAAAAACCATTGCTATGTCCCTATCCTTTGGAGGAACACTATTGACTAACCTGTCTCCGATATATATTTCTCCCTGGGTAATCTCCTCCAATCCTGCTATCATGCGCAGGGTTGTAGTCTTACCGCATCCCGATGGTCCTACCAGGACCGCGAATTCCCGGTCCTCGATCGTACTGTTGATGTTGTTTACCGCTGCTACGTCATCGAATTTTTTTGTGAGGTTTTTTAGAATAACTTTTGCCATTTCTTCTCCCTTTTTTGATTAATGATCAATCTTTAAATTATAAAATAAAAAAAAATTATTTCCTATAGTAAGAAATATAATTTATTCCGTATGGATCTCTGCCGGCAAGGAAATCTGCAGCCTTCATCACCCCTTGAATTCCATTTATAAGCGGATCGGTAATAGCTGCGCACAAACCATTGATAATGCCCATAGTTATGAAATGAATATTTAACAGGTCCCTGTTCGGCATTCCAAAACTAATATTGGAGTAACCCCCTGTAATCGATACACCAAATTCCTTTGCAATCCTTCGCTGGGTTTCCAGTGTTATTTTCGCTGAATCAGAATTAGCTGCATTTGTCATGACCAGACAATCAAATACCAGATCTTCTTTCTTTATTCCCATAGATTCAGCTCTCTTCATTATTTTCTTAGCAATCTCAAATCTTTTTTCGACGTCGTCAGGAATGCCATTATCGTCCATTGTGAGACATATAACTGCGCTCCCGCTGTCTTTCACCATCTGCAAAATCTCTTCCATTGATTCTTCCTTGCCGTTTACCGAGTTGATGATAGCTTTATAAGGATAAACTTCCAGTGCGGCTTTCAGTGCCTTTGAATTTGCCGAATCAATGCAAATAGGCTGATTTGTTGCCTCCATGACAATCTTAACAGCTTCCGGCAGCATCTCTACCTCATTCACTCCTACTGCCCCAACGTTGACATCGATAATATGTGCCCCTGCTTCAGTTTGCTTTATGGCATCTTCTCTGACTATATCGAATTTACCCTGTTTTAACTCTTCTGCCAGATCTTTTCTTCCCGTAGGATTGATCCTTTCAGCTATAATAACTGTTGGCAGAGTTAGTCCGAATCGGACTTCTGTACCTTTACCAGTAACTACCGTTTCCATTTTTCGTTCCTATCCCTTTTTATATAGATTATTAAATATTCTTACAAAAGCCGTAAGAAATTTCTTATTTACATCCGGCAAAGCAATAGTAACCCTTATATATCCGGGCACTCCAAGATTTTCCCCTGGTCTTACTATAAATCCATTCTTTAGCAGTTCTTCCACTACCGTATCGCTATTTTCTCCGCTGTTTATCAATATAAAGTTTGCATATGATCTGATAAAGCCTATTCCGTTTTTAACCAGCACATCATAAAAGTACTTCTTTTCTTCCTCTATCTTTGCTTTGATTTCGTTGACCAGGAATTCATTTTCCAATGCGGCCACAGCAGCTTTTTGTGCAATCGAATTCACATTGAATGGAAGCCTTACTTTATTTAACACTGAGATAATCGAGTTTCGCGATATACCATATCCGATTCGCAGTCCGGCCAATCCGTAAATTTTCGAAAACGTTCTCAATATTATAAGATTTTTATACCCTGATAAATATTGTAGGGTATCGATCTTTTCCTCATCGGTCATATACTCACAGTATGCTTCATCCAAAACTACCAATAAGTTTTCACCGGCATTTTCCATAACAAAATCAAGTTCACTTCGATTGATATTGGTGCCGGTCGGATTATGAGGATTTGTAAGGAATAATACTTTTGTCGCATCATTTACCGAATACACCATTTTTTCCACATCCTGCCGGAAATCCTTTAAAGGAACCTTGATCACGGTCCCGCTGCGTTTAAGGACTGATTTTTCGTAAATCAAAAAAGTAGGATCGGCAATAACGACATTTTCCCCAGGCTCCATAAAGCTGTCACATATCATCTCGATAATCTGATCCGTACCATTTCCAATAATTATGGAACCCATGTCTATATTATACTTTCCGGCAAGTTTTCCCCTTATCTCACGGTATTCACCATCGGGGTAATAATTGATGTTGCCGAGGTTTTCACAGATCCTTTTTATAACATCAGGATGTGGTCCGAATAAATTCTCATTGGAGGCAAGTTTATAAACTTCCTTGAGGCCATATTCTTTTTTAATCTCTTCTATGGTCCTGCCCGGAATGTATTCGGGCATCTTCGAGATCCATTCTTTGATTTTTATACTCATTTTTTTATTCCTGTTTCTTTTCGAATCTTATTTTAACGGAACTTCCGTGGGCAAATAATTTTTCATATTCCGATATTGTCTCAATAAATTTCTTTTCTTTCTCCAGCGCATCTTTAGTGTAAAAAGCGACACTGCTTCTTTTTAAAAAATCAAAAACACTCAGAGAAGAAGAAAATCTTGCATTGCTGTTTGTGGGAATAATGTGATTTGTCCCCCCTGTATAATCACCGACTGCCACCGGGGTATAGTCCCCTATAAATATCGCTCCTGCATTCTTTATTTTTTTAAGAACCTCTTCTGTATCTTTTACCATTATTTCCAGATGTTCCGGAGCTATTATATTACAGGCCTCTATCAGCCACGCTTTATCTTTATTAAAAATTATTTTACAGTTCTTTTTTAACGATTTTAAAATGACTCCGCTATTTATCTTATTTCCATATTCTTTTATAAGTGAATCTATATTTTCATATATTTTTTCAACAGTTCTTTTTGCCGTATCCAGGCTCGAAGTCAATAGTATGCTTCTTGAATCAGGATCATGTTCTGCCTGTGAAATAAGGTCGGCTGCAATATAGACAGGATTTGCCGAATCGTCTGCCAGTACTGTTATATCGCTCGGACCGGCAAGGCTATCGATTCCGACAATACCAAAAACCTTTTTTTTGGCTGCGGTTACATAAATATTTCCGGGTCCCACGATCTTATCCACTTTTCTAATGCTTTCCGAACCATATGCAAGGGTTCCTATGGCCTGGGCACCGCCTATTTTATAGACTTCCTTGATCTTCAGCTTACCGAAAAGATATAAAAGAATTTTATTTAATCTGCCGTCCGGCTGAGGCGGGGTGCAGATTACAATTTCATTTACCTTTGCTATCAGGGCAGGAATTATTGCCATAAGTACCGAAGAAGGATATATATATCTTCCCCCGGGTATATAGATTCCCACTCTTCCCAGCGGACGCAGTATCTGCCCGACTTCTTTACCTCTGCCGGATTTTATATACCATGAACCGGCCTCTTTTTTAAATTGAGTGGTGTGATATTTTTCTATGTTTTTACGGCTCGCTTCAAACGCTTTGATAAGTTCAGGGAATTCTTTTTTGACATCAGCCTGTACAGATTCTATTTCCTGGTATTTTACTTTAATATCATCGATATCTCTGGCTTCAAAACGATCAAACTGCCTGCAGAATTTTACTACCGCCTTATCTCCGTTTGATTTTATTTCTTTTAATATTTTTCCGACTGTTTTATCTACGGAATCAGGAATTTTCAATCCGGAAGCCGCAAGATTATATATTTCACTAATTTTTCCGGATTTTTCAATTTTTAAAAAGTCATAATTCATATAAAAGACCTTTGATACTTTTAAATGTTTTTATTAATATAAACTATTGTATTAATATAATAATCAGTGAAAACAAAATTAGTAAAATAGACCTAACATTATAAAGAAAATGCCAGAATATTCAACTTTTAGACCTAAAATCCTTCTCCACTCCTGCTGTGGAACCTGCGCCATTTATCCTTATTTTCTTCTGAAAAAAGATTTTGATGTAACTCTTTTTTATTATAATCCCAACCTTTATCCGGAGGAAGAATATATTAAGAGACTTGAAGACATAAAAACCATTTCAAAAAAATATTATATCCCCCTTATAGAAGGTAATTATGAAAACGAAAAATGGCTCAGCCTGACAGCGGATTTTAAGGATGAGCCTGAAGGTGGAAGAAGATGCACCCTGTGTTTTGACATGCGTCTTCATGAAACAGTCTGTATGGCAAAGAAACTGGGCTTTGATTTTTTTGGGACCACTTTGACCATAAGTCCCCATAAAAACCACGAGATTATAAATTCAATAGGAATGAAACTTGCATCCGTGAAAGGAATCAATTTTTATGAGGCGAATTTAAAGAAAATGGACGGATTTAAAAAAACCATGGAACTAAGTAAAAAATTGAACCTTTACCGGCAGAATTATTGCGGCTGTATATATTCTATGAAATAAGTTAATGCTTTACTCGTCCAGATTTTCTTCAAGCTGCTTTTTTTCCTTGAATTTTTTAATCACATAATTAGCTATAATAAACGCAGCTATTAATACTATGAAATCTATTATATATACTACCTTGACAGGACCGAGGTAGGAACTGTCTATACGGAAATATTCAATAAATGTCCTATAAACCGAATAAATCCCAAGATACATTGCCAGTATCAATCCATAAGGTATTTTTCCCGGTCTCTTTTTATAATATCTGTGCATCAGTAAAAGAAGCCCGAACAATAAAAAGTTGGCAATTGATTCATATAAAAATGTTGGATGGAAGTATTCGTAACTTCTATAACCCTCAAGCCTGTTGGCTTCATTGATATAGAAAAATTTCCATTCAAGGCTTATCGGTTTTCCGTAAGCTTCCTGATTAAAGAAGTTGCCCCATCTTCCTATTGCCTGGCCAAGTATCAGGCCCGGAGATAATATATCCGCCCATAACCATAAATCAAGTTTTCTTACTTTACAAAATACAATAAGAGCAAGAATACCCCCTATCATAGCTCCCTGTATGGCAAGCCCGCCTTTTCTGAAGGCAAAAATATAGACCGGATGATCGGCATAGTAGGACCAGTTTACGGCGACATGAAGCAGCCTCGCAAAAAGAACCGAAGATACTACCGCAAACGGAGCAAAATTCAAGACTTCCTCTGCCTTCTCCCCTCTGTACTTTGCTATAAAATATACAACAGCAAAACCTATTATCAGTGCCAGAGCGGTCAATATTCCATACCACCTTATCTCGAATCCAAACATACTAAAAGCAATCGGATCTATATTCAAAACATCCTCCTAAAACTTGAATTTGATATTATCAATTATTGTTACTCTATCTAAAACAGAATAATAAATATTTAAGATTTTAACACAAATCCAGGTAAAAATTTATTTAAAAATTAATTTTATTTAGAAAAGGCAGATACCTGGATAAAAACCCTATCACCCAATTCATAGAGTCCGTAATAAAAATAATACCCAGAACTACAAGAAAGATTCCTGAAACAATGGATACAACATTAAGATACCTGTTTATTTTTTTTAAGAAATTGGAAAAAAAACTTATAAATATTCCTGCAAGTATAAAAGGAAGTCCCAGGCCCAGGGAAAAACTCCCCAGAAGAAGCATCCCTTTAAGCAGAGTTCCAAGTTTACTCGCCAGAAGTAATATACCCGATAGTATCATCCCCACACAGGGTATCCATCCAAAAGAAAAAATTATTCCGATCAAAAAAGAACCCGGGTAGCCTGATTTCAACGAAGATGGTATTTTGAATCTTCTTTCTATATTTAAAAATGGAATCCTGAAAAGACCTGTATACTGCAAACCAAATATTATCAGTATGACCCCGCCGATTCTTGAAATGATACCGGAATATTCTTTTAGAACGCGACCTATAATAGTAGCAGTTGAACCAAGAGCTACAAAGACCAGCGAAAATCCCAGAACAAATAATATGCTGTTTATCAAAAGATATAACCGCTCCGAAATTTTTATCTTGTCGCTTTTGTGAATTACCCTGCCCGACATCATGCTTATGTAAACCGGGATTATCGGTAAAATACAGGGAGAAATGAATGCCAGTATCCCGGCAATAAAAGCAGAAAGTAAACTAATCTCTAACATTTAAAGTGTATTTTCAATAACGTTTCTAATTTGCTCTCCGGTCATCATTCCGACATTTTTGAAAACAATCTTCCCATTTCTGTCAAACACAAAGGTAGTGGGAATTGCACGTATTCCCCAGATCGCCATGATATTTTCATCATCTATCAAAATCGGATAATTTATATCATAGTAAGCCGCGAAACTTTTTAAGGTAGAAATATCCTCATCCGAAACTCCAATAAATTGGATATTTTTATCTCTGTATTCATTAAATATTTCTACAAAATCGGGAATTTCTGCTATACATGGAGGGCACCATGTCGCCCAGAAATTCAATACAACTATCTTTCCTTTAAAATCCGATAAGGATATCTCTTTTCCGTCCAGGTCATTAAGTGTAAAATTAACATCGGAGGAAGAAATATTACCGGATACCTTGCAGCCTGAAAAAATAAAAAAAGTAGAAGCTATGAGTAGAGCCGGTATAATAATTATAAAAAAATATTTTTTAATTTCCTTATTCTTAAAAAAGTTTTTCTTTGCCAAATCCATACAAAGTCTCCAGAGACTCTTTATTTTTTAAAATATCGCCTTGACTATCCACGTTATTAAACACAAAATCACACAAATAATCAACATACAATACATCAAAAAAAGAACGGATCACTTTTTTGGGACAGTCAAAAATATTAACGGAGTTTGAACCGGCAGTACTTATAAAAATACCCTTTCTATTCTTTTCGATTATCCTTTTTTTATGTTCATACTTAAGAGACCAGAATCTCTGGCACCTATCGATCAAAGCTTTAAGGTATCCTGATACAGTAGTAAAAAAAACAGGAGATGCAACTGCCAGAAAATCGGCTTCTATCAATTCTTTATACACCTGCTGCATATCATCATCGATGATGCATTCCCCGGTTTTTGAACAATTCCTGCATCCTCTGCAGGGAGATATGTTTAGATTGGCAGTCATTATCTTTTTGATTTCTAAATCTTTTTTTGAACTGGCGGCAGCGGAGACAGCGCCCTCGAGAAAATTATCCAGAAGTAATCCTGTATTACCTTTTTTTCTGGGACTGCCGTATATGGCTGCTATTTTAAAACTTTTATATTTGCTTTCGGGATTATTATGCATTGATAAACTTTATATTACAGGATTATGAATAATTTTTAGTAGAATCTGTTTAACAGCCTGTTGATATCTATATCAGCTATCATATGATCTACCAGTGGTTTTCTTTCTATTTGCTTCAGTCCATCTTCGTATGTCGGCCTCTCGATCTCGTAAAAAATACCTATCGGTATCCTCTCTTCTTCCATGGATTTTTTTATAGCTTCATGCAGGTTGCTTCCGTCGTAATCTTTCAATTCTTCCAGTTTATATATCCTGTCCCTATAAAAATCATATGTGTTTATTTTGTTGAATGTCACACAGGGCTGCAGGACCTCTATAAAAGAAAATCCTTTGTGCTTTATGGCTTTTTTCATTATATCCAGAAGATGTCCAGTATCTCCTGAAAAACCTCTTGCTGCAAAAGTGGCGCCGCATATAAGAGCCAGTGATACAGGATTAATAGGTCTTTCCAGAACCCCTGATGGCGTTGATTTAGTTTTGAAACCTCTGTCGCTTGTAGGAACAGTCTGACCAGTAGTGAGTCCATAAACTCTGTTATTATGCAGGATATATGTCATATCGATGTTCCTCCTGCATGTATGTATAAAGTGGTTTCCTCCGATACCGACACCATCATCATCTCCGCCCATGATCAATACATTGAGCTTATGATTTGCAAGTTTTGCTCCCGTTGCCACAGGAAGTGCTCTTCCATGCAATGAATGAAATGCATAGGTCCTGATAAAATTGGTGCCATTACCGGAACATCCTGTGCCGTAGACTATAAGAATTTCATGGGGCATAAGTTTTAATTTTACGAATGTCTTTTTAAGTGAGTTCCAGATTCCATAATTTCCACAGCCGAGACACCAGGTGGGCTTTCTTTCGGTATTGAAATCCCCGGGTTTTAGATCGTAACTTTCTCTTAAAGATTTACTTCTGATTTTACTCATATTTTATTACCTGTAAAAAATCTTACATCATATCGATAATTCAATCTGCTATTCTATTTGTTCAATTCCGTTGACAATTTCGCAGGGCAGAAATTGTCTCCCGCTATATTTTAGAATTTTATTTTTCATCCTGTGGCCGGTATTCATCATTATAATTTTTGCAAGCTGTGATGTCTTATTATTCTCGACCACCACATTTTTATTGCTTTTCCCGATGATTCCCTCAATGGATTCACCATCGAACGGATACAGATATGTAAAGTGAATCAAGTTTACTTTCTTTTCTTTCTGATTCAATATATTCATAGCCTCAAGAATCGGTCCTTTGCAGGATCCCCAGCTCCATATAGTAATTTCGGCATCAATAGGACCATAGATCCTTGGAGGGGGTATTTCTTCGATTAACTTTTTTATTTTCCTGAATCGTTTATCTACCATAATCTTCCTGTTGAACGCCCCATCTTCCGAATATCCCTGCTCATCATGTTCATCACTATTGGCTATATGGACCCCGCCCTCTACTCCTATTACTACCCGGGGAGAAACACCGTCTTCGGTGTTAAGATAACGTTTATATCCCGTACCTATATCTTTACTCCTTATCAGTAACTTTCCCCTATCAACCGTTATGTTTTTAAAGTCCAATCTTTCATATGAGAAATGGTTTTCCGATAAGTATTTATCAAGCATCACGATAACCGGGATCTGATAAGTATCAGCAATATTGAATGCTTTCCCTGTAAGATAAAAACATTCTTCGGGATCACCGGGCGCCATTACAACCCTTAAAAATTCACCGTGCGAGGCATGAATGGCAAACAACATATCACCCTGTTCCGACCATGTCGGTAAACCGGTAGCAGGAGCGGGTCTCTGACACAGTATGATAACAAGTGGGGTTTCGGTTAAAGCGGCACTGCCCAATCCTTCATTCATGAGAGAAAAACCGCCTCCGGATGTTGCGACCATAGCCCTTACCCCGGCAAAGGAAGCGCCTATCGCCATATTGATTACGGCTACCTCATCTTCGGCATGTTTTGTCACAATGTTATAATCATTTTCGGCAGATGCAAATGATTCCAGTATCGAAGTTGAAGGAGTCATGGGGTAAGCAGCATAAAATTTACAACCCGATCTGACCGCTCCCAAAAAAACTGCGTCATTGCCTGTAAGGAGCATTTTACTTACAGGCTTTACTATTTCAAGTTCATAAGCATTTATTTTTAATTTCTCTTTTATATATTTGTATCCAAATTCGGCTGATTTGATATTAGAACTGACAACTTCCGGCCCCTTCCTCCCAAAGATGTCTCTTATGATGTTTCTTAATACCTCAAGGTCATAATTCAATAAAGCAACCGAAGCCCCCAGTGAGACATTATTGGTCATGACCGGGGGAACTCCCAACTCCGCAATTATTTTGGAAAAGGGCACCATAATATAATTGATATCTTTTCTGGCTTTTTTTATTTCCGTAATGTCGCCATTATTTTCATCGTAGATAATATATCCCCCATATGTCACTTCTTCCTGATGAAGCCTTATGGTTTCTTCATTTAATGCAACCAGAATATTGATATCTTTATCGATGGAAAAAATCTCATTGGAACTCACTCTTACGGTGAAAGTGTTATGTCCGCCTCTTATCAGGGAAGGATATTCATTGTTATCAACGACAAAGTATCCTTTTTTGGCAAAGATTTTCGAAAAGATCGTTCCGGTAGATACTATTCCAAAACCGGTTTCCCCGCCAATTTTCCAGCTTATATTCGAGACCTTCAATTTAAATCCTTACTTTTTTGAACCAATCTCAGATACCATAATATTACCCCGATAATTTATTTGCAACTAATCATAATATCTTTTTAAAACTTAATTTCAGTATATCGATCACTTTAAATGCTGATTCAAGAAATTATTAATTTCTGTAGCAAAATCCTGATTTTTTTTAGATAATATACTGAAATTCCTGACTTAAATAAATATATGAAAAAGTTTAAATTCAAAGACGCGGTTAGAACACTATTCAGGCCTCCGGTCTTATCATGGGCCCTTTATGATTTTGCCAACACTTCTTTTGCAGTAGTAATAATCACTATAATTTTTCCTGTTTATTTCACCGGCATAATCGCGTCTCCGGAAATTTATTCCAGAAACTTCGGAGATCTGATGTGGGGAATTGCCAGCGGTACCTCTATGATAATCGCTTCTTTGCTGTCACCGGTATTCGGGGCAATTGCAGATACTTCAAGGTCTAAAAATAAATTTTTGACAATTTTGACCGTGGCATGTGTTTCTATCAGCTCGCTCCTTTTCTTTTTAAAGGAAGGGATGGTGGCCTGGGCCGTGATCCTTTTTATAGTTTCCAATATTTTTTATGAGACTTCGATGATGTTTTATAATTCTTTCCT
Organism: uncultured Actinomycetota bacterium; assembly: GCA_964517765.1. Taxonomy (GTDB): domain Bacteria; phylum Actinomycetota; class Humimicrobiia; order Humimicrobiales; family Humimicrobiaceae; genus Hydromicrobium. The sequence goes on along the minus strand of CAZFEN010000010.1, from coordinate 11,168 downwards.
TCCCCAGCTTTCTTCCAAAAAGAATACGGGTATCGTATCCGGATTCGGATTCTCTATCGGGTACCTGGGGGGCCTGATCATTTTGATACTTATTTATCCTTTTGTGATAGGAGGAATCGAACCATCCAACTTATTCAACATTAGAATAACATTTATTATTACATCCATATTCTTTTTAATATTTTCATTGCCATCATTTATATTCCTGAAAGATTCTCCAGGTGGAAGTATCGTAAAAATCAAAACCTCTTACATTTCGTATGGATTTAAAAAATTTGTCAGCACTTTGAGAAACATAAGAAAGCATAAGGATCTTATGAAATTCCTGATTTCTTATTTTCTATTCAGTAATGCTTTTTCCGTCCTTGCCTTTTATGTAGCAATATATGCCAGAGGTACTTTAAACCTGGGACTTACTGAAATAATAATGCTTTTTATATTCGGGCATATACCCGCTATCATAAGTTCTATTTTCTTTGGCTGGCTGACCGATAAGATCGGCTCTAAACTTACTGTTACAATAACTCTCGTCATGTGGATAACAGTCATAATCCTCATGACAACTTCCAACATAAGAGCCGTATTTTATACGGCTTACATACTTGCCGCCATATCCACCGGATCGACCCTTATAGCAAGCAGAAGTCTCATGTCGTTTTTGATACCCAGGGACAGGGAAGCGGAATTTTTTGGTTTTTATTCAATAAGCGGAAAGGCGTCCTCCATTCTGGGTCCGGTAACTTTTGGGATAATATCTTTTATTACTAAAAATCAGAGAATAGCCCTCCTGAGCACTTTACTTTTTCTTATAAGCGGGCTCATAATCCTGCAGTTCGTAAAAATGACTTCATACGGATCTCGGGAAACCCGGGAAAGATGAAGGATATTTCAGGTCACTTATTTGGAAAACTTATATCAAATTTTTCTTATCCAGCTCAGGTATGAACCATTCAAAACTTTTACTTTTTTAAATCCGGTATTTTTAAGAATTCTAAATCCCTGATAAGCTCTATAGCCTGTCTCGCAGTAAATTATTATCTCGCTCGCGGTATTCAGTTTATCTATATTCTTTCTGAGATCATCAATGTAAATCAGCACGGCACCAACTATATGACCCCGGTCATACTCCTTTCTGGTCCTGACATCCAGAATAGTTATTTTTTCTGCATTTTTAATTTTCTCCTTCAGCCCTTCGACACTTAAAAAATCTATTTCGCCTTTTTTTAGATTTCCTGCTATCATCCCCAGCATATTTACCGGATCCCTTGCGGACCCATAAGCCGGATGATAACCAAGATCCAGATCGGCAAGTTCCCAGACTTTTAAATTCCCTTTTACGGCAGTAGCAATAACATCTACTCTCTTATCCGCTCCGCTTCTTCCTATAGCCTGAAATCCAAGTATATTACCGGTTTTCTCATTGAAAATTATTATCATATGAATCATGTCCGCTCCCGGATAATAACCAGCGTGAGATAAATCATGTAACTCTATAAAATTGGCATTAATACCTAATTCTGCCGTTTCCTTAAGACTCAGACCTACTTTTGTTATCTCCAGATCCAGCACCTTTATTATCGAATTGACCACACTTCCTGAAAATTTCTCTCTTCCACCGGCAATATTAAAACCTGCAATTCTTCCCTGCCTTCCGGCAATAGCGGCAAGGTTATAAGAGCGCTTTACACCGCTTATTAAGTTTACACATTCACAGCAATCTCCTGCTGCATAAATATTTTTAAGATTGGTTCTCATAAACTCATTAACAGCTATAAAACCGGACTTTCCTATTTTTATCCCACAATCCTGTGCCATTTTTACATCAGGTTTTGTACCTATTCCTAAAAATATGATATCAGATTTTATTACTTTACCCTTAAGGGTCTCCACAGATACAGCTCTTCTATCTTTCCCCTTAATTAAATTTATAACCTCATCTTCCCTGTATAAATTTACTCCCTTTCCTATTAAATAATTTTCCAGGTAGTCAATAATTTCCTTATCAAACATAGGGAGTATTTGAGAGGTCTTTTCAATAATACTTACTTCATATCCCCTATTAAAAAATGCATCAAGAAGCTCAAGGCCAATAAAACCGCCACCTATTATTACCGCACCCTTGCCATCCTTATTTTCCTTATCCAGCTTATCCATATATTTCTTTAAAACTATAGCATCGTCAATAGTCTTTAGAGCAAAAGTATTTTCCGAAAGTTCCCCATTAAATTTTAATTTTATGGTAATCGATCCTGTAGTAATAATAAGTCTGTCGTACCAATCATTAAACTGCCGACCGGTTTTTAAATCTCTTATATATATTTGATTCTTTTCCGGTTCAATCCTGATTACATCATTAAGTACATTAACCCTAAGATTGAATCTTTTTTCAAAACGCTCTTTTGTATTAACAATCAATTTTTCTATACTCTTTATCTCCCCTGAAACAAAATAAGGAAGACCGCATGTTCCGTAGGATATGTAGCTGTCCTTTTCATACAATACAATTTCTGCATCTTCACTCTGTCTCCTTATTTTTACAGCAGCAGCCGTTCCTGCCGCTACGGCACCTATTATTATGACTCTTAATCCTCGCACCATTATATTTTCCTTTTCTTATTTAAGTGTTAATCTCTTTAACCTTAACGAATTGCTCACCACAGAAATACTGCTAAAGGCCATAGCTGCCGCTGCGTATATCGGACTTATAAGTATCCCGAAGAACGGATAAAGTACCCCTGCAGCTATCGGGATCAATATCAAATTATAAAAGAATGCCCAGAAAAGATTCTGTCTTATTATTTTTACCGTATTTCTGGAAAGAATTATGGCTTTGAGTACCCCATCCAGATTTCCCTTTACCAGCGTGATTTTACTCGATTCGAGTGCAATATCGGTCCCGGTTCCAAGAGCTATCCCTATATCTGATTGGGTAAGTGCAGGAGCATCATTTATGCCATCCCCGACCATTGCCACTATCTTACCCGCTTTCTGAAGTTTCTTTATCTCCTCTGCCTTTTGATCCGGAAGGACCTCCGAAATCACTTTTTCGATTCCTGCTTTCTTTCCTATGGCATTAGCGGTGTTTTTATTGTCGCCTGTGATCATTATCACTTCGAATCCCAGTTTTTTCAGTCTCGATACCGTTTCCGCTGCATTATCCTTCAGACTGTCAGCAATAGCTATTATTCCGGCAGGTTTTTTATCTATGGCAATAAATACGGGAGTAAACCCTCTTTTTGATATTTCCTGCGCCTTTTTCTCGAGACCGTGCAGTGCAATCTTATTTTCAATCATTAATTTAATATTTCCTTTGATAATCTCTTTTTCGCCCACCTTTGCCTTTATTCCCTTACCGGCAATGGACGTGAATTCCTGAGGTTCTTTTAATTCTAAGCCCCTGTCTTTTGCCTTCCTTACTACTGCTTTTCCCAGAGGGTGCTCGGAATAAAGTTCCGAACTTGCAGCCAGACTCAATAGCTCCAGATCCGTCCCCTTAAAATTATCTTTATCTATAATTATTTCTTCAACTTCCGGCTGACCTCTGGTAAGGGTACCGGTTTTATCGAATACTATGGTATCTAATCTATGGGCGATCTCGAGGCTTGAAGCATCTTTTATCAATATCCCGTTTTCTGCACCTCTGCCGGTACCGACGATTATGGCAGTCGGGGTCGCGAGTCCGAGAGCGCAGGGACATGCAATTATAAGCACAGAGACAAAGTTGACTAGGGCAAAAGTCAGAGAAGGTTCAGGTCCCCATATAAACCAGACTATAAAAGTTATCACCGCTATAAGGATGACTATGGGCACGAAGTAGCTTGCCACTTTATCTACCAGCCTTTGTACCGGAGCCTTGGATGCCTGCGCCTCCTCTACCATTTTTATTACCTGGTTCAAAAATGTATCCTTACCTACCCGGGTTGCCCTGAATTTCAAAAAGCCTGTCAGATTTATAGTGGAACCAATCACCTCATCTCCGGATTCTTTATCTGCCGGTATGGATTCACCTGTGACCATCGACTCATTTATTGCAGAATTACCCTCAAGTATTGTTCCATCCACCGGTATCTTTTCCCCCGGCCTGACCAGTATTATATTTCCCACTGCCACATCATCTACATCGATTTCTTCTTCTTTTCCGTCTCTTATCACAGTTGCCTTTAATGCCTTAAGTTTCAAAAGCTTCCTGATCGCACCCGAGGCACTGCTCTTTGATCTGGCTTCAAAAAATCTGCCGAGAAGTATAAGAACGATGATCATTGCCGAAGTGTCGAAATATATATGAGGTTCGATTCCTGCCACTGTAAAATAATCCAAAAAAAAGGTCACTGAGGTGCTGTAGATAAAAGCCGAGAGGGTCCCCACGGCAACAAGAGTATTCATATCCGCAGTCCTGTATTTAAAAACCGAGACAAGGCCGCGATAGAATTGGGAGCCTACCCATATTTGAACCGGACATGCCAGAATAAAAATAATAATATATCTGATTTTGGTCGAAAGTGAAGAAAATCCGGGGATCATATTCATAGAAAGAAGCATAATAAGAACTGCAAGTGCAGCCCCTACTGCAAGCTTCGTAAGAAGTCTCTTCTGAAGGCGTTTTTCTATAAGTTCTTTTTTCTCTTCAAGGCTGAGTTTATTGTTTTTCCTGGTAGTCAAATCACATGACCTCCGGAAGAAGCAAATTTAAGTGATAAGCTCGTAACCGATACTCTTTATTATTTTCTCTATCTTTTCCAGATCTATCTTATCATTATCGTACTCAACGGTTACTTTCTCCGATCCAAAATTGACAGATGCTTCTACGATTCCTTCCGTTTTTCCGAGAACCGTTTCTATTTTTCTCACACAGGAAGCACAGGTCATACCCAGAACCGGATATGTTTCTTTCACCCTTGCCATTTTGTTTCCTTTCAGGATAATAGTTATTTTGTGACAGTAAGATCATAAATCTTATGATGGGATAATAACTTTAAGTATAGTTATCCGGAGATCAATTAAAAATATAGTAAAGTTATTTTGCTATATCTTTTTGCTCGGCTATTATTTTTTTAATGAATTCTATTTCTTTTTCGGTAAGGTCCTTTATCTTTTTATAACCCGATACAACACTATTTACTATCTCGTTGTATTTATCTCTGGTTATATTTTTAATCTTGCCGGCCTTCTCTTCAACTTTTTCAGCCAGATCACTGGCTATTTTTTTTATATCGGTTCTTAATTCCTCACCGGTTTTAGTAGTTAAAAGTAATGCAGTAACTGCGCCTGCTACAAATCCGAGAGTAAAACCTACAAAAATGCCTCTTACGGTTCCCGATTCATTATTGCTCATAAAACCCCCCTATCTTAAAAAAGATTTTTTAATACTGTTCTTATTATACATATTATCAGGATTTTTTAATATTTTTTGAAATAAAAAAATTTTTTGATAGTATCTATTAATATGGAACTATATCACTATAAATATAAAAAACTTGATTATATTTTAAAAGAAGTAGAACAAAAAAATGTATACATCAGGGAATATAGATTGATCTACAGCTCACCATATTCAACAGGAATAGAAGCAAACGATAGAGTAAATGTCCGGCTTTTTTTTAATAAAAATAAAAGTAAAAAAAATACAACATATTTTAAAAACAATCATATTCTAATACTGATTCATGGATTTTCAAGCAAAAATAAAAGTATGGATAATTATTATCGCTTCATTGATAAAATGAATGAAAATAATTTATCCTGTGCATTTATGAACCTGCCATTTCACTTAAACAGAACTCCGGATGGCGAAAAAAGCGGCGAGAGACTGCTATACTTTGACGATATGGAAACGTTGCAATTTTTCCATCAATGTGTGGTTGATGTCAAAAAACTAATAAGCATCCTTACGAAAATTCTTACCTTTAAAAAAATCTATATTTGCGGCATAAGTCTTGGAAGCATGGTCTCGTTAATCACAATGGCCAATGATAACCGGATAAATAAGGGTGTTTTCGTAATTGGCGGTGGGAACTGGGAAGAAATCCACTGGAAAGGAATTTTAAGATTTGCCTTGAAGGGTAACTGCGTTTATGGAGAAAAGAAGTATAAAAATAAGACAAACAGAGAAGCCTGTGGAGAGATTTATTCAACCTTCCCTATTTTTTTAAAAAAAATCAAAGAAATAAAACCCAATAAAATAAGAATGGATCTAAAAGACCTGCCGGACTTAAAAAGAGTGACAACAAAAATGTGCTTTCTATGCGATCCTCTGGCTTTTGCTTACCGAATCAAACCCGAAAAGGTGCTTATGATTAATTCCAAATTTGATTTCTATTTTCCTAAAGATTCGACAGAACAGTTATGGGAAGAACTGGGAAAACCAAAGATCCTCTGGCTCAATAAAATGCACTCCAGCAAAATCTTAACCGATAAAAAGATTATAAAAGAGATTACGAATTTCTTATAAGCTATCCGGTGTTTTTCTTTTCTTGCTGAGTTTACCCGCCATTCCCAACCAGTTAAAAATCAAATTCCCCAGAAATGGATATTTAATACCTATTGCTCCCTCGGGACACATCTCACTGCAGCAAAAGCATCTGATACAGGTCCTATGGCTAAACTTTATCTTTTTGTTATCTGACGTGATCGATTTCTGCGGACAGATGTTCCTGCAGGTCATACATAAGCTGCACTTATCGTAGTCGACATAAAGATAGGGATTAAGTGAATTCCTGACCAGCGGTAAAATATAAGTATTTATAAAATTATTTGTAATGAGTCTCTTCTGGCCCACACTCTCAGGGATCTTGAAATCATAGATTATTGTATCGGAAAGCTTTTCTCCCGCTACTTCTATGTCTCCGGTTGTATAACACTCGACATTCCATTTTTTCAATACTTCTATAAAAGGATTCAATGCTTTCGGTATATTCATTATTCTGCTCATTATAATATCCATTGAAATAGAATCGCTGCTTGCCAGTATCAATCCCACATTTCTGGGAGTTCCTCTCCTCCCCGGCCCTTCTCCTTCTATTCCCCATATTCCATCCATGATATTTAAGGCCGGTTTGATAAAAGATATTATATCCAGAAGCATTCCCGCAAATTTTTCTAAATCGTCAAACCTCAGATGATATCCTACTTTGTTAAATCCCGGAATTATCCCGAACATATTTTTTATGGCTCCGGTTATAACTGTTAGATTATGAGTTTTGAATTTAGGAAGATTGATTATTACGTCAGCCTCGATTATTGGTTTTATGACTTCTATTCTCTTTAAAATCCGGCCCTTTTTATTGGACAGGAATTCGTATTCGGCAGAATAATTCAACCTGCATCCTGTTCTTTCCGCAATATCCAGCATGCCTGTCGCGCCATAAATTTTTTCCATCCCTTTTTTATTATATGGAGTTGCGGGACCAAAGCTGTCTGCAATTAAAATATTTTTACTGTTGCCGGTGATATCGATAATATTTTCGATCACGGCTTCTATAAACAAAGGATGGGTTGTAATGGCCCTCTCCGGCGGCGCCGATAGAAGTAAGTTGGGTTTTAATAATATTTTACTCCGTGAATCCAGAAATTTCTCAAAACCGCCTATAAGACCGACACATCTCCTAATGGCATCTTTTAGATTTTTTTTATCGTAGTCTTTGCATTTTACGATACTGACTCTGCCGGATTTATGGTTCATTCTTCTTTCTCTAAATATCTGCTTTTGTAGAGGGTTTTTAATGCAAGATAAGTGATCCATTTGCTGGGTTTATTCTTTTTTTCTATATCGACAAGCATTCTTCCGTTAAGTGAATATTCCATCTTCCATGTCCCGTCCGAAAGCCTCTTCGACAGGATGTAATCAAGCGCCTTTTTGACATTGTGGCTATCTTCGCCGCACCCTGCATCTACAACAGCCGAGACCAGTTCCAGTATATCGCTTTGATAACTTCTCGGAAATCCAAACATCAACCAGTGATTACTTTTATTTTTCTTACGGGGGTAAGCGGCTTCGACAATATCGTATTTGACCAGAAAATCCAGGGCTTTCTTTCTGGTAGATTTCGTTTTCTCATCAATATATTTATCAGGTATCAAATTGTATGCCTTAAGAATTTTTATAGCGCCCCAGGGACATCTTAAATTCTGTCTGTATTTACATCTAAAAGATTCTCTGTACACCATGTTATTTATATAATCAATACCCTTCTTTGTGAAATCATAATCGATATATCCAAGACGGAGAAGCATTTCAAGAGAAATCCCCTGCATACAGCCTAAGGTCGCTGAATATCCGGAATCCGGTCGGAAAGAACCGTTATCTTTTTGTATATGGCTCACCACAAGGCTGACAGCTTTGTCTATTCCACTGACTCTTTTTGTGATTCCCATTATGGATAAAAAATACAGCTGCCAGAATGTATTCTTATATAATGGATTGAATGAATATTTATCCAGGCCCCACCATCCTTCTATGTTCTGCATACTAAGAATAGTGGAAACAGGTTCACGATTGGCTATATTATCGATGATTTCAGGTGAGTTTTTTTTATTGATTTTTTCCCCGAGAATATTCTTACGGGTTAAATACCCTACATAGGGATCATTAGTTTCCGTTAACCAGGTAATTACCGGTTCCATACTGAAAAATCCATAAAAAAATATATTTTAAAGCTGTTCCTTTTAAGAAGCTTTTGCCGCATTAATAATCATTTTCACGAATCTTATTATTGTGTCTATGCTTGTTCCGATGACAGCCAGTATAAGAACCACAATAATAATAGGATTTAAGATTCCGGTTAGATCTCTCGGAAATACCGTAAAATCAAACGGGAATATGGTAAGCAGTGAAATGATTGCAGCCAATCCAAACAGATTAAGTACAATATGTATGATCTGACGGAAGTAATAACTATCATAAATAATCAGCAGGATATTTCCGATAACTGACGCAGCAAGCGCTGTTGTAACGATTGGCAGCCACTGGCTAAAGTTTGCGGTAAGAAGCTCATGCCTGTGCCATATTCCGTCATAACTGTAATAAGCTATATACTTACTATAGAAATTAAAAAGCACAAGAAAGACAACGCTCCACATTATGGCGAAGCTGTAACCGGTTATTCTGCCGCCTCTTGAATCCTTGAAGTAACGATTTACATCATCACCCACTTTTTCCATCTTACTGCCGATTCCCTGTCCGACTTTTTTTGTCTTTTCCCCGAAATTTTTCATTTTCTCATCCAGTTTTTTTTCCCATTCATATTCTTTTTGGCTGATATCTTCACCTTTGACTTTATCATCTTTAAAATAAGCGGACACATCATTCCCAAAATCACGCGCGGCTTTTCCAAAATCTCCGAATTTCTCTTTTACTCCTTCATCCTTGAATCTTTTTCCAAAAGCCTTCGCGGAATCTTCCGCACTTTTTGCAAAATCCTTTGCTTTTTTCTTTAATTCGGGGTCACTGAAAATTTTACTGATGGCTTCGCCGAATTCCTTGACCATATCGCCAAAACTTTCTACCGGGCTCCTATTTCCTTTATTTACAGCCACTTTGAACCTCCCTTATAATTTACGGATATCATGACACTGGTGAAAAACAATCTTGTTCTCGCTAATAGTATGGATTTTTTGATAAACTTATAATATAAAATTTTATCTCAATCGTTTTATTTAATCAATGAAAGAAATGACATTTCTAACCAGATTAATTCCTTTTTCTCTTTTCCACTGCTATATTTCTCCTGTTTATTTCCACAAGTGCCTCTTTGTATGTCAGAAGCTTTCTTTTTGCTCCTTTAAAACGCAGTACAGAATGAGAGTTTACAATAGCAAGCTTTAGCGAAAACTCCATATCGCCTGTCTTTATCATCCCGGCAAGAAAAGATGAGGAAAAGCTGTCTCCGGCGCCGGTGGCTTCGACCACTTTTACATCATAAGGAATTGCTTTATAGAAAATATTTTTATTATCCAGACTATAGACGGGATTTTCTTCATCGGTGACTACGACTGTTTCCGGACCCAGTTCCTTCAATTCTGAGATCACTTCCAGAGAATCACCGCGCCCTACCAGAAGTTCTGCTTCTTCTTTATTCAAAACCAGGATTTCTGTATTTTCTAATATTTTCTTTAAATATCCTTTCCCTTTCTCGGCCAGATAACTGCTTGCGTTAAATAGTATCTTTATATTGTTTTTAGAAGCGAACTCCGCCATTTTCTCTAATGTGATAAAGGACCTACCAAGCATACTTGAGATATAGAACCATTTTGTTTTTACTTTATCCAGATCTATTTCGGAGTAATCCAGATAATTATTGGCACCCTTGTATGAGAGTACGGTTCTTTTCTTTTCCAGACTGTCAAGGATCACGGAATAACCTGTTTTTTTCGTGGTATCATGACATATAGGACCCAGAAAATCTACTTTCTCCTTTTTTAATTCGTCTAAAATTCTAAGGCCGTTCTGGTCATTTCCTACCTTACCTATATAGGCCGTTTTAAGTCCCAGCCGTGAAAGAGAAACTGCCGAATTGGTTCCGCCTCCGCCTGAAAAGAAATGAAGATCATTTATAAGAAGCTTTGCTCCCACAGGATAGGAAATGAAACTTTCCTCATCGCTTTTTGTTTTTATAAATATGGAGCTAGATCTATCGGTATAAACAAAAACATCGATAGTATTGGAGCCTATAGTAATAACGTCATACATATAATTATTTCTCAGGTTTAATTAATTTAATAATTTTAGATATTTATCAGTATTGCTAAATTATCTTATGGAGATAGATTTTTAGCAAATAGATTTTGAAATTAAGAAGTGTTTCAGGCAGTATGCGGATCTCATTTATACTTAGGAATAAGAGGAACGTACTTCAGATAAAGAAAGAGACTGAGTGAAGCCATAACAATCCAAATAGGTATTTTTAATATAATAGAATCTACAAAAAATAATACTGACATAAATCCAAAAGTAAATAATATAGTGATGATAATCAATGAAGTAAAAGGTATGCTTACCTCATTTCCACATTCCTTACAGATAGCTGGATTGTACATTCCTATAGTTAATTTTCTCCATACCGAAATTCCCGGTTTACCGCAATGTGGACATTTATACATATTCACCGTTCAAGAATATTATTTTCACTATTCCTCACCTTTTATAATAGATTCTATAATATTTGCCCGTGTTA
>CAZFEN010000009.1:41963-46859 GCA_964517765.1 uncultured Actinomycetota bacterium | reverse complement strand
GAGCAGTGGACTGAAAATCCATGTGTCCGCAGTTCAATTCTGCGTCTCGCCACCACACTTATCTGCCCACGGGATCTTAAATCCCTTTAATCAAAATGCTTAATCCCAGATGTTTATTTATATTAAAGTTACTATTTTATAAGTTTCTACATATAAGAAACCTATCCAATATTTATAAAAAATGACATATGCTATAATTTTAGAATAGAATTATTATTCATAAATTAAGAACAGATGTTACCATATCAGACATTATTCTATATATCTGCATCAATTATCCTGGTCCTGACTATAGTCCTTGTTATATTTATTCTTAGAAACAGGTTTCTCAATCGCAAGTTTTCGGAGGCTATTAAATCAATATTATCTGGCATAAATTCAATTAAGAATATAAATAGTGATAATTCCGGGAACCAGAGTACGAATATCAGGGATTTAAAGGTAAAACCTTACATATTTGATGTAGAAGAAGTCATCAATTTGTTTAAGGATATAATCAAAATCATCAAACAGAATTCCTATTTAATAGATATGATTATTGATAATACCCAACAGGGTATAATGATAATTGATAGAGAAAGAAAGATTTTAAAGATAAACAATAGTCTTTTGAATCTCTTTTATTTGAATCGTGGGGATGTTTTAAACAGCAAAACTATAATAGCCCTAAACAATGAGAAATTAGAAAATCAAATCTCAAGGTCATTTAAAGAGCTGGTATCTCAGGAAAATGATATAGTATTTTTCGAAGAAGAAGAAAAACATCTTGAAGTCGAAACCATCCCGGTTATTTTTAGTCCATATTCCAGTGTAGAAGATATTAAGAAAAACGAAGACATAACTGTCTTAATTTTAATTTTTTTCCGAAATGTGACCCCGGAAGTTGAGTTCTCAAAATTAAGGAGCCAGTTTGTGGACAACATATCGCACGAGATGAGGACACCTCTTACTTCCATAGGAGGATATCTGGAAACAATCCTGAGTGATGATTCCATTAATCAGGAGAAAATCAAAGACTATCTATCCAAATCATTAAAAGAGGTCGAAAGACTTAATCTTTTGATCAAAGATATTTTGGATCTATCGAATATTGAATACAGGAGGAATGTATTATTTGAGAAAGAATATAATTTGATCGATATAATAAAGGATACCATAGAATCTCTTTCATTTCTGGCCAACCAAAATAATCTGAAAATAGATTTTAAATTTAATAGTAATCCGATAAACTATCAAACTGATGGGGAGCTTTTCAGGCAAATGGTTCGCAATATAATCGAAAATTCCATATTTTACGCGGGGGATGGAGTGAAATTGGATATAGATATCAGGGAAGAGAACAGCAAAATTTTATTGACATTCAAGGATAACGGAATTGGAATAAACAAGGATGAACTGCCCTATATTTTTCAGAGATTTTACAGGGGCAGGAATCCCGGATCTTCAAAACAGATCGGATCAGGGCTTGGTCTTTCTATAGTAAAACATATCGTGGATCTTCATAAAGGAAAAATAAGTGTCAGCAGTATTCCTTACAGAGAAACAAGATTCAGTATAGTTTTATTAAAGGAATAGCCGGATATCGGACTTTGGGTACTCAATGGTTTATGGAAAAAGAAATATATATTGTAGATGATGAAGAAAATATTCTGGAGATTCTGGAATATAATCTGGTAAGGAATGATTATAAGGTAAGAAGCTTCAGGAATGGTAATAGTTTTATGGAATATTTTAATATAAAAAAACCCGATCTGGTTGTACTTGATCTAATGCTTCCCGATCTGGATGGTTTTGATATTTGCAGGGAAATCAAAAGGAAAACCAATGTACCTGTAATTATCTTAAGCGCAAAGAGTGAAGAATTTGATAAAGTTCTGGGTCTGGAGCTGGGGGCAGACGATTATATAGTAAAACCCTTTGGTTTAAGAGAGTTCATGGCCAGAGTGAAAAATGTCCTTAAAAGAGCCAACAATCAATCGTATGAAAATACCGGTAAAACGCTTAAGGAAAAATTTGCTTTTGAGGAAATCGAGTTGACTATCGATGAGAGTAAACACGAGATACTTCTGGATTCTGATCGGATTGATCTGAATCCCAAAGAATTTCAGGTAGTTTCATTGCTGCTAAGAAATATAAACGACCTTGTTCCCCGTATGGAATTAATAAAGAAAGTATGGGGGGATAATTATTTCGGAGATACAAGAACTCTTGATGTCCATGTCAGGAGAATAAGAGAAAAGATGTCATATAAGGGATTCGGGAAAAAGTTCATAAAGACGGTTCATGGTTATGGATATAAAACAACAGATCATATTTAATATACTTTTAATATTTATTTAATTCTTTATTAATAAAAATAATTTTCTAAATATTAAAATTTACTTATAATAAAAGATATCTACAAGGAGTAAAAAGTGAGAAAGACATTTCTCGAAAAAATGGATGAAATTACCGAAGATGTCATAACAATGGGGAGTCTGGTACAGGAGGCGGTTTATAATTCAATAAAAGCTTTTATTGAAATGAATACAGAACTGGCGCAGGATGTGGTAAAAAAAGATGAGAGAATTGACGAATATGATGTTTTTATAGAGGAAAAATGCATTATTCTGCAGGCTGGACACCAGCCGGTAGCCAAAGACTTAAGATATTTGCATTCTGTAAGTATAATTATCAAGTATCTGGAAAGAATCGGTGATCTTTCTGTAAATATTTCTAAAATTGTAATAAGGCTGGCCAAAGAGAAAAAGAAGTATCTCGATAAAGAAATCATAGATCTGCTGATTGAGATGGGGAATCTCGTGAAACCGGAACTGGGTAGAGCCCTTGAATCCTTTAAAAATAAAGATATTAAATTAGCCTCGAAAATGGGAAAATCAGATGATCTGGTAGACGAGATTCAAAAAATGGTTTTTAGAAAGTTATTTACATCCCGTGAAGCCAGTGAAGAAAATATCAAGTTCATAACCAATATCGTGCTTGCAAGCAGATACCTCGAAAGAATAGGAGACCAATCTGTAAATATTGGAGAGAGAGTTTTATACTTCCTGAGCGGTGATTACAAGGTTTTCCATGATAACATATAAGAATCCTATTTTATAACTACACCTTTGAATTCGATTTTATAAAATCAATAAGTTCATCCATCTGTGTAAAAGCAAGGCATGTAACAGTGTCTGCGCCTCCATAGTAAATTGCTATACGTCCTGTGGGTGCATCACAAAGTGCAGCACATGGAAATAATACATTTGGCGTATCTCCGACACATTCATATAGTTCCCAGGGTGAGAGTAAAGATGGTTCGGTTCTGTACAAAACTTTCCATGGCTCATCAATATCAAGAATTGCGGCGCCCATACTATATTGAAACCCATTGCAGGAGGTCAAAACACCGTGATATATAAGCAGCCAGCCTTCAGTAGTTTCGATGGGCGTAGGGCCGGCCCCTATCTTGGTGATTTCCCATTTATTTATGGGGGACATAACATGCCGGTGTTTACCCCAGTGGCACAAATCAGGGCTTTCACTGTAAAAAATGTCCCCAAAAGGGGTATGCCCGTTATCGCTGGGGCGGCTCAGAATGGCATATTTGCCTTCTATTTTCCTCGGGAATAACACCCCGTTCCTGTTGAAGGGCAGAAAGGCGTTTTCCAGCTGATAGAATTTTTTAAAATCATATGTATACCCAACTCCTATTGTAGGACCATGATAACCATTGCACCAGGTTACATAATACCTGTCTTCAAGCCAGCATACACGTGGATCATAAGCATAATCGAATTTTCCTATTTCAGGATCATCAGAGATAAACGATATGCGTTCGTTATCTATCTCCCAGTTAATGCCGTCCTTACTCCTGCCGCTGTGAAGCTGCTGATTACGTAGCCTGTTATCACAGCGGAACACCCCTGCAAATTCGCCTTCAAACGGTACCACTGCACTATTGAAGATACTATTTGCCGAGGGTATAAGATCCCTCTGGGTATAATTGGATTTTTGCTGTAACGCCATACCGTATGTTTATATCCTTCAGGTTTTTCCTCCCAGGGTATATTTGGTAACGCAGAACCAATGATTGTTTGTCTGGTCGTATTCATTATCCTCCTTTACTTGCCGGTTACTAATATATGGATATATTTTTCTTATTCTTAATCCGGAATATCATGGGTTTATAATATGATTTAATCTTTCCGGAACTTCCATACAGGCACGGGCATTATGATAAGGGCACTTCCACAAACCAACCTTTTCTAACTTCTGGTTCACATTCCTATTTTTATCAACGGACCAGAACCATTCTCCATATTTTTTATCAATTATAAATTTTTTTACAAAATTCCAGCTATCAAGCGATGACTGTAGAAAACGTTCCTCTTTGCTGATCTGGTATGCGTTTAAGAAACCTACCATTGCTTCTGCCTGGGGCCACCAGTCACTGTCAAATTTAGTTATACCTTTTGAATCGCCTTCATACCAGAGGCCGCCATCGGGAGCAACACTCTCTCTATAAGTTATTTCCGCCATTTTGATAGCTACTTTTTTAATATCTTCAAGGAATGATTCTTCATCCAGAATTTCCGCTGCTTCCACTAAAAGCCAGCTTCCCTCTATATCATGTCCATAAGAAACCGTATCCGAGAGTTTTTCCCAATCTGCTTTAAAAAATAATTTAAAGTGATATGTGGAAGGATCAATAATATGAGTTTTGATAGCCAGAATTAAATTCTTTAATTGGCTGTGCAGGTTCCGGTCATTCCAATAACGCAGGAGATTGGTATATGCTTCTAAAATATGGAGACTTGTATTCATTGTCTTGGGGGCATTCATATCTCCTTCACTCAGCCGCATGTCTGTGGCAAGTGACCAATCACGATTGCATGCATCATAGTATCCACC
>CAZFEN010000009.1:8381-41863 GCA_964517765.1 uncultured Actinomycetota bacterium | reverse complement strand
CCGTTTTCTTTGTCCAATGTTTTATAGGTCCAGAAGGGGAGAATGTTTGTTTTGATTTCCCGTTCTACTTCAAATTGGTATTGTTTTAGTTTCTCCGGATCCATATTTGCTCCATTAAATATGATTTCTAATTACCCTGATGCCAGGTCTGTAAGATATTTGATCTGACTGCCGGTTCCGAGAGCGATTATTTTGTAGCCTGATTTCATATTTGTATCTCCGCTTGCTTTTTTAACTGAGATTTTTTCTCCTTTCTCAATTACGGATATTATCAGAGCTTCAATTCTATATTTCTTATCGGCTTCTCTTATAGTTATATTATCTATCCTGCTGTTTGATATAATCTCAATCTCTGCAAGTTTGATTTCATCTTCCTCTGTCTGCATAATGGTGTTCAAAAAGTCGCATATTGAAGGCTGAAGGGCCATAGCTGCCATTCTTCTACCTCCGATTATCTGAGGGGAAACTACCCTGTCCGCACCTGCTTTTTCTAATTTATTTATAGTCTCATATATGGTTGCCCTGGCTACAACGAATATGGATGGATTTAAAGATTTGGCGGAGAGGATGACATAAACATTCTCTGAATCGGTATCCAGTGCTGCAAATAAACCCTTTGCACTTGTTATCTGTGTTTCGAGCAGTGTTTCATCATTGGTTGCGTCACCCTTAATATACAGCCAGTTATTTTGTCTGGCTATCTCTATAGGACCGTCGGCATTGTCTACTATTATAAAATTGATCTTGTTACCGGACAATTCTTTTGCAATTTCGAGCCCGACTCTTCCCAGGCCGCAAATTATATAATGGTTTTTTAATTTAGATATCATTTTTATTTTCCTTCTCTTTTCGATTCTTCCTGATAAAAATTCGCTCAGGATAAAATCTGTTAAAGTAATTAAAATATATGCAGCTGTTCCGGTTCCAAATATAATAAGTAAAATAGTAAAGATGGTTCCAGTTTTTGAGAGTTCTTTTACCAGCCCATAACCAACCGTGGTTAAAGTTATTGTGGTCATAAAAAGGGAATCAAGAAAAGTCATTTTCTCGATTATCATATACCCCAGAGAACCGAGAAAATAAATAGAGATGAGAATAATGACCGGGATCATGATTCTTTTGAGAAATAAAGGTGAATTTTTGAATTTCATATTTCAGATTTTGACCTAATATCGGTTTTTTTTCAAGTTCAGGCACTTTATTATTTGACTAATAATAATTGTTATTATATAATAATTTTAACTATTTAGAGTAAAGAAATGCTTATGGAATCTTTTATTTTATTATGCAAAAAGAATAATTTAAAAATCACACCTCAAAGAAGTCTGATTTATAAAGAACTGATGGCATCAAAGGATCACCCAAGCGCAGAAGCTTTATACAGGAAGGTAAAGAAAACATTTCCTGCTATTTCTTTCGATACGGTTTATAGAAATCTTCTGACTTTCTCTAAAATAGGCATTGCCGATATACTGACAATTCCCGGCGAACCAAAAAGATTCGATGGTGATAAAAACAGGCATTATCATTTCAGATGCATAAAGTGTAATGATATCATAGATATAAATGACAGCGGTTACGTAATAAAAATTCCTGAAAGTATAAGCAGGAAATTTGATATACTGGACTCAAAGATTATTTTTGAGGGTATATGTGATAAATGCAAAAAGGTTGATTAATGTTATATTAAGAGTGGGAGGATAAAAAAATGACTGGTGATAAAACTTTAAAAAATCTGGCAGAAGCTTTTGCGGGTGAATCACAGGCAAATAGAAAATATCTTGCTTTTGCACGAAAAGCAGATAGGGATGGCTATCCCCGGATAGCAAGACTTTTCAGAGCTGCGGCGGGAGCGGAGACTGTACATGCACTCAATCATCTTAAAGCAATGGACGGCATAAAATCAACGGAAGAAAATCTGAAGGCGGCAATAGGAGGAGAGACATACGAATTTAATGATATGTACCCTAAAATGATTGAGGAAGCAAAGAACGAGAATTCCGAAGAGGCAAAAATAAGTTTTTCCTATGCAAATAAAGTAGAACAGGTTCATGCTGAATTATACAAGAGATATCTTGATAATATTGGGAATAATCCCGACACTCCTATTTTTGTATGCCAGGTCTGTGGAAATACAGTAGAAGGTGAAGCGCCGGATGCGTGTCCTATTTGCGGAAATCCAAAAGAAATGTTTAAAGAAATAGCATAGTATTGTAATCGGAAAAGCGGAGGCTAAAGATTAAAGGCACCCTTTTTATTTGCGCAACCCCGATTGGCAATCTGGAAGACGTAAGTCTCAGGCTTCTAAGAACTCTTAGAGAATCTGATCTGATTGCGGCGGAAGATACAAGGACCATAAAAAAGCTGCTGCAGAGACATGGTATTCTTAAAAAGAATATAATAAGTTACCATGATTTTAGCGGGGAAAGCAGAATCAGGCATATAATAGATGTTCTGGAAGCAGGGAAAAATATTGCACTGGTTTCAGAATCGGGTATGCCGGGTATTCAGGATCCCGGATTTAAAATCGTAAGAGAATGTATCGAAAAAAATATTCCTATAACCATAATACCGGGTCCCAATGCTGCAATAAGCGCTCTGGTCCTTTCAGGTTTGCCGGCAGATAATTTTTTATTTGCAGGTTTTTTACCAAAAGCAAAGGCAAAAAGGAAAAATAAGCTCACAGAACTGGCTTTATTTCCTTATACTCTAATATTCTATGAATCACTCAACAGGATCAATACACTTGTAGAGGAACTTATTGAAAAATTTGGCAACAGGAAGGCAAGCCTTGTAAGAGAGATCACTAAAATATATGAGGAGACCATAAGGGGAAGCTTAAGCAGTATATTATCCGAAATAGATAAAAGAAAAATGAAGGGAGAAATAGTACTGATTGTAGAAGGTTATAAAAAAAATCTTATAAGAAATTATTCGGAAGAGGATATAACCAGAGAAATTGTTAACCTCCTCAAACAGGGTATTTCCAAAAAAGGCGCACTGAAAGTCTTATTATCCAGATATGACATAGATAAACAAAAATTGTATAATATTGCAACGAAAATCTGAGGATTATCATCATTCCACTCAAAATAGGAACCAGAAAAAGGATATTATGAATAGAGAAAAATTTTACATTACCACAGCTATTCCGTATATGAATGCGAAACTTCATCTGGGTCAGATGTATGAATATATACTGACAGATGTAGTTGCCAGGTTTAGCAGGCTTATCGGAAAGGATACTTATTTTCTGACGGGTGCCGATGAGCATGGACAAAAAATAAATAAAAATGCCGAAAAGAAAGGCGTATCTCCGCAGGAATATGTCGATGAAATGGTTAAGGATATGAAGAGACTGCTGAAATTGTACAACATCAGTAATGATGGTTATATAAGGACGACGGACAGGAAACATGAAGAAATAGTTAGCAATATACTTGTGAAATTAAAAGATAATGGCGATCTCTATAAGGGTACTTATGAAGGTAAATATTGCGTTCCTTGCGAAACGTTTCTTCTGGAATCACAGCTTGAAGAAGGCAGATGTCCGCAATGTAAAAGGGATGTGGAATCCGTAAAGGAGGAAAATTACTTTTTTAAACTCTCGACTTATGAAGATAAATTGATAAAGTACATCGATTCAAATCCTGATTTTATAGTTCCGGAAACCAGAAAAAACGAGGTGCTTGGGATTTTAAAACAGGGGCTCAAAGATATTAGCGTATCGAGAACTGCGGTCAAATGGGGAATTCCGATCCCTTTTGACTCAAATCACTATACTTATGTATGGGTGGATGCACTTATCAATTATATTTCTGCCCTGGGTTATGACTCGGAAGATCAGGATCTTTTTAACCGGTACTGGCCGGCAGACCAGCATCACATAGGAAAGGATATATTAAAGTTCCATGCCATAATATGGCCCGCTATGTTGATGTCCCTGGGTATAGAACTCCCAAAACAGATCGTGGTCCATGGATGGCTTCTCATGGGAGAAGAGAAATTATCGAAATCAAAAGGCATTATTCTGGATCCCGATGATGTGTCGGAGAAATTCGGAGTAGACGGGATCAGGTATTTTCTTACAAGAGAAATTTCTTTTGGACAGGATGGTTCTTTTACCTCAAAAGCTTTTGTAAGGAGATATAATTCTGATTTAAGCAATGATATCGGAAATCTGGTTTCAAGGACGCTCGCAATGATTTCAAAATACAGGAACGGGATAGTTCCTAAAGCAGTTTCTAACCCGGTTTTTGAAAAAGAATGGGACGATTTAAAAAAGGGCGCTTTCGGGTACATAAAAGATTTTAGATTCTCCGATTATCTTGTCAAAGTCTGGGAGTTTATAAATATTGCAAATAAATATATCGAAGACAATCAGCCATGGGCTCTTGCTAAAGATGAAAATGAAGAAAATCGGAAAAAGCTTGATGCAGTATTATATGAACTGACAGAAATAATAAGGCTGTCCGCTGTCCTGCTTATACCATTTATGCCTTCGACATGTCAGAAAATATTTTCTCAACTGGGGATAAATACCGACATTAATGAAGTTAGTATCGAAGAAGAAGGAGTCTGGGGCAGATATGCCGGTGGAACAGAGGTCGGCCAGAGAGATATTCTGTTCCCCAGGCTGGATGAAGATCAATAATTAAAAAAATAAAAGTGGTGCAATGTATTTTATAGATACACATACTCATATGGATATGCTGAAAAAACTGACCCCGGAAGAGGCAGTGGCAAGATCCGAAAGTGAAGGCGTCAAATATATAATAAACGTAGGTTCGAGTCTGCAGGGAAGCAAGAAATCGGTAGAATTCGCCGGAAGATTCAGTAATGTATTTGCCAGTGTTGGAGTTCACCCCCATTATGTCCGGAATTTTGGAAATAAAGAAATTGAAATCCTCGAATCATTATTGCGCAGTCCGGATACCGGTGATAAAAATAATAGAAAAAGAAACGTCAAAGTCGTGGCAGTCGGTGAGACAGGATTTGATTTTTACAGAAACTTAAGTCCCAGGACGGATATGGAAAAAGCCTTCGAGGCACAAATAGAGCTTGCGCTGAAGTATGATGTACCGGTAATAATCCATGACAGGGATGCACATCGCGAGACCCTGGAAGTCATAAAGAGATACACCGGTAACAGCAATTTTAAAGCAGTCGTCCATTGCTTTTCAGGGGATACTGATTTTGCAATGCAGTGCCTTGATTTAGGGCTGTATATCTCTTTTACGGGAGTAATAACTTATCCTAATGCAAAAAGTGTACTTAAAGTAGTAGAAAAAGTCCCTATCGAACGCCTCTTTGTAGAAACCGATGCACCTTTTCTTGCGCCGCAGATAGTGAGAGGTAAAGAAAATTATCCGGGGTATGTGAGATATGTCGCCGAGAAGATTGCAGAAATCAAAAATTTAAGTATAGAAGAAGTTGCAGATACCACTTCGAGAAATGCGGAAAAATTTTTTTCCTTAAACCAAAGTCAATTTTAAATAAAATGAGTAGTTATATAAGTTCTCCTTCAGTAACTGTCCGGATTCTAAAAAATTATGGAATCAAGTTAAAAAAAAGTCTCGGGCAGAATTTTTTAATAGATACAAACAGCGCCAAAAAAATAGTAAAGTATGCAGGCATCAATTCCCGAGATACAGTTCTTGAAATTGGAAGCGGAATCGGCAGCCTTACAGAGATCTTGATGGGCGAAGCAAAGAAGTTGGTCTGTATAGAGATAGATAAAAAACTGGCCGGCGTATTCGAGGAAATCTTCAGGGATCGTTCAAAAGGGAAAATCCAATTGATACAGGCTGACGCATTGAAACTTGATTATGGACTTATTGCAGGTAAATATAAGATAACCAAAATGGTTTCCAATCTTCCTTACAGCATTGCGGCACATCTGCTGTTAAAAATCCTTACTGAAACGGAAGATATAAAAAGATTCTTTGTGACCATACAGAAGGATATAGCCGAAAGACTTCTTGCTTCTGCGGGGGATAAAAATTACAGTTCTTATACTTTAAAGTCCAATTTTCTGGCTGATTTTAATTATTGTTTTCAGATCTCGCGCAATTGTTTTTTCCCGAGACCTTTTACCGATTCGGCAGTTATAGAGGTAAATAGAAAAAATAGGGGAATACAGGAAGGCAAGAATTTCAACACGGAAGATTTTTTTTATTTTTTAAATAGTTGCTTCTTGCATAGAAGAAAGAAGCTTGTTAACTCCCTGTCCCGAAGCGATAAGTATTGTCATAAATTAAAATTAATTATAAAATTGCTCTCCGAAATTGGGAGAAGTAAAGATATAAGAGCAGAAGAGCTTTACTTAAAAGATTATATTTTCTTATTTAAAGAATTAAATGACGGGTAAAACTTAATGTCTAATATATAATATTTGTGTTATCATATAGCACGATGAAGGCGAAAAATATTTTAAAACTCAGGGCTTCGGGTAAAATAAATCTTTATCTAAATGTCTCAAAAAACGGCCGGACTGACGGCTATCATGAGATAAAATCAATAATGCAGAGCGTAAGCCTCTCTGATGAACTTACTTTCGAGATCTTAAAAGGAAATGAAAGTTATAATTCGCAATATAAAAATGGGATCTATATTACCTGCAATAATGAAGACATACCCCTCGACGAAAAAAATTTGGTCCATAAAGCTGCGGCACTTATTCTGGACGGTTATGGTCTGAGAAGCAAATATTCGGTAAAAATCAAAATAGGGAAACATATTCCGGTATGTGCAGGATTGGCCGGAGGCAGCACAAATGCGGCAGCAACCCTCGTTGCACTGGATAAATTATTTGATCTCAACCTAAAATCAATTGATATGATGAATCTGGCAGGTGAAGTAGGATCGGATGTTCCTTTTTGCATAAAAGGCGGGACCACTCTAGCCGAAGGCAGAGGGGAGAAGCTTTCGAAATTACCGCATTTGCCTTTTTACTGGATCGTACTTGCAACAAATGGATGTAAGTTTTTATCGGGAGACGTATATGGAAAGTTTGATTTAATAGGAGCGGAAAAAAAATCGATACACGAAGAACTGGTGAACAATATAATTAAGCATGAGTTCGCTAGTTTCTTCAGGAAACTTCAAAATGATCTGGAAGAGGTAGTAGCAACAGAAGACAAAGAAATACTTGCAATAAAAGGAAAGGCATCTGAACTTGGAGCTATTGCCACACAGATGACCGGAAGCGGGCCCACCGTCTTTGCTTTTTGCGATGACCTTAAAACGGCAATAAAAGTATATGAAGGTCTTAAACCATTATCTTCCGCAGTCTTTTTATCCCACACTACACCTGACAGCCTGGCTATCTCCAATTAAAATCTGAAAATAATCAATAACAGCAATAATTTTTTAATACACCAAATATCCGTTTGAGTTTGAATTTTAAATAATTCTGATATAAAATTTATTAGCTTTGGTGGGGAGTAGCCAAGTGGTAAGGCAACGGGTTTTGGTCCCGTGATCGAAGGTTCGAATCCTTCCTCCCCAGCCAATCTATACGAATTGAATCTAAAAGCTCTTATAATAAAAATAATTTTTAGGTTTGATCTGCAAAGCGCCACCATGCAAGTGTTCCAATTACTCCCGCTATACTTGTAAAACAAAGAATAATGTAACTTATAATTTCCAGATGTTGACCCTCAGCTCCGCTATAAAGAGAAGGGATCATCCATGGGAAATATTGCCCAAGACCAAGGGCATTGATGAACTGTCCGGCTATAAGAGTGACTATCACAAAACCAATAGGCGGCAGGTATCCCCGGCCATAACTTGCAAAAAAAGCTACGGTGGGACAGAGCAGTATGGTGAGAATAGAAGTTATAATAACCGCATAAAAGCTTTGCAGGGCAAGTTCCCCCGACCATCCCGGAATATGAATCATCCATCCTGCCGCCAACCCGACAGCAAACAAAACGAGGGTAAGTAAAAGGCACCAGACGGCCGTTACAATTAATTTCGATAAAACAATGACATGCCGGGAAACGGGCAATGCAAGCATATCTTTTATGGTACGATCGGAATATTCTCTTCCAAAGATCCAGCTTGTTACAAACCCGAATCCTATCAACCCTATCATGCTGGTTATCTGCATGAACAGATTAAAATATGCCGACCAATCAGTTTGTTCCCCGAAAAAGGTCGCTTTGGTACCAAGCAGGCCAAGTTTGCTGACCAGTTCGGGATTCTTTGCGATAAATATTAAAAGCCCCATCATAATAGACATAAAAGCAAAAGCCAGAATTGTTATCGGAAATATTCTTGACCTGCGTACTTTAAGACCTTCGACCCACAAAGCAGATAAAATACCTTTCATTTTACATCTCCTCCAATTACTCCGATTGCTCTTAAAAAATATGACTCCAGGTTTTCCTCTTCTACTTTCAGCAATTTTGGCGGAAGACCCGCATATACTAAAATATTTGCGATATTCTCGGGATGTTTTATTGCCTCATCCCCTTTTACTTCCAGCAACCCTTCTTTGGATTCGTCCACAGAATACCCGTTTTCAAGAAGCTTTAATCTCGCGGCTTTTTTATTATCGGTATCAAGAACGAGCCGTTTCTTGCAAAGGTTCTCCAGTTCATTTGTATCTATTTCCTGTATCAACCTGCCCTGATGAATAATTCCAATCCTTGTGGCAAGCCTGGATATCTCTCCAAGTATATGGCTTGATATAAATATCGTGACTCCACGACTGGAAGCAAGATCTTTCAACAGCTCCCGTATTTCCACAATTCCGGCCGGGTCCAGACCGTTTGCAGGCTCGTCCAGGATTAAAATATCTGGATTGTGTAAAAGTGCCTTTGCCAGACCAAGACGCTGGACATTGCCTAAGGATAGATTTTTTGCTCTTACCTCTTTATAGGGATTTAGTTTTAGCCTGGCAATAATAGTATCGATTGATTTTTTATCGGATATATTGCGCAGGCGGCGTATAATCTCAAGATTTTCACTGACTGAAAGTTCAGGATATGAATATTGTCTTTCCAGAAGATATCCTACATTTTTCCATAAACTGTTATTTCCCGCACTGACTTTTTTTCCGTATAAAAACGATGCGCCCGCCGTAGGATGAATTATTCCGAGAAGTAATAAAATAGTTGTACTCTTACCTGCGCCATTAAGCCCTAAAAAACCATAGATTTCTCCCTTTTTAATGCATATTGATGCATCATTTAAAGCGTGAACTTTGCCATAATATTTTGTCAAATGGTCTGTTCTAATAATACTTTCCATAATTTATATATCTCCTAACCTCTATTTTTTGAGTTTTATACCTATATTATGAAAAATTTAAACTAATAATTTCATATTTTAACTGAAGTGATTTGAAAAATCAATATTTATGTATTAAAATAGTAAATATATTTCATAATTTATAATAATCAGGAGTTTTAATGAATGGATTTGAAAGAAGACGTCAACAAAAAAAAGATTCCATACTGAAAGCAGCAAAAGAGCTTTTTAATCAATATGGTTATAATAAAGTTACTATTGCAGAGATTGCCAGGAAAGCTTCAGTTTCGCAAGTATCAATATATAATTTTTTTCAAAGCAAGGAAAATTTAAAACAGGTATTACTAAAAAAACTTATAAATGATAGTTTAATTGGAATAAAGAAAATCATGGGAAGTCAAGCTTCGATAAAAGTCAAATTTGAGAAAATATTTTCATTAAAAATCAATTTTTTTAAAGACCTTATAACCCATTTTTTTCCCAAATACATCGAGAGTAATATTAATGAAGAGAAGGCAGCAGTAGAAATTAATAAAAAAATAGAAAGTCAGATATTCGATCTTGTTGAAGATGGGAAAAAACAGGGATTACTTGATAATTCAGTTTCTACTCAGTCAATAAGCTTTTTTCTGGAGATTATCCAATATTATTTTTTGAAAAATCCAGATGTTGTAACAAGATTTGAGGAAAATCCGAAACTGGAAAAAGAATTACATGCTTTATTTTTGAAGGCCATAACAAAATAATCTGAAATCTATTAATCCTGAATGATTTCTTATAACAAATTAAGTTTAGTCTCCTTTACTGGATAGAACTATTTTTTCTTTGGTAAGAAAACGGGAAAAATAACAAACTAGTGCCCAGATAACTGCGGCTCCCACGGTATACCATAATAAAAAGGACCAGGATGTCAGGTTTACTACACCCGAGGCTACTCCCAGCGGGATTCCCATCATTAAGCCAAATCCGACTATAAAGGAGGGTGCTATTGCTAAATCGGGATTATTAGCTAAAGAAAAAAGCACGATAAATAAAAGCAACCCAAAAAACAGCAGAGGGTTAATAATAAAACTAGTTATCAGCATTGGAACCGGAAAGAAGAAAATCCCTGTTACTGGCTTTATAGCAATAAGATTTATTACCAGAAGTACTATAAATATAGAGACGATAGAAATGATAAATCCGGGAAGGAAAATAGCCAGACTTTTACCTATCCAGATTTCTTTTGGACCAAGGGCAGTAGCTAAAAGTGATTCAATGTTCCCATTAACCTTCTCTTTTATAATAGGAAAGCTGGCAAATGCCCAGATGAAAGTCATAAGGATGAACAGCGGCAGGAAGTAAGTGATGAGACTTATGATCAGTTCTAATAAGGGCATAGCTTCTTTTACTCTCAGCCATTCCTGATTTTTTAAAGTAAATCCTCCAACTAAAGCAGCAGTGATTGTGATTACAGTAAATACAATGACTATAATCATAAAGGCTCTGGTTTGCCTTAGTTCCGTGAAATCTCTATGAAAGACAATACTGATTTTTCGCAAAACAGAACTCCTAACGTGATAAGACTATTTTCTCTCTGGTAAGACGCGGCTGGAGAAAAATAATTGGGATGATTATTGCAGCAGCTATTCCGAGGTTAACAAGAGCAAAGGACCATGAAGCGACATCCAGGAAACCTCGAATCGCAAGATTTATCATCAGTGAGATCATAACGGGTAAAAAGATCTGGACTATAATATTGCCTGTAGCCGGTTTTCCTGTCAGACCAATAAAGTGGACAAGGAGACTCAGGCAGAAATAGATAAGAGGAGCAGCCAGAAAGCTGCTAACGGCTATCCAGGGATTAAAAATAAAACCTACTGCAGGAACGAAGTATATGTAATTGATGGCAATCAGGGCTATAAGTGCAAGGAATTCCCCCAGAATCAAGCCTGGCAGAAAAATGGCTATACTCTTAGCAATCCAGATATTTTTAGCTTCAAGCGGGGTAGCCAGGAGCGATTCAATGTTCCCTCGCGACTTTTCTCTGGTCATAGACTGGAAGGCAAAGGAATTTAGATTTACCCCCAGGCTGATAAAGCAGGTAGAGTACATGATTAAACCAAGGTAAAGCTCCAGTTTTGATTTATCCGGGAGTCCTGTTTTCATCTCAGGGACTATGAGGAAAATACATAAAGCTATTGTCACACCCAGAACACACATTATTGTCACAGCTATATAAACAATAAGCACAATTTTTAAACGAAGATTGTTTTTAATGCTGTTTAAGATAACCAGATAAGTTTCTCTCATGATGGTTCGACCTCTTTTAAAATAGCTGCATATATTTCTTCGAGAGATGCCTCTTTTTTTACTGCTTCTTCAATTTTTACACCGCGGCCGGAGAGAAAGCCGATTATATCCGATATTTCAGTTCCCTCCCGGGGTGAGAAAATAAGTGTTCTTTCCTTCTTTTCTTTAAATCCCAGGTAAGATAAACTTTTTAGTTCGGTCAGCAGGGATTCCGGAATATTTTGAACAGTTTTGATTACCACTCCTCCGCTGCCCATTTTCTTGCGTAAGTTTTCAAGTTCGCCATAGAGTTTTATTTCTCCCCTGTCTATAAGGGCAATACGATTACAGATCCGCTGTACCTCATCAAGATTATGGGAACTCAAGAAAATAGTTTTATTTTCTTTACGTACTATATCGAGCATGATTTGTCTTATCTCGATCTGCCCCGATGGATCAACTCCGGCTGTAGGCTCATCAAGAATTAGAACCTCCGGATCATGCACAAGAGATCTGGCAAGTGCCAACCTTTGTCTCATTCCTCTGGAGTAGGTGCCTACTTTATCCTTGGACCTATCCTCAAGATCCATCATGCTCAGGAGTTCATGGATTCTCTCGCCGGTTTTAGACAACCCATAGATTTGAGAGTAATAAATCATATTCTCTTCGGCTGTCATATTTTCATAAAGGCCATCGGAATCAAGAATAAAACCTATTTTTCTTCGAATTTGACTGAGATTTATATCCTGTCCCAGAATATCCAGTTTACCCGAATTAGCTTGAAACAAACCGAGGAGTATCCTTATGGTTGTAGTCTTGCCGGCTCCATTAGGACCGAGGTATCCAAAGATATCTCCTTTTCCTACAGTAAAACTAATTCCTTTTAAGATCTCACGACTTCCAAGTGTCTTTTTGATATTTTCTATGCTTATTACTGAATTCATTAAATATAATTATTCTTATTGATTATTTTAGATTCTTTTTTTCGTTAAATCATACTGAGAAGTTAGATTATTGTCAAAAGAATAACAGACAAATCATTTGTATTTTAAGGTATGGTGGGTGGTATTGGATTTGAACCAATGACCTCTGCGATGTCAACGCAGCGCTCTAACCAGTCTGAGCTAACCGCCCACTTTTTTAATTTTACCAGAGCATTAAAGCTCAAGTCAAAAAAGCTATTTTCATTCATTTCTTCTTGCCGTAAAACTAAGGATTATAAGATAAATTATTAAAAAGACACTAAAAATCGCCCCGGGGACAGAAGCCCTTTCACCAAACAGGCCGAGGGCTATAGTGGCTGCGAAGGGGCCATTTTTTACGGTACCAAAAAGAACGAAGCTTTTTCTAGTCGAACTTTTAAACTTTAATTTTTTAAGAATTAAATTTAGCAGTAACCATAAACCCGAAATCGAAATGAGAGAGATTAGAGAAATAATTCCCAGAATTTTTAAATCTTTAAAAAATAAATTTCTATTTAACGCAATTACTACAAAGATTATTACAAACAATCCCCAGTTGACTATAGTTCCTCTATGTCTGGTAATATATTTGTCCCATTTAAATCTGATAAGGATCTGTGACACGATCATTGGTCCTATAATTACTTCGATAAACAGGATGATTAGTTTTAGCGGCTGGACAAAATTACTTCCTATAAAAATGATACCGGCTAGCGGGAATATAGCCATTATGGCAATATAGCTTGAAACCATTCCAACGATAGAAAACTTTTCATCTCCACCCAGTATTCTGGTAAAAGGAGGGATTGCCACTCCTGGAGGGGCACAGGCTAAAATAACAAAGCCGATCCATAGCTCGTTGTCCCGGATAAGAAATTTTGCAAGCAGTAATAATACTGCTCCAAAAATAAAATAACCTACAAGTATCGAATATAAAGCCGGCTTAATAAGAGATTTGAAATTCAAAAAATTCTCAAATGGGAATTGCACCAGAGATGCAACCATTACGATTGCAAGTACGGGGATTGCCAGATGCTTGATCCAGGTTCCTGCACTATCTCCAATAAGAAATCCTAATGTGAGGGCTAAAATGAAAATGAAATTTCTGTTTTTTAAGATTTTTATTACGGACATGATTAAAAATTATATTAAAATTTTTATTTTAAGTCATTAAAATCATCTTAAAAATTGGCATGCACTCAATTTAAAGTTATAATTTATATTAATTTTTTAAAAATAAAAGGAGGTAGGAGATGACAAGGAGAGTTTATTTTAGGGAGATTTACCTGTATATCGTTTGCATTATTGCCATTATAATTTTTATAGTGGGGTTGATTATGGTTTATAATGGTACAGTAGATTACGTAAGGCCTGCGACTTATATGACAAAATCCAGTGTAGTAGCAATGTATTCGAAAGAACAATATCCGGACTTATCCGCAGATGAAATAAATAGATTGGCCGAAGAAGAGCTAGAAGCCTCTATTCAGAATGCAAAGGATATGGCTTTTAAAGATTTATTGAGAGGTGTGCTGCTTGTTGTTATAGCAATTCCGCTTTTTGCTTTTCACTGGAAAAAAGCACAGGCTATGTGGAACATTAATTTAGAGGCAAAAGATATTGATTAGCGTTTTTTAGGCTATTTAAAATTTAAATCTATTATTTTAACGGATTTTGATTATGCTCTCTGGTACTTATTTAGAGATTTTCCACAGCGACCTGCTGACTGGTATTATAATCCAGATGGGCCCTGCCACCCATATTCCTCAGATAATAATTACCGCTTCAGCTGCCTGTGTCAATTGTCAAATATAATATAATAAAAAATCTCTTAATACTATTAACTTTCTAAAAAAATTGATCCGGATTTAAATAAATACTATTTTTTTATGTAGAATATTGTAAAATAAATTTTGACCCCAGAAGAAAAGGAGATCTATGAATAATATAGCTATAGTAACTGATACCACATCTGATATTCCTGCGGAGCTTGCAAAGAAATATAATATAAAAATAATACCTCTATATATCGGATTTGGTGGTAAATTATATCTTGAAGGAAAAGAAATAACCAGTGGTGAAGTATTTGAGAAACTGGAATCAGGAGTTAAAATCCGAACCTCTACACCTTCCGTGGGTGATTTTGTGAAACTATACAGGGACATGGTAGAAGGAGGGAAAAAGACCCTGATTTATTCGATTCATGTCAGTTCAAAACTATCAGGGACTGCGAATTCCGCAAGTCAGGCAAGCAAATTTTTTCCAAAGGTAAAGATTAAAGTTATCGATTCAAAAACTGCAGCCACCAGTCTTGGTTTTATAGCTCTGGAAGCCGCAAGGGCTGCAGAAAGAGGTGAAAGTGAGGAAGAAATAGACAGCATTATAGAATTTTTAATAAAGAGAAGTAAAATGTTTGCTACTTTTGAAAATTTCGAATATTTATTCATGGGAGGAAGGGCTCCATTTTTGGGAAAATTCTTAGCAAAATCAATAAGACTTAAACCAATAATTACAATTGGCAGCGATGGCAGGGTGAAGCTAAAGAAATTTGTGAGCAGTAAAAAGAATTCTATTATTGAGCTCTATAAACAGATCGGAAAAGACACATTTTATACCGGCAAGAAAAAAATCGGTATCTTTTATGGTTCGGATATCAAACCGGCTCTGGAACTGGAAAAAATGATAAGAGAAGACGACAGGATTAAGGTCGATGAGCTGATTTTGACTGAAGTTACTACGATTATGAGTGCCCATACCGGTCCCGGGATATGGGGGGCCACTTCCTGTCCGGTCATATCCGAAAGAAATATAACCGAGCTGAAGGATGCCCTCAGAAACCTGTCCGAAAAGAGTAGAGATGCACTAAAATATATTTCAAAAGACTGGTCCGAGAAAAACAAAGTGATTTTAAAAGACGCAATGAAGAAATTCCTGAATAAAAGCAGAGATGTTTTTGATGATTTATTCGAAAAAAGTGAGGATACTTTTGAAAGTTTATCCGAAAAAAGTAAAGACGCTACCAGAGATATCTCTGGTAGAAGCGAGGTCATGGCCAGAGATCTATCAGATAGGGGTAAGGAAGCCTTAAAGGATGCGATAAAAAAATTGTACAAAAAAAGTAGGTCAGCTTCGAAAGATCTATCCGAAAAAAGTAAAAAAGCCTTAAAAGAGGCTTTAATAAATCTGGCCGAGAAAATCAAATAAAACAAAATTAAATTTTAAACTGACATTTTTGAATCACAGAATTAAACTAATTGCATATAAAATATGACAAATCACCATCATAATAGTAAACAGGATAGTACTTCAAATATAAAAACAGCATTTTTTTTGAATCTGGGATTTACTATTATTGAAATAATAGGGGGATTATGGACGAACAGTATTGCCATCATATCCGATGCATTACATGATTCAGGGGACAGTCTCTCGCTTGGATTGTCCTGGCTGCTGGAAAAATATTCCAGGAAGAAGAAGGATGAAAAATATTCATACGGATATAGAAGATATTCATTACTTGCAGCTTTGATAAATGGTTTGATATTGATCCTCGGTTCGGTATATGTATTATCCCAGGCAATACCTCGCATATTCAATCCTGAACAGCCAAACGCCAAAGGGATGTTTTTTTTTGCGATAGGCGGCGTCGTTATAAATGGGATTGCTGCACTTCGTCTCAGGAGGGGGAGATCCTTAAACGAGAGAATTATAACACTCCATCTTCTGGATGATATTTTAGGCTGGGCGGCTATTCTTGTCATAAGCATCATAATGATGTTTAAAAATATCCCCATACTGGATCCTATACTTTCAATCGTTATCACAATTTATATTTTGTATAATGTTGTGGTTAATCTGAAAAAGACTTTTTCTGTTTTTCTACAGGCTGTTCCAACCGGAATAAACATTAAAGAGATTGAAGATAAAATTCGAAAAATTGATAAGGTTACAGGTATCCATCACACTCATATATGGTCCATCGATAGTTTAAACAATGTTTTGACAACTCATATTGTCGTAAAAGACAATACAACTACTGAGGAATTAACCGATATAAAGAGACAGGTTAAAGAACTTATAGGGTCTTTGGATCTGGGGCATTCTACCGTAGAAGTTGAATTTGAGAGCGAGTTCTGCAAGATGAGAGACAGGGAATGTTTCTAGAGTATCTTTAGTATTATTTTAATATAATTTATAATCCCGATTAAATCTCAATTTTTAAAAGATTTCTTGATATTCCGTAAAGAAGATCCCCTATCCTTTCAAGGTGCAGGATAATATCGGCGAAGACTACTCCCGAAAGCGGCATACAATCACCATTCTGAAGTCTTTTAAGATGAGAGGTTCGGATTTTTTTTACAAGTAAGTCTATTTCTGTTTCGATTTTTTCACATTTTTTGAGCTGGTTTATATTGTTTTTTTCCATACCCGATGTCAGAGAGTTGAACAGGTGGTTAACTTTATTGACTGCCGATTCCAGATCCTGGAGAGCAATTTTACTGAAATTCATATTATTCTCTTCTTTTACCAGCATCAGATAGAGCATACTTTCGGTATGGTCAGCAGCTCTTTCGGCATCATAAGCTATATGCAGTAGATTGGTGAGTTTGTTTGAAAGCTTTAGGCCTAATGATTTTTGAGAAATCCTGGTAAGATATCTTATAATATCTTCAGTGATACTATCAACGGCATATTCTCTATCGAGTACCTTCTTTTCGATTATGACATCTTTTTTATTTAGTCTTTCATATGAAAGATTTAACATATTCTGAGCTATTTTGATTACACGCAGTAACTCTTTTTTAGCCAGATCAAGTGAAACAGATGGGGTGTTAATCAATCTGCTGTCCAGATATAAAGCATTTTTTTGGACTATTATATCCTTCCCTGGATATAGTTTGATAACCAATTTTTCAAATAATCCAATCATAGGAAATAAAATTATAGTCGTAGTTACATTGAATATTGTATGCATATTGGCTATCTGGTGGGGAACTGTACTTCCAATACGGGGTAAAAGTAATGGACCAAGCTTGAATCCATATAACAAAGTAAAAAACAGTATAGTTCCAAATATCTTAAATAATAAATGAGCAAATGCGGTTCTGCGGGCTGTAACTGTGGTGCCGATACTTGCAATCATAGCGGTTGTGCAGGTTCCGATATTATCACCAAACAAAACCGGTACAGCTGCGCTTATTGGTATTAAACCCTGTGATGCGAGAGCTATAAGCAGGCCAATAGTTGCGGAACTACTCTGTAATATCGATGTCATTATCAGTCCTACGAGTAAGCCAAGGAATGGGTTTTTGCTGAACGTCAGCAGAAAATTTTTAAAAGCTATGTTGTCTCTTAAATTTTCAAGCGCTAACTTCATTAAATTCATGCCAAGAAACAATAATCCCAGACCTATTATTGCCATTCCTATATTTTTATATCTTCGCCTTTTGCTGATAAAAAACAAAAGAAAACCAATAATTATCAACGGAAAAGAAAGAATATCAATAATATTAAAGGAAACTATCTGGGCTGTGATAGTAGTGCCGATATTTGCACCCATTATAATTCCTATTGATGTCTTTAACGTCATCAAGCCTGCATTGACAAATCCGATGGTCATTACCGAAGTGGCGCTGCTGCTCTGGATCACCATTGTTGTCACGAGCCCAACCAGTACGGAAGCCCAGGGTCTTTTTTGAAGTATATTGATTATTGATTTAAGGCTGTTAGAAGTGACTTTTTGAAGGCTGTCACTTAAAGTAGTCATACCAAAAATGAATAAGGCAAGACCACCCAGAACCTGAATAACCAATTTGAAATACATAGATTAAGGTATTTTGAATTTATATTGGCTAGTAGTGATTATAATAAATTAAAATGAATTATTAAATAAAAAAATAAAATGAATTTTTATTTATGGTGCCAGGATTTATAAAATCAATTTGTAAATGTTGAGCAGCCACTTTAAATGAAAAATTGCATATCGGATTCCTGGGCCTGTTCTATAAAGAATGCTACTCCCACACAGGCCACTACCTCATCGATCATTTTCTCCCTTGGAATTTCAAGGATGCTCATACTCATCTGGCAGCCATATAGTTTTACGCCCAGTTCTATTGCCATTTGTC
Organism: uncultured Actinomycetota bacterium; assembly: GCA_964517765.1. Taxonomy (GTDB): domain Bacteria; phylum Actinomycetota; class Humimicrobiia; order Humimicrobiales; family Humimicrobiaceae; genus Hydromicrobium. Next base: position 23,244 of record CAZFEN010000009.1, on the reverse strand, counting down.
TGAGTGCTGGCAGTGTTGCAGCGTTTTTTGATCTCATCATTTTCCCAAACATCCAGCGTCCCAGGCCGCCGAAGCTGTACTTACTTGGTGAAGCTTTGCTTATGTCTCCTCTTTCCATGATACCCATCATCTTTCCCATAAAACTCTTACCGGTTAAAGTTTTTTTCTTTAAAGCCCTGAGCCCCCAGAAAGTAAAGAACATGGTAACTTCGATATTGGAAGCTGCCGCACCTGTTGCTATGATAAAAGCAGCCATGAGTTTATCAAGATCTCCGCTGAATACGACCATTGCCAGTTTTTTCTTTTTCTTATTATCTGCCATTACATAAACACCTCCCCTAATAACAAAGTATATCCATTGTAATAACCGATGAAAAGATAAAAATTCAGGTTACAGCTTCAACTATAAACCTTATTCCAAGATAAAATAAAAATATACTGCAGGCAATAAGAATACCATTATATATTTTCTGGTTAAAAAATTTGCGTCCGGTATTGACCAGAAATCCGATAAATAAATACCATATAAAATCCGCACTAATGTGGCCGATATAAAAAGAGGAAATGCCGGCAATGTTGAATTTCACACTTTTTAAAAGAAATACCGCTCCTATACTGATCCACCAGATAAACCAGTAGGGGTTCATAAGGCTGATAAGGATACCTTTGAATATTACTGTAATGGTTGATTTTCCGGTAATGGTTCTTTGTTTTAATACAGACTTGAAATCTATGATAAATTTCTTCTTGAAAATCGAGACTATAATATCGATTCCTATGTACAGGAGAAAAATGCCTCCCAGGAGTCCGATTATCTTTGCAATAAGAGGATTATCGAGAAATTTTAATATTCCTAGGAAAAAGCCTATTACTACCACTAACTCCAATATGGAATGGCCGACTACGATAAAAAAAGATGTCCAGAAACCTTTACTGGCGACACTGCTTATTACCAGTGTAAGCATAGGGCCCGGTACAAGTGCACCGGAGAAAGCTACAATCATCGATCCTATAAAAATCTGGTAAATCTCATTCATTATGCAATTTTATTTTCCAGTCTTCCTATTTTCTCGATCTCGCATATTACTGTGTCCCCGGGCTTCAATATTTTTTTCTCTTTCATAAAGATCCCAACTCCCGCAGGGGTTCCGGTGGATATAAGATCACCTGCCTCTAAGGTAATAGATCTCGAGATATAAGATATGAGTTTGTAAACACCAAATATCATATCTGACGTGTTTCCGTTCTGTCTTAGCTCACTGTTTACATAAGATTTCAGATTCAGATTTTGAGGATCTTCTATTATATCTTTATCAACAATAGCCGGTCCGATGGGTCCAAAAGTATCGAAACTTTTTGAACGGAACCACTGCGACTCATTTTTCTGGATGTCTCTGGCTGTAATGTCATTCATTATGGTGTAACCGTAAATATAATCAGATACTCTGTCTTCAGAAATATCTTTCATCTTTTTACCTATTACTACCGCAAGTTCTACTTCATAATCAAGTTCTTTTACTTCGGGAGGGGACATTATATATTCACCATTCTTTATAATGCAACTCCTTGCTTTTGAAAAAAGTACCGGGTTTTCAGGAAAGCGGCCGTCCTGTTCTTTAACATGAGATCTATAATTCATTCCCACGCATATTATTTTACCAGGGATGTAAGTATTTATATCCGGTTTAAAAAGCATAATTACTCCTTGAGTTTAAATATGGTTTATTTTAATTCCATAGGGTTTATATTTTAATTTTTTTCACCTTTTTATGGAAGAGTTGATCTCAGGAAAAGTATAATTTTAAGAAAGTAATTAAAATATTCGGCTTGAAGAATACAGATGAAATTTTCTTTGATAACGCTTGACAAAGATATTTCATTCTGGTATTTTTAGTTTCACTATATAAAACTATATTTCATTATTAGAAACTTCATAAATGGTAGAAACTTTAGTAAGATTTTTCAAAATAATAGATTTATTGGAAAATAGCAGTGAATTAAGGCTTAAAGATATTTCAGATAAGTTAGATATAGATAAAAGCACAATTCATAGATTTCTAAAAACACTTCTGAAATATAATTATATTAAAATAAATCCTGCTAATAAAAAATACAGCCTTGGATTAAAATTTTTAAATATATCCACAAAAATAATTGATTCTATAGATATTAGGAATATTGCACATCCATATCTTATGGAACTTGAAAAATATTCCAATGAAACAATACACCTGACAACATTTGATGGGAAGAGAGTTGTTTATATAGATAAAATTGAAAGCATCAAACCTATAAGAATGTATTCTAGAATCGGAAATATAGCTCCTATAAATTGTACCGCAGCGGGTAAAGTGATCCTGGCATTTCAAAAGGAGGAAGTTATAAATGACATAATTGAGAGTCTCGATTTTATACCACTTACAAAGAATACAATAATTAATAAAGAGCAGTTTCTTAAAGCCTTAGAAAATATTATAAGTGATGGGTTTGCGATTGACGATTCGGAACATGAGGAAAATATTTGTTGTATCGCTGCACCGATCAGAGATTATACCAGAAAAGTCAGTCATGCCCTGAGCATATCCGCAATAAAAACAAGAATGAATTTATCAAAATTACTTAGATTTAAAGATACTCTGATAGAGAAAGCAGATATGATTTCAAAAGAATTAGGGTTTATCGAAAAGTAATTTCAAAGATTTAAAGTAATTTTAAAAAATATGTTAGTCATAGGGATACTAAAATAATACTGAGGAAACAATATAAAGTGAGGTGATGATGGATGAATAAAAAGAGATTTGCTTATGTGACTAATATAATCTCATATTACATTAGATTATATCAGAGCGCAACACAAACAAATCTCAACAGAAATTTACCAGAGATAATTTGAAAAGTAAAGTAAGGGAGGTGGTATAAAGAAGCGATAATGTATGCTTTTTACAATCGATAGTTTTTTAAAGAAAGGATTTTGAAAATGAAAAAATCGTTATTATGGATAATAGTTTTGATATTAAGTATGTCAATGGTTGCAACTTTTTCACTTGTAGGTTGTAAAGAAGAAGCTGCAGAAGAAGAAGTGGCAGAGGAGGAAGAAGTAGCAGAAGAAGAAGTGGCAGAAGAAGAAGCAGCAGAAGAAGTTGAAGAAGTAGAAGAAAAGGCAGCACCCGGAACATATACAATGAGAATCGGTCATACACATGGAATTGATATGCCCAGGCATTTATCTTTGTTGATGTTTGAACAATTAGTTGAGAAAAATTCAGAGGGTGCCATAGGGGTAGAAGTATATCCATTAGGTCAACTTGGATCTGAAGCTGAGATGGTTGAATCAGTTAAAATGGGAACATTGGAAGCATCCAGGGCAGGTATGTTTGATTTGGTTGCAAATGAATTATCTGCATATATGATGCCTTTCTTGTTTAATTCTCAGGAAGACTTCGTAAAAATTGCAGACGGACCTATTGGAGATGAAATCGCTGCTGCTGGTTTGAAAAACGGTGTTGCTATTCTTGCAACTGGAGATGCAGGAGGGCTAAGGCAGTGGACAAATAATGTAAGGCCTATTACAACTCCGGATGATATGAAAGGCATTAAAATGAGAACTCCCGGAGTAGAAGCTATTATAAAAATTATAGAGGCTATAGGAGGAAACCCGGTTGCCATCGATTATAGTGAACTGTACATGGCATTGAAAACAGGTGTTGCAGACGGTGAGGAAAATCCGATAGTTAACATCTATGATAAAAAATTCTATGAAGTCCAGAAATATATTACAATGTCCAACTATCAGATACATCCGGATCCTTTCTATGTTAGCTCTATATGGTTTGATGCACTACCCGCTTATCTACAGGATATAGTCGTCGACGCATCCAGAGAAATGATGATATATAGTAATAGGTTAATGCTGGAGAAAGAAGCAGCATTCTTTCCCACAATTGAAGAAAATATGGAAGTTACTTACCTGACTGATGAACAGAGGCAGGTATTTATTGATGTAACCTCATCTGTAGTAGATTACTTTGTTGGTGAAGGATGGTTTAGCGCAGATCTTATTCAGAGTATACGTGATGAATTGAAATAAGAAAGTAATTTGAAGTAAGAAGAATATATGGAAGAGAGAGTGTAATTCTACCTTTCTCTTCCATATACGGATAAAGGTACTTCAGGGAGAAAAACAGTGAAAGTATTAAAGAAAATATTTAGCGGGTTTTTTTGCGGCCTTGATAATGGTTTGTTTTACTGGAATTTTACGCTTATGAGTGCCGTGGTACTTCTTGTTATAACAACAGTATTTTTAAGATATCTTTTTAATATCAATTTTAACTGGGCCGAAGAATTGATTATATTTTTATTTATTGCAACAACTTTTTTTGGTTCAGTTTTAGGAGTAAAAGAGGATGAACATGTTAGGATATCACTGTTAAAAGATAAATTGCCCCCGAAAATAAAAATAATCTTTGAGATATTAATAAGTTGCATAATTATTAGCGTTGTAGTTGCTTCAGCATTTCTTAGCAGGGACTGGATTGTAAGAGCAGGAGGATCGCTGTCACCGGGTATAAAAATACCTTATCTTTCTATATATATAATATTACCAATAGCGTTTGTATTAATTGCAATATACGAGTGCAGGGAAATTGTATTAAAAATCAATGATTTTAAGAGGAAAATAAATAACTCTTGACTATATCTATAATATTTAAAAGGAGAATATCCAGATGCCGGTAGCATTATTAATAGGAACATTTTTTATACTTATTGCTATAGGGGTACCAATTGCTTTTGCTTTAGGCGGATCAAGTATATTATATCTTCTAATTTATAGACCGGAACTTACTGCAATGGTGCCTCTGCGTATCTGGTCGGGCACGAATAGTTTTGTAATGCTTGCACTGCCTTTATTTATACTGGCAGGTGAACTTATGAACAGAGGCGGTGTCACAAAAAGGATTGTAGATTTTTGCGGTTATGTGGTAAGACCGATTAGAGGTGGGCTCGGTGAAGTTAATGTAATTGCAAGTATGATTTTTGGCGGTATCTCGGGTTCATCGGTTGCAGATACTTCAGCACTTGGATCGGTACTTATTCCCCAGATGATTGAAAAAGGATATCCAAAACCGGTAGCAGTAGGTATTACAGTAGCTTCATCCACAATGGGAATGATTATACCTCCCAGCGTACCCATGCTTTTATATGCAATGATATCAGGTGAATCAGTAGGTGCCCTGTTTCTGGCGGGAGCAATACCGGGACTCCTGATTGGCGTAACTCAGATTATACTGGTCTGGATTATTTCAAAAAAGAGACATTATCATCCGGAACATTTGAAGTTTAATAAAAGACATTTTGCTCATACAATGAGAGATGGCTCGCTTGCAGTACTAATGCCTGTACTTATTGTGGCATCCATAACATTCGGTGTTGCGACGCCGACAGAAGTTGCCGGAATTGCTGTTTTATATGCCATTTTATTAGGATTTTTACTTTACAGGGAATTGAAGGGAAAAGATCTCCTGCAGGTTGTTAAAAGGGCTTTTCTATCATCAAGCAGTATAATGATTATTATTGGATTTTCTATGATTTTTTCATGGATTCTGGTAATTGAAAAGGTGCCTCAATTAATAGCAAATTTTTTCCTGGGTCTGGACATACATAGATTTTGGATCCTGCTGATATTAGATATTATTATTTTAATCATAGGAACATTTATTGATGTTACGCCTGCGCTATTACTTGTGGTACCAATGTTAATGCCGGTAATGAAGGGAATTGGAATAAGTGGATTGCAATTTGGGGCCATTATGATAGTTGGAGTAGCAATAGGCCTGGTTACACCCCCTGTTGGTATGTGCTTGAATGCAGCCGCTAAAATATCCAAAATGGAAATAACTGATATATTTAAAGGGGCAGTGCCTTATTTAGTCTGTAATTTAATAATTTTACTGCTTGTTACTTTTATCCCGGAACTTTCACTCTGGTTACCGAGGGTGGCTGGTTTTTAAATAAATTTAATTAATATCTGTATATATATTAAGAAAATTTTAAATTGGTCTTATACCAGGTTCAGTAAATAAGAGGCATTAATTTTAAGCAGTGTTATCTTAATTATTTTAAATGCCCCTGTAGCTGTTACGGGTTTTAAAAACAGCTATAAAAAGGATAATTGGAAAAAATAATAGGAGGAAATAAAAATGGAGATCAGGCAGTCATCAAATTCAAAAGACGCAAAACATTACACGACAGAGAGACTGAGGGAAGAATTTCTAGTTGAAGATTTATTTATAAGCGGAAAGATTAAGAGGGTTTACAGCCAGATTGACAGAATAATAGTAATGGGTATTGTTCCTGTAGGTGGAACAATCGAGTTAGGACAAAACCTTGATATAATGCATAATCTTGGAACGGATTACTTTCTTGAAAGAAGAGAGCTCGGGGTTATCAATATGGGAGAAAAAGGCAGTATTACTGTTGATGGAAAGAAATATGAAATGAACTCAAGAGACGGCCTTTATGTAGGCAAGGGAGCAAAAGAAATTCTGTTTGAAAGTGAAGATCTAAATAAGCCTGCAAAATTTTATGCATTGAGCGCACCGGCGCATAAGACTTATGAGACCACTCATATAGATATTTCCAAAGCTAATAAAGTCGATATGGGAAGTGATGAGAATTGCAATAAAAGAGTAATAAACCAGTACATCCAGCCGGGTGTGGTGGAAAGCTGCCAGCTATGCATGGGACTGACACAGATGGCGCCCGGAAACGTGTGGAACACCATGCCCTGCCATACACACCAGAGGAGAATGGAAGTATATGCATACTTTGACCTCCCTGAAGATGCCATGGTATTTCATTATATCGGGGAACCCAGCCAAACAAGGCATATCATTATGAAAAATGAACAGGCAGCAATAACTCCGAGCTGGTCCATTCATTCAGGATGCGGGACGTGCGCTTATTCATTTATCTGGGGAATGGTGGGAGAGAACCAGACATTTACAGATATGGATTCTGTTGAATTAAAAGAAATGAAATAATTATTAAAAAACCGGGAGAAGAAATATGATAATAGATAAATTTAATTTAGAAGGAAAGGTTGCAATAGTGACCGGCAGCAGTACGGGACTGGGCCAGGGAATGATAATAGGTCTTGCTGAAGCAGGTGCCGATATAGCGGGGGTAGATTATATAGAATCAACAGAGACTAGAGAAAAAGTAGAGAAGATCGGGAGAAAATTTTTAGAAATAAAAGCAAACTTATTAACCACAGAATCTGTAAAAGGAATAATAGAAAAAACCGTAAAAGAATATGGCAGAGTAGATATTTTAATAAATAATGCAGGGATTATCAGAAGGGAAGATGCAATAAATTTTGCAGAAAAAGACTGGGATGATGTGATGAGTATCAATGTAAAGACTTTATTCTTCTTTTCACAGGCTATTGCAAAACAATTCATAAGACAAAAAACAGGCGGCAAAATAATTAATGTTGCATCAATGCTTTCATTCCAGGGTGGAATCAGGGTTCCTTCATATACGGCAAGTAAGAGTGCCGTTATGGGATTAACAAGAGCATTAGCCAATGAATGGGCGAAATATAATATAAATGTTAATGCAATTGCACCCGGGTATATGGCTACTAATAATACAAAAGCATTAAGAGAAGATAAAGATAGAAGCAATGCTATCCTGGATAGAATCCCAGCTGGAAGATGGGGATTACCGGAAGATGTAGCGGGACCTGCAGTATTTTTAGCGTCTGAAGCAGCAAATTATATTAATGGATATACAATTGCTGTAGATGGTGGTTGGTTAGCCAGGTAAACATTGGGGAAAATAATTTTTTAGATTTATAAAAATTGTTAGGTAAATTATCTATTATAAATAAAAAAATATGATAGATTTATTGGTAGTGAATAAAATAAAAGATGTTTGATAGTGAAGAGCCTAAATATTGGATAAATAAATTTTAAGGAGGATCATAATTGAATAATGTTCTGAAAAAGATAGGAGATATAGGCTTGGTTCCTGTAGTTGTAATAGATGATGCAGAACTTGCAGTACTGACAGCAAAAGCATTGCTAGACGGTGGCCTTGATGTTATGGAAATTACAATGCGTACAGAAGAGGGTATTAAAGCAATAAAAAAAGTTAAAGAAGCCTATCCCCGGATGCTTCTGGGTGCTGGTACCATTCTTTCAATAGAAAAAGCGGAAGAGTCCGTAGAAGCAGGAGCGGAATTTATTGTATCACCGGGGCTAAATCCTGAACTTATTGAATGGTGTATTGACAAAAATATAGCCATAACACCCGGAGTTATTACACCAACAGAAATACAGCAGGCTCTAAATTTTAGTCTTACAATACTGAAATATTTCCCGGCCAATATATTTGGTGGTATCAAAGGTTGTGAAGCATTATATGGTCCGTACAGAATGGTTAAATTTATACCAACCGGCGGAGTAAGCAACGAAAATCTGGCGGGTTTTGCGGACAAACCATATATACATGCAATAGGGGGAGGATGGTTGTGTAAACCTTCAGATATTAACGCTGGTAACTTCGATAAAATTACCAGGATTGTAAAGGAATCTATTAATATATTGCTGGGATTCGAGTTTGCTCATATTGGGATCAATACTGAAAGTGAAAAGGAATCATTGGCTATTGCTGAAATGTTTTCAAATGCTTTTGGATTTAATCTAAAAAGAGGTAATTCATCTAATTTTTCCGGCTCAGGAATAGAAGTAAATAAGTCCAGAGGCCGTGGGACCATCGGACATTTAGCAATTAGAACAAGTAGTGTTCCAAGAGCAGTATACTATCTTGAAAAGAAGGGGTATAGAGTGGATTGGAGCACAAGAAAGGGAACTGAAGAAAAGCCGATTTCAGTATATTTGGAAAGTGAAATGGGTGGTTTTGCTGTACATCTCTTACAAAAGTAAAGGAGGATAGGGAATGAAAATAAAAAGAATGGTGACCTTTGGAGAGGTAATGTTAAGATTAAATTCACCAGGCTCGGAGAGGCTTTTCCAGTCCCCTTTACTTGAAGCAACTTTTGGCGGCGGCGAGGCAAATGTGGCCATATCTCTTGCGAATTTTGGCATGGATGTCGCTTTTTGCACAGCATTACCAAAAAATATAATTGGAAATGCCTGCGAGAATGAATTAAGAAAATGGGGGGTAGATACTTCTTTGATAATACACAATGACGGGAGAATGGGGATTTACTTCCTTGAAAATGGGGCAAACCAGCGTCCTTCGATTGTAGTTTATGACAGGGATTATTCAGCTATCTCGCTGGCGAAACCCGGTGACATAGATTGGGAAAATATTTTTAAAAATGCGGGATGGTTCCACATCACCGGGATAACTCCGGCCATATCTGAAAATGCCATGAAGCTTTCTTTAGAAGCCGTAAAGAAAGCCAGAGAAAGTGGAGTAACTGTATCCTGTGATTTTAACTTCAGGAAAAACCTCTGGAAATATGGTAAAGAAGCTACAGATATAATGCCTGAAATTGTAAAATATGTCGATTATGGTATCGCAAATGAAGAAGATTGTCAGAAATCTCTGGGGATTAGGATTGATGTAGAAGTTGAAAGCGGAGTGCTTGATACAGAGAAATACAGGGTACTAACAGAAAAAGTTCTGCAAACGTTTCCAAACCTGAAGGCCATAGCTATAACTCTAAGGGAAAGTATAAGTGCTGATATTAATGGATGGTCAGGATGCATGAACGATAGGAGTAATTTCTATTTGAGCAAAAAGTATGAAATCAGGGATATTGTCGACAGAGTGGGCGGAGGCGATTCTTTTGCTGCCGGACTGATATATGGTCTGAATACTTATAAAGATAAGCAGCAGGCACTGGAATTTGCAGTGGCAGCAAGCTGCCTGAAACATTCGATATCGGGAGATTTCAATAGAGTTTCAATTTCAGAAGTAGAAAAGCTAATGGGAGGTGACACTTCAGGAAGGGTACAAAGATAACCCTTGATTAAGTTATTTTATAAGTATTAAAATCATGATTCTGCAATTCAGCTATTAGATTTCAATAACATAAAAGATTTAAGCTATTCAAGGAGGGGCAAAACAATGCTAAAAGAAGACACAGCCATTTTCAAGAGTAACGGGACGGTAAAGATAACTGTCGTCAACAAACTTGATATTGACCGACCCGGTCAGACTATCGAGCTTTCGGCCAAAGATTTATCAGCACTTGGCGAAAAGGATCTAACCAAAATACATGTTAAGGATACAAATGGTAAGGAGCTGCTCTGCCAGGCAGTGGATACCAATGGGGACTACACCCCGGAACAGTTGATATTCCAGGCGGACTTTGCTGCGGGACAAACCCGGATTTTCACAGCTATCGTGGGTGATAAGAGGGTGTATACCAAAGCCCAGTTTAGTGCTTATGGCCGCTTTGTACAAGAGCGGTGCGACGACTTCTGCTGGGAAAATGATCGCATTGCCTTTCGAATTTACGGAAAGACACTGGAGACATGTGTCCTATATCCGTTGACCAGCAGCACAGTGGACATATGGTCAAAGCGTACGTCCCGCCTGGTCATAAATGACTGGTATATGGTGGATAACTACCATGGAGACACAGGAGAAGGCGGGGATTTCTACTCGGCCGGGCTAAGCCGCGGATGTGGCGGTAATGGTCTGTGGGCGGCAGACAGGCTCTGGGTTTCCAAGAACTTTGTAAGTTCCCGTACCCTGACTAACGGGCCGATCCGCGTGATGTTTGAGTTGACCTATGAACCGTTCGAAGTCAACGGGATAATGGTTTCTGAGGTTAAGCGGATTTCTCTGGATGCAGGGCAGAATCTGACTCACTATCAAAGCATCTACAAACCTGAAAAGCAAACAGTCATGATCACCGGCGCCGGGCTCAAGAAGGTCATAGGGGAGCGTTGGAATATCAACGAAGAGAGGGGCTGGCTGGTCAAGTGGGAACCCATGGAGATGAATGGCGGCGAGCAGGGACTGGCGGTCATAGTGAACCCCAGGCTCTATGAGAAACAGACGGAAGACCAATACAACCTTCTTATGTTGGCCCGGGTACCAGACGACAACAGGGCTTCTTATTGGGCCGGTTTCTGCTGGGATAGGAGTGGCCAGTTTGCAGGCTATGAGGCATGGAAGACATATGTAGATCAATTCGCCCAGGGACTACTCTCGCCGATCGAGGTCAGAGTGTCAGTCTAGTAATCTGTCAGCTCTGCCATATTTCTCTAAACTTAAATAAATCACTACTTATTAATTCAGGATAATCTGCAACTTGATTAAATATTGAGTTATGTATTATTATAATGTGTTGGAAAAGTACTGGTATATTATTAAAGGTGATAGATTTGCGTTTTGTGGATTATAAATGCAAAGATTGCGGAAGCATCTCAGAAGTAGTGATAAAAGAAGATAATAGCTGCCATATTAAATGTGAGAAATGCGGAAGTAAAAATATGATAAGAATCTTTGCACCTGTGGGTTTCAAAAAATCCTCCGAGGGTAATGATGGTTCCGGAAGTCCATCATCATGCAGCAGCTGCACCAGCGGGGACTGCTCTACCTGTTCCGGCAGATAATCGATTATTGTGATTTCTTCAAATAAGATAAATGATGCAGGCTGACAATTCTGACAATTATTTAAATAAATAGATTATTGTTTTAAGAGTTTCGTGAATTTTTCACGGAATTTTTTTATTTTTGGCGATATGATAAGCTGGCAATAAGGCTGTGAAAGATTGTTCATAAAATATTTTTGGTGATAATCTTCTGCTCTGTAAAATTTATCCAGTGGTTTGATTTCAGTCACTATTGGCTCCAAAAATATTTGTTTATTTTCTAAGTTATCGATAAATGCTCGTGCACTTTTTTCCTGTTCCTCTGAAGTAAAAAAAATAACTGAACGATATTGCTCCCCTGTATCATTTCCCTGATGATTTAGAGTTGTCGGGTCATGAATATAAAAAAACACTTCAAGCAATTGATCATAGCTCATAATCCCTGGATCAAATTCGATTTTTATCACTTCTGCATGACCTGTTTCTCCTGAGCAGACTTCTTCATATGAAGGTTCTTCCCTGAATCCTCCTGCATAACCAGATTCGACACTTTCTACCCCGTTTATTTGCAGAAATATTTCCTCAAGGCACCAGAAACAGCCGCCTCCGAATACTGCAGTGTCATAATTCATTTTCATATTTTCATAATAAAATTCTTGCTTCGTTTAGAATTTTCGATGCCTGCCAGTGATTCACATGTATTAATCCGGTCAAGTCTTTCGCTCCGTAACTTTCGAGTTCTTTTATTAATATGATACCCGAATCAAGCAATATCTCTTTTTGTTTTTTGTTGATTGTAGAAAGTATACTTATCGGATAAAGTTTTTTTGTTTCAATAAAGTACTGGAGATTTTCAACTTCCGGGTAGTGCCATGCCAGAATTTTCAGGCCCACACAATTGGCATATTTTATGGCATCAGATGTACATCTGGTGTTGGTTACCAGCCAGGCTTCTAAATGATTGTTACTATCTTTTTTTCCTCTGGCTTTCTCTATATCAAGGAATCTGCTGTGGATATAAAGAGCAATTTTTACATCGGACTTAATTCCGGGTGAGTTATGATATTTACATTCTATAAGATAGACTTCGTCTTCTCTTTTTGCAACGACATCGACTTCGTGTTCAACGCAATAACCACGTACAAATTGCCCTACTTCCGTATTAAAACCATATTCTCTTAAAATCTTTGCTATATATTTTTCAAAAGCAAATCCTTCAGGTCCCATATCCATAATTGCTCTTTTCAGGGAATATTTAAGGGCGACCCGGGGTTCCAGCACTTTAAGACGATTTAGGGCTTTATCGTAGATCTCATCGGTGCTCATATTATCTTTTACCTTTTTAGTGATTGTTCTGACAGTCTCCGCGGCGATATCCGGAGAAGATCCGGCTTTTATAATGGAAGATTTTATTTTTTCATCATCATAGGGTTCTTTTTCGCCATTTGATTTTATAATGTATTTTGTCATAAATTTTTGTAACAGATTTTTAAAGTTACATTATAGCATTTTTTAAATAAGGATATTCTGAACTTTAAACTGAATTTTAAGAAATCAAGATATCTGATAAAATTTGATTTGGATTATTTATTTTAAAACTTCAAAAACTGTTTAATCTGTATTCAGGATTATCATAAAAAGCAAGAATAAAAATCTAATTTACCCGGGGCTAAAGACAAGATAACACCCCCTGTGTTTTTTATAAGACCCGAAAAGATAAGGCTAGCAGGAAAACTGCAGGGAAATAAAAACTTTTTCAATGGAAAAGTAAGATCAATAATATTCGAAGGTCCAGATATAAGGCTTGAGGTGATTTCGAGTAGCCTGGGAAAAATAAGAATCGAAGTAAAAAATAACAGAAGTTTTCCGGACTTCAAAGAAAATGATACTATTTTATTTTACTGGGATTATAACGACGGGATACTTCTGGAATATTAATTAACTGACTGCAGTGTATTGCTTCCTTCTTAGAGTAAAAAGTAAGATAAATATGAGAGCTATATCTATTGCAATCAGAATGAAAGTGTTTGTCGCAATATCAGTCCAAACTCCGCTTTTCTGGCTTAATTCGACAATGGGCTGGGTGATATAGTAAGTCGGAAATATTCTACCGATCCATTCCGGAATGCTTGGGAACATATAAATAATTGCGGGAGCGAAAAGTATGATTCCGGAAGATTTCCAGATAGTAAATATAGTGGCAAAATCCTTTACATAGACTCCGAGCAGCGTTCCGAGTTCAGCTGCCATTATGGCACCGAGTGCAAGTACTGCTGTCAGGAGTAATGGTTGGGCACCAAAGGATTTATTTATTACCAGAATCAGGATTCCCATAAAGAAACTTAGAATAAAACCAAATATTCCTTTAGCCAGAAAAATTTCTTCGATTGATACCGGAGTTACCATCAGAGCTCTTATTGTTCTCTTCTCTTTTTCCATGGCTATTGAGGTTGATGGCAGCATAAGCCCGCCCAGAAATACTGCCAAAAGTACAATAAAGGGAAGCAGCCTGTCATTCCATGGAATGCTTGCACTTTCACCCAGGGTAATTGTCTCAATTTCGATGGGAGCCGGCTGACCTGCCAGTTCTCTTACCGTATTTACTATTGTCGCTCCTATTATGCTCCGATTCTTTGCTGTGCTTTCTCCCCAGATAAAAGCTTTTATTTCCGTTTTCTCTCCCTTTAAAATAGAGTTGTCAAAATCTAACGGTATGATAATGCCTATGTCAACGGCACCTCTTTCTACTGCGTCTTTCATTTCGTCAGTAGTATTGTATTTAATATTATCCATTGAATCGATATCATCAAACATCGAAACAAGTTGAGATCTACCCTCATCCATGATGCCAAGTCCAGGTTTTTCAACAAGCCAGGTCCCAAATATGAGTGAAATAATAATTGAAATAATAATCGGTCCTACAATAGAAAAAACAAATATATAACTCCTGGAGCCATAAAGAAACTCCTTGCTGAATAGTACACCCATACGTCTGCTGTTCATCGAAATTTCCTCCTCAACATATAAAGGCCTGCATAGAATATAACCAGAGTAAAGCCAAAGAGAATCAAAAGATTAATCCAGATATCTCCCCAACCGGATCCGAAGTTAACCGCACGGTGTACAGTATCTACAAGGTAATAGGTTGGAATAACCTTGATCCACCCGGTGACTGCACCCGGAAACATTATAGTAAACGATGGAATTATAAGGATAATAAGAACAGGTAAACTCCATGCAAGCACAGACATAAAATCCCTTGCCCTGGCCGATATTAAAAAGCT